>JADCEN010000052.1 GCA_020250175.1 Rhodobacter sp.
CTCGACAAAGGCGATGACCCGGCTGCGAAGTTCCATAGGATGTGCCTTGCCCATTCCAACCCCCTATATCTGGCCAGATCAGGGAATCACAAAATCCTCAACCTGGGAATCCTGAATCAGAAGGCATGCGACCCGCTCTAGATCGCGGTTCAGGTCATTTTGGGCCCATGCGACCGTCCAGTCTCGAACATCATTTCCAAGTCTGTACTTTTGGCGCGCCGGTTCCGTCTCCATCGCGGCAAAATTCTGCACACGCTGCCAAAGACGATCCCGGCTTTCGTCGATTGTAAGGTCATCGCGTGCCGTTACAATACCCACGGAATTTACGGGCATCAGTGCGGTGACAGAGATGCCTTTTTCGTAAACCGATTGTATCGAATAACTCCGTCGTACCAGCGGATGCTGTGGTGCAGGGCTTTCAATCGCCGAAAAGGTCACTGGTGTGAGCTCAGCCGCATACAGTCCTTCATATTTCGCCGCGCGTTCGCCCCACAGGTCGCCATGCAGAACCTGCGCCAGCCCCGCGCCGCCGCCCTTCTTCCTCACCCCAATGATAATCGCCACACCCTGCTGAATATCAAAGACATTCTTATCCGGCTTGCCCTCTGGCGTGACTTCTTTCTTCTTCGCATTCCCATGCAAATCCAGCACCCAAATCTTGTCAAACGTCTTCAGCAGGTGCCAGCGCATCCCCCGGAAGGTCGGGTTGTCCAGATAGCCGTGGTTGGTGATGAACCCCAGCACCCCTTCGCCGTTCTTTTCAATCAGGTGCGACGACAGGCGGATGAACTTCACATACAGGTCGTTCAGCCATTTCGGGTTGCGTTCCTGCAACCGCTCAATGCCCCCCGGCTCTTTCTTGTAATCCTCCATCAGCTTGCCCAGCCAGCCTTCGGATTTGCCGCCTTCGCCAAGATAGGGCGGGTTGCCGATCACGCACATGATCGGCATATCGCGCTTGATCGTGTTCGCCTGCTTCACCTCATTCGACAGCCATTGCGCAAAGGGCAGTGACTGGTTCGCAGGCTCGCCTTCTTCCAGCGAATTGGTCAGATACACCGAAAGGCGCGGCGGGGTGCCGGTGGGCCTGTAGCCCATTTCGGTCAGGATCATGTCCAGCTTCATATGGCACATGGCATAGGACGCCATCAGCAATTCAAACCCATGCACGCGCGGGATCAGGTCGCGTTCGACATACTGGCTCCACATGCCGGGGGCCACGCCCTTCACCTTGGGCGCGATCTGTTTGATCACCTCGGCCAGAAAGGTGCCGGTCCCTGTGGCCGGGTCCAGGATTTGAACGCGGTGCACCTCTTTCTTGATCTTGACCGGCTTGCCCTTGCTGTCGGTTTGCCCGGTGTCCCAGTCAACCGTCACCTTTGATGTGTCGGCCAGCCCATCGGCCAGACCGAATTCGGTTTGCAGCACCTGGTCCACCGCGCGCACGATGAAACTGACCACGGGTTCCGGCGTGTACCACACGCCGCGCGCCTTGCGCTTGGCCGGGTTATAGGCGGCAAGGAAGGTTTCATAGAAATGCAGGAACGGGTCGTTCTGCCCGGTCAGCCTGCCGAACCCTTCCATGATCTTGGCCACATTCGCGGCCTGAAACACCTTGGCCAGATAATCAATGATCCATCTGATCCGGTCATCCAGATTCGGCCCGGCGATATAGCTGAACAGGTTGCGCAGGAAGGGGTTTGATTTGGGCAGCAGGTCCAGCGCCTCTTGCCGCGTGAAGGTATCAAGCGTCGGGTCATGCAGCCGCGCCGCGAACATGCCATAGGCGATGGTTTCCGCGTAGATGTCCGCGAAGTCTTCGGGCGTGATGTCGTGGATCAGGTGTTCGCGGAACGCCTTGAACTGGTCGCCCAACTCCGATTGCAGGTCTGCATCCGCCTTCAGCGCATTGCGCAGCACGTCTTTGATCAGGCCCGCCTTGCCCGCCATGATTTCCGCCAGCACCTTTGGCGAGGTGATCGTTTGTGGCCGCTGGGCGATGAAGTCGCGCAGCAGGTTTTCCAGTATGGCGTACTGATCCGGCTTTGGCTGAATGCCCGTCAGGTAATCGGCAACCGTGACCGATGCCACCAACTGCCCGTTGCGGTAGAAATCCCAGTCCAGGCAGTTGGTATAGATCAGGTTCGGCAGGGCGGCGAGGTAGCGCTTCTGCTGGTCCCGGTTCGCGTCCTTCATCTGGCGCAGGTCAAGCCCAACGTCCTTTGCCTCGACAAAACCTATCGCAATCTCACCGGTTTGCAGGATGAAATCCGGTGCGCCGCAGGCGATGCGTTTGGGTTCATTTGTCGCCGTGATCTCGCCCGGTTTCAGGCCATCGAACAGCGTCTTCAGCGCGGGGCGATAGGAATGTTCCGTTGCCTTCCGCGTCTTCCAGGTTTCCCCGACCTGCCGGATAAAGTCCGCCACAAGCGACATCTCTGGCCCCGCCCCGTATCACCGGTTTGCTTCACCCCATCCTTGTGGACCGCTTGCGGGGGCCAGGCAACAGGGGCTTTTGCCCTTCGCCCCCTGCCCCGCTTTGCCCGTGCCTCAAAAGAACCACGGGTTCGACCAGGCCCGCCTGCCTGCCTGATCGATCACCGTCACCCGGACCCAGGCCGAGTCGCGGAACCGGTCCAGCGGGACCTGCGCCGTGGTCATCGACTGGCCATGCACCGCCTTGGCCGCCGATCCGGCCCCCTGCACGATCACCGAGCGGACGGCGGAACACGCCACCTCCACCGCATCGCCCGTGATCCGCACATCGCGCAGTTCCGGCCCTTGCGAGGAATAGAACTGCCCCGCCTTCAGCGCGTCCAGCAGCGCCTCGGGTTCATTCGCTGCGGCCTTGACCATCACCCAGCCGCCGAAATGATCCGGCTCTGAAAAATGCGCGTCATCCGTGGCAATCAGGCTCAGCCGCCGCCCCTCGGTCAGCAGCAGATCGGCAATGCCGAAGCCGTCCGCCCGGTCGCACCCCTCGGCGCAGCCGTGGTTGTAGATCTCCACCGCATGGGCCGCCGTGATGCCCCGCGCATCGGCCAGGGTCAGGCCGGACCATTGCGGATGGGCCACGGCCACGAAAGCCCCGGCGGCCACGGCGCGCGCCGCCAGCGCCGCCCCGCTTTCCTGCCCCTCGACGGGCCGGAAATCCGGGCTGTGGGACGGGGCGAAATCCGGCGGCAGGCCGACGGCCAGGATGTGCCACAGCTCGCCATTGGCCATCGCCCCCGCATGCAGCTCGGCCCCCAGAATCGTGGTAAAGCTGTTGGTGCGGAACGGCAGGGTATCGACGATGGGATAGCCGTAGTGGCCCACGAAATGATCGGTCAGCGCCAGAAAGTCATAGCCTTCGGCCTGGTAGCGGCGGCACACCTCTTGCGGCTCCAGCACGCCGTCGGACCGGGTGGAATGGGTGTGCAGGTTGCCCCGCCAGAAGCGGCCGGGGGCGGTGAAGGCGGGCAGGCTTTGGCTCATGCTGTCCTCGTTGCTGTCTGCGTCGGTGTCGGGTGATCTCAGGCCACGCGGTGGCCCGCAACCCATGTTCCGCGCACGACAGCCGCCTGGCCAAGGCGCGCCACGCGGATCACATCGGCCCGCGCGCCGGGAACCAGCTGCCCCCGGTCCTGCAGCCCCGCCGCCTGTGCCGGTGCCCCTGTCACCGTGGCCACGCCGCGCGCAAGGCTGCCCCACAGATCGCCCAGCCGCAGCCCCGCCGTCAGCAGCGACGAGGGCACGTAATCGGACGAGACGACGTCCAGAAGCCCCGCCCCGGCCAGATCGGCAGCGGCGACATTGCCGGAATGCGACCCGCCCCGGATCAGGTTCGGCGCGCCCATCATCACCTTGATACCATGCGCCTGACAGGCGCGCGCCGCCTCGACCGTGGTCGGAAACTCGGCGAAATGCGCGCCTTGCCCGGCAGACCGGGCGACCTGGTCTTCGGTCGTGTCGTCATGGCTGGCCAGCACCGCGCCATAGCGCTGCGCCGCCGCCACCGCCGCAGCCTCATGCAGGTCGCGCATCCGGTCGCCCAGCGCCTTTTGCGCGGCGATATGGCGGTGAAATTCGTCCAGCGAATAGCCGTGCTTGCCCATGACGTAGTCTTTCAGCTTTGTCTCATCGCGGAACTGGCGCTGGCCGGGGGTGTGGTCCATCAGGCTGACGATGCCGATGGCATCGGCCGGCCCGAACTTTTCCAGCTCTTCCACTAGGGTTTCCGAACAGACCTCGGCCCGCAGATGCAGGAAATGGCTGATCCGCAGCACCCCCTGCCCGCGCAGATCAAGAATCTCGTCGGCCAGTGCGCGGGCATATTCGCCGTAATTGCCCTTGGCCTTCGAGACGACCGACCCCACCCGCAGCGCATCGAAAACCGTGGTGATGCCGACACTGGCCAGTTCGGCATCATGGGCGATGATGGCGCTGGCATGGGGCCAGTCGACCTTGGGGCGCGGCTCGATATGGCGTTCAAGATTGTCGGTGTGCAATTCGACCAGACCGGGCATCACCAGATCACCGCCGCAGTCGATCGCACCCGCCGGCACCGCCGTGCCGGGCTCGATCCCCCGGATCACACCGCCGGAAAGATGAAGACTGCCGCGAAGGGTTTCGTGGGGCAGAACAAGAAGGGCATTGGCAATGATGGTATCAGACATGAAGATTCCTTGACGCAGGCCGGAAGACGCTCAATGACACTGTCCTGTCACAGGACTGTGACGCTGCGTCCATAAAGCTGACAAGATGACAGAGTTTCATCGCTATGCCATCTATTGGGCACCCGAGGCGGGCGCGTTTGCCGATGTGACAGCCGCCTGGCTGGGCTGGGATGCCGCAACCGGGCTGCGCGTGCCCCATCCGCAGCTTGTCGGCCTGCCGCGCACGGCCCTTGAGTTGACCGATACGCCGCGCAAATACGGATTTCACGGCACGATCAAGCCGCCGTTCCGCCTGGCCCCCGGCCAGACGCCCGAAGGGCTGCACAAGGCGGCGGCCGATCTTTGCGCAAGGCTGGCCCCGGTGACACTTGTGGGCCTGTCGCTGCACCGGCTGGGCGGGTTCGTCGCCCTGACGCCGGACGGCGACCAGGGCGAGTTGGGCGGCCTTGCGGCCCGTGTTGTCGAAGCTCTGGATGCGTTCCGCGCCGCGCCGGATGCCGCAGAGATCGCCCGGCGCAGGCCAGAGCGGCTGACCGACCGGCAACGCGGCCATCTGGCCCGCTGGGGCTACCCCTATGTTATGGAGGATTTCCGCTTCCATCTGACGCTGACCGGGGATTTGCCCGAGGCAGAGGCAGCCTGGGTCGCCGCCGTGCTTGATCCGCTGCTGCGCCCGGTCCTGCCGCGCCCGTTTGCTGTGGACAGCCTGTGCCTGTTCGGCCAGGGGGAAGACGGGATGTTCCGGCTCTTGCACCGCTACGCGCTTTCCGGCTGACCAGACTGCCGCTGTCTGAGGTTGTGCACCGTCACAGCCAGTTCTTCCATTTGAAGAACAGATAGGTGCCAACCGCCGAGGCGACCATCAGGCCCAGCGCCATCGGATAGCCCCAGCTTTGGTCCAGTTCCGGCATCAGGCGAAAGTTCATGCCATAGATCGAAGCGATCAGGGTGGGCGGCAGGAACAGCACGGCGACGACCGACACAATGCGGACGGTGGAATTCTGCACCAGGTTGACCATCCCCAGCGTGGCATCCGACGCCAGCGCCACGCGAGACGAGACGAAATCCGCATGCACCTCCAGCGCCTGAATATCGCGCAGCAGGGCCTTGACCACCGGACGCAGGGCATCGGACGGGCTGCGGTCCGCCATCGACTGCCCCAGAAACCCGATGGCGCGTTCCAGCGTCAAGAGCGCCAGGCGCACGCGCCCCACCAGATCGCCCTCGCGCCCGACAGCCTGCAGCGCCTCTTTCAGAACCTCCGACCGTCCCGCCTCGTCCGGGTCGTAGACCGATCTGGTGACGGCATCCAGCGACTTGCCCGTTCCTTCCAGCAGATCGGCCAGCCGCCCGACAATCTCTTCCATCAGGCCCAGAAAGACGCGTTCGGTGGACGAGCATCCGGGGCCGACCTTGTCGGCGCGCCTGGGATAGGTCTCGAACGGACGCGGCGCGTGATGCCGCACAGTCACCAGACGCTCTGGCATCAGGATGAAGGTGACGGGGCCGGAAAGCGGTGCCTTGGTTTCCGACAGGCCCGGCAGGACGACGGTCATGTAATCCACACCGCCTTCGCGGTACAATCGGTTGGAGATTTCGATCTCTTCCATGTCTTCCAGGGTGGGAACATCAACCCCCAAAGCCGCAACGGCCTGCACCTGTGCGGGCATCGGCCGGTACAGATCGATCCAGATCGCACCTGCAAGAGGGTCGGAAACCGCGAGCTGTTCCAGATGTCCGGCGGAGTCACGATAGGCGAAAAGCATCGGCCGGTCCCTGTGTGGCGGAAGTTCCCGCCCCTGACTAACGCGATGCCGCAGCCCGTCCAAGGCCCGATCCGCAGGCAGGGCAGGGTCTGCGCAAAGCGACGGGCCGGTTGGGGCGGTTACGTGCCGATCCCCGCACAGGGGCGCGCCAGGCGGCGGACGCTGGCCGCCCGACCTGGGGCTGGCGCGGCGCGGACGGCGGGGCATTCGCAGGACTCCTGAAGATCGGTTGCGCTGCCGTCCGGTCTGCCCGGCCTTGCGCCCTGTCATGATTCGGCTGCGTCCCGACCGCGTGGCAGAATTGGTCAGCCGGTTCAGCAACGGCGGATGCACCGACGGGGCCTGCCTGCACGGCGGCAGTCGGCAGGTTCGCCGTCGGGGTGCGGCTGTCCTGCACCGCGCTGGCGAAAGTTTCACACCGGGTGCAATGCGGGCTTGCCCTGACTGCTGTGCGCGATAGCTCACCGCGGGAAACTGGCTTGGATTGCCCTGCGGCCACCTGCGGAGACAGGATGCCTGACACATACTGTACGGCTGATACGACCGATTCGCGGGCATTCCGCGATGCCCTTGGACGCTTTGCCACGGGCATCACCGTTGTCACCATTCCCACGCGCGATGGTCCGATGGGCTTCACGGCGAACAGTTTTGCCAGCGTCTCGCTGGACCCGCCGCTGGTGCTGTGGTCACCCGCCCGGTCCGCCGCCCGCTTTCCCTTCTATGCCGCGGCCCGGCATTATGCGATTCATGTCCTTGGTGCCGAGCAAAGCGACCTGAGCGGGCGTTTCGTGCGCGGCGGGGCCGGATTTGACGGTTTGGCGCATGAGACGGACGCGAAAGGCGTGCCGGTTCTGCCGCAGGCGCTGGCACGGTTCGACTGCCTTCAGGTGGCCACGCATGACGGCGGCGATCATCTGATCATCGTCGGGCGGGTGCTGCGCGTTTCGGCGCGTCCCGGCCAGCCCCTGCTGTTCAGCCAAGGGGAATACGGGCGCTTTGTGCCGGGGCTGTAGCAGGCTTCGGCCCAACGGGGCCGCCCTGCGACCGACCGTCTGCCCTTGACCGGAATGCCTGACAGGGTGCTGCAAAGCATCTCCGCCGCTTGCGCGACAGGCAGATCATCCTGATCCGCCGGAAAGGGGGTGCCGTTCCGGGCGGGTCGGGCACCGGGCGGGGGCTTTGGCCACCGGCTGGACATGGGACGGCGCAGCGATGCGGCAGGGGCGATGGCCCCTGCCAGAGAGACCGGGCACCCCGGAGAACGCTCCTCCGGGCGGGAGCAGGAAACGCACCGCGTTTCCCCGCCCGCGTGGGACGGTGCCCTGTAGACCGGCAGGTCCAGGAACAGCAGAGGCCAGCGCCCGACCCGGCGGGCGAGAAGCGCCCGCCGGGGGCGGGTCGGGCAACAAGCGGGGGCTTTTGCCCCCGGCTGGCAGGACGCGACGTTGCGGCGTGGCAAAGGCGATGGCCTTTGCCATTGAAGCGGCGAAAATGCTTCCGCCAATCCGGGCGGGAACAGGAAACGCAGCGCGTTTCCCCCGCCCGCGCGCGACGGTACCTTGTAGATCGGCAGGTCCAAGCGCCACGAAAGGCCAGCGCCCGACCCGGCGGGCGTGAAACGCCCGCCGGGGGCGGGGCGGGCGCTGGCCGGGGGCTTTGGCCCCCGGCTGGTCAAGGGGCAGCGTGGCGCTGTGGCAGGGGCGATGGCCCCTGCCATGGCAGCGGTGAAGCTGCTTTTGCCCCCCAGGGTGAGATCAGGAAACGCACCGCGTTTCCCCCGCCCGTGCGCGACGGTACCTTGCAGACCGGCAGGTCCGGGAACATGGCAGGCCAGCGCCCGGCCCAGCGGGCGAGAAGCGTCCGCCATGGGCGGTTCGGGCACCGGGCGGGGGCTTTGCCCCCTCCGGCGGGCGTGTGGCACGCGCAGCGCGTGATCGGGGCAATGGCCCCGGCCGGACCACAGCAGGCCCGTGGAAGAGGTTCCTGCCATCCAGCCAGAAGTCCATGCGGGTGCCACTTTTCAGCAGCCGGTGACATCATCCCGGCCAGGGCGCAGTCCGCCCGTTTTCATGGCCGGATACAGTCCCACAGTTGCCGCAAGGCGCGGCTGACCGCCGACAGGATGGGCCATATGGGCAGTGAGGGCGGCAAAGCGGCCGCAGACAGTGAAAAAGCGGATGCCGCGGTCTTTGCCGGACGTCCCCCTTGCGGCAAGACATCCGACGGACAGGGACGTGCCGTCCAAGGCTGCCTCTGCCTTTGTGAAGACGCTGTCAGATGACGGCAGACTGACGATCCCGCTTCTGCTTTTGGATGGGCAACGTCCGGTCAGCGTGCTGGAACAGCGTCCGGGTGCGCGGCAGGCCGCCTTCCGCCAGCACCTCGCCCGTCTGGGGTCGGACGGCCGGGTGGCCAGCGCCCCTGCGGCAAGAAAATCCGCTGCCGGATCAACGCCCCGCGCATCGGACAAAGGACTGGCTGACTGGGTCCATGTTCGGCACGCCGCAGCGAGCACCCCTAGCCCCGACCAAGAAACGGCATGTCGCGGGCCATGATCGTCATGAAGGGCACGCTGACATCCAGCGGCAGGCGCGCCATCTGCAACACGGCATCGGCAACCAGCCGCACATCCATGACCGGCTCTGCCTTCATCGAACCGTCGGCCTGCGACACCCCCTTTGGCATGGCTGCCACCATATCGGTGGCGGCATTGCCGATGTCGATCTGGCCGCAGGCAATGTTGAAGGCCCGCCCGTCCAGCCCCAGGCTGCGGGTCAGGCCGGTCACCGCATGTTTCGACATGGTATAGGGTGCCGTTCCGGGACGTGGCACTGCGGCCGAGATGGACCCGTTGTTGATGATCCGGCCACCTTGCGGGTTCTGGCGGCGCATCATGCCAAAGGCGGCGCGCGCCGTCAGGAACATGCCGGTGATGTTGACGCCGCACAGCGCCAGCCAGTCCGTCACCGCAATTTCGTCAATCGGCGCAGCCTTGAGCGACATGCCCGCATTGTTGAACAGCACATCCAGATGCCCCCACTCCGCCGCGATCTGCCCGAAAGCGGCATCGACCGCTGCCGGGTCCGTCACATCGCAGGGCAGGATCAGCGCCGGATTGCCGCCCGCCGTCTGAACCAGCGGCACCTCGCGCCGGCCGATCAGCGCAACGCGCCAGCCCGCCGCGATAAAGGCGTGCGCCGTGGCCCGCCCGATGCCGCTGCCGGCCCCGGTGATGACGATCCCCTGTGGCATGTCCCGCCCCCCTGCTCTTGCCCCGCAGTCTGCGATGCAGGTCCGGGGCGATGCAAGGGGGAAGGGCCGTCTGATGCGGCGGCGGCTGTCCGGATTGCCGGCCTGACCCGCCAGAAGCGCTGCCTTGTCAGACGGCGGCGTCAGACGGGGGCATGGCACAGATGCCCGCCCTGTCCGGCGGCCACCCGGGCCCTGCGCGGGATCAGTGATTGTCGCGGGGCACCCCCTTGGTGGCCGCGATGCGCCGGTAGTTCAGCGCTGGTTTCAGGACCATGCCTTCGGACAATTGGCCGACCATCCCGCGCTGAATCTCCTGCCAGGGTGTCTGGTGATCCGGATAGGGAAAGCCACCCTGCGCCACCAGTGCGGCGCGGCGCGCGTCAAGCTCGGCCTGCGGCACCAGCAGATCGGCCCGACCCTGCCGCAGGTCAATCCGGATGCGGTCCCCGGTATGGACCAGCGCAAGCCCGCCCATGGCCGCCGCCTCGGGCGAGGCATTGAGGATGGACGGAGAACCCGAGGTGCCCGACTGCCGGCCGTCGCCGATGCAGGGCAGCGTGGTGATGCCCTGCCGGATCAGCGCGGCGGGGGGCTGCATGTTCACCACCTCGGCACTGCCGGGATAGCCGATGGGGCCGGTGCCGCGGATCACAAGGATGCAATGCGCGTCGATCTGCAGCGCGGGATCGTCGATGCGGGCGTGATAGTCTTCCGGCCCTTCGAACACGATGGCGCGGCCTTCGAAGGCGTCCGGGTCATCGGGGTTCGACAGGTAGCGGTCGCGGAATTCGGCAGCGATGACCGAGGTTTTCATGATGGCCGAGTCAAAGAGATTGCCCTTGAGGTTCACGAACCCCGCGGCAGGCTTCAGCGGCCGCGCAAAGGGGCGGATCACCTCGGGGTCGTCCACCTGCGCGCCGGCATAGGCATCGGCCATGGTCAGGCCGCTGACGGTCCTGGCCTGCGGGTTGGGCAGGGCGCCTGCCGCCATGAGTTCGGCAATCACACCGGGCACGCCGCCCGCGCGGTGGAAATCCTCGCCCAGAAAGCGCCCGGCAGGCTGCAGATCGACCAGAAGCGGAATGTGCAGGCCAATGCGCTGCCAGTCGTCATTGGTCAGTTCCAGCCCCAGATGGCGGGCGATGGCGTTGAGGTGAATGGGCGCATTGGTAGAGCCGCCGATGGCGGAATTGACCACGATGGCATTCTCGAAGGACGCCCGCGTCATGATGTCGGACGGCTTCAGATCCTCGCGGACCATATCCACGATGCGCCGCCCCGTAAGATAGGCGATCTGGCCGCGTTCGCGGTAGGGCGCGGGAATGGCGGCAGAGCCGGGCAACTGCATGCCCAGCGCCTCGGCCAGGGAATTCATCGTCGTGGCCGTGCCCATCGTGTTGCAATACCCCACCGAAGGGGCCGAGGCTGCGGCCATATCCATGAAGCCTTCATAGTCGATCTCGCCCGCCGCAAGCTGCTGGCGCCCCGCCCAGACGATGGTGCCCGACCCGGCGCGCCGCCCCTTGTGCCAGCCGTTCAGCATCGGGCCGACCGACAGGGCTATGGCGGGAATGTCCACCGTGGCTGCCGCCATCAGCAGGGCGGGCGTGGTCTTGTCGCAGCCGATGGTCAGCACGACCCCGTCCAGCGGATAGCCGTACAGCGTTTCTACCAGCCCCAGATAGGCCAGGTTGCGGTCCAGCGCCGCCGTGGGGCGCTTGCCGGTTTCCTGGATGGGGTGGACGGGAAACTCAAGGCAGATGCCGCCCGAGGCCACGATACCGTCGCGCACACGCTTGGCCAGGTCCACATGGTGACGGTTGCAGGGCGACAGGTCGGACCCGGTCTGGGCGATGCCGATGATCGGCTTGCCGGACTGCAATTCGGCGCGCGTGATGCCGTAGTTCAGGTAGCGCTCGATATAAAGCGCGGTCATGCCGGGGTTGTCGGGGTTGTCGAACCAGGATTGCGAACGGAGTTTCATGATATCCCTGAAAGTTGCACAGAGGCCCGCAGAGTTGCGGCGCACCCCGTGACCCTGCCCTGCGCCTTGGGCGCGGTCAACGTTGCCCGCTGTCCCGGCCAGGGGAATCGCATTTGGATGGGACAGGTTGCCCCCGGCCTCTCCCGGAGGCAATCCTCGTGACGATATCGCCCGGAGCCTGTGTTCATCTTCACAAGATGCTCCTGTGACCGCCGAAAAGAAATCCAAATGCGACAGCCCTGCTGTCCCGGCGGCAGCCACTTGCGTGGTCACCGGACGGCGTGCTTATTGTCCGCGTCTGCGCCCGGTCGGGGCGGCGAAGGGCGGGGAATGCCGGCATGAACATCATCCTTCGGGCGGCATCGGTCTGTGCCGTGATGCTGTGGGGCTGGGCCGGGGCGGCGCAGGCGGCACTGCCGCCGGAACAGGTTCTGCAGAACTGGTACAGGCTGATGCTGGAACTGGTGCGCCACACGCCCACCTATTCGCCCCCGGTCGCAAGCCGTGCCTTCGCCTATGTCGGCATCACCGGGTTCGAGGCCGTCGCAGGCGGCAGCGATGACCTTCAGACGCTTGCCGGGCAGATCAACGGGCTGACGGCCCTTCCCGCCCGCGACGCTGCCCTTGCCTATGATGACGGGGTGGTCCTTCAGGCGGCGCTGTCGACGGCGGTCAAGACCTTTTTTTCCAACACCGGACCGACCGGCCAGCGGGCCATGGCCGCGATGGAGCGCGTGCTGACGGAAAAGACTGCGGCCGGCCTTCCCGGGGATGTCACAGCGCGCAGCAGGGCGCTGGGGGTGGCGGTTGCGCAGCATGTGGTCAGCTGGTCCCTGACCGATGGCGGTGCCGTGGTGGAAAACATGGGCTTCCCTTATGACTACGCGCTCGGGACAGCGCCGGGGGCCTGGGTGCCGACCAGCAGGATCGTGCAGCAGCAAAAGCCGCTTCTGCCGAAGTGGGGCAACAACCGCACCTTTGCCATGCCGAATGGTGCCACCTGCGGCCTGCCCCCGCCGCCCGCCTACAGTGTGGAACCGGGATCGGCCTTCTACGCAGAGGCCAAAGAGGTTTACGACACCGTCAAGTCCCTGACCGCGGAACAGCGCGAGATCGCGCGGTTCTGGTCGGATGACCCGATGCTGTCGCCAACCCCGCCGGGCCACTGGATTTCCATCGCCCTGCAGGTCCAGAACTCCACCGATGCCCCGCTGGCCGAGCAGGTCGATCTGCAGGCCCGGCTTGGCATCGCGCTGGCCGATGCCTTTATCGGCTGCTGGCATGCGAAGTTCGAATATGATCTGCTGCGCCCGGTCACCTATATCCGCGCCACCATGGACCCCAAATGGGAACCGCTGCTGAACACCCCGCCCTTTCCGGAATATCCCAGCGGCCACAGCACCCAGTCGGGGGCCGCCGCCGAAGTGCTGACCGACTTTTTCGGCGAAGATTTCGCCTTCGAGGATGCAACCCATCTGGACGACGGGCTGGCGCCGCGCCGGTTCCCCAGCTTCTGGGCGGCGGCGCAGGAGGCGGGAATGTCCCGCCTGTATGGCGGCATCCATTTCCGGTCTGCGATTGACCGGGGGCTGGAACAGGGCCGCTGCATCGGGCGCTATGTGACCGCCCTGCAAACGAGGATCAGATGATGGCCTCTGGCATCTTGCCCGTCGCCGCCCTTTCGCTTGTGACCGGCGGTCTTGGCATGGCATGGGCCGAAGAGACGCCGGTCATCCCCCGTTTCGTGGAAGAGGGCGGCATCACCAGCATCTATGAGGGCGAGTGGGAGTATATGGTGGGCGGCGGGGCCGCGACTTTCGATTGCAACGGTGACGGCTTTCCCGAGATGTTGCTGGCCGGCGGCACGGCCCCGGCCACCTTGTATCGCAATGTCAGCACCCGGGGCGGCCCCCTGCGCTTTGCCGCCGAACCAGGCGGGCTGGAGATTGACAGGGTTGCGGGGGCCTATCCGCTGGACATCGACAGCGACGGGGTCACCGACATCATTCTGTTGCGCGTCGGCGAAAACCTGGTGATGCGGGGGCTGGGCAACTGCCGGTTCGAGCGCGCGAACAAGGCCTGGGGATTTGACGGGGGCGATGCCTGGTCTACCGCCTTCGCCGCCACCTGGGAACGCGGCGCGGCCTGGCCGACGCTGGCCATCGGCAATTACGTCGACCGGAAAGAGGAAGCCTTTCCCTGGGGGTCGTGCACCGACAACTGGCTGCACCGCCCCAACAGGGCAGGCACCGGCTTTGCCCCGCCCCTGCCGCTGACGCCCAGCTACTGCGCCCTGTCGATGCTGTTCACCGACTGGAACCGCTCCGGCACGCCCGGCCTGCGGGTGTCCAACGACCGCGAGTATTACAAGGGCGGCACCGAGCAGATGTGGCGCATTGAGCCGGGGGCAAAGCCGGTGCTTTACGGCGAGGCGGATGGCTGGAAAACGCTGAAGATCTGGGGCATGGGCATTGCCAGCCATGATCTGAACTTTGACGGCTATCCGGAATACTTCCTGACCAGCATGGCGGACAACAAGCTGCAGACACTGGCCGTGGTGCCTGAAACGGGCGCGCCGAAGCCAGCTTACGCGGATGTCGCCTTTGCCAGGGGGGCGATTGCCCAGCGGCCCTATATGGGTGATGACCTGCGGCCCAGCACCGCCTGGCATGCGCAGTTCGAGGATGTGAACAACGACGGCCTGGCGGATCTGTTCGTGGCCAAGGGCAATGTCGCCAAGATGCCCGACTTTGCCGAAAAAGACCCCAACAACCTGCTGCTGCAAAGGCCCGACGGAACCTTTCTTGAGTCGGGCGGCCTGTCCGGTGTCGGCAGCACCCGCATTGCGCGCGGCGCGGCCCTGGTGGATTTCAACCTGGATGGGCTGCTTGATCTGGTAGTGGTGAACCGCTGGGAACCGGCAGAGCTGTGGCGCAATACCACTGCGGATGCAGGCAACTGGCTGCAGCTGCGCCTGCGCCAACCCGGCCCGAACCCGGATGCGATCGGGTCCTGGATCGAGGTTCGCCTTGGCGATGTGGTGCAGCGCCGCGAAGTGACCTCGGGCGGCGGTCATGCCGGGGGCAGCCTTGGCTGGTGGCATATGGGCCTTGGGGCAGAAAAGGCCCCCGAGATACGGGTGATCTGGCCGGATGGCAGCGCAGGGGCGTGGCAGCGGGTTGAGGCCAACGCCTTTTACGATGTCGGGCGTGACAGCACCGCCAGGCCCTGGCTGCCACCGCGCTGAAACCGCGCCGCACCGCATCCGGCAGGGTGCGCCCGGTCAGGTCTGCACTTAGCCGTCCCGGCCTAGCGGCTGGCCAGCGTTTCGAACAGCCGCGCCACGCCTTCGGCACCGGGGTCCTTGTGGCCTGCCAGCTTGTCCTGTGACAGATAGCTGGCGCGCCCGGCCTTGGCGCGGGTCATCTGCGCCGTCGCATCTGCCCCGCTGCGGGCCGCCCGGGATGCCGCCGCCAGCCCGCCGGGAAGGGCCTGCAGCGCGGGGGCCAGCGCATCGATCATCGTGCGGTCGCCCGGCTTGGCGCCGCCCACCTGCATGACCCGCTCCAGCCCGGCCTGCATGGCCCCGATCAGGTCGCGGCCCCCGGCCGAGGCATCGCCGGCGGCGGCAAAGAAGATGGCCAGCAGCACGCCCGAGGACCCGCCCATCGTCTGGCTGAGTTCGGTGCCGATGGCGCGGTAAAGCTGTGTCGGATCCGCCAGCGGCAGGCGGTTCAGCGCCGCAATCAATGCCCGCGCGGCCCCGGCCAGCGTGCTGCCGGTGTCGCCGTCGCCGGATTTGGCATCAAGCGCGTTCAGGTCGGCCTCGGCGGCGATCAGGGCGCGGCAGCAGTCTTCGATCAGCGCCCGGCGGGCCGGATGGGCCGAAGGCAGCGGCTGGATCGGCGTCAGCCCGTCGGGCAAGGGACGCATGGTCACCTCGCCCAGCGCGGCAAGGCCGGGCCAGGCATGGGGGCCGACCGGGTCGGCAAGGGCCGCCACCTGATCGGCCTCCACCGGCAGGACCGAGATCGAGAAGCCATGCATGTCAAGCGAGGTCATCATCGCCGCAGGCCCGACCAGCCATTTCACCCGGTCGCGCAGCGCCGAGCGCGCCAGTTCCTCGGCCAGCACGCTCATCTCCAGCGGCGTCGTGCCGCCAAGGTTGTTGAGCAGCGCCACATGGTCACCCGGCGCGACATGGGGGGACAGCCGATCAACCACCATCGCCATCGCGGCGCGGGCCGTTGCGAAATCCACCTGTTCCACCCCGGCCTCGCCATGGATGCCCAGGCCCAGTTCCGCCTTGCCCGGATCGATGCGCAGTTCCTTGGGCGATCCGGGCACGGTGCAGGTATCCAGCGACATGCCGATTGATGCTGCCCCGGCGATCACCTTGCGCGCGGCGGCGCTGACCGTCTCAAGGTCCGCGCCCGCTTCGGCCAGGGCACCGGCAATCTTGTGGACGAACAGCGTGCCCGCCACGCCGCGCGCCTGCGGCAGGTCGGGCAGGGCCACGTCATCGTCGACGATGACCATCGACACCTTGTGCCCGAAGGCGCGGGCACGCTCGGCGGCCAGGCCGAAGTTCAGCCGGTCGCCCGTGTAGTTCTTCACGATCAGCAGGCAGCCCGCCTTGCCGGTGACGGCCAGGATGCCCGCAAGCACCGCATCGACGGAAGGAGAGGCGAAGACATCGCCGCAGACGGCGGCGGTCAGCAGCCCCTGGCCGACGAAACCGGCATGGCTGGGCTCGTGCCCCGATCCGCCGCCCGAAACCAGCGCCACCTTGCTGCGGTCCCAGTCGGTGCGGACCACAACGCGGACATGCGGATAGCCGTCAAGCCGCGCCAGCAGGCCGCCCGAGGTGCGGACCAGCCCGTCGATCGCCTCGGTGACGAGGGTTTCCTTGCTGTTGATGAACTGCATCACTGGAAATCTCCCTTAGTTTACACGGGCGCCGCTGGCGTCGAACCAAAGCGGCTTGTCCGGCTGGATGGCAAGGGTGTCGCCGGGGCTGTGCGGGCTGTGCGGATCGGTGAGCGTGATCAGCTCGTGGCCGGCCAGCGTCAGATGCAGCCGGGTCTGGTCCCCCAGATGTTCAACCCGGCGCACGGTGGCAGCCTGCCCTGCCCCCTGCCGAATATGTTCGGGGCGCAGGCCGATCTGCGTGGCCCCGGGGGGCGCACCGGCAAACAGACTGGCGGGCAGAAGATTGATGCGGGGCTGCCCCAGGCGGGTGGCAACATCGGCGCTGACCGGATTCTCGTAAATCTCGCGCGGCGCGCCGAATTGCACAAGCCGGCCGCAATCAAGCACGCCGACATGGCTGGCCATGGTCATCGCCTCGATCTGGTCATGGGTCACATAGAGGAAGGTGGCCCCCAGATCGGTGTGAATGCGCTTCAGCTCGACCCGCATTTCCGCGCGCAGCTTGGCATCCAGCGACGACAGCGGTTCATCCATCAAAAAGATGCGCGGGCTGCGCACCAGGGCGCGGCCGATCGAGACGCGCTGCATCTCGCCGCCGGACAGCCGTGTGGCCTTGTTGTCCAGCTTGTGGGCAATGCGCAGCACTTCGGCCACCTCCTGCACCCGGGCGGCGATCTGCGGCGCGGGCCAGTTCAGGATCGGCGAGCGCAAAGGGAAGGCCAGATTGTCGCGGACCGTCAGATGCGGGTACAGCGAATATTGCTGGAACACCATCGCCACATCGCGCTGCGCGGGCGTATCGGCCAGAACGCTGGCCCCGCCGATGCGCACATCGCCCGCATCGGGGGCATCCAGCCCCGAGATCAGCCGCAGCGTGGTGGTCTTGCCCGCCCCGGTTGGCCCCAGCAGCACCACAAAGGCCCCGTCGGGAATCGTCATGCTGACGCCCTGCAGCGCCTGTGTCTTGCCATAGGCCTTTGACAGGCCGTCCAGAACCACCTCAGCCATGGAACACCCCTGCATTGGCCGACGTGCGGAAGGCCCGGCCGGACCCTGCGTCAAAAAGCGCCAGAGTGGCGGCCGCAAACCCCAGGCCGACGGTTTCGCCAACCCGCGCGGCACGGTCGGACGGGGTGCGCGCCTTGAGCGTGCCATGCGCGGTTGACAGGGTGACAATCTGCGTCGTGCCCAGATATTCCACAGCCTCGATCCGGCCGCGATAGGTGCCGTCGTCGGAAATAGCGACATGTTCGGGACGCACCCCCAGCGCCAGCTTGCGGCCCGCCGCCTCTTGCCGCAGTTCCGGCGTGGCAATGGCGGTGCCCCCCAGGCTGACCGACCGGTCGCCCGGACGGAAGCCGCCCTCGAAACGCAGAAAGTTCATCGGCGGCGAGCCGATGAAATCGGCAACGAACATGGTGGCGGGATGATCGTAAATCTCCTGCGGGGTGCCGAACTGTTCGACGACGCCATGGTTCATCACCACGATCTTGTCGCCCATCTGCATCGCCTCAAGCTGATCATGGGTCACATAGACGGTGGTCGCCCCCATCCGGTCGTGCAGGGCGCGCAGTTCCTCGGACATATGTTCACGGAATTCGGCGTCCAGCGCGCCGAGCGGTTCGTCCATCATGAAGGCCTTGGGGCTGCGCACGATGGCGCGGCCAAGGGCCACCCTTTGACGGTCGCCCCCCGACAGCCCGCCCACGGGTTTGTCGAGGATGCCTTCGATGCCCAGGATGCGCGCCACTTCGGCCACCTTGGCCTGGACCTGGGCGCGCGGCAGCCCCTGCGACACCAGCGGATAGCTGATGTTGCGCCGCACATTCAGATGAGGATAGAGCGCGAACATCTGGAACACAAAGGCAATGTCGCGCTGGCTGGCAGGCTTTTGCGACACATCTTCGCCGTCGATCAGAATCTGGCCGCCGGTGGGCAGTTCCAGCCCGGCAATCATGCGCAGCGTGGTGGTCTTGCCGCAGCCCGAAGGACCCAGCAGCATGAAGAATTCGCCGTCGCCCACGGTAAAGGACGACTCCTTGACGGCAACGAAATCGCCGAATTCCTTGCGCAGGTTGCGGATCACGATCTCGGCCACGGGCTACTCCGGGAAGTGGCTGGTGATGATGAACATCACCGTGCCGGTCAGGGTGACAAGAAAGCTCCAGGTAAAGGCCCAAAGCACGAAGGGCTGCATCAGCATGAACACGCCCAGCCCGATCAGGCCGCTGGCCAGCAGTTCCCAGGGGCCGCGGCGCAGGCGCAGAAGGCCAGAGAGGAAACCTTTCATGCGCGCCCCCCGTTATGCGATTTTTCTGCGAAAAATCCCGATACGGTCGGAGCGCCCGATTCTTCGCAGAAAAATCGCAGATCGAACCATGCGTCTGCCAGGATCATTTGCGCACCGCCCCGAAGGTGATCCCGCGCAGCAGGTGTTTGCGCAGCAGGATGGTAAAGATCATCACCGGCAGCAGGAACAGCGTGGCCCCGGCCGCCACGGCGGGCCAGTCCTTGCCGCCGACCCCGAAGATCGTGGGAATGAACGGCGGTGCTGTCTGCGCCGTGCCCGATGTCAGCAGGAAGGCAAAGGCATATTCGTTCCAGGCAAAGATCAGGCAGAAGATCGCCGTGCTGGCAATGCCGGTCGCCGCCTGCGGCAGCACGACCTTGCGGAAGGCCTGGAACCGCGTGTAGCCGTCGATCAGGGCTGCTTCTTCATATTCGCGGGGAATCTCGTCGATGAAGCCTTTGAGCAGCCAGACGGCCAGGCTGATGTTGACACCGGTGTAAAGCAGGATCATGCCCAGATGCGTGTCCGACAGGCCAAGCTGGCGGAACATCAGGAAGATCGGGATCGCAACGGCGATGGGCGGCATCATGCGGGTCGACAGGATGAAGAACAGAAGGTCATCCTTGAGCGGCACCCGGAACCGCGAGAAGGCATAGGCCGCAAGCGTGCCAAGGAAGATCGACAGGAAGGTCGAGCCAAAGCCGATGATGACGGAATTCATGAACCGCGCGCCGAACTTTGACGGCTGCGTGATCACCTCGCCCCGGCGCTGGACGATCTCGTCAACGAAGTTTTCAGGCGGCGGCATGGCCGCAAGCTGTTCCGGCGTGGCCCGGGTGCGGTCGGTGAACAAATTGACATAGCCTTCCAGCGACGGCTGGAAGATCACCTTTGGTGGATAGCTGATCGAATCGGGCCCGGTCTTGAAGCCGGTGGCGATGATCCAGACCAGCGGCACCAGGGTGATGACGGTGTAGAGGATGACCAGAACCGCCGCGATGCCCTTGGACCGGGCAGAGGGTTCGGTGACGGACCAGGCGCTCATCTTTCCTTCACCTTGTTCAGGGCTTTGACATAGATCGAGGCCAGGCCGAAGACGGTGACGAACAGGATGATCGCATAGGCCGAGGAATAGCCGGTGCGCCATTTCTCGAAGGCTTCACGCTTCAGCTCGATCGAGGTCAGCAGGGTTGTGCTGCCCGGACCACCGCCGGTCAGCTGCACCACAAGGTCGAACATCTTGAAATTCTCGATGCCCCGGAACAGCACCGCCAGCATCAGAAAGGGCAGGACCATCGGCACGGTCATGGTCCAGAACTGCCGCCACTTCGACGCGCGGTCCACTTCGGCGGCCTCATAGATGTAATCGGGGATCGACCGCAGGCCGGCCAGGCAGATCAGCATCACGAAGGGCGTCCACATCCAGGTATCGACGATCACGATGGCCCAGGGGGCCAGCGCCACCGACCCCAGCATCGAAAAGGACGAGGCCGGAATGCCGGCAAAGAACTCGACCGCGTAGTTGAACAGGCCGATCTGCGGTTCGTAAAGAAAGGTCCAGAAGTTGCCGACCACCGCCGGAGACAGCATCATCGGTATCACGATCAGCGTTGTCATCAGGTCGTTTCCGCGGAATTTGCGGTTGATCAGCCAGGCCAGGGCAAAGCCGAGCACAACCTGCAAGAGCAGGGTCCAGAACAGGAAATGCGCCGTGGCCTGCATCGTCTGCCAGATGTCGGGGTCCGTCAGGATGCGCTGATAGTTGCGCAGGCCGACCCACTTCACCTCGGCATTCGGCTTGTTGGCGGCAAAGTTGGTGAAGCTGAGCCGGACCGTCCAGATCAGCGGAAAGATGTTGATCGCGAGCAGCAGAAGGATCGTGGGGGTGACAAAGACCCAGGCGATGGCGCGGTCCGACAGGCCGCGTGCCCGGCGCGCCAGCGATGACGGGGTGGCCCGCGCCAGTCGGTCTATCGGAGTATCGGGCATGGCCGGGGGTCCTGCGGGGCTGGAAGCTGGCAGCAAGGAGGGGGGCGCGCCGGCTGGCCCGGCGCGCCCCGGCTGGGTTTCCGGTCAGAGCTTGCCTTCGTCCTGGAAAACCTCGGTCCAGTCCTGGACCAGACCGTCAAGCGCCTCTTTCGCGGTGCCTTGGCCCGCAACCACATAGTCGTGGAAGCGCTTCTGGCTGGCCTGCAGCAGCGAGGCATAGGCCGGTTCTGCCCAGAAGTCCTTCACGATGGCCATCGAATCAAGGTAGGTCTGGGCATAGGGCTGGCTTGCCGCAAAGGCCGGATCCTCGACCACCGAGCGCAGCGCCGAGAAGCCGCCCATCGACCACCATTTCTGTTGCACTTCGGGCTGTGCGAACCACTTGATGTATTCCAGCGCTGCATCCTGCTTTTCAGAATAGGAGACAACCGAAATGCCCTGGCCGCCCAGCTGCGCGAACCTTTCGCCCGTCGGGCCGGCCGGGTTCACCAGATAGCCGGTCTTGCCGCCGCCGACGTTGGGATCAACCTCGAACCCGGGCCAGGTGAAGGCAAAGTTCATCTGCAGCGCCACCTGACCGGATTTGTAGGCATCGATGCCTTCGCCCATGTAAGAGTTGGACGCGCCCGGCGGGGTGCAGCAATCGTAAAGCGCCTTGTAGAACTCCAGCCCTTCGACGGCACCGGGAGAGTTGACGAAACCTTCCATGTCATAGGGCTTGTCAGGGTTGTCGTATTTGAAGCCGAAGCTGTAAAGCACATCCATGACACCCATGGTAATGCCTTCCGACCCGCGTTCGGTGTAGATTGAGGCTCCGTAAACCGTCTTTCCGTCAATCTCGCGGCCCTGGAAGAACTCGGCCACTTCCTTCAGCTCGGCAAAGGTCGCAGGCGGGGTAAGGTCGCGGCCGGTCTTTTCCTTGAATGCGGCCTGAATCTCGGGCCGTTCGAACCAGTCCTTGCGATAGGTCCAGCCCACCACATCCCCAAAGGCCGGCAGCGCCCAGTAGTTCGGCGTGCCCTTGGGCCATTCGGAATAGCCGGTCACGGTGGCCGGCACGAAATCCGACATCGAGATGCCGTTGGCATCGAAGAAGTCGTTCAGCTTGATGTAATGGCCGCTTTCGGCACCTGCCCCGATCCACTGGCTGTCGCCGATCATCAGGTCGCACAGCTTGCCGCCCGAGTTCAGCTCGTTCAGCATCCGGTCGGCGAAGTTGGTCCATGGCACGAATTCGAAGGTCATCTTGTGCCCGGACTGCGCCTCGAACTCTTTCGACAGCTCGACAAGGGCGTTGGCCGGGTCCCAGGCGGCCCAGCACAGCGTCAGGTCTTCTGCCTGCGCCCCATGGCTGATGGACAATGTCAGACACGCGGCAGCCGTTGCCGCTAGGTAGTGCGATTTCATTGCAGTTCCTCTCTTTGGTTGATCGGGACCCTGTGCGACTCTCGCCGGCCCTCTTGGTTGACGTCACGATAGACAACGGGTGTCCCTGCTGTCCAGAAGAAATTTGAGGTACGCCCCTCAATTCTCACCGAAGGCCACCGGAAGCCCGGTGCCCGGGCCCGGCGGCAGGCTGACGGGCAGGTTTTCACGGATGACGATCTCGATCCGGATCTGCTCTTGCGACAGGTCGATGGGGCCGCGGTCAGCCTTGGCGCGCAGCACCCGCAAGGCGGATCGCACGACGTGGCCCACATTCTGGGTGATGACCGCATCCATCGCGCCCGACTCAAGCGCAGTGCGGGCATGGGGTGTCAGCTCATGGCCGATCACCACAAGCTGTCCGGCCCGCCCCAGACTGTCCAGGCAGGTGGTCAGGGCGCGCTGACCGCTGCCCAGGCTGTAGATGCCGCTGATGTCCGGATAGCGTGCCAAGGTCCGGGCCACGAAGTCATGCAAAAGCGCCCCCTGCCCGTGCGTTTCCAGCGAGGGCAGCACCCCGATTCCCGGAAAGCGGGCCTGCATCACCTCGTCAAAGCCAAGGCGGCGCTCGATGCTTTCGCGCAGCAGCATGGAATCGGACAGGACCATCACGCGGGCGGGACCGGCGCACAGGAAGCGTCCGGTCAGCACGGCGGCCGTGCGCCCGGCGGCGCGGTTATCGATGCCGACGAAATGGTCGCGTTCGGTGTTGGGCAGGTCAGACACCAGTGCCACCACGGCCAGCCCCTTTTGCCGCAGGCTGCGGATGGCATCGCGGACGACGGGTGTCTCGGGGGCCATCAGGGCCACGCCGACCACGCCCGCCGCCGGCAGGGCGGCCAGAATGCCGGCCAGCGCATGGGCGTCTTCGGCGGGAAAGCGGCGCAGGACCACATCGGTGCGCAACGCGGCAGACAGATGACCCGCGTCTGTCAGCGCATCCAGCAGGGTGCGGATGAACTGACTGTCGGTATCGGGCAGCACAAAGGCCAGGCGATAGTCGCGCTGGCGGGCAAGGTTGGCCGCCGCGACATCGCGCACATAGCCGATGCGCCGAATCGCTGCCTGCACCGCCTCGACCGTCTTGGCGCGCACGCCGGGGCGGTCATTCAGCACACGGTCCACTGTGGCCAGACTGACCCCGGCTTCCCTGGCGATATCGTTGACGGTGGGGCGCAAATCTTCCTCCCTTCGCACCTGTATCTCCGGACGGCTGAGTTACGTCAATCAAAGACCCGCGCCGCCCCGCCCCTGACGCTGCGGGCCGGGCGGGCGCAGTTGCGGCGCACTGCGGCGCGGCAGGGGCGGGCGGCGCGCGGCAGCGCCGGTGGAACGCAGACCGGCAGGTCCCGTGCGCCGCGCCTTGGGTGCCCCTTTGCCCGGCGGCGCGGGCAATTCCTGTCCGGTCAGCCCGAATGACTGGGCCGGATGATCGCCCGCCCCGTCTTGTTCCGGATCATGCGGCGGACAGATAAAGCAGCGCGGGCGCGGATCAGTCCGGTCACATTGACAATGCGCCGACAATGCATAGCTTAGCGACGGGGCGATCTTGCAGATGCAGAAGGTCCGGGCGGACGGAGCATCGGCAAGGTGATGCCGGATGGAGGTCGCAATTGGAAACAGGCGAACAGGGTGGCGGGATGAAGGCGCGCAGCAACAGGGGCGTCGGGGCTGGTCGCGGCGCGATGCGCCATCGCGGCCTGAGCACGCTGGAAGTGGCGGGCTGCGCCACGGCGGCGCTGGCCATTGCCATATTGGCGGGGCAGTACCTTGTGGCACCCGACCAGGTTCAGCCGCAATCGTCTCCGGTCAGTGATGCCATGGTGTTCATCGCCGGATCGGGCACGATGTATCAGCGGGCCCAGGCGGACGCGAAGACCTATCTCGACATGCTCAACAGCGCCGGGGCCATGGCACAGGCGATGGACGGTGTCGGCGGGCTGCCGGACCCGGTGGCGGCAGACAGCGTCAGGCAGCTTTTCAATCTGCCGGCGGACCAGCCCTGAGGCACGCTGCCAGGTCAGCCTCGGATCAATGCAGGGTTTTCTGCCCGCCGCCATGGCGCTGATTTTTTTGACCTGGTGCAGAGCAGCCAGTCAGTCCGGCCATCGGCACGGCCCGGATGCGTGCGATCCTTCGGCTCTGTCGATGGCGTGGATGCCCTCTCGTTCCGTGATGGCGTCAACGCTCATGACATTGGCACGTTGAAATGCCGCCGTCGGAAGGGGCATCCACGCCATCAACAGTGCCGCCGAAAGGGACCACTGCCCCCCGTTTCCTGCATCGCGGTCCGGGTCATGCCCCGTGCAGAACCGGGCTGCCGGGCCATGATGCCACGGCTCCTGCCGTTCTGATCGCCTGCTTGTCCGCAGGCCGCGCCCGGCCCGGTTGCGCGCCGCTTTACGGCCTGCCCGTGCTCGTCTAATCAGGTCCGGACACAGCAAAGGCGGGCGGATGCGCATTCTGATCACCAATGACGACGGCATCAACGCCCCCGGGCTTGAGGTTCTGACCGAAATCGCCTCCAGCCTTGCCGGGCCAAGCGGAGAGGTCTGGACAGTGGCCCCCGCCTTTGAACAGTCCGGCGTCGGGCATTGCATCAGCTACACCCATCCGATGATGATCGCCCGGCTGGCCCCGCGCCGCTTTGCCGCCGAGGGCAGCCCTGCGGACTGCGTTCTGGCGGCCCTGTACGATGTGCTGCAGGGCGCAAAGCCTGACCTGATCCTGTCCGGCGTGAACCGGGGCAACAATGCGGCCGAAAATGTGCTGTATTCCGGCACCGTCGGCGGGGCGATGGAAGGGGCGCTGCAGGGCCTGCCGGCGATTGCGCTGTCGCAGTTTCTGGGGCCGCTGACCGAAGACCTGGTCGATCCCTTCCAGACGGCCCGCACCCATGGGGCGGCGGTTGTCCGGGCGCTGCTGGACCACGGCTTTGGCGACAGGGCGGACTACCGGCTGTTCTACAACGTGAATTTTCCGCCCGTTCCGGCGGCGTCCGTCAAGGGCATCAAGGTTGCCGCCCAGGGCTTTCGCCGCGACACCTCCTTTGGGGTGGAGCCGCATATCTCGCCCTCGGGGCGCCGGTTCCTGTGGATCAAGGGCGGGCCGCAGCAGACCCCGACGGAACCGGGCACAGATGCCGCCGTCAATCTGGAAGGCTGGATCTCGGTCACGCCGATGCGCGCCGATCTGACCGCGCATGACCGGTTGGCAGAGTTGCGGGCGGCGCTGGAATGACCGATACCGCCGAGCGGAAGATGCGCTTTCTTTTTGCGCTCCGCTCCCGGGGGGTTACGGACATCCGTGTGCTGACAGCGATGGAACGCATCGACCGGGGGGCCTTCGTCAAGGGGCTGTTCGCCGACCGCGCCTATGAGGACATGCCTTTGCCCATTTCCTGCGGCCAGACCATCAGCCAGCCTTCGGTCGTGGCCCTGATGACCCAGGCCCTGGCGGTAACCCCCCGCGACAAGGTGCTGGAGATTGGCACAGGGTCCGGCTATCAGGCGGCGATCCTCAGCCAGCTGGCGCGCCGGGTCTATACGGTGGACCGGCACAAGCGGCTGGTGCGCGAAGCGCAGGACCTGTTCATCGCACTGGATCTGGCCAATATCACCGCCATTGCCGCCGATGGCAGCTTCGGACTGCCCGATCAGGCCCCGTTTGACCGCATCATCGTCACGGCGGCCGCAGAAGACCCGCCGGGGCCGCTCTTGGCGCAGTTGAAGATCGGCGGTATCATGGTGCTTCCGGTCGGCCAGTCCGATACAGTGCAAAGCCTGATCAAGGTGACCCGGCACGAGACGGGCTTTGACTATGAAGAACTTCGGCCGGTGCGCTTCGTGCCGCTGGTCGAGGGGCTTGGCCCCGAATGAACGGCAGCCGCGCCCCGGGACCAACCCGGGCGAGAACATGAGGCAAGCATGAACCGATCCCGCATGGCATTCCGTCTTCTGTCCCTGGGCGCAGCTTTCAGTGCAATCAGCGCCTGTTCGGACAACACCGCCCTGATCGACTGGGATCTGCGGCCCGATGGCGCAGGCGCCTTTTCGACGGCGGAGGCGGCGCGCAGGGCCACCGCCACCCGGCCCGAGCCCGACGCCAATGGCGTGATTTCCTATCCGGGCTATCAGGTGGCCGTGGCGCGGCAGGGCGATACCGTGTCCAGCGTGGCGGCACGCACCGGGATGGACCCTGTGGAACTGGCCACCTACAATGCCATGTCCCCGGAGGCGCCGCTGAACGCGGGCGAGATCGTGGCCCTGCCCCGGCGCGTTGGCACATCGTCATCGCAGGCCGCCGGGGCCACCGTCGGCGCGCCGATCCAAAGCGGCACGATCGAAGTGACCACGCTGGCCGCAGGCGCGATTGACCGCGCGCAACCGGGCGGCACTGCCGCCGACCCTGTACCGCCCCCCCCTGCACCGGGCGGGGTCGAGCCGGTCCGCCACCGGGTGGAACGGGGTGAAACCGCCTTTTCCATCGCCCGGCTTTACAATGTCTCGGCCAGGTCGATTGCCGAATGGAACGGGCTTGGCCCCGATCTGGCCGTGCGCGAAGGCCAGTATCTGCTGATCCCGGTGCCGCTGGACAGCGGCACCCAAGCCGAGGTTGTGACCCAGCCCGGCCAGGGTTCGCCCACGCCGCCCCCGCCCTCGGCGGCCAAGCCCTTGCCTGAGGAACAGATCACACCCGCCGCCGAACCGGCACCGGAAACGCCGCCCTCGCCCAAGCTGGAGGAAGAGCGGTCTTCCGCCTCTGCCGCACGGTTTGCCATGCCGGCCGACGGCAGCATCATTCGAGGCTTTGTGCCCGGAAGTTATCCCGGCATCGATATCGGTGCCGTCCCCGGAAGCCCGGTCAGGGCCGCCGCCGATGGCACGGTCGCGGTCATCACCAAGGACACCGACCAGGTGCCGATCCTGATCCTGCGCCACGCCGACAACATTTTGACAGTCTATGCCAATATCGACGGGATCAAGGTGGCCAAGGGCGACAGGGTCAAGCGCGGCCAGACCATTGCGGCCGTACGCGCCGCATCGCCCGCCTTCCTGCGTTTCGAGGTGCGCAACGGCATCGATGCCGTCGATCCGATGCCCTTCCTGCAGTGATCAGCGCCGCAGCCGCCCGCGTTCGCGTTCCAGCCAAAGTGCTGTCAGGATCAGGGGTGCGTTTGCCGCCTGGCCACTGCGGACCAGTGCCATCAGCCGGTCAAAGCTGATCAGGTGGCCCCGGATATCTTCGGCCTCGGAAGCAAGGCCGAAGGTGCCTGCCGTTCCGTCCGGCAGATCGGCCAGCGCGACGTAGGAATAGAGGTATTCCGCCTTTGCCCCCGGCGAGGGGTAGTAGCGTGCCACCTCCAGCACGTCGCCCAGCGCCAGCCCAGCCTCTTCCGCCGCCTCGCGCCGGGCGGCCTCTGGCGGGGTTTCGCCGGGATCGACCCGGCCCGCGATGACTTCCAGCAGCCAGGGCTGGTCATCGCCGCGCGCATGGACGGCGGCGCGGAACTGTTCGATCAGCAGCACCCTATCACGGACCGGATCATAGGGCAGCACCGTCACGGCATCGCCCGAAACGAAGACCGCCCGGCTCACGACCGGGCTCATCGCCCCGTCAAAGCGGCGGAAGCGCAGATCGTATTCTTCCACCGCAAAGAAGGCGGCATAGGGCTGACGCCGGGCAATCACCTCGACATCCTGCGCCTGCGCGCGCCGGCGCAGCGCGGGTGCGCCACCGGCGGCCCGGACCCGTGACGCTCCGCGCACCAGCATGGGGACAAAGCGCCCACGCAGATCGGCCGCCGGCCGCTGGCCGTACAGCGCCATGACATCGCCCGCCGTCGCGGTCAGCGCCCCGGCCCAGCGCGCCTGAAAGGCCACCTCATCCCAGGGCAGGCCCGCCAGCGGGGCATCCGCCGACCACAGGCGGCAGCGGACCGGCGCATCCCCGACGGTAACCATGGCAATCTGCGCGGTCAGCCCGAGCACCTTGTGAAAGAACGCCAGCCGGGCCTGTTCTGCCCTGGAAAGGCCGGTCGCCACGCCCCCTGCCGCAAACCCGCCCGGCGCGGCCACCAGACATCCTGCGGGGTATTCCTCGGTCCGGATCAGGGAGTAATCCGACAGGGTTGCGGCACGAAGCGCGGGCAAACGACCGATCACTGCGGTCAGCAGCGGCGCATGGCACAGCGCGCCGGACAGAAAAAGGTCAGTCACCGGTCATGTCCACCTGCTGTTGGCCCGCTCTGCAGCGGCGCGGCCCGGACCGGCGCTTGCGGCAAGACCCGTGGACGCCTGCCAGCCCCGGCCCCCCGGACCGCCCACAATCACCGCGCCGCATGGCAAACCGATGCCCGTGCGGATCGGATCACGCCGCCCCGGACGGGCCGCGCGCTGCAGCATCCATTGCCTGCGGACTTCGGCAGGCGACCTGCCCGGGGCCGCGAGGGCAAGGGCGGCAGCAGGCCTGACGGCTGCAGACATGGCGCTTTCACCGGGGTCTGGTGACGGTGATCTGCGTCACATCGCAGTAGCCACACCTGAACAATCCGGCGCAGGAGGTGAGGTAGAAGTTCCACATGCGCCGGAACCGGTCATCAAAACCCATGGCCGCAATCTCGTCCCAGCGGGCATTGAAGGTTTCGTGCCAGCGCCGCAGCGTGTCGCTGTAGCTTTGCCCGAATTCGATCGATCCGCGGATGCGCAGCCCGGCCCGCTCCACCTCGGCCTTCAGAACCGACGGCGACGGCAGCATCCCGCCGGGAAAGATGTATTTCTGGATGAAATCGACCCCGCGCTTGTAGACCTTCCAGCGCCTGTCCTGCACCGTGATGATCTGCAGCGTGGCGTGACGCCCCGGTTTCAGCCGGTCGCGCAGGGTCTGGAAGTAGACCGGCCAGTACTTTTCGCCCACGGCCTCGAACATTTCGATACTGGCGATCCCGTCATAGATGCCGCGCTCGTCACGGTAGTCCTGCAGCTTGATTTCCACCCTGTCGCTCAGGCCGGCGGCGGCGATGCGCTGCACCGCATAATCGTGCTGGGCCTGGCTGATGGTCAGCCCCGTCACCTTCAGGCCCCGCTCCCTGGCCGCATATTCGGCAAAGCCGCCCCAGCCGCAGCCGATTTCCAGCACATGATCGCCGGGCTGCGCCCCCATCTGATCGACCATGGTTTCGTATTTGCGGATCTGGGCCTTTTCCAGGCTTTCCTGGCCGGATTCGAATATGGCCGAGGAATAGGTCATCGTATCGTCAAGCCACAGGCGGTAGAACTCATTGCCCAGATCGTAGTGATAGCTGATGTTCTTTCTGGCCTGCGCCCTGGAATTTGACTGGAGCCAGAACCGCAAATGCTCATAGGCCCGCACAAACCCCATGCCGGGATAACCGTCATAGACGCTTTCATTGTCTTCATGGATCAGGTCCATGAAGGCCTGCAGATCGGGCGTGGACCACCAGCCTTCCAGATAGGCGTCACAAAAGCCAAGGTCCCCCTCGCGGATCAGCCGCGCAAAGGTATCGGGATTGTCGATATGCAGTTCTGCCACCAGGCCGGGGCGTCTGCCTTCGGCCCGGAAGCGGCGCCCATCGGGCAGCACGAAATCCATGCGCCCGTGGTTCAGGCGGCGCGCCACCTCGAATGCGGTGGAAAAATAGCGTGGCAGCCCGGTCTGGCCCCGTGTGGTCGTCAGTGCGGTCATATCCCCTCCAAGCAGGCCGCTTTTTCCTGAGTTATCGTGACGGATAGCCCCGCCGCGCTCAAGTCTTTCTTGCGCTATAGGCCGCAAGCGCCCGGTCGCGCCCTGCCGCCAGCGAAACGACCGGCTCGGGGTAGTGCCCCGAAGCCCTCAGGCCCCAGGATCGTGGAACCGCGTCAAAATAGGCCAGCGCCTCCGGCCCCGGCTGCTGACACAGTTCGGCCACGAAGCGGTGGATGTAAACCTGTTCGGGGTCAAACTTTTCCGCCTGTGTCGCCGGGTTGAAGATGCGGAAATAGGGTGCCGCATCGGGGCCAGAGCCCGCCACCCATTGCCAGCCCATCGCATTCGATGCCGGGTCCCAGTCGGTCAGGCATTCGGCGAACCAGTCCAGCCCCACCTTCCAATGGGTCATCAGATGCTTGGTGAGGTAAGAGGCCGCGATCATCCGGGCGCGGTTGTGCATGGTGCCGGTCACATACATCTCGCGCATGGCAGCATCAACAAAAGGCTCTCCGGTCAGGCCCCGGCGCCAGCGTTCGGCATCGGGGTTGTCGCCGCGCCAGGGAAAACTGTCCCAGTCTTCGCGCCAGTTGGCATGGGTGATCTGCGGTGTGTGATGGATCAGGTGCCAGGCGAATTCGCGCCAGACCAGTTCCTTCAGGAAATGCTCTGCCCCGGCGCGGCCCTGGTCCATCGCCTGCCAGCCCGCGTGCCAGATGCGGCGGGGGCCAATTTCGCCATAGGTCAGGTTTTCGGACAGGCGCGAGGTATGCTCTCCGCCCGGAAAGTCGCGTGCCGTGCGGTAAAGATCAATCGGGCCGGCCAGAAACCGGTCCAGCCGGGCGCGGGCGGCAGCCTCGCCCACCGCCTGATGGGGTGCCACCACAGCCGCCCCCCGGTTCATCGCCGCGTCCAGACGCCAGTCTTCCAGCCGGTCAGACACTGGCCAGGCGGCGGGTGCTGCCAGATGCGGCGGCGCTTCGGCGGGCAAGGCAACGGCGCGGTCCCTGACCGCGCGCCAGAAGGGGGTATAGACGCGGAAATGGCCGCCTTCGCCGGTTTCGACCGTCCAGGGTTCGTGCAGCAGGGGGCCGGGGTGGCTTTCGGCCTGCACCCCGCGCGCCCTGAGCGCCGCCTTGACCGCCGTATCCCGCGCCCGCGACGGCGGGTCACAGGCGCGCGTCCAGTGGACGGCCCCTGCCCCGGTTTCGGCGATCAGCGCGTTCAGCACATCCGGCGCCGGGCCATGCCGCAGGATCAGCCTGCTGCCGATCCGTTCCAGCGTTCCGGCAAAGGACGCAACCGCAAGGCCAAGCCGCCACAGCGCCGCAGCGCCCTGCCCTTTCGTTTCGGGGTCAAGGATGAACACCGGGATCAGGGGTCTGCCCGATGCCGCCGCTGCGGCCAGCATCGGATGATCATCCAGCCGCAGATCACGGCGGAACCACAGGATCAAGGGGGCGGGATCAGTCACGGGGCCTCTTTGCACATTCTACTCTCAAGGTAACCCGCGCCCGGCGGCGGACAAGACCGGAACGACCGGCCGGCCAAAGGACACCCCCGCAGCGGTCAAAGAACGCGGTCCAGCGCCGCGATCAGGCGCGCCACATCCCGGTCGCTGGTGTAGTGAACAAGGCTCAGCCGCAGCACGCCTTTTCCGATGTCCACACCCATCGCTTCCAGCGGACGCCTGGCATAGAAATCGCCCCCCCAGCAATTGATGCCATGGGCGGCCAGGGCAACGGCCACCGGTTCGGCCGCGCCCGGCAGAGCGACGGCGACAGTCGGGGCACGGTCTGCCGCCTGTCGCGGACCGATCAGCCGGACATCATTGCGCGCCGCCAGATAGTCCAGCAGCGGCGCAACCACCGTCACCTCCTGATCCCGCATCAGGTCATGAACTGCGCGTCCCCGCGCCAGGGGATCCGGATCGGGGGCAAAGTGGCGGGCATGCAGGGCATCGATGTAATCGACCATGCCGGCACAGGCGGCGATCTGCGCATGGTCCGGACCGGCGGGGGTGAAGCGCTTGTAAAGCGGGGCGGCATTGAACCAGTGGCCCTGCGCGGGCAGCACTTCCCCGAAGGCGCGTCGGATCACCATGATGCCCTGGTGCGGCCCATAGGTCTTGTAGGCCGAGAACAAGTAGACATCGGCCCCCAGGGCCGCAACATCGGGAAAGCCGTGCGGCGCATAGCTGACACCATCCACCACGGTCCGGGCACCCGCCGCCCGCGCCAGGGCGGCAATGGCCGCGACCGGATTGATTTCGGCCACCACATTGGAACAATGGGGAAAGCACACCAGCCTGACCCGCCCGTCGTCCATGAGCCGCGCCAGATCGTCCGGGTCCAGATGCCCGGTTTCGGGATCGATCTTCCATTCGCGCAGCTCGATCCCGTCATCGGCCAGTCGCCGCCAGACGCCCGAGTTCGCCTCGTGGTCCTGGTTGGTCACCACGATCACCCCGCCTTCACGGCGCAGCCATGTCCGCACCGCCTGGGCCAGGACATAGGTATTGGCGCTGGTCGAGGGACCAAAGGAAAGCTCGTCCGCCGCAACGCCCAGCATGGCCGACAGGCGCCTGCGCGCCTCGTCCATCTCCGCCCCCCCGGCCTGGGCGGCGGCATAGGGCGCATAGGGCTGCACCTTGCGTTCCAGGTAAAAGCGGTGCAGCCGGTCGATCACCGGCTGGCAGGGGTAGGATCCCCCGGCATTCTCGAAAAACGCCTGCCCCTGGCTGGGGCCGCTTTGAAAGGCCGGGAACTTGCTGCGCACGAAATCCATGTCAAGCGGCATCGTCATGTCATCTCCGTTGCTGGCGGCGCATGGGCGGCACGCGGCCAAACACCCACCGAAAGCCATATCACCGCCGGGCCGGCACCTCCACCCTTGGTGCTTCGATCAGCCTTGCCTGCCCTGGCCCCGATCAGCACAGCCCGGCGGATCGAAATCTGCTGAAAAACCGGGCAGAAATCCGGACTGTGATCCAAAACCACGCTGCGACGACGTGCCGTCACCAAGCTTTGAGAATGATTGATCAGAGGGCTTATTGGATTCCCGCGCCAAACCACTATCGAATCCCGTGCAAAACCGCTATCGAAAATTGCTTATCTTTTCCCAACCCCGCATCAGGTGAGGTCTCATGAAACGTTCAACCGCCCTTCTTGTCTCGGCAGCCGTCGCGCTGACTCTGGCCGCGCCGGTGCGCGCCGCCGACCCAGAACTGATTGTTTTTGACTGGGCCAGTTTCATGAACGACGACCTGGTCAAGGACTATGTCGCCAAGTATGGCCAGGGTCCCACCTTTGCGCTGTTCGGCGATGACGACGAGGCGTTTCAGAAGGTGTCATCGGGCTTTAGGGTGGATGTGACGCATCCCTGTTCGCAGATGGTGGCGAAATACCGCGATTCCGGTCTGATAGAGCCTTGGGATGTCAGCCGCATTCCCGAATTCGCGAACATATCGCCGATGTTCCTGAACTCGGGCGTCGTCAAGGACGACACCGGCGTGTGGTACATCCCTACCGACTATGCGTTCACTGCCATTGCCTACAATGCCGATCAGGTGACGGCAGAGGATGTTGCCTCGCTTAACGTCTTTATTGACCCGAAGTTTGCAGGCCGTGTTTCGCTGCCGGACAATACCGATGACGTCTGGTCACTGGCGCTGCTTGCCACCGGTGTGACCGACTGGACCACGACAACCGACGAACAGTTTCAGGCAGCAGCAGCCTGGCTGCGCCAGGCCCATGCCAATGTGCGTGCCTATTGGACCGACCCGTCCGAACTGGCCCAGCTCATGGCCTCGGGCGAGGTGCTGGTGGCCTGGTCGTGGAACGACGTGATCCCGATTCTGCGGGCTGACGGGTTCAACGTGGGTTTTCAGCGTCAGGCCAAGGAAGGAGCGTCTTCGTTCTTTTGCGGTTTCGTCAACATGAAGGACGCGCCCGGTTCGGAAGACAAGGCCTATGACTTCGTCAATGCCTGGCTGGCGCATGGCACTGCCAAGGTGTTGCTGGAAACCGTGGGCTATGCCCATGCGAACGACGCGGCCATGGCCGGGATCACAATCGAAGAGCTGAAGGCAGGCGAGGTTGACCCGATCAGCACGACCGTTCTTGCCCAGACGCCGATTGACGGCGCGCTTCGCGCGCGGATGCTGGAGGAGTTTGAACTGATCAAGTCGGGGTTCTGACAGCCCTTTGTGCCGCAGGAACCGCCCGGGTCCGCCCCGGGCGTTTTCTTTTCCAGGCCGGTCTGCCTGAATTCATGCGGAAAAACCGTGGCAAGGGCGCGTCTTGCGCCGGGGGCACCCCGCCCCTATATTGCGACTGTCCGGGGTAACCCGGACTATGGCGATAAACGCACCCGTAATACGCGGATCGGACCCGGGGGCGGTACCCGGCGGCTCCACCAGACCAACCCGGCATTGCGGGCGGATGGGGCCGAAACAGGATCGACGAACGTCCAAAGGGGCCAGCTTTCGCTCGGCGGGGTACCACCGTTATCGGTCCAAAAGTACAGTTGCCAATGACAACCGTGCTCCGGTGGCGCTGGCTGCGTAAGCGGCTCGCAATACCAAACATAAGCCCTTGCGCTTAGCCGCGTAAGGCGGGGTTCGCAGGTACCTGGCAACAGAAACCTGCACTTCCCCGCTTGCTTCTGCGCGCAGCCGTGCCACCTTTGGGGCATGGTCTTTTGTCTGATCCCGCTGTCGCTGGCCGGCTGCGCCCGCACGGCGGCGCTGCCGCCGGTGATCTGTCTGTCCGGCCGGATCGCTGCGCACGAAGATGCAGACAAGCGCTGGCAGGGTCAGGTCGCGCCCGCTGCCGCGCCATGGTCCGGCACCGGGGCACAGGTGCGCAACCGGCGGGACCTGGCCCGCTTTGCCGCCGATGCCCGCGCCCGGTCGCGCGCCTTTGCCGCGCGCGATACCGCCAGGGGTCAGGCGATCCGCCTTTCGGCGGCCCGATCCGCCGCCTTGCCCGGTTGCCGCCGGGTGATCAACGTTGCGGGCGATGGCACCGGACATGCGGGCTGCCCCGCGCTCTGGCACCGCAGGGACGATCTTGCGTTGACCGTGCGCGGCCCGCGTGACTGTCCGCGCAGCATCCGCACAGGGCACCTGCGCGCCCCGTCCGGGCAGGAACCTTAGGGCATGGCTCCGCCCGCAGCCGCTGCGGCCCTGCCCGCGGGCCAGCCGTCCTTCGGCGAATTGTTCGCCGTGTTCCTGCGAATCGGCCCTCTGTCTTTCGGCGGCCCCGCCGGCCAGATTGCCCTGATGCACCGCGAACTGGTCGAGCAGCGCCGCTGGCTGAGCGAAGACGAATACCTGCGCGCCCTGTCGTTCTGCATGCTGCTGCCGGGGCCAGAGGCGATGCAGCTTGCCACCTATGCCGGGTGGAAGCTGCACGGCACCAAAGGCGGCCTTGTTGCAGGGCTTTTGTTCGTCGGACCGGGCGCGCTGCTGATCCTCGCCCTGTCGGTGATCTATGCGCTCTATGGGCAGGCCCCCCTTGCGCAGGCGCTGCTGCTGGGGGTCAAGGCGGCAGTTGCGGCGATTGTCCTTCATGCCCTGTTGCGCGTGGCCAAGCGGGCCCTGAAGGGGGCGGATGATTACCTGATCGCGGGGCTGGCCTTTGTCAGCCTGTTCCTTCTGAACCTGCCCTTCCCGCTGATCATCGGCGGCGCCGCCCTGTGGGGCTGGATCAGGGCGCGTGGGGCGGTGGCAACCGGTCTGCCCGCAACGGCACCGCCGCTGGATGAGACACTTCGCACCGCAGGGATCTGGGGCGCGATCTGGCTGGTGCCGCTGGCCGGGCTGATGCTGTTCGAACAGGGGATTCTGGCCCGGATCGGCAGTTTTTTTGCCATGCTGGCCGTGGTGACCTTTGGCGGGGCCTATGCGGTTCTGGGCTGGATGGCGCAGACGGTGGTGAACGATTTCGGATGGATCACCCAAGGTCAGATGATCGACGCGCTTGGCCTGGCCGAAACCACGCCCGGCCCGCTGATTCTGGTAACGCAATTCGTCGGTTTTCTTGCGGCCTACAAGGCGGGCGGTCTGCCGCTGGGGCTTGCCGGTGCGGCAGTAACACTCTGGATGACCTTCGTGCCCTGCTTTCTGTGGATCTTCGCCGGGGCGCCCTGGCTGGACAATCTGACCCGCCGCCCCGCGCTGAAGGGCGCGCTTGCGGCCATAACCGCCGCTGTGGTCGGCGTTATTGCCAGCATCTCGGTCTGGTTTACCCTGCACGTCATCTTCATCTCTGTGGGTCAGGCTGCGGTCGGCCCTTTCAATGTGCCTTTGCCCGATTGGGCCGGCTTTCAGCCCATTCCCGCACTGCTTGCCGCAGGTGCCGGGGTTCTGATCATATGGCGCAATTGGCCGCTTCCGCTGGTTCTGGCGCTGTCAGCCGCCGCCTCGTGGCTGCTTTCCGTGGCGTGATGCGCCGGGCGGCGGCATCATCCTCTTTCAATCGCGGTCGAATCCCTTATGGTGGCGCCACGGTATGTTGGGGATGACAGCATGGCGCGGGCCATAGATTACGGCAATCTGATGCACCGCGCGATGCGGGGCCTGATCCAGACGGTGCTGGAGGATGTCGCGGAGAACGGCCTTCCCGGCGCGCATCATTTCTTCATCACCTTCGACACGACCCACCCCGATGTTGCCATCGCCGACTGGCTGCGGGCGCGCTACCCGGCAGAGATGACGGTTGTGATCCAGCACTGGTACGAAAATCTGGTTGTGACCGACGAAGGCTTTTCCATCACCCTGAATTTCGGCAATCAGCCGGAAACCTTGGTGATTCCCTTTGACGCGGTGCGCACCTTTGTCGATCCCTCGGTCGAATTCGGTCTTCGCTTTGAAACGCATTCCGATGACGACGATGACGACGATGACGGGATCGAGGGCACGGGCGATGATCCGACCCAGCGCGCGGCCGAAGTCGTCAGCCTTGACAAATTCCGCAAATAGCGGCCCGGACCGGGGCGGGCAGGGCCGAGCCGGGCCTTTTGTGAAAAAGCCGCCATTGCCTGCGCGCCCTGGATGATCACGGTCGTCACACGCCCCCTGCGGTGCCGCAGCGGGGCCGGGCACGGTGCAGGGACGGTCGAGATGACGCGGGCACCACCTGGCCTTTCCCCGGATCAGCCCTCCCCTTTCGAAGCGCCCCCAGCCTTGCGCCGCATCCGCGCGCCCGCTGCTCGCGCGCGCGCGACAGGCACAGGACCGCGCAGCAGGTTCAATCTGCCGCCCGCACAGGCCTGTCCCTGCCGCTGCGGGTGCTGCCCGGCGCAGTATGCGACGGTATGCTAATTGCTTTCGCCGCCCCTCCGTCCTATGACAGGGCACCCGCAACGCAGGAGCGCGCGCGATGACCGCAACCCGCACCGAGACCGACAGCTTCGGCCCGCTGGAGGTTCCCGCAGACAAGTACTGGGGTGCGCAGACCCAGCGGTCGATCCTCAACTTTGCCATCGGCTGGGAAAAGCAGCCCGTCGCCATTGTCCGTGCACTGGCGATCATCAAGCGCGCCTGCGCCGAGGTGAACGTGGCGCAGGGGGATCTGGACCCCGCGCTGGGGGCCGCCATTCAGGCCGCCGCGCAAGAGGTGATCGATGGGCGCTTTGACGACAACTTCCCCCTTGCCGTCTGGCAGACCGGTTCCGGCACGCAATCCAACATGAATGCGAACGAGGTGATCTCGAACCGTGCCATTGAGATGCTGGGCGGCGTGAAGGGGTCGAAAAAACCGGTCCATCCCAATGATCACGTCAACATGGGGCAAAGTTCCAACGACACATTCCCGACCGCCATGCATGTGGCCATCGGCATGATGGCGCGCGACGTCTTGCTGCCCGGTCTGGCAAAGCTGCATGCGGCCCTTGTCGACAAGACTGTGGAATTCAGCGACATCATCAAGATCGGGCGCACCCATACGCAGGATGCCACCCCCCTGACGCTGGGCCAGGAATTCAGCGGTTATGCCCATCAGGTCAGCCAGGGGATGCTGCGCATCCACAAGGTCCTGCCGGAAATTTACGAACTGGCGCAGGGCGGTACGGCGGTGGGCACGGGGCTGAACACTCGCGTCGGCTGGGACCGGCGGGTTGCGGCGAAGATTGCGGAAATCTCCGGCCTGCCCTTTGTGCCCGCCCCCAACAAGTTCGAAGCCCTGGCGGCGCATGATGCGATGGTGATGTTTTCCGGCGCGCTGAAAACCGTGGCCGTGTCGCTGTTCAAGATCGCCAATGACATGCGCCTGCTGGGGTCCGGCCCGCGGTCCGGCCTGGGCGAATTGATCCTGCCGGAAAACGAACCGGGGTCCTCGATCATGCCCGGCAAGGTCAATCCGACCCAGGCCGAAGCGCTGACCATGGTCTGCGCGCAGGTCATGGGCAATGATGCGGCTGTCGGCTTTGCCGGATCACAGGGGCATTTCGAGCTGAACGTCTATAACCCGGTGATGAGCTACAACGTGCTGCAATCAATGCAGCTTCTGGGCGATGCCGCCCGCAGCTTCACCGACAACATGGTGGTCGGCACGCGCGCCAATGTGGCCCGCATCGACAGGCTGATGAAGGAAAGCCTGATGCTGGTCACGGCGCTGGCACCGATGATCGGCTATGACAACGCAACCAAGGTGGCAAAGACGGCGCACAGGAATGGCACGACCCTGCGGGAAGAGGCGATTGCGCTGGGTCTGGTGGATGGCGAAACCTTCGACCGGGTGGTACGCCCCGAAGACATGATCGGCCCCAGGGAGTGATCAAGGGCACAAAGGCTGCGCCCCTGACGGATCGCAGCCCGTGGGTATATGGCGAGAGTGACGCAGAAACAGGAATCGGGACGCCAGAAAGATGACTGAAACAATCAACCTGCGCTTGGTTTCGAAGCAGAAGAAACGTCAGACCGAGGCCAGGAAGGCCGCTGAAAACGCCGCAAAACACGGCCGCAGCAAGGCCGAAAAGACGGCAGAGCGTATTGCGGCTGAAACTGCGGTGCGGCGGCTGGATGCCCATAAACGGTCACAGACATGAACGACCGTCCGGCAAAGCATTCGGTGACCCTGAACGGCCACCGCACCAGCGTGTCCCTTGAACCCGAGTTCTGGGAGGCATTCAAAGCCATTGCGGCAGGCTCCGGCCAGGCAATCAACAGTCTTGCCGCCGCAATCGACTCAGGTCGGGGTGATCTGGGCCTTGCCTCGGCGATCCGGCTGTTTATCCTGCGCCACTATCGACGCTGCGAAACCCTCAAAAGCAGGTCAGACGACGCCTGATAACCGCCGTCCCGCCCTGTGCCGCGCATCAGGACTGCCCTATCCCAGCATGGCCAGACCCGGAAAGGTTTCCAGAAGCCAATAGGAAAAGCTGGAAAATCCGCCGGTCAGCATCATCAGCCCGATCGTCCACAACAGCAGGCCCATGATCTTTTCGATCCGTTCCATGTGGCGGCGCATCCATGCCATGACACCGGTCAGCTGCGGCAGGAAGGCCGCCACCAGCAGGAAGGGAATGCCAAGTCCAAGGGCATAGACCGCCAGCAGGATCGTGCCGCGCGTCATGCTGGCCTCGCCCGCCGCCAGCGACAGGATGGCCCCCAGCTGCGGCCCGATGCAGGGCGTCCAGCCAAAGGCAAAGGCAAGGCCCAGCAGATAGGCCCCCATCGCCGAGCCACCGCGATCACCGGCATCCATCCGCAGATCACGGTCCATGATGCCGATGCGGAACACGCCGATGAAATGCGCGCCAAAGACCATCACGATCAGCCCGGCTGCGGTATTGAACCAGTCGGCATTCTGCAGGAAAAACGCCCCGAAGGCCGAGGCGGCGAAGCCAAGCAACAGAAAGACCGTGGACAGACCCAGCACAAAGAACAGCGCAGGCAGCATCACGCGCCGCTGCGGCCCGCGCCCCGCCTGCATTTCCGCCATGCTGATCCCGCCCATATAGGCAAGATAGGGCGGCACAATCGGCAGCACGCAGGGGCTGAGGAACGACAGCACGCCCGCCACCAGCGCCACCAGCAGGCCCGGCAGCAGCCCGGCATCGATCACGTCAATTCCGAACATGCGCACCCCCTTGCCAGCGACATAGCCGAACCGGGGGGTGCCGTCACCCGCCCGCCCGTCACATTGCCGTGGACAGACGCGGGCGGCACCGTTATCGCGCTGTCATGATCGTGACCTGGGATGAGGATCTGGATTGTCAGGGGCTGCTGTGCCCCCTTCCCGTCTTGCGTGCGCGCAAAAGGTTGACCGGCATGGCCCCGGGCATGGTGCTGCGTATCACCGCAACCGACCCGATGGCGCAGATCGATATGCCGCATTTCTGCGCCGGGGCCGGGCATGACCTGCTGGACAGCCGCACCTGCGGACCGGTCACGACCTTTCTGATCCGCCGGGCCTGACCGGCAGGAAACGGGCGTGCCGGTTGCCCGCCGCGCCGGCCTGGCATCTTTGCCCCGCTGTCAGCGGCCCAGCGACCACCAGCCACGCTTTTTCGGCTTGCCCTCGTCTTCTGCCGGGGCGTTTTCCACCACAGGCTCCGGTGCGGCCACCCATGTTTGCGGCGCGCCCGGTGCAGGCACGGCAACCATCGCCTCGGGTGCTGCGACCAGGGCGGCAGGCGGTTCCGCCCCAGCGGGCGCGTCGGCGTCTGCCACGGCAGCGGCAGCGGTCTTCGCGCGCGCGCGCGACCGTTTCACCGGGGTTTCGGCCACAGCCAGGGAAACAGCTTCGGCTAGGGCGACAGGTTCGGCCAGGGCGGCAGGCGTCTCTGCCGGTTCGGTGTCTTTCGCCTTCCGGCGGGACCGGGCCGGTTTCTTTGCCGCTGCCCCGGCCCCGGCATCGGGCCGGGCTTCTGCGTCTTGCGGCCCGGCGACAGGCCCGGTCACCGCATCAGGTACCGGGTCCGCCGCCACCCCGGCCTCCGGGCTTTCGGCGGGGGCTGTCTTGCGGGTGCGGGTGCGGGTGCGGCCCGGTTTTTTCGCGGGCGCTTCGGGCGCGGCCTCTGCCACACCTTCAAGCCCGTTTTCGTCCGCTTCCCCGCCCTGGTCCTGCGCAGTGTCGCCCGACGACCCTTCGCCATTGGCGCTTCCGGCGCGGCGGCGGCGGCGGCGGCGGCGCTTTTTCTTGCCGGGCGCTCCGTCGCCCGAGGCTGCCTCGGCGCGGGACCCGCCGCGCGGCTCGGCCGCAGACTCTTCGGCCACCTCTTCCGCCGCATCGTCTTCGGCGGCATCTTCGCCATCCTCGCCCGGGAAAAGCTCTTCTTCCTCCAGATCGGGCATGATGGTGGATTCGGCCGAAATCACCGATGCCATGGCCGGGGAAATCACGCGGGTTGCAGTCTTGAATTTCTCGATCGAATAGTCGGGGCTGATCAGCGACGGGTCCGCCTCGATCCGCACCGCCATGTCATAGCGGGCCTCGATCAGCGCGATATGCTCGCGCTTCTGGTTCATCAGGTAGTTGACCACGGCAACCGGCGCCCGGAGCAGCACCTCCCGTGACCGCCTGCGCGTGCCCTCTTCCTCCAATTGGCGCAACACCTGCAGCGCCATGCTGTCGTCTGACCGGATCAGCCCGGTGCCGTGGCAATGCGCGCAGGGCTGGGTCGTGCTTTCCAGCATTCCGGGGCGCAGGCGCTGGCGGCTCATCTCCAGCAGGCCAAAGCCCGAAATCCGGCCCACCTGGATGCGCGCGCGGTCGGTCTTGAGCTTGTCCTTCAGCCTTTTTTCGACGGCGGCGTTGTTCTTGCGCTCTTCCATGTCGATGAAGTCGATCACGATCAGCCCGGCCAGATCGCGCAGGCGCAACTGGCGGGCAATCTCTTCGGCGGCCTCAAGGTTGGTGTTCAGCGCGGTCTGCTCGATCGAGCCTTCCCTGGTGGCCCGCCCCGAATTCACGTCGATCGCCACCAGCGCTTCGGTCACGCCGATCACGATATAGCCGCCGGACTTCAACTGCACGGTCGGGTTGAACATGCCGCCAAGGTAGCTTTCCACCTGATAGCGCGCGAACAACGGCATCGCTTCGGCATAGGGCTGCACCACCTTGGCATGGGACGGCATGATCATCTTCATGAAGTCCTTGGCCACGCGGTAGCCTTCGACACCTTCGACCAGCACTTCCTCGATCTCGCGGTTGTAAAGATCGCGGATCGACCGCTTGATCAGGTTGCCTTCCTCATAGATCGGGGCGGGGGCGATGCTTTTCAGCGTCAGTTCGCGGACCTGTTCCCAAAGGCGCATCAGATATTCATAGTCGCGGCGAATCTCGGGCTTGGTGCGCTTGGCCCCGGCGGTGCGGATGATCAGACCGGCACCTTCCGGCACCTCGATCTCCTGCGCGATTTCCTTCAGTTTCTTGCGGTCGGCCGCCTGGGTGATCTTGCGCGAGATTCCGCCCCCCCGCGCCGTGTTCGGCATCAGCACGCAATAGCGCCCGGCCAGCGACAGATAGGTGGTCAGTGCGGCACCCTTGTTGCCGCGCTCTTCCTTGACCACCTGGACCAGCATGATCTGGCGGACCTTGACGACTTCCTGAATCTTGTATTTGCGGGGCCGTGGCTTGCGCGGCTGGCGGATTTCTTCGGCCACATCCTCTTCGGCGACAGATTCGATCTCGTCGTCCAGTTCTGTGGCATGATCCATCGACCGGTAGGTCTTTGTCCCGCCGTCCTCGTCTTCGTCCCCGTCTTCGCGCGACCGTGACCGACCGCCCCTGGCGGGGCGGAACGTCAGATCATCTTCTGCAGGTCCGCTCCGCTCACCCGGCGCAGCGGCATAGAGCGCGTCTGCCCCGGTTTCCTCGCCCAGGTCCACCACATCCATCGTGCCGATTTCTGCCGACTGCACCGCATCGGCGCTGTCGGCGGCCTCGGCCCGGACTGCGTTGCGCGGGCCACGGCGGCGGTTGCGGCCGGCCTCTTCCTCTTCCTCGGCGCGGGCAAAGGCGCGTTCTTCTTCCAGCAGGGCTTTGCGGTCGGCAACCGGGATCTGATAGTAATCGGGGTGAATCTCGGCGAATGCCAGAAAGCCGTGGCGGTTTCCGCCGTAGTCCACGAAAGCCGCCTGCAGCGACGGCTCGACCCGGGTTACCTTGGCGAGATAGATGTTTCCCGCAATCTGGCGTTTGTTGACGGTTTCAAAATCGAATTCCTCAACCTTGTTTCCGTCCACCACGACCACCCGGGTTTCTTCGGCGTGGGTGGCATCGATAAGCATCTTCTTGACCATGATATTCCAATAAACCGGCCAGACGACCCGGCCTGAAGCAGGCTTCAGGCAGTCGGATACGCCAAGGCGGGCTGTTTGTTCGGGCAAGATGCGGCGCAGGGCGCTGCGGATCGGTGCCTGAACGGCACCCTTCCCGGCAATTCCCTGTCATGGCACGCATCATTGCGGTTCTGTCCCGGATGACAGAGCTGCCATCCATTCAATCGCACGTCAGCCCAGAAGGACGACGGGCAAGCCTGTGGCCTTGCGGCCGGTCGGTCCGCGAAAGTGCGCTGTGGCCCTGCGGCCCAAGCCACGCCTCCGGCGGCGAAACTCATTTGCGGGCAAACAACCCGGCAGGGGCGACCATAGCGGTGACGGCCCGGTAAACACAATGTGTTTTTTCCCCGCCGGCCGGTCCTGGCGGATCCTGGCCGGTTTTGGTGGCATGCGGGCGTGCCCCTTTCAGGGTGCTGAACGTGCCTGGCGCAGGGGATGCTGAAGGGAACGCAAGGCACGCGTCCGCCTGCGCGCGGCCCGCGCTGGCGGGCCGGGGTCAACGCCCCGGCCCTGCGCCGCACCTGCCGCATGACCGCCGGGGGGCAAAGCCCCCGCCAGCACCCGCCGGGTCGGGTGCCCGCCGGTCGTGGTACGGGGTGCGGGGTGCGATGGTCTTTGCCAAACCGTCGCGCAGGGGCGGGGGAAACGCGGTGCGTTTCCCTGTCCGCCCGGAGTAAAGGCGGGACTGCGTCACTGCCATGGCAGGGGCCATCGCCCCTGCCACAGCGCCTCGCTGGGATCAGGTCCAGCCGGGGGCCAAAGCCCCCGGCCAGCGCCCGACCCGCCCCCGGCGGGCGCTTCTCGCCCGCCGGGTCGGGCGCTGGCCTGCGTTGTTCCTGGACCTGACGATCTACAGGGCACCGTCCCGCGCGGGCGGGGAAACGCGGTGCGTTTCCTGTTCCCGCCCGGAGGGACGAAAGCAGTATCACCGCTTCAATGGCAGGGGCCATCGCCCCTGCCACAGCGCTGCGCTGTCTCTCGGCCAGCCGGGGGCCAAAGCCCCCGGCCAGCGCCCGCCCCGCCCATGGCGGGCGCTTCTCGCCCGCCGGGTCGGGCGCTGGCCTGCGTTACGCTGGGTGAGAGGGTCTTTGCCGTACCGTTCCGCAGAGGCGGGGGAAACGCAGTGCGTTTCCTTATCCCGCCCGGAGAGGGTGCAAACATTAGCCTCGAGCCTTCCCCGCGCGTCTATGGCAAAGGCCATCGCTTTGCCAAGCCGCAACGCCGCCTCCCACCATCCGGGGGCCAAAGCCCCCGGCCAGCGCCCGCCCCGTCCCGGCGGGCGCTTCTCGCCCGCCCGCCGGGACGGGCGCTGGCCTGCGTTGCGCTTGGTCGAACAGTCCTGCTGGAAGGCGGTCGCACATCGGGCGGGGAACAGCGCCGCATTTCCCTGTCCGCCCGGATGGGCAACCCTTGGTCCGGACTTGGGCTGGATGCGCTCGCCCGGGCGGTGGTCGGAGCCTTCTTCAGCAGCCACGCGCGCCCCCCGGGCCCCGCCGGTTCAGACATAATCCGACCGGCTCAGCCCATACTTCGCCATCTTCTCGTTCAGCGTCCGGCGCGGCAGGCACAGCTCATCCATCACGGCCACGATCGATCCCTTGTGGCGGCGCATGGTATTGTCGATCAGCATGCGCTCGAACGTCTCGACATATTCCTTCAGCGGTTTGCCTTCGGTCGTCATCGCCGGCCCTGCCGCCTCATTGTCGGCCATCAGCAGCGACGCGATGGATCCGGACCCGCGCCGGTTCTGCAGCACGGCGCGCTCGACGATGTTGACCAACTGGCGCACATTGCCGGGCCAGGGCGCCTGCAGCAGCTGTGCGGCCTCCTGCGCGGTGACCTGCGGTGCCTCGCAGCCGTATTCCCCGGCAAATTCCTCGGCCAGGCGGGTGAACATCGCCAGAATATCCTCGCCGCGCGACCGCAGCGGCGGCAGGGTGATTTTCATCGCACCGATCCGGTAGTACAGGTCGGGGCGCAGCACATCTTCAACGGTCTTGTCCGGGGCATGTTCATTGCAGATCGCAATGATCCGGGTTTCGGGCGGAATGCCCTGTTCGTTGATCACGGTCAGCAGACGCGCCTGCAGGGCACCGCTCAGCGCTTCGATATCCTCCAGGCACAGGGTTCCGCCGCGGGCTTCCTCTACCAGCGGGATCGTTCCATCCCCGGTCGGTCCGAAAAGCCGTGCGGTCAGCTGGTCTTCGGACCAGGCCGCGCAGGAAATCGTGACGAACTTCCTGCCCGCGCGCGGCCCCACGGCGTGAAGCGCATGGGCCACCAGCGTCTTGCCGGTGCCCGTTTCCCCGTCGATCAGCACAAGTCCGTCGGCCTGTCCCAGATCAAGGATATCCTCGCGCAGACGTTCCATCACGGCAGACTGGCCGATCAGCTTCTTCATCAGCATCGAGCCGTCGGACAGTTCCCGGCGCAGCGCCCGATTGTCCAGGGTCTGCCGCCGCGCCTGCGTGGCTTTCTTTGCAAGGTCTGTCATCCTGTCGGGGTTAAAGGGCTTCTCCAGGAAATCAAAGGCCCCCACCCGCATCGCCTCCACCGCCATCGGCACATCCCCATGCCCGGTGATCAGGATAACCGGCAGTCCGCTGTCCTGTCCCATCAGCTTCTTGAGAAAGGCCATCCCGTCCATGCCCGGCATGCGGATGTCGCTGACAACCACCCCCGGAAAATCCGGCCCGATGCCCTTCAGCGCGTCCTCAGCGCTGCCATAGGTTTCGGTATCGAACCCCGACAATGCCAGCCACTGGCTGATCGATTGCCGCATGTCTGCCTCGTCATCGACGATTGCGACCTTCATCGTACGTGCCATGTCACCTCACTCGGCTGCCTGCGTCGTGGCGTCGGGCGGGGACGCCACAGGATCAGGGACATTCGGTTCCCGGATCAGCGGGCGTTGCGCGCCCATCACGGGAAGCTGTACCTCAAAGACCGCCCCGCCGGATTCACCGTTGCGTGCGGTCAGCCGCCCGCCCAGATCATTGACGATCCCCGAGGAAATCGCCAGGCCAAGGCCCACCCCTTCGCCCGGCTTCTTGGTGGTGTAGAAGGGTTCGAACAGGGTATCGAGATCGGCAATGCCATGCCCGTTGTCGCGCACGGCCAGCGTCGCGGTTTCGCCCGCAGTCAGCAGGATCTCGATTTCCGGGTCGGCCAGACCGCGCGTCGCATCGATTGCATTGCGCAGAAGGTTGATGATCACCTGCTCCAGCCGCACACGGTCGGCCAGCACCATCACCGGATTGCGCGGCAGGGTCCGCGTGATGCGGATGACCCGCGATTTCAACTGCGGCTCCATCATCGACAGCGCCGAGGAGATCGCCTGTTTCACATCGACCGGCTCAAAAGCCTCGCCCCCCTTGCGGGCATAGGATTTGAGTTGCCGCGTGATTGCCCCCATCCGGTCGATCAGATCATCAATCCGCTGGAACGACGACAGGGCCTCTTCGCTGCGCCGCCGCTGCAGCAGCAGCCGCGCCCCGGCAAGATAGGTCTTCATCGCGGCCAGCGGCTGGTTCAGCTCATGGCTGACGGCCGCAGACATCTCTCCCAGCGCTGCAAGCTTCGATGATTGGGCCAGCGTCTGTTCCGCCACGGCCAGCGTCTTTTGCACCCGCTCACGCTCGGCGATCTCGCGCTGCAAGCGGGCATTGAGCAGGCGCAGTTCCGCAGATTCGCGCTGAAAGAACTCTGACCGCGACAGGGCACGACGCGACAGCAGGTAGAAGGTCAGCGCAAGAAGGATCGCAAATCCCATGATCTCCAGCGCCAGAACGCCGTTGACCCGTTCCCGCACGGAATCATAGGCGGTAAAGGTGACAAGCCGCCATCCCTGGAACGGAATGCGGGCGGCCGTCTGCATCACCGCCTCGCCCTTGACATAGGTATCCGCCGTCTCGCCGGGGGAACTGGCCCAGTCCGCCGTCGCCTTGAAGGCCCGCTCCAGCGGATTGGGCGCATCGATCAGCGAAATCGCATCTTCCAGCGGCAATCCGCGCCAGCGCGGTTCGGTGGCCAGCATGACAATGCCCTGACTGTCCGTCACCGCCACGGCATCCTGCAGCCCGGCCCAGGCCCGTTCGTACTTGGCCAGATCAACCTCGACCACGATCACCCCGATTGTCCGGTTCTCGGACACCAGCGCGCGCGAATAGCTGAAGCCAAAGCCGCCTTCGGCCCGTTGCGCGGCAGAAAACACCGTTTCCCCGGCCCGTTGCGCCTCGACGAAGAACGCGGCACCGCTGTAATTGGTTCCGATGCGCTGCCTTGTGGTCGCGGCCACCACCCGTCCGCCGCTGTCGAGCAGCAGGATCGAGGCCGCGCCGATTTCGGACTGAAACGATATCAGCCGCTGCGAGGTCAGGGCAAAGTTGCCCGAGGTCAGCGCGCCAATCAGTTCGGGGTCGCGCGCCAGCAACAGCGGCACCACCGAATTGCGCTGCAATTCTGTCAGGATGTTTCCCGAATACAGCGCCAGCCGCAACTCGGCGCGGCTGCGGGTCGTCTCGGTAAAGCGCTGGGTCAGCCACTGGTTGGTGAACAGAGTCACCCCGATGGCAAACAGAATCAGCCCGGCAACGACCAGCCGTACGCGCCAGGTCATTCCGGCCCTGTCCGGGCCTTCCGTCTCATCTTCGGGGCTGTCTGCCGGTTCGGTCATCGCGCGACTGTAGGCGTTCGGCAGGCGCGGCTCAAGCGTTCGGGGTCAGACCGCAGGGCAATCGCCTGAACGAGCGGAGGATTCCCAGACAGCGCTAAGGGTGATTCACTGGTGACCTCACAGTTGGAGGCCTTGCCATGTCCCGCTCATCGCTTCTTGATCACTTTTCGGCACTTGATGACCCTCGTCAGCGC
>JADCEN010000053.1 GCA_020250175.1 Rhodobacter sp.
GCCGCAGGTGGCAGGCCGGTTCGATGGCCCGACCCTGTTCCTGTCCGGTGCCCTGTCGCATTATGTCCTGCCCGAACACCGGGGCGTGATCCGCGCCCTGTTTCCGGGCGCGCGCTTTGCGAAGATACCGGGCGCGGGCCATCGGTCGTAATCCCGTCCGGCGCGGCCGGGCAGCGCGCCGGTCCTTTCCCTGTTCTGTCACGCCTCGCTTGGGGCACCGCCTTCGAAGCGGTTGCCCTGGCGATAGTCGCAGGGGGCTTCCTGCATTTCCAGATGCAGGCGGGTGCCGGTATAGGGATGGGCGCGGGCAAGGTCTTCGTCGAAATCGATGCCAAGGCCGGGGGCTTCGGGCGGCAGGATATAGCCGTCTTCCCATCGGATCGTGTGGCGGATCAGCGCCAGGTGAAAGGCACCGCCGGTCTGGATCGTTTCTGCCATCAGCAGGTTGGGGATCGAGGCGGCCAGATGCACATTCGCCGCCCATTCGACCGGTCCCGCATAGAGATGCGGGGCCAGTTCGGCATTGAAAACCTCGGCCATCGCGGCGATTTTCTTGGCTTCCCAGATACCGCCCGCACGCCCCAGCGCGGGCTGCAGAATCTTCACACCCCCAAGGCGCAAGAGCGCGCCGAATTCGGCCTTGGTCGTCAGCCGCTCGCCGGTGGCCAGCGGGATGCGGACATGGCGCGCCACTTCGGCGAATTCGTGCAGGTTGTCCGGCGGGATCGGTTCTTCGTACCACAGCGGGCTGTAGGGTTCCAAAGCCTGACCAAGGCGGATTGCCCCGGGGGTGTTGAACTGGCCATGCGTGCCGAACAGCAGGTCCGCCCTGTCGCCCACCGCCTCGCGCAGTCTGGCACAGAAGGCGACCGACCGGGTTATGTCGGTCATCGCGGGCTGATGCCCGGTGCGGATGGTATAGGGGCCGGCCGGGTCGAATTTCACGGCGGTGAAGCCCTGGCGCAGGCAAAGGGCGGCAGCTTCGGCGGCCATATCCGCGTTGACCCAGAATTCCGAGGCGTTCTGATCCGGCGCGGGGTACAGATAGGTGTAGGAGCGGATACGCTGGTTGATCTTGCCGCCCAGCAGCGCCCATACCGGGCGGTTGCGTGCCTTGCCCAGAATGTCCCAGCAGGCGATTTCCAGACCGGAAAAGGCACCGATCACGGTCGGATCAGGCCGCTGGGTAAAGCCCGAGGAATAGACCCGCCGGAACATCAGCTCGATCTCTTCCGGCGAGGTGCCCTGCATGTGGCGTTCGAACACATCGCCGATCACCGCGTTCATCGCCTTTGGCCCCACGGTCGAGGCATAGCATTCCCCGATCCCGGTGATGCCATCCGTTGTGGTCAGCTTGACAAAGGTCCAATAGCGCCCCCCCCAGCCCGGGGCGGGCGGGGCGACGGTGAAAATCTGCAAATCTGCAAGGCGCATCGGGCAACCTTCCTGGTTGGGGGCAAGTCCCTGAAGCACCACAGTATGAAGGGCAAGGGACCTTCGGTTTGACCAAAGCCTAGACGCCCCGGCCCCGCTCTGGCGCGCGGCCGGACGACACCCGGCGGTCTGCAAGCGACCAGGGCAGGCCCGCACAGGCCACGGGCCATGTCATCGGCGATCGTGACAGACTGGCGCGATGGTGCGGTCACCGGGGATCAGGACCGCGTGGCGCGGCAAGCCTTGCAGGATGCCGGCGGGAGCCTGCGGAACCGATTGCGGCTGGACCGGCTGTAGCCCGTGCCGTGACAGCATCCGGCAGGTGGTGACTTGCGGGCAGTCAAGGCGGAACAGTCTGCGCGGCCACCGGGCTGACCCTGCAGGTCAGCCGGACATCCGGCAGGACAGGTGCGCCCCGCAACGGCGGCCCGGACGGTGCCGGTGATCGCCCGTGCCCGGTTGTCAGGCATGCCCTCCTCGGCGGGCGTGGCATCAGCGTCGCTGCCGGGCGGGTCAATCACCCTGGCCAGATTCGGTGAGTTGTTGAAGAAAGACCAGACACCGCGCCAGCACCAAGCCACCTGCCAGGATGCGCGGCCGGGCAGAAGACGTACCAATTCATCGCCAAATCATGTAGATTCTTATGGTTATGCGGCATCCTGCAAGGCCTTCCACAGCCGCGCGGCTGGAAACGGTTGAAGGCCGGATGTTCGATTTCTTCATGCGCATTCTTTGCCAGCCCGGCAAGGCCGCCGGGAAAACCCTTGGCCGGTTCACCGGATACAAAGGGGCTGCGCCCCGGATCAGATCAGGCCGCCTTGCCACCAGCCCCTGACCGATCATCCCCCCGATGACCAGGCAGGCAAGGATCGCTGCCCTGACGCCGGGATGGGTCATCACCCGTTCGGCACATCCCTCAGGAGCGCCCGTCGCATCGCGCGGCGTCCCATCAGACCGGACGTGGCCGCGCATGTCCGGACTGATCAGGCGCAGCAACAGCGGCAAGACTGCGTCCCGCAGCACAGTTAGCCCCCAAAGCGCGACAGCGCATCGCGAAACAGACCGGCATCGACATTGCCGCCCGAGGCCACAGCGATCACCGCCGGCCCCGACAGCGCGTCCGCCCGGAACAGGGCGGCGGCAAGGGCGACGGCACCGCCCGGTTCCAGCACGATGCGCAGGCGCGAAAAGGCAAGCACCATCGTATGAAGCGCCTCGTCATCCGTCACCACAAGGCCCGGTCCGCACAGGCGCTGCAGGATGGGAAAGGTGATCAATCCGGGTTCCGGCGTGATGATTGCATCGCAGACAGACCCCGTGGGGGCTGCATTGCGCAGGCGGCGGCCTGCGACAAGGCTGCGCGCCGTATCGTCAAACCCGGCCGGTTCAACGGGGCGCGCCCGCAGACCCGGCGCGCGCGCCGCAACCGCCAGCGCGATGCCTGCCGTCAATCCGCCGCCGCCGCAACAGACCAGCCCCTCGGCCCTGTCGATGCCCTCGTCGCGGGCCTGCTGCGCAATCTCCAGCCCGGCGGTGCCCTGCCCCGCAATGACCAGCGGCTCGTCGAAGGGCCTGATCAGGGTCAGGCCCCGTTCGGCGGCCAGGGCGAAGCCGATGGCATCGCGGTCTTCGGTGGCGCGGTCATAAAGCACCACCTCGGCCCCAAGGGCGCGGGTGTTCAGGGTTTTGACACGCGGCGCATCCCGGGGCATGACAATGACGGCGGGAATGCCATGCAGCCGCGCGGCCAGCGCCACGCCCTGCGCATGATTGCCCGAAGAAACGGCGATCACGCCTTTCGCGCGCTGCGCCGGCGGCAGGGCCGAGACGGCAGACCAGGCACCGCGAAACTTGAAAGATCCGGTATGTTGCAGGCATTCCGCCTTCACCAGCACACGCCGCCCGGCAATCTCGTCCAGGAAGGGCGATGACAGCAGCGGCGTGCGCCGGGCATGGCCCTGCAGCCGTGCTGCCGCCGCATCGATCAGTGCGATATCGGTCAAGCGCCGGGTCTTTCAAGAAATGCCCGGATCACCTGCAGGCTTTCGGGTTCGTCCAGAAAGGGGATATGGGCGCGGTCGGGCACCTCGGCAAAAAGCATGTCGGGGCGGCGGCGGCACATCTCTGCCGCCGTCTCTTGCGACAGAAGGTCGGAATTTGCGCCCCGGATCAGGCCAAGCGGCAGCCCGGCGCAGGCATCGAACAGGGGCCATGCCTCTGCGGCGGGGCCGGACAGGGCCGCCAGAAAGGCATCGCGCAGCACCGGATCATAGGTGATGCGCAGCCCGTCGGGTGCCTCGTGATAGTGCAGCCGCGCTTCGGCAAGCCAGCGGTCGGCGGGCACGGCGAAGAACCCCGGACTGGACCGGGAAAGAGACACTGCCAGTTCGGCATGTGTCCGGGCCGCCGGGTTGCGCCCCAGATAGTCGGAAATGCGGGCCAGACCGGACGGCTCGATCTGCGGGCCAATGTCGTTCAGGCACAGGCCCAGCAGCCGGTCCCTGGCCGTGGCCGCCAGCAGCATGCCGATCAGCCCGCCGCGCGATGTGCCGATGATTGCGGCCCGCGCAACTTTCAGGTGGTCCAGCAGGGCCAGGGCATCACGCGCCTCGACCGGCACGGTGTAGGTGCCCGCCCCGGTCCAGTCCGATGCCCCGCGCCCCCGGTAATCCATGCGGATCAGCCGGCAGGGCGGCAGGTGCGGTGCCAGATAATCGAAATCGCCCATCGTTCGCGTCAGGCCGGACAGGCACAGCACGGGCAATCCCCGGCCTTCGTCGCGGTAAGCAAGACGCGCGCCATCCGGGGCCGGAAAGAAATCTGTCATCTGCCTTGTCCAAACAGGGGCTGCGACGGATACCGTGGCACAGGCGGGCGGCGGCGAAAAGAGCCGGGCCAAAGGGAAACGCGCCAACAGCACCGCTTGCCCGTGCGCGCGCCAGCGCCTAAACCCGTCCGGCAGTCGAAGGGTGGGCGATCAATGGCGCGTGAAACGGATCAGTCGCAAGAGCGGGCCCCGTCAAGGAAGGTCGGCGCGCTTTGGGGGCTGGTGCCATTCCTGCGGCCCTATCGCGGCCTGCTGACGCTGGCTGCCCTTGCCCTTGTGCTGACGGCATCGGTCAGCCTGATGCTGCCGATTGCGGTCCGCCGGGTGGTGGACGGGTTCAATGCCGACAATGCATCCCTGCTGGACCAGTATTTCACCGCCGCGCTGGGGATTGCGGCCCTGCTCGCCCTGGGAACGGGGCTGCGCTACTATCTGGTGACACGCCTGGGCGAGCGGGTGGTGGCGGATATCCGGCGGGCGCTGTTCGACCGGGTCGTGGGGCTGAGCCCCGCGTTTTACGAGCGGATCATGACGGGCGAGGTGGTCAGCCGCCTGACCACGGACACCACGCTGATCCTGTCGCTGATCGGGTCGTCGGTTTCGGTGGCGCTGCGCAATGTCCTGATCCTTTTCGGCGGCCTCCTTCTGATGTTCTTTACCAGCGTGAAGCTGACGGGCCTTGTCCTGCTGGTCGTGCCGGCCATCGTCGTGCCGATCGTGATCCTTGGCCGCCGCCTGCGCCAGCAAAGCCGCGAAAACCAGGACCTGATCGCGGCATCCTCCGGCAATGCGTCTGAAGCGCTGACATCGGTTCAGGCGGTTCAGGCCTTTACCCATGAACCGCAGACGCGGGCGGTTTTCGGCGACATGACCGAAAAATCCTATCTTTCCGCCAAAGAGCGTATCGGGACCCGCGCGGTCATGACGGTGATCGTGATCTTCCTGACCTTCACCGGCATTGTCTGCGTGCTGTGGATCGGTGCCCGCGATGTGCGCGCGGGCAGCATGAGCCCGGGCGAGTTGATCCAGTTCCTGATCTATGCCGTGATGGTCGCCGGATCGGTCGGCGCGCTGTCCGAAATCTGGGGAGAGCTGCAGCGCGCCGCCGGCGCGACCGAGCGCCTGCAAGAGCTGCTGTCGATCGATGATCCGGTGCGGGACCCGGTTCGCCCGGTCGCCCTGCCGCGACCGGTACGGGGCGAGATTGCCTTTGAAAACGTGGTCTTCCGCTATCCGGCCCGCCCCGAAACTTCGGCGCTGGACGGCGTTGATCTGAAGGTGGCACCGGGCGAGACGGTGGCCCTTGTCGGGCCCTCGGGTGCCGGCAAGACCACCATCCTGCAGCTTCTTCTGCGCTTCTACGATCCCCGGCACGGGCGGGTGACCATAGACGGGCTTGACCTGACAGCCATGGCTCGGGCCGATTTCCGGCGGTCCATCGCGCTGGTTCCGCAGGATCCGGTGATCTTTGCCGAGTCTGCCCGCGAAAACATCCGCTTTGGCCGCCCGGACGCCACCGACGCCGAAGTGGAGGAGGCCGCCAGGGCCGCAGCCGCGCACGGGTTTCTGGCAGCCCTGCCGCAGGGCTATGACACCTTTGTCGGTGAACGCGGGGTGATGCTTTCGGGCGGGCAGAAACAGCGCATCGCCATCGCCCGCGCAATCCTGCGCGACGCACCCATCCTGCTGCTGGACGAGGCGACAAGCGCGCTGGATGCCGAAAGCGAACGCGCGGTCCAGGATGCGGTGGAACGGCTGTCGCAGGGCCGGACCACCCTGGTGGTGGCGCACCGCCTGGCCACCGTGAAGAAGGCCGACCGGATCGTGGTTTTCGATCAGGGGCGGATCGTGGCCACCGGCAAACATGACGCTTTGGTCGCGGAAGGCGGGCTTTACGCCCGCCTGGCCCGGCTGCAGTTCACCGACGGCCAGGTCTGAGCGCGGCCTGATTGCGCGCCCGGCCTGGCGCAGCCCTGCTTGCGGGACAGCGCAAAATTTTCCATGGTCGTGCAAATATCCGCCCGCCGGGCAAACGGCAGGCACAGGAACGGCAGGCACAGGAAGGAGACGGGCATGGGCATTTTCGCGTCGGTTGCCGACCGCAACGCCATCGAGGCTGAAGCCCCTTGGGAAGACCGGCAGGTCGCGCGCAGCATCTACGGGTTTCTGGGCCGGGCCGCCGCCGCACACGGCCCAAGGCCCGCCTTGTCATTTCAGCTGCAATCCGGCCCCTCGGACCGGTCCGAAACGCTGACCTGGGCAGACCTGTTGCGCCAGACCACCCGGGCGGCAAACCTGTTTCGCAGCCTCGGAATCGGGGAAACCGATGTCGTGGCCGTGATCCTGCCCAATACGGTCGAAACCGCTGTCGTCCTGCTGGGCGCGATGACGGCAGGGATCGTCAATCCGATCAATCCGCTTTTGGAACCGGAACAGATCAGCGCCATCCTGCGGGAAACCAAGGCAAAGGCGGTGGTGACACTGCGCGCCTTCCCCAAGGCCGACGTGGCCCGGAAGGTGGCCGAGGCGGTGCGCCATGCCCCCGCCGTCAGGACCGTGCTGGAAGTTGATCTAAACCGGTACCTGTCCCCGCCGAAAAGCTGGATCGTGCCCCTGATCCGCCCGAAGAACCCGGTCAGTCACGATGCCGCCGTCAGGGATTTCACGGCAGAGCTTGCCCGCCAGCCTGCCGATGCGCTGACCTTTGCCGAATCGCGGCAGGATCGGGTCGCCGCCTTCTTTCATACCGGCGGCACGACGGGCATGCCCAAGGTGGCGCAGCACCGCATCTCGGGCATGATCTACAACGGCTGGCTGGGCCACAAGCTTTTGTTCCGGGAAACGGATGTGGTCATCTGTCCGCTGCCGATGTTCCATGTCTTCGCGGTTTACCCTGTGCTGATGTCGATGATCGCCTCGGGCGGTCATGTGGTGTTTCCCACACCTGCGGGATATCGCGGCGACGGTGTGCTGGACAACTTCTGGCGGCTGGTGGACCGCTGGAAGGTGACCTACATGATCACCGTTCCCACGGCTCTGTCTGCCTTGATGCAGCGCCCCGTCAACGCCGATGTCAGCACGCTGCGCGGGGCGTTTTCCGGATCAGCCCCCCTGCCGGTCGAACTTTACAACCGGTTCGAGGCTGCAACCGGCGTGAAGATCATCGAAGGCTATGGTCTGACCGAATGCACCTGCCTTGTGTCGGTCAACCCGCCCGAAGGGATCAAGAAGATCGGGTCTGTCGGAATTGCCTTTCCCTATACGCATGTCCGGATCCTGCATTCGGATGCCGAGGGCCGCGTCATCCGCGAGTGCGGGGTTGATGAGATTGGTGAAATCTGCGTGTCCAACCCCGGCGTGTTCGAAGGATCGACCTATACCGAAGAGGACAAGAACCGGAACCTTTTCGCCGAAAGCCTGTATCTGCGCACCGGCGATCTGGGGCGGCTGGATGCGGACGGCTACCTGTTCATCACCGGGCGGGCGAAGGACCTGATCATCCGGGGCGGCCACAACATTGACCCCGCCGTGATCGAAGAGGCGCTGATGCGCCATGAAGCCGTGGCCTTTGCGGGGGCCATCGGCCAGCCGGACAGCTTTGCGGGCGAACTGCCCTGCGCCTATGTGGAACTGGTGGCGGGCGCGTCGGTGACGGCGGCCGACCTGCTGGAATTCACCGATCTGCATGTGCATGAACGGGCAGCCGTGCCAAAGCATGTGGAAATCCTGCCGGAACTGCCAAAGACGGCTGTGGGCAAGGTGTTCAAGCCTGACCTGCGCCGCCGTGCCATCTCGCGCGTGTTCGACGCCGCCTTGGCCGAGGCCGGGCTGGCCGCGCGGGTCGCCGAGGTGAGGGAAGACAGGAAACGCGGGCTTGTCGCGCGTCTGGTGCGGACCGGTCCGGTGGACGACGCCGGGGTCGCAAGGCTGATGGGCGAATTCGCCGGCCCGTGGGAATGGTCCGACTGATCGCGCGGGGCCGATCCGTGCGGCAGACCCGTATCGGTTTCGCCCGAACGCCCCTTACCCACAGTGTGGAAATCAAGGCACAGTTCAAATGCCGTTTGCAGGGTGCGCTTGGCCACGCGCCCTGATGAATGGCAGTCCCTGCCCGCGCTACAGGAAATCGCCGCCCGCCCTGATCTGGTGGCTCGACCCTGAAAAGTCTTCGCCGACAGGTTCGCAGCGCCCCCCAAGCTGGCGCGCAAGGAAGGCTTCGGTGATTGCAAAAAAGGAAAGCTCGTTTTCCGGGCGCGCAAAGCCATGCCCTTCGTCGGGATAGACGATATAGGTCACGTCCAGGCCTTTCCGTTGCATCGCGTCCACGATCATGTCGCTTTGCGCGACCGTACAGCGGACATCGTTTGCGCCATGACCGATCAGCATCGGCTTGGTGATGCTGTCGACCCGGTAAAGGGGCGACCGTGACCGCAGCCAGGCCCTGCCTTCTTCGGTCCGCACATCGGCATAACGCCTGTGAAGATGTTCCATGAAATCCGCCCAATAGGGCGGGCTATTATCAATCATTGTCACAAGATCAGTGATTCCGACGATGGGCACAGAGCAGGCGAATACATCGGGGGTGAAGGTCGCCCCGACAAAAGCGGCATAGCCGCCATAGGACCAGCCCATGATCGCCACCTTTGCCCGATCCGCAATTCCCGCAGCTATCGCCCATTCAACGGCGTCGATCAGATCGTCATGCATCTTGCCCGCATGTTCCCTGTCCCCCGCATTGAGGAAGGCCTTTCCGAAGCCCGAAGATGCCCGGTAATTCACCGACAGCACCGCGTAACCGCGGTTGGCAAGCCATTGATGAATGTTGTCGTAGCCATGATAGTCGCGCGCCCAGGGACCGCCATGCACAAGAAGAACCATCGGCAGGGGAGCGACCGGGCGCGGCCCCGCCATTGGCGGCAGGGACAGGAAGCTGACAAGGTCAAGCCCGTCACGGGATTTGATGGCCACACCTTCCATGCCCGCCATCTGATAGGGAACAAGCTCTGGCCGCGCCCGGAACAACTCGCGCAGCGTGCCGGATGAGCGCGACAGCAGGTGATACACCGCAGGGTCTTCGGCAGAGGAGCTGGTGACGATCCATTGCGCGTTATCATCGCTGACGCTGTGTATAGAGAAATCCCGTCCCGGCAGTTTTTCGTGAATCAGGGCAAAGTCCGCCTCGATTTCCGGGTCAATAACAATCCATTGCTGTCTCAAGGATTCGCAGCTGATGGCCGCAACTTCGAATGTTGCCGGGTGGAGAAGATAGTTATCACCGACATCCACGCGCGGATGCGATGCCAGCACCTCTTCCTCACCGGATGCCAGATTGATGCGGATCAGTGCCGAGGTATCTCTGTCAGCGTAGGAGACCAACGAAAGATGCGTACCGGCGCGGTTGAATGCAATCTGCCAGGTCATAAGATCATCCTCGAAGGGAACAACTCGCCAGCGGGTCCATGCGCCATTCGCGTACTGGCAAACTTCCGCATCGCCTGTCCCCGGGATGGGACGGCGTGCAAGCCGCAGGTTGCCCTGCAAATCAAGCAGGAAGGACCCGAACCTTTCGGTGTTTTCGTATACAAGGGTGCGTTTCCCGGTTTCCAGGTCAATCTTCCAGATGTCATGCCAGCTGGGATCACGATAATTCAGGCCAACGATGACACTTCCGGGCAGATCGGGCGACCAAAGCAGAAGCTCTGCATTGACGCCGTCATAGGGTGTGATGTCCCGCAGGTCACCGCTTGCCGGGTCTGCAACGAAAAGGTGATCATTCTCATCGCCATTGAAATCGTTCAGGAACATCACAAAGCGGCCATCCGCGCTCCACTCATGCCAGGTGATCGGGCGGCCTTGCGTGCGGGTCAGCGGCGTCGCCGCTTCCAGGCTGTTCACCGGGGCCAGCCAGATATTCATCACCCCATCGACGGGTGCGAGCCACGACAGCATGGTGCCATCCGGCGACAGGCGCGGATTGCGGCGCGATGCATTGCCGAACAGCAGCTTTCGGGGAATAAGTGGAACGCTCATGATCCCTCAATTGCTTATCGCGAAGATACGCGAATCAAATTCGACACATACCGAAAGTTTTCAAGCGTCGCGTGTAAAGTCCAGTGACAACTCGTGTGTTCGCGCCGTTCGCGTCTGCCTTTTCGGCGAAAGTCCGGGGCTGAATTGACCGCAAGGAAGATGCCTGATCTTGACTGCTTGCCAGTCACGCAAGATCAGCGCCGGGCCTTCGGCCCAGGCTCGGAACTTCCTGACCAGACCCGCTGTCGACCGAACACCACCCATGCCGACTGAACCCTACAGCGTCGCGGTGTCCAGCCAGATCGTGACTGGCCCGTCGTTCAGCAGGGAAACGGCCATATCCGCGCCGAATTCGCCATTGGCGGTGGCGATGCCCTGTTCGCGCAGGTGTTCGGTAAAGCTTTGATACAGCACGCGCCCCGCGTCCGGTGCCGCAGCCGTGGAAAATCCGGGGCGGTTGCCGCGCAGATCGGCGGCCAGGGTGAACTGGCTGACGATCAGCGCCGCCCCGCCGGTATCGCGCAGCGACAGGTTCATCTTTCCGGCACTGTCCTTGAATATCCGCAGCTTCGCGATCTTGGCCGCAAGCTGATCTGCCTGCGCCTCGGTGTCGCCCTGCATGGCGCAGACCAGAATCAGCAGGCCTGGGCCGATCTCGCCGGTCAGCCGCCCGTCGACATGCACCGCTGCCCGCGTCACCCGCTGAACCACCGCCCGCATCAGAGTTCGCGCGACCAAGGCGGATTGGCACCTGGGCGCGAGACGGTGATGGCGGCCGCCCGCGTGCCCAGCGACAGGGCCGCATCCAGCGTGCGGTCGGGAAGGGCGGCGACCCCCGCCTTTGTCAGGCTTCCCTGACGGTGCAGCGCCGCCAGAACGCCTGCGTTAAAGGTGTCGCCCGCGCCCACGGTATCGGCGACAGTGACCTTGGTTGCCGAAGTGAAACTGTCCTGCGTCGCCGTGACGGCGCGTGCGCCCTTGGCGCCTTCGGTGATGAAAACCACCTTTGGTCCCTTCGCCAGGATCGTGCGGACCAGCTCATCGGCCGGCGCATCGCCGTAGAGCCAGCGCAGATCTTCGTCCGACAGTTTCACGATGTCGGAGGCCGCAATCATCCGGCCGATCCGGGCGCGGTAGGCATCGGCGTTCTGGATGAAGCCGGGGCGCACGTTGGGGTCGATCATGGTGACGCGCCCGGCGGCATTGGCGCGGGCCTGCAGCGTTTCATAGGCCGTGGCGGCGGGGTCGTTCACCAGGCTGATCCCGCCGAAGAACAGCGTATCGATGCTGGCGGGCAGGTCCGGCAGGTCTTCCACGGACAACAGACGCCCGGCGGTGTTTTCGTCATAAAAGGCATAGGTTGCCTGCCCGTTGACCAGCTTGACGAAGGCCAGCGTCGTGGGCCGGGCCGAGCGGGCGCAGAGGGTCGTGTCAACCTCCGAGGCGGCAAGCGTCTGGTCCAGCATCTGCCCGAAAAGGTCGGTCGAAAGCCCGGTGAAGAACCCCGACGGGGCACCAAGACGGCCAAGGGCGATGGCGGTGTTGAACACCGCGCCGCCCGCATAGGGCGCGAAGGCCGGTTCGCCGGTGACGGTTTCGCGGGGCAGCATGTCGATCAGGGCTTCGCCGCAGCTCAGGATCATGTCGGTCTCCTTACCGTTCTGGCTGAAGCTTTATGCGCGGCGCAGGTTCAGGGCAATCGCCTTGTCTGCCGGGGCAGGGCAGGGTCGTGCCGCCCAGGATCACACAGTCCGGGCGAAATACGGCGTCAGGTTTGTACGGATGCGCGCCAGCGCTGTTGCACCGGTCAGGTCCGGAACAAAGGTCTGGCCCGTGATCTTTTCAAAGGCATCCACATAGGCCGTGGCGGTGGCCGCGATCAGTCCGGGCGGAATGGCGGGGATGTCGCCCGCATAGGGGTCGCAGCGCGCGGCGACCCAGGCGCGGATGATATCCTTGTCGAAGCTGGGCGGGCGGCTTCCTTCGGCAAAGGCCCGGTCATGGCCCGCAGCCAGCCAGTAACGGCTGGAATCCGGCGTGTGGATTTCATCCGCCAAAATGATGCGGCCGGCGTCGTCGGTGCCGAACTCGTATTTCGTATCGACAAGGATCAGCCCGCGATCAGCCGCCATCTTCTGCCCGCGCGCGAACAGCGCAAGCGCCAGGTTTGAAACCTCGTCCCATTGCGCCGCCGTCAGCAGACCGGACGCTGCGATCTGCCGGGGTGTCAGCGGTTCGTCATGGCCGCCGTCAAAGGCTTTGGAGGTGGGCGTCAGCATGGGTGACGGCAGCACCTGGTTGTCGCGCAGCCCGTCGGGCAGGGTATGGCCGTACATGCGGCGCTGGCCCCGGCGGTACAGCGTCAGGATCGATGTGCCGGTCGTACCCGCCAGATAGCCGCGCACGACGATCTCGACCGGCAAGATGGTCAGGTGACGCCCGATGACAACATTCGGGTCCGGGTAGGACAGCACATGGTTCGGGCAGATATCGCCGGTGTGGTCGAACCAGAAGCGGGCCGTCTGGGTCAGCACCTGCCCCTTGAAGGGGATCGACGCAAGGATGCGGTCAAAGGCGGATATCCTGTCGGACGATATCAGGATGCGCCGCTTCGGCTCGGTCTGTGTGGCCGGCAGATCATAGCAATCGCGCACCTTGCCGAAATAGGGGTTCGGCAGTTCGGGAATGCGGGCGTGATCCAGAACGCGGGTCAGGTCAAGCATGTCGTCCTCCGGCGGGATGCCTGCCTTGTCGGGCCGGGGCCGGGCGGTGTCAACCGGCGGTGTTTCGGGGCGGATTTGCCCTGGTAAGGACATTCGTGCCCGCCCGTTGTCCTGGGGGCCTGCTGCCCGGCACTGCGCGGCTGCGCAACCAGGGGGAGGCAGATTTTTGTGAGAATCCACCAACAGCAGCAATCCACTGAAACAATGTCTTTCAGGTTATTGAATTCGGGGGCTGTCAAGGGGATGTAGCAGGTAGGATATGGCTGGCGGCACGGGTCACAGGGTGGTTTTCCGGCACAAAGCCCCAAACGACATGAACAAGTCAGGCGTGCCTGCGGCACCGCCGCAGCGGGCGGAAAGGACAAGGTTGTGAATTCCACTGAACAGCATTTCCCCTGTGCAGAATGCGGATCGCAGCTTGGCTTTGGGCCCGGGCAAAAGCGCCTTGTCTGTTCGCATTGCGGAAAAGAGCAGGCGGTTCCCAGCTTTCCGTCGACGCGGCTTGGCGCACAGCGGGGCCTGCCGATCGAACGGGCCGGTGCCTTTCCGGCCGCTCCGCCGTCCGACAGTGAGTTTGAAGAGTTTTCCTGCCCGAACTGCGGGGCAAGAACCATGTTTGACGGCACGAGCTTTGCCCTGAACTGTCCCTACTGCGGCACATCAATCAGTCACCCGGCGACTGAAAACCTGCAGGCCCGGCCCAAGGCCATTCTGCCCTTTGCCGTCCCCGAGGCGGAGGCCTACCGATCAGCGCTGGCAAAGCTGCAGGACACCGCCCTTTCCCCGGCTGACCTTGCATCTGATGTCCGGCTGCGCCCGACCCTGAAAGGGGTTTACCTGCCGTTCTGGGTCTTTGGTGCCGGGTCCGAGACGGCCTATACCGTCAACCGGGGGAAACACTTTGTTGAGCAGGTCCACCGAAGACATTTCAATGACGAAGCTTTTGCCGAAGCCTTCGTGACCTACGAGCGCAAAGCCGAATGGACAAGGATCGACGGGCATTTGCCGGTGCCGCTAAATGACATTCTGGTCGCAGCCTCGCCCAACCCGCCCCGGCCCTTTGATACGGCGCTTGAACCCTGGGACTTCGCAGAGCTTGTCCCGTTTCAGCGGCATTACCTGACGGGCTTCCATGCCGAGATGTCGAAAATTCCTGCCGCCGATGCCCACAGACATGCCCGCCATCTGATGCACGGGGCTATCCATCGGGAGATCTACCGCGCGGTCGAGGCAGATGAGATGGATCTGGTGCGCTGCGACACGCATTTCTCGAACGAGACCTTCAAGCTTGTTCTGCTGCCCTTCTGGATTGCCGACTACCGGGTTCAGGGCAAGACCCTTCTGGTCTATGTAAACGGTCAGACCGGCAAGGCCATGGCGCAGGTTGGCGATATTGATCCCAAGGTCGGATGGTCCGGCTGGATGGCGCTGGCCCTGTTTGCGCCCGTGTTGATCCTGGCAGGCTGGATCTTTTTCCTCGGTGGATCAACTTTGGTCCATTGGTACGGGCCCGCTTTCGTCAACTACTTCCTGACACCCTGAGCTCCGTCAGTATCCGCCTGCATCAATGGTGTTCTGCCCGGTCTGATTTAGCCACACCACCGTGCCGATGACCACCGCGACCACAAGGCAGGCCAGCAGAATCTTCCAGACTGACCACGGGCGTTCGCCCTGAACCTCGCCGGTCTGGCCATTGACCAGAAAGCGATAGCTCTTGCCGTTGAACTTGTAGGCCGCGATCCAGATTGGCAGCAGGATGTGCTTGAAGGTTTCCTTCGAATGGGCGGTCTCGACGACCTCTATCCGCTGCTCGTCCCCGCCGATGTCGTGGCGCACATCCATCTGGATGACAGCCGCCATGCGCGTGCGCGCCACAATATAGCCGTCGGCAAGGGGCACGGTATAGCCTTCGGCGCGGAACCCGGCCAGGAAATCCGCTTTGTAGGCGACCAGTGCCGTCAGGTCCCAGTCCGTCAGCTCGTTGCCCAGCCGTTGCGGCAGGCTGGAGGAGGCCACGACCAGAACATCGTCAAAACGCCGGGCCACCTGCCCCGAGGCGGGGGACCAGCGCGTATGGCGCACCTGCTGCAGGCGCTGTTCGGCGCGGCCGTTCACGTTCACGCTGACGGTCCGCGTCTCGTAGTAATGGTTGCCGCGCTGGCCGTGATAGCGGCTGCGCGTCTCGGCATCGAAGGTCCAGTAGGGCACATACATCCCCGTCATCGCCCGGCCCTTGCGGGCATAGTCGACAAGGCCCGAAGGGGCGAACCAAAGCCGGCCCAGCCAGCCCGTCATCGCGCTGCGGGCCTCGGCTTCCGACAGAACAAAGGGGATCAGCGCCTGGGGCTTGATCAGGCGGTGGCTGCCGGTTTCTGCAACTACCGGCGTGGCACAGAACGGGCATAGGGTGGCATGCGCCGCCCCGTCGAATTCCACCAGCGCGCCGCAGCTTGGGCAGGTGGTGGCGCGCACCTCTTCCATGATCGTGCCGGGAAGGTCGTTGCGCAGTCCCTGTTGCAGGTCAAGCTCTGCCAGCGCGCGCGACTGTGACCACGGACCTTCGGCGGCAATCGATTGGACATTTCCGCAGTGCGTGCAGACAAGCTGCGTCTGGCCGGGGGCAAACCGAAGGTCGGCCCCGCAGCTGTCGCATGGCCAGCGCGTCTCGGTCTGTGCCAAGGATCAGGCTCCGGGCGGGGGCGGTGGCACCCGGGCGAACAGACCCGCAAGCGCCGTGTCGCCCGCCGGTTTCCAGCCGTCCTGCCCTGCTGTCCAGACCAGGCTCGTGGCAGTCACTTTTCTGGCTGCCGCCATTTCCTGCAAGGCGTCCTGCGCGAAGGGGCCGGTTGCGGCCCCGTTTTCGGCAATGTGCCAAAGCGGGGCCGCAGCCCCAGGCAGGGGGGGCGGCAGATCGGCACTCCGGGCAATGCCCTGCCACGGACCGCCGCGGTTTGCCATTTCCATCCCGATGGCCGCCCCAAGCCCGGTGCTGATCGCGGCACCCGCGGCAGAGTTCGGCTGCACCATGGATTCGGCGGCGTTGAAATCCATGTACTTCGACAGGTCTCCGGCTAGTCCGGTAGAGGTGCGCTTGTCCAGAACCTTTTCCACCTCTTCGGGCAGCGAGATATTCTCGATATAGAACTCGGGCAGGATCAGCCCGTATTCGGCGATCTGGGATGCAATCGCCGTGGTCACCAGCTTGCCCAGGTCCTTGGTATTGGCCGCCATGTCCAGCACGGGGATATTCGCCGTGGCCAGAACCCGGCCGACTTCCTGCACGATCACGTTTCGGATGTGAAAGCTGATCTCGTCCGACGTGAACTCGCCATCCGTTCCCACGATCTCGGTCATGAACTTTGACGGGTCGGACACCCGCATGGAATAGGTGCCAAAGGCGCGCAACCTTATCGGCCCGAATTCCGGGTCTCGCAGCATGACCGGGTTCTTTGTGCCCCATTTCAGGTCGTTGAAGCGGGTGGTGTTGAGGAAATAGATCTCCGACTTGAACGGGGACCGGAACATGTGATCCCAGTGCTGCAATGTGGTCAGTATGGGGATATTGTTCGTCTCGAGCACATAAAGCCCCGGCCCGAATACATCGGCCAGCTGGCCTTCATGGATGAAGACGGCCGCCTGACCCTCGCGCACCGTCAGCTTTGCCCCGTATTTGATGGCATGGCCGAAGCGTTCGAACCGCCAGACCATCGTGTCGCGGGTGTCATCCGTCCAGTGGATGACGTCGATGAATTCACCCTTCAGGAAATCCAGAATCATGGCTCAAGCCTCCAGCGTTGGCGTTAGGGTCAACTGTCCCCGCCGATCAGGGCGGTGGCAAGTGAATCGACAATCGGGCGCGCTTCAACCTCGGTCATGCCGGGGGTCAGTCGCGGGTCATACAGCATCTTCAGCATCAGTTCGTCCATCGGGGTCAGCAACGCGAATTCCTCGTCATCGTTGAAGATCGACGGGCGGGCCGAAGGGCTGTCATTTGCCAGACCCAAACCTTGGGTGATCTCTTCATGAAGGCAGGACAACCGCATCAGGTCGGGGTGTTCCGCGCGGATCACGGCAAAGGCCGTGGTATAGGCGCTGCCCGTGCCGCCCGAGATGGCATAGACAAGGCAATAGGTGGCCCGCGGCATATCGGTAATGCCTGCGACTTCGGCCGGGCCCAGGCCCGGCAGAAGGGCGCGGATTGTCGGGCCAAGCGCCTGACGTTCGTCTTCGCTGACGACATAGATGAAGAAGTTCGGCTGCACCTCGGAAAGACGGATGGGATGGCCGCTGATCGCCTGCAACCGGCCCAGGAAGGATGCAACCCGGGCCCGGTCCGTAGCCTGACGGTCGGCGGGAACCGAGTCGCCAAAGCGCAGGGAAACGCGGACCGGCTGATCCCAGCGGCGCAACCGGCTTTGTACCGGCTGGGCGACAAGGCCGCGGTCGGACCGGATGTATTCGTCATAAAGTGCGACGCGAACAAAGTTGTCGGCCAGCATGCGGTCGGTGAAGGGGGCGTCGGTGCTGCCGCTGTCGGTCCGCATCAGGCCCCGCGCCAGAAGGTTGGCCTGGACCTTTGCATAATGCTGCCGGGCCGCCTGGCTGGCAGGCGAAGGCACCGGTGCTGCAACCGGCGTCTGGACAATCGGCTGTGCGACCGGTGCCGGCACGTCCACCGCGACCGGCTCACATGCCGCCAGGCCAAACCCGGCAAGAAACGCGGGCACCGCGAAAAGGCGCTTGCAGCAGACCATCATGAGGGCGGGCGCACCGGATCAGCCGGGGGTTGCGGGCGAAGAGACCGCCTTGCGGGCACGGGCCGAAGCCAGGGCATCGCGAAGATCGGCTTCCATCTTCACCAACTCGACCTCGGCTGCGGCGCGGCGGGCCTTGCCCTGATCGGCAATCTGCAAACTGTCTTCGATGGTGGCGATCAGCGTGGCATTGGCCTGCTTGACCGCCTCGATGTCGAAGACGCCGCGCTCCATCTCCTCGCGCACGACAAGGTTGGACTGACGCAGCGTTTCCGCTGTGGACTTCAGCAGATCATTGGTCAGGTCGTTGGCCTCACGGACGGCATCGGCGGCCTCGCGGCTGCGCTGGATCGTGACGGCCTGGGCGAGCTGCGTTTCCCAAAGCGGTACGGTGTTGACCAGGGTCGAATTGATCCGGGTCACCAGGCTTTTGTCGTTTTCCTGGACCAGACGGATCGACGGCAGCGATTGCATCGTGACCTGGCGTGTCAGCTTCAGGTCATGCACCCGGCGCTCCAGATCGTCGCGGGCCGACCGCAGATCGCGCAAGTCCTGCGCCCGCATCACCTGATCTTCCCCCGAGGCGGCGGCAACGGCGGCTTCGCGCGCCGGAATCCCGGTTGCGTCCACATCGGCAAGCCTGGCTTCACCCGCCGCGATGTACAGCGCAAGCTCGTCGTAGAAGGCCAGCGTCTTGATATACAGCAGATCCAGCGACTGGATGTCTTTCAGCAGCTTGTGCTCGTGGCTCAGCAGCTCTGCGGTGATGCTGTCGATCTGGGTCTGGACGTCTTCGAACCGGGCCACGAAGGCGGCCAGGGGGGCCGCCTGTCCGGTCAGCCGTTCCCACCAGCTTTTCTCGCGCCGCACGTCCAGCTCTTCCGAAGAGAAGCCGCGCAGCGTCGAGACCATCTTGCGCAGCGAGTCTCCGGCGGGTCCCACATCCTTGTTGCGCACATCGGCCAGCATCGCCTGGCTGATCGCCTGCAATTCAGACTGCGCGCCAGAGCCGAAGGCGATGATCGACTGGGTATTCGCAAGGTCGATCTCGGTCATCCTCTGCCGGATCGCCTGCGCCTTGTCCGCAGGGGCCGCAGTCAGGGGGACAATTTCAGAGACAGGCTCGGGCAGCAGAACGGCCGTCAATGCCCCGGCGGCGGCAAGGGTGGCTTCGGCTTCGGCGCGCAGCGTTTCGGTCATCCTTCAATCTTCCTGTTTGGGCAAAGGGGGCACCGGGGCAAGGTCCGGCACGGCGGTGCGGTTGCGTTCCAATTGCAGCCGGTCGCGCAGCACCTTGATCTCGACATCCAGATCGATGTGATCATCGGTCCGCAGCGCCTCGGTCCGATTGCGCAAATGCGTGTCGAGATCCGTCAGAAGCTGTTCGTAATCGGCACGGGCCCTGGCACTGCGGGTCTGCGGGTAAAGATCGCAGAACTTCACCGTGGCATCGCGTGCGGCCATCAGGAACACGCCGATGTCCTTGCGCGCGGCGGTCAGATCGCGCGGATCACCCTCGATGGTGCGAAACAGCGCCCGGGCCGTCACGGCCAGGCTGTTGACCCGGGCCTCAAGTGCCCGGTCATTGGCCAGCAGGATCGCATCCGTCATGCCGCGCAGATAGGCCTCGCCCTCGTCCACGGCTTTGGCAACGCGGTCCGACTGAAAGCGGTCGATGCCTTCGCCGCCCTTGTCGCGCAGCGGGTCGGGGCCAAAGGCGATGAGATGCAGCACCGCCCCGATGACGCCGAACAGCATCGGCGTGGCCAGGCCGGGGGCGGCCACCATGCCACCCGCGAACAGGCCGGCCCCGGTCAAGGCCGCACCGGCGATCTTGCGCGGAAACGCCGGCCGGCGCGCCACCTTGCGCGCATCAAAGGCATCCTGCGCCAACAGCCCGTCGCGCGTGACCCAGGCGGCCGCGATCAGAAGCGCCAGCGCGGCCAGGTTCCAGCCCAGCGCAGCGGGCGGGCCAGTGAACGCCTTGACGGCAAAAATGAACGGCACAAGAAACAGGATATTGACCCGACCGCCCGCGCGGCTGGGGCGCTTTGCTTCAAAGCCGGGACGCGGGCCATCGTCGGGCAAGGGAGTTGGGCTGTACTTGCCGCCGTATCGCTGCGCCATTCACGCGCCCCCCGATACGCCGACGTACAGGATCAGCGCAACCAGCAGAAAGAAGGCAACTTTCTGAAGCCCGGATTCCGACATTCGATCCCCACTGCGACCGCATATCGTTTCAGAACGGCCAAGACCACATATAGGGCAGCCCGCGCCTGCTTGCCAGACGATTGACGCGGGCGCGGCCCTATTTGCCCCGCCGCGGCGGTGTGCCGGGCGATGATCCGGGCGGGCCGGAAGGGCGGTCCGGTGCCGGGGGCACGGCCTTTGGCCCTGCGCGCGGTGCCGTCCCCGTCCGGGGCACCGCAGAGGCCCCGCGCGCCGCCCCGTCGCGCGGGGCCAAGGACCGCGCAGGCTTTGGCACCGGGCGGTCGGGGGGTGCCTTTGCGCGTGCGGAGCCCGATATTGGGTTGCCTGCGGGCGCAGGCGGGGGTTTAGCTGCGCTGCCGCCGGGGCGGGTCCGCTTCGGCTTCGGTTTGGCGGTGCCCGTCATATCTTCGGACGCGGGCGGCAGTCCAAGCTGGTCGCGCAGGATGTTGCCGCGCACCTCCCTGACATCGCCCGGCTCCATGTCTCCCAGGCGGAACGGGCCGTAGCTGACCCGGATCAGCCGGTTCACGGTCAGGCCGATGGCGGTCATCGCGCGGCGGATTTCGCGGTTCTTGCCCTCGCGCAGACCCACGGTCAGCCAGGCATTGGCACCCTGCACCCGGTCGAGCGACACGATCATCGGCTGGAACCGCTCGCCCTCGACCGTCATGCCATTGCGCAGCGGCTCAAGATCGGGGTCCGCCGGGTTGCCCTTGACGCGGACGCGGTACCTGCGCAGCCAGCCGGTCGAGGGCAGTTCCAGGCGGCGCTTCAGCTCTCCGTCATTGGTCAGAAGCAGAAGGCCCTCGGAATTCAGGTCCAGCCGTCCCACCGACATCACGCGCGGCAGATCGGGCGGCAGATGATCAAAGACCGTCGCGCGGCCCTTCTCGTCTGACGTCGATGTCACCAGACCTTCGGGCTTGTAATACAGCCACAGCCGGGCAACATCCGCTGCCAGCACCGGCTGCCCCGCCACCGTGATACGGTCCCCGGATGTGACGTTCAGCGCGGGGCTGGTGATCACCCTGCCGTTCACCGTGACCTGCCCCAGTGCGATCATCCGCTCTGCCTCACGGCGCGAGGCGATGCCTGCGCGGGACAGGACTTTGGCGATCCGGTCGCCTTCGGGGGTGTCGGTCATCCGGGCCTTCCTTGGCGATGAACCGGCGTTCTGCCTGTGCAAGGCCGCCGGGGGTTTTCCACCCCCGGACCCCCGGAGGATATTTGGGAACAGATAATGGAACAAGCCATGCTTGTGAACCGGGGCGGGTCTTGACATCAAGGGGCATGAGCCGCTTTCGCAGCCATATGGAGATTGCCCTGGCCGAGGCGCGCGCCGCCGCGGAGCGTGGCGAGGTGCCCGTGGGCGCGGTCATCGTTGCACCCGATGGCCGGATCATGGCCCGCGCCGGCAACCGGACGCGCCAGCTGGCCGATCCGACCGCCCATGCCGAGATGCTGGTGATCCGTGCGGCCTGCGCTGCGGCCGGCTCGGAACGGCTTGCGGGGCATGACCTTTATGTGACGCTGGAACCCTGCGCGATGTGTGCGGCCGCGATTGCGGCGGCGCGGATCGGCAGGCTTTACTATGGCGCGGCCGACCCCAAGTCCGGCGGTGTCGCGCAGGGGGCACGGGTCTTCAGCCATCCGCAGTGCCACCATGCCCCCGAGGTCTATGACGGCATCAACGCCGATGCCGCCGGGGCCCTTCTGAAAGACTTCTTTGCCGCCCGCCGCCCGTGATGCCAGTGCGGCAGGTTCTGCGGCGGATCAGACCGGCCATGCCGACACCGGGGATCGCCCGCTTTCGGGCCGGTGCCGGAGCATGGCCTGCAGGGTCGCCTGCCCCGCGCCTGCGCAAAAGGCGGGTCGTCCCGACCGGCGTCTTGTCTTCCCACCGTCGGGAAACACCGGAATAGCCTTTGGCCGGGGGCGGCTGGCGACATGGCCGTTTCCCGCCTGATCCGCAAACCGGGCTGGCCGGGCCGGATTAAACCTGTTGCCCCGCCCCGTTTGGTTGCTACGTGAAGGCGGGGCAGGTGGACGGAGACGGGAATGGCCTGGCGTGATGCGGTGGATGGCTATTGCGAGCGGCTGACGCCGGGCTATTGGGCCGAGCCGGTGAACGCCGTCACGAATATGGCCTTTGTGGTTGCGGCGGCCCTGATGTGGCGGCGCACGGCGGGGCTGCCGCTGGCACGGGCCATGGTGCTGGTGCTGGGGGCGATCGGGGTAGGGTCCTATCTGTTTCACACCCATGCCAACCGGGCAACCGGGCTGATGGATGTGATCCCGATTGTCCTGTTCATTCTGCTTTACGTCTTTGCGGCAAGCCGCGATTTCCTGGGGCTGACGCCGTGGCGGGCCGGACTGGTGACGGCGGCCTTCCTTCCTTACGCGGCTGCGACCATACCGCTGTGGTCGATGATCCCGGGGCTTGGGTCGTCGGCCGGCTATGCGCCGGTGCCGGTCCTGATCCTTGTCTATGCCTGGCTGCTGCGCCGCCATGCGCCCGCAACGGCACGGGGACTGGCGGCGGGGGCGGCCATTCTGGTTCTGTCACTTGTCTTTCGGACCCTTGACGAACCGCTTTGCGCCGTCTGGCCCATCGGCACGCATTTCCTGTGGCATCTTCTGAATGCGGTCATGCTGGGCTGGATGATCAACGTCTATGTCCGGCACCGCACCGGCAGGGCTTGATCTGCGGGCAGGGACTGGCCAAACAGGCGGTGGAGGATACTGCATGACCCTGACCGACCTGTTTCTTGCCCAGCTTGCGGACCCTTTCCGCATCGGCCTGCTGATTGCCCTGATCATCACCACGATGCGCACCGTGGCAACGACAGGCAAGGTCATTCCGCTGCTGGCGGGGATCGTCTTTGTGGCGGTGCTGATCCCGACAACCCTGTCGCCGCTGCCGGGGGTGGCCTGGCCGGTTGCCACGGCTGTCGGGCTGGTGGCAAATGCCGTGATCCTTGCCCTGCTTCTGGTGGGATATGCCCTGCTCCGGCGCGTCCGGCGCGGATAGGGCGCGCCTTGCAGGGATCGCCCCGCGCGGCTAAACGGTGTGATTGAAGCATCGGAGGTGCAGGCTTGTCCATCGATATCGAAACCGCCCGCCGTGTGGCAAAGCTGGCGCGCATCCGCGTGGATGAGGCCGATCTGCCGGATCTGGCCGCAGAGCTGTCCGGCATCCTGCGGTTCATGGAGCAGCTGAACGAGGTGGACGTGACCGGGGTTGAACCGATGACCAGTGTCACGCCGATGCGGCTCAAGCGCCGGGCCGATGTGGTGACGGATGGCAATATCCAAGGCGCGATCCTGAAGAACGCGCCCGATGCGCGCGAAGGGTTCTTTGCCGTGCCGAAGGTGGTGGAATGAGCGCTGCCGCCAACACGCTGACGGTTGCGGCCGCGCGCGATGCCCTGCGCAAACGCGCGCTTTCGGCGGTTGATCTGACCATGGCCTGCCTGACCGCGATGGATGCGGGCGACAGCCTGAATGCCTTTGCGCACAAGACGCCAGAGCTCGCCCTGGCCCAGGCGCGGGCCGCCGATGCGCGGCTGGCCGCAGGCGCAGCACCCGACCTGTGTGGAATACCGCTGGGCATCAAGGACCTGTTCTGCACCAGGGGGGTGGCATCGCAGGCGGCGTCCAACATCCTGCGCGGGTTCCGGCCCGAATACGAAAGCACCGTCACATCGCAGTTGTTCGCCGCCGGGGCGGTGATGCTGGGCAAGCTCAACATGGATGAATTCGCCATGGGGTCGAGCAATGAAACCTCGTGCTATGGCAATGCCGTCAACCCGTGGCGGCGCGCGGGTGATGACGCCGCCCTGACGCCCGGCGGGTCCTCGGGCGGGTCTGCCAGTGCGGTTGCCGCCGATCTGTGCCTTGCCGCCACGGGGACCGACACGGGCGGATCGATCCGCCAGCCTGCCGCCTTTGCCGGCATCGTCGGCATCAAGCCGACCTATGGGCGCGTCAGCCGCTGGGGCATCATCGCCTTCGCCTCATCGCTGGACCAGGCCGGGCCGATGACCAAGACAGTCCGCGATGCCGCCCTGCTTCTGGGGACAATGGCCGGGCACGATCCGAAGGATTCAACCAGCGCAGACCTGCCCGTTCCGGATTTCGAGGCGGCCCTGACCGGCGACATCCGTTGCAAGACCATCGGCATTCCCCGAGAATACCGCATGGACGGCATGCCCGCCGAGATCGAAGCGCTTTGGGCCAGTGGCACGGCGATGCTGAAGGATGCCGGGGCCAGGATCGTCGACATCAGCCTGCCGCATACGAAATACGCGCTGCCAGCCTATTACGTGATCGCCCCTGCCGAAGCCTCGTCCAACCTGGCGCGCTATGACGGCGTGCGCTATGGCCACCGCGCCAAACTGGCGCAGGGCGACGGCATTACCGAAATGTACGAGAAAACCCGCGCCGAAGGCTTCGGCAAAGAGGTGCAGCGCCGGGTGATGATCGGCACCTATGTGCTGTCCGCCGGCTTCTATGACGCCTATTACAACCGCGCCCGCAAGGTGCGCGCCCTGATCAAGCGCGACTTTGATCTGGCCTTCGCAGCGGGCGTTGATGCGATCCTGACGCCTGCCACCCCGTCCAGCGCCTTTGGCCTGGGCGAAATGGCCGATGCCGATCCGGTGGAAATGTATCTGAACGATGTCTTCACGGTAACGGTCAACCTGGCCGGCCTGCCGGGCATTGCCGTGCCGGTGGGGCTGGATGCAAAAGGCCTGCCGCTGGGGCTGCAGCTGATCGGCAGGCCCTGGCAAGAGGCAGACCTGTTGAATCACGCCTATGTGCTGGAGCGGGCCGCCGGTTTTGTGGCAAAGGCGCCGAAATGGTGGTAAAGGCACCGCTGCCCCGCTTGGGTCTGGAGAGTATGATGCGTTCCGCCGTTCTTGTTGCAGCACTTGTCGGCCTGTCAGCCTGCGCCCCCGAACAGCCCGGAATGGGGGCCTCGTTCAGCGGTTATGGCCCAAGTTATGCCGCAGACCGCGAAGCGCAGTTGACCGGTGCGGCTCCGCGCAACGGCACTATGGCACCGATGGGCCAGATGCCAGCGACCGGGTTTGATCCCGCCCGGATCGATGCCGCGATCGACGCCTCTGAACAGGCGGCGGGCGCGCCGCTGAGCGCCCTGTCCCCTTCGGCTGCGGTCGCCCCGCTGCCGCAACAGGCCGGGTCCCAGGGCGCGCTGATCGGTTCGGCGGACCTGTTCGATCCGAACCGTCCGCGCGGCAATGCCCCTGCGGGCATCTCCGAGGAATATGGCGAAATGGCACGGGTCAACGGCGGCATCTCTGACGAGCAGGATTTCGATGCCGTGGCCGGACGCGAGACCATCGAAAGCGACGCGCAGCGGATTGCCCGGAACCGCGCGCAATATGTCGTCGTGGAACCGACTGCCCTGCCGCAGAGAAGCGGCAGCAACGGGCCGAACATCGTCGAATACGCACTTAACACCAGCAACGGGGTGGGCGAGCAGGTCTACAGCCGGTCGTCGATCCGGCTGACCTCACCCGAAGCGGCCTGCAAGCGCTACAGGTCGCCCGATCTTGCGCAGGAGGCTTTCCTCAAATCCGGCGGGCCAAGGCGGGATCCCAAAGGGCTTGATCCGGACGGCGACGGCTTTGCCTGCGCCTGGGACCCGCGTCCCTTCCGCGCCGCCCTGCAATAGGGCGATGGGCGCAGCCCTGTCGCCGAACTTCGGGGAACGGCGCGGCGGGGTTGCGCCGGACCTGGTCGTGCTTCATTACACGGCGATGCCCAGCTGTGCCGCCGCGCTGGAGCGTCTATGCGACCCGCTGGCCGAAGTCTCGGCGCATTACCTGATTTCCGAAGCCGGCGATGTGCTGGCCCTTGTCCCCGAACGGGCGCGGGCCTGGCATGCCGGGGCGGGGTCCTGGGGGGCGCTGACGGATGTCAATTCGCACAGCATCGGCATTGAACTGGCCAATGATGGCCTGCAACCCTTTGCAGCACCCCAGATGACCGCGCTGGAATTCCTGCTTGGCGGCATTCTTGCACGGTGGTCGGTTCCACCGCAACGCGTGATCGGGCATTCCGACCTGGCCCCTGCGCGCAAGGGTGATCCGGGCGCGCGGTTTGATTGGCGCCGGCTGGCGCGGGCGGGCCTTTCGATCTGGCCCGAAACGCAGGATTCTGCTGCGGACGCGGCCGCGTTTCAGGCGGCGGCGCGACTCTTTGGCTACCCCGAGGTGCCCTTGGACGTTCTGCTGCGCGCGGTGCGGCTTCGGTTCCGCCCCTGGGGTGTCGGGCCGCTGGACGCGGTGGACATGGGCATCATGCGGGACCTTGCCCGGCGCTTTCCGGTTGACGCGGGCGGGGTGCGCCCTTAACTGCGGCTTGCGCGGATGGCCGGATGACCGCGGCGGGGCGAAGGCCCGGTCGAGGAAAGTCCGGGCTCCATGAAGCAAGGGTGCCGGGTAACGCCCGGCCGGGGCAACCCGAGGGAAAGCGCCACAGAGAACAGTCTGCCCCATCGGACCGGCAACGGTTCCGGGGTGATGGTGAAACGGTGGGGTAAAAGCCCACCGCGGACCTGGCAACAGGGACGGCACGGCAAGCCCCACCCGGAGCAATGCCGAATAGGGGCCTCAGGCGGGCCGTCCGGCAACGGGCGGCACCGCAGGGACGCTTCAGCCCGGAGGCCCGGGTTGGCAGCTAAAGCCCGCCGACAACGGCGGGATCAGAGGAATGGTCATCCAGGGGGTTTCGGCCCCCGGACAGAACCCGGCTTACAGGCCGTCCGCGCATGTTCTGCTGCTGAAATGAGCCGCCTGCGGCGGCACGCCTTTTGTCTCGGCTCCGCGCTGTGCGCGGCACCTCGGGTCGGCTCCGCCGGGGGGTATTTCTGCCAAGAAGAAACCGTAGCGGGGCGGTTCATCTGCGGGGCGGCAGGCGGCAGGCCGCCATGCCGTTCGGGGCGGTGCTTTCGCTGTTGACTCCGCAGCGGTGCCGGATAAAAGGCGGGCTTCAAGGATTTCATCGGGCGCTGCGGTTCCCGGGCTGTTGGAGAGTGGACTATGGCGAAACCGGCGACTATCAAGATCCGTCTGAATTCGACGGCGGGCACCGGGCATTTCTATGTGACCAAGAAGAATGCCAAGACGATGACCGAGAAGATGTCGGTCCGCAAATATGATCCCGTGAAGCGGGAGCATGTGGAATACAAGGAAGGCAAGATCAAGTAAGGTCTGCCGCCGGTATTTCGAATGACAGGGCCGCTTCGCAAGAAGGCGGCCCTTTTCTTTTGCCTGGTGCGACCTCAGGTTGATCTGCATGACCGAGCTTCTGATCCTTCGCCCGTCCACGTCTGCTGACCTGGCCGAGGTCGACGCGCTGCTGGCGCGCAGCTATCCGCGACTGCTGGCGGGGGATTATCCGCCCTCGGTCATGGTGCTTGCGCTGCCGCTGATCGCGCGGGCCCGGCCCGAACTGCTGGCTTCGGGCACCTACTGGCTGGCGCAGGAAGCGGATGGGCGGATCGTGGGGGCGGGCGGGTGGACGCGGGCCGCGCCGCAACCGACCGAGGGTGACGGGGCCGGGACAGGGCATGTGCGCCACGTGGTGACCGATGCGGACTGCGTGCGGCGGGGCATCGGGCGGGCGCTGATGGGCCGCGTCATGGAGCAGGCGCGGGAGGCGGGGGTGCAGCGGCTTGACTGCCTGTCGACGCGCACGGCGGTGCCGTTCTATGCCAGCCTTGGCTTTCGCGAGATGGGTGCCTTGGAGGTGCCGCTGCGGCCCGGCATCGTCTTTCCGGCGGTGCGCATGGTGCGCGAGCTGGACGCGCCAGCGTAATGCAAAAAGGGCCGGTCTTGCGACCGGCCCCTTGTGTTCCTGATGGCAGGCGCGCGATTACTCGCGGTTGCCCATGAACTGCAGCAGGAACATGAACAGGTTGATGAAGTCGAGGTAGAGCTGCAGCGCGCCCATGATCGCGGCCTTGCCCAGCCATTCGCTGTCACCGGCCTGCGCGTGCTGCAGGTAGGTGTTCTTGATGTTCTGCGTATCATAGGCGGTCAATGCTGCGAACAGCAGCACGCCGATTGCCGAAATTGCGAACATCAGCGCCGACGAGGCAAGGAAGATATTCACGATCGACGCCACGACCAAGCCGATCACACCCATCATCAGGAAGGTGCCAAAGCCAGACAGGTCCTTTTTCGTGGTGTAGCCATACAGCGACAGGCCGGCAAAGGCGATTGCCGTCACCAGGAAGGTCTGCGCGATCGACTCACCCGTGAACACCAGGAAGATAGAGCTGAGCGACAGGCCCATCACGGCGGCATAGACGTAGAAGTACAGCTGCGCACCGGCAGTGGACAGGCGGTTCAGGACGGCCCCGAAGCCGAAGACCATGATCAGCGGTGCGAACATGATCACCCATTTCAGCGGGGTGTTGAAGATCGCCGCGCCAAAGGCGGTCAGATAGCGGTCTGCCCCGATCTGAACCGCCCCATCGACGGCAACACCCGTGACCGACAAGCCGGCCACCGCCCAGGCGACAGCGCCGGTCAGCAGCATGCCAACGGACATCAGCCCGTAAACCTTGTTCATATGGGCGCGAAGGCCCGCGTCGATCTGGGCGGTCCGGGTCCCGACACCAGCCGTCCGGATCGTTTGATAGTCAGCCATGTGAAGCCTCCGATGTTGTCCCTTTGGGCGGGTCCGTCGAGGAACCCGCCACATGGTTGGTATATCGTAAGACCTTACCCGGTATTCAAGGACTTCACAGGGAAAAGCGAAGCCTGCCGTGCAGCTTTTCCGGCGGATGGCATCGGTGCATCATGTGCCGGGTTCACCGCAGCCGCCAGTGCGCCGTGCCTTGGGACAGGCGCGTTGCATTGGCGGGCGCGGCCCTGCGGCAAAGCCCGGTCTTTTGCCCGGTTGCATTGCCAGATGGATTTCGCCTGACCTTGTGCGCCGGGGCACCAGAGCAATCGGATCAGTCTTTTGGGTGCGCAGATGTCTTTCAGCCTTTCAGGCAGGGGCATGGCAGATCTGTTCCGGCGGGCCTGTCTTCGCAGGCACCGCAGATCGTCAGGGTAGTGTAACCACGACCTTGCCGGTCGACTTGCGTCCGCGCAGCAGATCAAGCCCCTCTGCCGCACGGTCAAGGGGCAGGACGTCACTGATATGGGGCCGCAGGCAGCCGTCCCCGAACCAGCCGAACAGCCTGGACATGCTGGCTGTCAGCACCTCGGGGCGGAAGGCGAGATAGCCGCCCCAGTACAGGCCGATCACCGAAAGGTTTTTCACCAGCAGCAGGTTCGCCGGAATCTGCGGAACGTCGCCGCCCGCGAAGCCGATGCAAAGCAGGCGGCCTTCGGGCCGGGTCGCGCGCAACGCCTGCAGGAAGGCGGGGCCGCCGACCGTGTCAAAGACCACGTCCACGCCCCCTTCCGTGCGAAGCCTGTCGCGCAGATCAGGCGCGTCGCTGTCGATCAGAACATCCGCCCCGGCCTGCTGCGCGATGGCCAGGCGGGTCTGGCCGCGCGCAGAGGCGATCACCCTGGCCCCCATATGCTTGCCAATCTCCACGGCCGTCAGTCCCACCCCGCCGGCGGCCCCCAGGACCAGCAGCGTCTCGCCCGGCTGCAGGTGGGCGCGGTGATCCAGCGCCAGATGCGAGGTGCCGTAAGCGATCTGGAAAGAAGCGGCCTGCACGAAGCTCATGCCGTCGGGAATGGCCACGCAGCGCGCTGCCGGGACAGAGACAAGATCAGCAAGCCCGCCGCTGCCCGGCACGGCGGCTACCCTTGCACCCTGCGCAAAGCCGCTGACCCCGGGGCCGCAGGCCTCCACCGTTCCGGCAACTTCCATGCCAAGGGTAAACGGCAGGGGCGGCGTATCCTGATACCGCCCCTCGGACATGAGAAGATCGGCAAAGTTCAGCCCGCACGCCGCCGTGCGCACCAGAACCTCGCCTGGCCCCAGGTCCGGAACGGGAACTGTCCGCAGGTCGGGGGGAAATCCGAACGTGCTGATCTGTAACGCCCTCATGTGCCCTCCGAGGCAGACTGCGCTGATTCTACCGCCGCCCCCCGCAGAGATCGAGTCGCAATTGTCTTGCAAAAAGCAAAGGTCAATGGCATTTTGTTGCAAAATGAATTGCAAAATGCAACATCACTTTGACGTGAGTCGCGGGAAACTCGGGAACTCGGAACGCGATCAAGCCGACAATTTGTGCAGTTGCACTATCAGATATCCCTTGAAAGACAGGTTCTTTCATTCGGCAGCCTTTCCTTGCGGTAACTTCGCAGCAAGGGTTTCCCGACATGAAAATTGCTTATAGGCACGCACAGGTGTATCCTTTGAAGCGGAGCGAAAAATGAAACATCCAGTAGACGCCCATGTGGGCAAGCGTATCCGTCATCGCCGGTGGATGGTTGGCATGACCCAGCAGCAGCTGGCGGGTAAGGTCGGCATCAAGTTCCAGCAGATCCAGAAGTACGAAACCGGAATGAACCGGGTCAGCGCATCCCGGCTTTGGGAAATTTCCGATGCGCTTGGCGTCGGAATCAACTTCTTTTTCGAAGGGCTTGACGAGGCGGGCGTTGCCGCACGCACTGTGGAAGGTGACATTCTGGGCGACAAGGAGGCCCTCGATCTGGTACGGTCCTATTACGCCATCCCCGAGGCGCAGCGCCGCCGTCTTTTCGACCTGGCCCGTGCCCTGAGTGACGCGGCTGCCTGACAGGTCAGACCCGCCGCTTGACCGTACCCGCCGCAGCCGATAGCGGCGGGGAAAGCCACGCAAGGGAAAGCCATGACCGATCTGACCGATGCCGAATCGATGGATATCATCGCAACGGCCGCAGAGCTTGCCGATGTCGCCCGAGTGGCGACGCTAGGCCACTTCCGGTCCGCCGGGCTGCTGGCCGAATCCAAGACCGACGGCGGCTTCGATCCGGTCACGGTGGCGGATCGTCTGGCTGAAGACCGTATGCGCGAGGTTCTGGCCCGCCGCCGCCCCCGTGACGGGGTTCTGGGCGAGGAACGCGGCGCGATCAAAGGCACGTCGGGCCTGACCTGGGTGCTTGACCCGATCGACGGGACGCGCGGCTACCTGTCCGGCACCCCGACCTGGGGTGTCCTGATTGCCGTCGCGGATCAGGGTGGCCCGATCTATGGGGTCATCGACCAGCCCTTCATCGGCGAGCGTTTTGAAGGGGGTCTTGGCCGGGCCGAAGTCACCGGGCCGATGGGGCGGTTCGATCTGCGCTGCCGTCCGGCCCGTGCCCTGGACGATGCCATCCTGTTCAGCACTTTTCCCGAAGTCGGCACGCCCGAAGAAGGGGCGGCGTTCCGCCGGCTGGTGCCCAGGGTCCGGCTGACGCGCTATGGCATGGATTGCTACGCCTATGCGCTGATTGCGGCGGGCCAGATCGATCTGGTGGTCGAGGCAGGATTGCAGACCTATGACCTGATGGCACCGATTGCCGTGATCGAGGCTGCGGGCGGCATCGTGACGAACTGGCAGGGCGGGCCTGCGCATGACGGCGGGCAGGTGTTGGCCGCCGCAAACCGCAAGATTCATGCCGCAGCGCTGCAGGTGCTGAACGCCGGGTGACGGACGCCGGGCAGGGGAGAAGCCGATGACCGAACTTCTGCTTCGGCGGGCCGACTGTGTTGTGACCATGGATGCGACCCGGCGCGAGATTGCCGGGGGTGATGTGCTGATCCGGAACGGTGTGGTCGCCGCCGTGGGTGTCGGCCTTGCCACTTCGGGCCGTGTGGTCGAGGCGCGCGGCTGCGTCGTGACGCCCGGTTTGGTGAATACCCATCACCACCTGTACCAGACCCTGACCCGCGCCGTACCGGGCGGGCAGGATGCGCTGCTGTTTGGCTGGCTGAAAACACTGTATCCCGTCTGGTCGCGGTTCGGCCCCGAGGAGATGTTCGTCTCGGCCCAGGCCGGGCTGGCAGAACTGGCACTGTCGGGCTGTTCAATGACGTCGGATCACCTGTATCTGTTCCCCAACGGGTCGCGGCTGGATGACACCATCGCGGCCGCCTCCGAGGTGGGTCTGCGCTTTCATCCGACGCGCGGTGCCATGAGCATCGGGGAAAGCGCGGGCGGCCTGCCGCCGGACAATCTGGTGGAACGCGAATCCGCGATCCTGGAGGACTGCATCCGCGTGGTCGATGCCTTCCACGATCCGCGCGATGGCGCGATGGTCCGGGTCGGGCTTGCGCCCTGCTCGCCCTTTTCGGTCAGCCGCGACCTGATGCGCGAGGCGGCCCTGCTGGCGCGGGACAAGCGGGTGATGCTGCACACCCATCTTGCGGAAAATGACGAGGATGTCGCCTATTCCCTGGCGCAGTTCGGCTGCCGGCCGGGGCAATATGCCGAAGACCTGGGATGGACCGGGCCAGATGTCTGGCACGCCCATTGCGTAAAGCTCAATTTGTCGGAAATTGAACTCTTTGCGCGGTCCGGAACCGGGGTTGCCCACTGCCCATGTTCGAATTGTCGCCTTGGCTCCGGTATCGCCCCCATCCGTGAAATTCGGGATGCCGGGGTGAATGTGGGTCTTGGCGTGGATGGATCGGCTTCGAATGACGCGGGCAGCCTGATCGGAGAGGCGCGGCAGGCGCTGCTGCTGCAACGGGTCCGGCTTGGGGCCGATGCGATGAGCGCGCGCGAAGCGCTGGAAATCGCGACCTCAGGCGGGGCGCGCGTTCTGGGGCGGTCCGATTGCGGCGTGCTGGAGGTTGGCAAGCGGGCCGATATCGCGGTCTGGGATGTATCTGGGATCGAAGCCGCCGGGTCCTGGGACCCGGTCGCGGCCCTGGTCCTTTGCGGGCCGATGCGGGTGCGCGATCTGTTCGTCGAAGGCAGGCAGGTCGTGGACGGCGGCCGGATGGCAACCGTCGATCTGCCTGCCGTGATTGAACGGCAGAACCGGCTGGCCCGCGCGCTGACGGCCTGACCTGCGCGCCAGACGCGCCTTTGTCCCGGTGCCAGCCTTTTGACACGCCCGGACGGTGAAGGCCCGATGCGGCAGATCGCGCTGCCGCTTTGCCGGGGCCGCCGGAAACACCGCCAAATGCAAGCGGTCTGACGCCGGGCTGGTGGCCACCCGGATTGCCTTGCCGGGGCGCAGGGGCAGTCCGCCTGACAGCCCATTTGTGCAAAAGGGCCCGTATGGCGTCATATCAACAGATTGGTCGGGTTTGGCCCCTGCCGCCGTTGGCGCGGCGGTACCGGGCGAGGGGTTGGCAGAGCCGCCGCAAAGCTCCGATTGGGGGGATCGGGGGATGCGCGTTGGGGCCGGGCCTTGAAACCCCGGTCAAGGGCGGCGACCCTGGGGAGGATGGGGCCGCCGCGCGTCCGATCAGCCCCGGGAAGAGGTGGAGCCTTTCGCACAACGGACCGAAACCTTGGCTTCGGAAGAAAGGGCGGCGGCACCAGGGAGGAGAAGACGTGCCGCCGCTTTTGCAACGAACCCCTGCGGGAGGAGGTGCAGGGGCCCCGCAAAGAAGTTTACTTGCCGCAGGCCGCCTCGGTGGCGATCTGCCGGATGTCGGCGCGGTGGATGCCCAGGTCCGCCAGTTCGCGGTCCGTCAGGCCATTCAACTCGCGCGCCGTCTGGCGGTACATCCGGCGGCGCAGCACTGCGGCCCGGACGTATCTGGTAATCGCCGTCAGGCGGTCCTGAAAGCTGCCGCTGGCAGCGCGGGTGGAATTCACATAAGCCATTTGCTTAGCCTCATATCGTTGTCGGTCACGCTCTTTGTCTTTCGGACCGTTGGAACAAATATACCCCGATGCTGCAGTTGCACAATGCACCGCATGCTCAATGCTGCCATGCAGCAAGTGCATGGCTATATTCATGAATTTTTCACAGTATCGCGGGCGCTTCGCATCAAATCCGGGCAGAGTGTGAACTTTCCCTTGTCGGCTGTTGCCGAAACGGCGACCTTTGCACAATCCAAGGGCAAAGGAGAACCGCATGTCCCCCACCGTTCCGTCCGTACAGCAGGCGCTGGCGCAGATCCCGGTACCCGGTGGCGGCGATCTGATGTCGCGGGATCTGGTTCGGGCGCTGACGGTCGAGGGCGGTCAGGTACGATTCGTCATCGAAGCCGCCGATCCCGATCAGGCGCGTGCGCTGGAACCGGTGCGCGCCGCCGCCGAGGCCGCCCTGCGGGCGCTGCCGGGGGTGGCACAGGTTCAGGCCCTGCTGACAGCGCACGGCCCGGCGGCCAAGGCACCGCCCCCCGGCCTGAAGATCGGCCAGCATCCGACGCCGCACCAGGGCGGGCCGCAGCGGATCACCGGGGTGGACCGGATCATCGCCGTGGCCAGCGGCAAGGGCGGGGTGGGCAAATCCACCGTCTCGTCCAACCTGGCCGTGGCTCTGGCCCGCGCCGGGCGCCGGGTGGGGCTGCTGGATGCCGATATCTACGGCCCGTCGCAGCCGCGCATGATGGGCGTGTCGAAACGCCCGGCATCGCCCGACGGCAAGACGATCATCCCGCTGCAGGCGCACGGGGTGACAATGATGTCGATCGGCCTGATGCTGAAGGAAGATGAGGCCGTGGTCTGGCGCGGCCCGATGATCATGGGGGCGCTGCAACAACTGATCACCCAGGTGGACTGGGGCCGTCTGGATGTGCTGATCGTCGATCTTCCGCCCGGCACCGGGGACATCCAGCTGACGCTGTGCCAGCGCACGCATCTGACGGGGGCCATCGTGGTATCCACCCCGCAGGATGTGGCGCTGCTGGATGCGCGCAAGGCGCTGGACATGTTTCAGAAGCTGAAAACGCCGGTTCTGGGCCTGATCGAGAACATGTCAGCCTATATCTGCCCGAACTGCGGGCACGAGGCGCATATCTTCGGCCATGGTGGCGTGCGCGCCGAGGCCCTGAAGCTGGGCCTGCCCTTTCTGGGCGAGTTGCCGCTGTCGCTGGAGGTTCGGATTGCCGGAGATTCCGGAACGCCGATCGCGGCGGGCGACGGCGCGACGGCTGCGGCTTATGCGGTGTTGGCCCGGCGACTGATTGACGGCGGCATGGCCTGACCGCCGTCAGGCTTATGGGAATGCCTGGGACAGCAGCAGGCTGCGAGTCGGCTCACAGCGAATCACGTCGGCGCGACCAGGCGTGAAGGCCATCAACTGGCGAGCATATTCCATCTTTGTTCCATTTTCGGGCCACGAATGCTCAAAAAATCTTCAGGCTTCTGGGAAATTATGGAACTGCAAGGCAATACCATATATAGTGGCTATTCTGACAAGATATCCCAAAAGTAGGGTATAATCCACAGAAGTTCCGGCAGACATAGGGAGATTTTGCGCAAGATCAGTAGCGGTTGCGCTCGCATACCCATAGATTCCATTTGCGCGGGGCAAATTCCCGTGGCATCCCTTTGTCATCGGAAGCAGCGGCGCAGACAGAAAGAGGGCACTCAAGACCCCGACAAAGGCGACGGCAGCTTCATACAGGCAACCGCCGCTTCCGATACAACACAGATCCGGCACGCGGGCGAGCAGACATCCCCCAGGTGGCCTGCGCAGTTGGACAGACCCAGCGATGGGACAGGGCGGCGGATCGGGCGTGGCAGCAGTCCCGATCCGCCGTTGTCCGTTCAGGGGCCGGGCGATGGGCAGTGAGGAGCCGAAAGGCCGTGTCGGAGAGTTTCAGAGGCGAACTCATCCAGAAGGTTGACAACAAGGCGCGGGTGTCGATCCCGGCGGCCTTCCGCCGTGTTCTTGAAACCGGGGACCCGTCCTGGCCCGAAACCCCCCGCCCGAAAGTCGTGATGGTCTATGGCGACGAGCGTCGTCGCTTTGTCGAATGCTATTCCATCACCGAGATGAAACGCGTCGAAGCGCTGATCGCGCGGCTGCCCAAAGGGTCGCCCAATCGCCGCTTGCTGGAACGCAACCTGATCACTCTGTCGGCCACCGTGGAGATCGACGAGGACGGCCGCATCGTGTTGCCGCCGCGCGTGCGCGAGAAGATCGGCGTTACCACTTCCGACCTGACCGCAGGATTTGAGGCCGTTTTCGCCGGAACGCTGGAAACCTTCCAGGTCTGGAAGCGCGATGTCTATGACGGCGAAATCGCCGACCAAAGCCTTGCGGCGGTTGAGGAACTGTCCGGCGGGCTGGATATGCTGGCGCTTCTTCCCAACCCGGAGGCGTGATGATGGCGCAAAGCGGCCCGGCTGACGCCTGCCTGCCGCATGTTCCGGTGCTGCTGGGCCCGCTGCTTGCCGCAGTGGCCCCGGTCAGCGGCGTCTGGCTGGATGGAACCTTTGGCGCGGGCGGTTACACGCGCGGGCTGCTGGATGCGGGCGCAGCACGGGTCATTGGGGTGGACCGTGATCCGCTGGCGCTGGAAATGGCGGCAGGCTGGGCAAAGGGCTATGGTGACCGGCTGCATCTGCTGGCGGGCACCTTTTCACAGCTTGACACCCTGGCGGACGGGCCGCTGGACGGGGTCGTGCTGGACCTTGGCGTGTCATCGATGCAGCTTGACCGGGCGGAGCGTGGCTTTTCCTTTGTCAGGGAAGGCCCGCTTGACATGCGGATGAGCCAAAGCGGTGAAAGCGCCGCCGATCTGGTGAACAGCGCCCCGGAAGAGGTGCTGGCCGATATCCTGTATCAATACGGCGAAGAACGCGCATCGCGCCGGATTGCGCGCGCCATTGTCGCCGCCCGCGCCGGGGCGCGCATCGAAACCACCTTGCAGCTTGCCGCGATTGTGGCGCGCTGCCTGCCGCACCCGAAACCGGGCCAGATACATCCCGCAACCCGCAGCTTTCAGGCAATCCGCATTGCCGTGAACGCGGAATTGACCGAGCTTGCCGCAGGGCTCAAGGCCGCCGAACGCGCGCTGAAGCCGGGCGGCAGGCTGGCCGTTGTCACCTTTCATTCGCTGGAAGACCGGATCGTGAAGCAGTTCTTCCTGCAGCGGTCCGGGGGCCAGGCCAATGCCAACCGCCATGCCCCGGCAACCGGGGCCGACGCCCCGCGCTTTACCCTGCTGACGCGCCGCGCCACGGCACCGGATGATCAGGAACTGGCGGAAAATCCCCGCTCGCGGTCGGCCAAGCTGCGCGTTGCCCAACGCACCTCTGCCCCGGCCGGTCCCCGCGATCCCGACGCACCGGGTGTTCCGCAGCTTCAACGAAAAGGACGCCGCTGATGCGCCCTGTTCTGTATGCGCTGTCTTTTCTGGCCGTGATGGGTCTGGCGTTCTGGGCCTATCGCGAGAATTACGCGACACAGCAATCCCTGCGCACCGTCGAAGAGTTGCAGGCCGAAATCGGCACTCTGCGCGAGGCGCTGGCCGTGCAGCGGGCCGAATGGGCCTATCTCAACCGCCCCGACCGCCTGCGGGAACTGTCGACGATCAACTTCGACCGTCTGGGGCTGTTTCCGCTGGAGCCGGGGCAGTTCGGGCAGATCGGTCTGGTCAGCTATCCCGTACTGCCGACCCTGGCCCCGGATGACATGCCGGATGGCACCGGAACCGCCGACCGAAGCGGAACGCTGACCGATCCTGACGCCCCGGACCCGGACAGCGCCAAGGCAGAAGGCAATGTCAACCCGCAAGAGGAGCAGCTTCCATGACCCGCACGCCCCTGCGGCCGCTGGCCCGCATCCTGTCTGCCCGCGCACGCGGAGAAAACCCCGACAGCATCGAGCGCGAGAATATCCGCCTGCGGCAGGAAAAGACGCGCGACCGCGCCCGCGCCCGTGCAGAGGGCCGCCTTCTGCTGCTTGGGATTGCCTTCACAATCGCCTTCACCGTCATCGGCGGACGCATGGGCCTTTTGGCCGCAACCGAACCGTCCGAGCCGCGCGGTGCCAATTCGGGCGCGCAGATCGTCGCCGGGCGGGCCGACCTGACGGATCGGAACGGGCGCCTGCTGGCGACCAACCTGCTGACCCATTCGCTTTATGCCCAGCCCAGGGACATGGTCGACCCCGCGCGGGTCGCCCGGGAACTGGCACGCATCTTTCCGGATCTGGATGCCAACCTGCTGCTGGCCCGCTTTACCGACGGGCGCAGCTTCATGTGGGTCCGCAGGAAGCTGAGCCCCGAACAGATGCAGGCCGTGCATGACATCGGCGACCCCGGCCTGCTGTTCGGGCCGCGAGAAATGCGCCTTTACCCCAACGGCCGCCTTGCGGCCCATGTGCTGGGCGGGGCCAGCTTTGGCACCGAAGGCGTGCATTCGGCGGAAGTGATCGGCACGGCGGGCATCGAAAAGTACCTGGACGCGCAGTTGCGCGACCCGGCGCTGGAGGGCAAGCCTGTGGCACTGTCGCTGGACCTGACGGTTCAGGCGACGACGCAAGAAGTGCTCGAAGCCGGCATGAAGATGATGAACGCCAAAGGTGCGGCGGCCATCCTGCTGGATGTGTATACGGGTGAAATCCTGGCGCTGGTGTCACTGCCCGACTTCGATCCCAATGACCGCCCGCAGGCCCTGGCAAAGGGCGATCCCGCCGACAGCCCGCTGTTCAATCGGGCCGTGCAGGGCGTCTACGAACTTGGATCGACCTTCAAGATCTTTGCGGCTGCGCAGGCCCTGGACCTTGGGCTGCTGGAACCTTCGTCGATGGTCGATGCCGCTGCGCCGATGGTCTGGGGCAAGCACAAGATCAAAGAATTCGAGAACCGCAACTACGGCCCGCTGCTGTCGGTGCGCGATGTCATCGTGAAATCGTCGAACGTGGGGGTTGCGAACATCGCCCTGATGATCGGGGCGGTGCGTCAGCAGGCCTTCCTGAAATCGCTGGGCTTTTTCGGACCGACCCCGGTCGAGCTGGTGGAAGCGGCCGGGGCGAAGCCGCTGATCCCGAAACGCTGGGCCGAAATCGTGACCATAACCGCATCCTACGGGCACGGCATGTCGGCCAGTCCGATGCACCTGGCGGCGGCCTATGCCGCCATCGCCAACGGCGGCAAGGCCGTTCGCCCAACGCTGCTGCGGGTGGACAAGCCGCAGGACTACCCCGCCGTGATGTCCAATGACACCGCCGTGAAGGCCATCGATATGCTGCGCGGTGTCGTGACCGAAGGCACGGCAAGCCTGGGCGACGTCGAAGGCTATCAGGTGGCCGGCAAGACCGGGACCGCAGACAAGCCAAAGGCGACAGGCGGCTATTACCATGACAAGGTCATCAACACCTTTGCCAGCCTGTTCCCGGCGAGCAATCCGAAATACGTGCTGATCGTGACCCTGGACGAACCGGTTGAAACCACGGGGCCGATCCCGCGCCGTACCGCCGGGTGGACGGCCGTGCCGGTTGCCGCCGAAATCACCCGGCGCGTTGCCCCCTTGCTGGGGATGAGGCCCATCATTGAACCCGCCGCCAGCGGTGCGGTAACGCTGATCCGGAACTGAACCGCGGCACAGGGCAGGGCAGGGCAGATGGCAGATCAGACGGCATCCCTTGCGGCGCTGGGCCTGACCGCAAAGGGCGGGCGCGAGGCGCGCATCACCGGGCTGGCCGTTGACAGCCGTGCCGTGCAGCGCGGCTTTCTGTTTGCGGCGCTTCCGGGTATGGCGGCGCACGGGGCGCAGTTCGTGCCGCAGGCGCTGCGCCAAGGCGCTGCCGCCATTCTGACCGATCCGGAAGGCGCGCGCCTGGCGCAGGCGGCGCTGGCGGGATCGGACGCGGCACTGGTCATTGCCGAAGATGCGCGGGCGGCCCTTGCCTGGGCGGCGGCCCTGTGGTTTCGCGACCAGCCGAAGACGGTGGTGGCCGTCACCGGCACCAATGGCAAGACTTCGGTCGCCACCTTTACCCGGCAGATCTGGGCCGCGCTGGGCCATGCCGCGATCAACATCGGCACCACCGGGGTTGAAGGGGCCTGGGATGCACCTTCGGGTCATACCACGCCCGAACCCATCACGCTGCACCGCCTGCTGGCGGATGCCGCCCATGCCGGGGTGACCCATGCCGCGATGGAAGCCTCCAGCCACGGGCTGGACCAGCGCCGGCTGGACGGGGTGCGCCTGACCGCCGCCGCCTTTACCAATTTCACCCAGGACCACCTTGACTATCACGGCACCTTCGAGGCCTATTTCAGCGCCAAGGCGGGGCTGTTCGACCGGGTGCTGGCCGAAGATGGCGTGGCCGTGATCAACGTCGACGATCCGCGCGGGGCGGATATGGCCGAAATTGCCGCCGACCGTGGCCAGGCCATTCTGCGCGTCGGCCATGCGGCGGGGTGCGACCTGCGCATCACCGGCCAGCGCTTTGATGCCACCGGCCAGGATCTGCGCCTGCGCTGGCAGGGTGGGACGCATCAGGTGCGGCTGAACCTGATCGGCGGCTTTCAGGCCGAGAATGTGACACTTGCGGCAGGGCTTGCCATAGCGGCGGGCGATCATCCCGATGCGGTCTTTGCCGCACTGCCCCGGCTGACCACGGTGCGCGGGCGGATGCAACTGGTGGGCACGCGGCGCAACGGTGCCTCGGTCTTTGTCGATTACGCCCATACGCCGGATGCCGTGGCCACCGCGCTGAAGGCGCTGCGCCCGCATGTGATGGGGCGCATCGTGATCGTGTTTGGCGCAGGGGGCGACCGCGACCGGGGCAAGCGCCCGCTGATGGGGCGCGCCGCCGCCGAACATGCCGATGTGCTGTTTGTGACCGATGACAACCCGCGCGGCGAAGATGCGGCCAGCATCCGTGCGGCCATCCTTGCCGCCTGCCCGGAGGCGAATGAGGTGGGCGACCGGGCCGAGGCCATTCTGCGCGGAGTTGACGCGCTGGGGCCGGGTGATGCGCTGCTGATCGCGGGCAAGGGGCACGAGACGGGGCAGACCATCGCAGGCCAGGTCTACCCGTTCGACGATGCCGAACAGGCCAGCGTTGCCGTGGCGGCACTGGACGGCCTGATATGAGCGCGCTTTGGACCAGCACAGACGCTGCCGCAGCAACCGGCGGCACCGCCACCGCCGACTGGCAGGCAACCGGCGTGTCGATCGACTCGCGCACGCTGCGGCCGGGTGATCTGTTCGTGGCGCTGAAGGATCTGCGGGACGGGCATGATTTTGTCGCCCGGGCGCTGGCCGGGGGGGGCGCCGCCGCGCTTGTCACGCACCGGCCCGCCGGCGTGGCGGCGGATGCGCCGCTGCTGATCGTGCCGGATACCTTGGCCGCGCTGACCGCGCTTGCGGTGGCGGCCCGCGCCCGCACAGGGGCGCGCGTGGTCGGGGTGACGGGATCGGTCGGCAAGACTTCCACCAAGGACATGCTGCGCACCGTGCTGGGCGGGCAGGGCCGCACCCATGCGGCCGAAGCCAGCTACAACAATCACTGGGGCGTGCCGCTGACCCTGGCCCGGATGCCTGCGCAGACAGAGTTTGCCGTGATCGAGATCGGCATGAACCACCCCGGCGAGATTGCGCCGCTGGCCCGGCTGGCCCGGCTGGATGTGGCGATCATCACCCTGGTTGCCCCCGCCCATCTGGAGGCCTTCGACAGTATCGAGGGCATTGCCCATGAAAAGGCCTCGATCATCGACGGCCTTCTGCCCGGTGGCATGGCGATTGTGAATGGCGATATGGCTACCACGCCGATTCTGCTGGCCAAGGCTGCGGATGCGGGGGTGAAAAGCGTCACCTTCGGGCAGTTCGAAGGGGCCGATTATCAGATCACCGACATCCACCTGACGCAGGATGCCACGGTGGTCAAGGCAAGTGCGCGTGGAAATCCATTTCTGTTCAAGGTGATGACACCGGGCCGCCATTTTGCGCCCAATGCGCTGGCAGTGCTGGCGGCTGCGGACGCGCTTGGGCTTGATCCGACCATCGCCGCCTGCGACATCGGGCGCTGGGCACCGCCTGCGGGGCGCGGCACGCGCGAGAAGATCGTGATGGACCGGGTTGAAGATCAGTCGTTCGAACTGATTGACGACGCGTTCAATGCCAACCCCGCCTCGGTCGCGGCCAGCCTTGACCTGCTGGCCGTGGTTCCGCCCACCGATGGCGTGGGCCGCGTCGGCCAGGGCCGCCGCATTGCGATTCTGGGTGACATGCTGGAACTTGGGCCGACCGAGCGCGCCCTGCATGCGGCGATTGCCCGGCATCCCCGGCTGGCAGAGATTGACACGATCCACTGTGTCGGCCCGCGGATGCGCGCCCTGCATGCCGTTCTGCCGCTGCGCCAGCGGGGGCTTTGGGTGGCAACGGCGGGCGAACTGGCCCCGCAGGCGCGCCATCTGGTCGATGCCGGGGACATCGTGCTGGTCAAGGGGTCCAAGGGAATAAAGGTGTCACTGGTCGTTGACGCCCTGCGCAAACTCGGGCAGGCGGTCGCCCAAGATCATCAAGGGATTGACTGAATGCTGTTCTGGCTTGCCCAGTTTTCGGATGGGGGTGATTTTTTCAACCTTTTCCGCTACATCACCTTTCGTGCGGGTGCCGCTTTTTTCACGGCGCTGGTCTTTGGCTTTCTGTTCGGGCGCCCGCTGATCGATCTGCTGCGCCGCCGCCAGGGCAAGGGCCAGCCGATCCGCGAAGACGGCCCGCAGGGACATGCCGTCAAGGCGGGCACACCCACAATGGGCGGGCTTCTGATCTTGTCGGCGCTGACCTTTTCAACCGTGCTTTGGGCGCGGCTGGACAACCCCTATATCTGGATCGTGCTCTTTGTGACGCTGGCCTTCGGCCTGATCGGCTTTGCCGATGATTTCGCCAAGGTGACAAGGCAGAACACCAAGGGCGTCTCAAGCCTTGTGCGCATTCTGCTGGGTCTGCTGATCGCAGGGCTGGCGGCCTTTGCGGCCTCGAGCTTTCATCCGCCGGACCTGACCGGCCAGCTTGCGCTGCCCTTCCTCAAGGATGTGCTGCTGAACCTTGGCATCTTCTTCGTGCCCTTCGGCATGATCGTTATCGTCGGGTCCGCCAATGCGGTGAACCTGACCGACGGGCTGGACGGGCTGGCAATCATGCCGGTGATGATCGCAGCCGGAACGCTGGGGGTGATTTCCTATGTCGTCGGCAACTCCAACTTTACCGAGTATCTAGGGGTGCATTTTGTGCCCGGCACCGGCGAAATCCTGATCTTCTGCGCCGCGCTGATCGGCGGGGGGCTGGGGTTCCTGTGGTACAACGCCCCGCCCGCCGCCGTCTTTATGGGCGACACCGGCAGCCTGGCCCTGGGTGGTGCGCTGGGCGCGATCGCCGTCTGCACCAAGCACGAGATCGTGCTGGCCATTGTCGGCGGCCTTTTCGTGGTCGAGGCGCTGTCCGTCATCATCCAGGTGCTTTACTACAAGCGCACCGGAAAGCGTGTGTTCCTGATGGCACCGATCCATCACCATTTCGAAAAGAAGGGCTGGGCCGAGCCGCAGATCGTCATCCGGTTCTGGATCATCTCGCTGATCCTGGCGCTGATCGGGCTGGCCACGCTCAAGGTCCGCTGACGCGCCGCCGGGTTCGGCCCCACTCAGGTCGGGCTGGGCCGCTGGCCTTTGATCCCCTTTGCCGCCAGGATGCACGGTATCTTTCGGGAAAGGGTGCGCAACAGGTGCGGCATTCGCCGCATTGCCTGATCGTTGCATCGCCGCAGGTGAAAGACCGGCCCCGGTCACGCTGCAACTGCCGGTTTCAGCACCGAACTCGCCGCTGGACCAGGTCGGGATTTCGGCCCGCTGCCGCGCGGCGGGCCAAGGTCGCCACGCGCTGGAACTGTGCCCCGGCCTGCGTCTCATCATCGCCATCCGGGGGCGGGCGGTGGGCCTTGTCTGCCCGCATCCGGATGAGGCTTCTGCCGGGCCTGATCAACGGTGGCCGCTGTTGCCCCGGTTCATCGTCCGGCAAGACTGCAACAAAGGCGTTTTTTTTGCGCAACCGGCAGACCGCCGATGGTGCGCCGCACATTCCGAAACGGCCAAAGCGCGAACGTCCCGACCACGAAGGCGATGTCGCGCTGCGCTGGCGCGCGGGGCGCGGCTGTGGGTGAAATGCACCGGGCAGTGCCGACCCCCGGGGCGCGTCCCGGCGGTTCGGCCCAGGGGCGATGCCCGCCCTTGCGGCCCCCTTGCCGGGCCTTCATTGTCGGCACGGTCTGCTCAGAAGGGGGGTCCGATGATTCCGGTTCGCGGCTATGAGGGCCGAAAGGTGGCGGTGCTGGGCCTTGGCCGGTCAGGTCTTGCCACGGCGCGGGCGCTGCTGGCCGGCGGGGCAGAGCCGCTGCTGTGGGATGACGCGCCGCAATCCCGGTCTGCCGCCGAGGCGGCGGGGTTCGCGCTGACCGATCTGTCCCGCGCCCCGGCCCTTGACGGGGTGGCGGCGCTGATCGTCAGCCCCGGCATTCCGCATCTTTATCCGCGCCCCCATCCGGTGATCGCGCGGGCGCTGGACCGGGGCGTGCCGGTGGACAATGACATCGGGCTGTTCTTCCGGTCCTTTGCCACCGGCGACTGGGACGGCTTCGATCTGGCGCCGCGCGTGGTTTGCGTGACCGGATCGAACGGAAAGTCGACGACCACTGCCCTGATCCACCACATCCTGCACGAGGCGGGACGCCCGGCGCAGATGGCAGGCAACATCGGGCGCGGTGTTCTGGACATTGATCCTGCACGGGATGGCGAGGTGATCGTGCTGGAACTGTCCAGCTATCAGACCGAACTCGCCCGTGCCCTGACGCCTGACGTGGCCGTCTTCACCAACCTGTCGCCCGATCATCTGGACCGGCATGGCGGGATGGGCGGCTACTTTGCCGCCAAGCGCCGCCTGTTCGCCGAAGGCGGGCCGGACCGGGCCGTTGTAGGCGTGGACGAGGTCGAGGGGCGCTATCTGGCCAATCAGCTGTCCGAAGGGGCGGATGACGACCGGGTGATCCGCATCTCGTCGGGTCAGAAGCTGGAGGCCTGCGGCTGGACGGTTTTCGCGCGCAAGGGCTTTCTGTCGGAATGGCGCAAGGGGCGGCAGGTGGCCTCGGTCGACCTGCGCGCGGTCACGGGCCTGCCGGGGGCCCACAACCACCAGAACGCCTGCGCGGCCTTTGCGGCGGTGCGGGCGCTGGGCCTGGGGCCACGCAGCATCGAAGACGCATTCCACAGTTTTGCCGGCCTGCCGCACCGCAGCCAGCTGGTGGCGGAACGGGACGGGGTCCGGTTTGTCAATGACAGCAAGGCCACGAATGTTGATTCAGCGGCCAAGGCGTTGCAGGCCTTTCCAAAGGTGCGCTGGATCGCCGGCGGGCTGGGCAAGGAAGGCGGGATTGCCGCGCTGGCACCACATCTGGGGTCGGTGGTGAAGGCCTATCTGATCGGCCATTCGGCCCGCGACTTTGCCCTGCAGATCGGCACCGTACCGCACGAGCTTTGCGAGACGATGGCCCGCGCCGTGGCCCGCGCCGCCGCCGAGGCGCAGCCGGGCGAGGTTGTGCTGCTGGCCCCGGCTGCAGCAAGCTTTGACCAGTACCCCGATTTCGAAAAGCGGGGCGAAGATTTCACGGCACAGGTGCGGGCGGTGCTGGGGGGGTGACAGCATGGTGCCCGCCAAAGGCAGATAGCGGGCCATGGACCCTGCCCGCGAAATCAGCGGGAATCACCGGATTGGCAAGGCTTCAGGGGCCGCAGCGGACGCGCGGGCACCGATAAGGCGCGCACCATGCGGTGGGAAATCACGTCCCCGGCCATTCTTGGGCTTGAAGCTGGTCCTGCGCTGCGGCACGGCGGACCTGCACCGGCAACCTTTGCCGCAAGGGTCTGTCAAGCGTCGGGTTCGCGGCCATTCGCTGCAGACGGAACACAGCGCCCGCAATGCCCCCGACTTGTCGGGGCTGGCCCGCGATCTGTCGGTGACATGCCCGATCCGCAGGCAGGTCTTGCGGGCGGCACCGTGCAGACGCAGTTCTCCCGGAGAAACGCGTGAAAGTTGGTGATGCCTGAGCGGGCGGAATATCAGGGCCGTGTTCATACACCGTCAATCCCTGGCCGGACAACGGATATGCCGCCTGCAAGGGACTGCCGCAGCGAAGGCATGCGCGCGTAGGTGCCGCGCCCTGCTCCGCCTTGCACTGTGGTTCATTTTCCACTGGCGCAAGAAACTGGACGTCTGTAGGGGTCGTATGCGTTCAGCATGCATTCCCGTTGAAACCTGAGCTATGCAGTTCAGATCGTAACCTTGCCGTCACGGCCCGGATCAGGAGCAAGAATGAAATCGAATACCGGATTTGTCGGTTCGTATCTGGCCGAGACGATCGCGCTGCTGCAGGCTACGGGACAACTGGAAGCCGACATCCTTCGCGCGGCCGAGGCCTGGAAGGCTGCTTTGACGCAAGGCCGGAAGGTGATCTTTTGCGGCAACGGCGGTTCCGCCGCCGATGCGCAACACCTTGCGGCCGAGTTGATGGGGCGGTTCCTGTTCGACCGTGACCCGATGGCTGCCGTTTCGCTGACCGTCGACACCTCGGCGCTGACCGCAATCGGCAACGACTACGGCTTTGCCGATGTCTTCTCGCGCCAGCTGCGCGGGATCGGGGTTGCGGGCGATGTCATCCTGGGAATGTCCACTTCGGGCAACAGCGAGAACGTTGTGAGGGCCTTCGAGGCGGCGCACAGCTTGGGCATTACGACGATCGGCCTGACCGGCGCGGGCGGTGGAAAGATGGCTGCCCTGTCGGACATCCTGATCGCGGTGCCGCATCGGCAGACGAACCACATCCAAGAGGCCCATATCGCGATCGGCCACATGATCTGTGCCATGGTCGAGGATAACCTTTGCTCGCCCAAGCGGTAATCCTTGTCGGGGGCCTCGGCACGCGCCTGGGAGAGTTGACAGCCCGGACCCCAAAACCCCTGCTGCCGGTGGCGGGACGCCCCTTTCTGGAACACCTGATCCAAGAGGTTTCGCGTTACGGCTTTGAAAGGGTGACTTTGCTTGCCGGGCGTTTCGGGGACATGGTGCGCGACGCCTATGACGGGCGGGTTCTGTCGGGGCTGGCCGTGGACGTGCTGGTGGAACCGACGGCGATGGGCACCGGCGGGGCGCTTGCCCATGCGGTGCGGCACGGGCGGCTTGACCCGGTCTTCCTGCTCATGAACGGCGATTCCTGGATCGACGTGGACCTTTCTGCGGTGATCCGACACTGGGAGGTGGCGCGCTGCGCCGACCCGGAGCTTCAGGCGCAGCTTCTGCTGAATACCGTTCCGGATGTCGCGCGCTATGGAAGGGTGGCAATGTCAGGCGGGAAGGTGACGGCTTTCCTGGAGAAGTCGCCCGACGACGCCAAGCGGCCCGGCCAGATCAATGCGGGCGTCTATGTGGTCGACCGGCGCGCAGTGGCCGGGATTGCGGCCGACCGGCCTTCGTCGCTGGAAAGCGAAGTGCTGCCCGCGCTGGTGGGGCAGGGGCGCGTCACCGGCCTTGTTGCGCCCGAGAACGCCTATTTCATTGACATCGGACTGCCCGAAACCTATCGCCAGGCCGGGGAAGAGCTGATGCGCCGACGCACCCGGCCCGCGCTGTTTCTTGACCGGGACGGCACGCTGAACGTGGACCGGGGCTATACCCACCGGGTCGCGGGCCTGGTCTGGCAGCCAGAGGCGCAGGCGGCAATCCGCCACGCCAATGCGGCAGGCTATTACGTTTTTGTGGTGACCAATCAGGCCGGGGTCGCGCGCGGGTACTATACCGAGGCCGACGTGGTCGCGTTTCACCGCGCCATGCAGGCGGCACTGGTCGATGTCGGGGCGCATGTCGATGCCTGGGAATGGTGCCCCCACCATGCCGATGGCACAGTCAAGGCGTACCGCAGGGCCTGCCGCCGCCGCAAGCCACAACCGGGCATGATTGACGACCTTCTTTCCGCCTGGCCGGTGGACACAGGGCGCAGCCTGATGATCGGCGACTCGGACGATGACATGCGGGCGGCCAAGGCGGCAGGCCTTGTCGGCATCAGATACGTCGGCGGATCGCTTCTGGAGCTTGTCCGCCGTCACATCCAATAGGGAGCCAACACTATGTGGGTCAGCAAGACGCCCTTGCGCGCAAGCTTCCTGGGGGGCGGCACGGACTACCCGTCTCATTTCCGGTCGCACCCCGGGGCAGTTCTGGGCGGGACGATCGACAAGTATGTCTTCATCCAGGCCCTGCCGCTGGCACCGATTGCGGAACAGAAGTTCCGCGTGACCTACCGCACGACCGAAAGTGTGGACCGGGTCGAGGATATCCGCCACCCGGTGATCCGCGAGACGCTGAAGCTGCACAACTGGTCCGATCCGCTGAACATCGCAACCATGTCCGACCTGCCGGGCGGAACGGGTCTGGGCAGTTCATCTGCCTTCACCGTGGGCTTCATCAACCTGGTCCACCGCCTGAAGGGCATCGAGCTGACGCGCTATGAACTGGCGCGGCAGGCGATCCATATGGAACAAAACATCCTGAAGGAGAATGTCGGCGTTCAGGATCAGATTCATGCAGCCTTCGGCGGCCTTTCCCGCTACGAATTCTCGGGCGATCAGATTTCCATCGAGCCGCTGCGGCTGACCACAAACAGGCTTGGCCTGCTTAACGCATCCATGTTACTGGTCTATACGGGGTCCGGGCGCAGTGCCTCGAACGTTCTGGCAACGCAGGAGACGCGCACCAAGGCTGGCGACAATGCGGCATATCTGCGCGAGATGTATGATATGACCTCGGAAGGGGCTCGGGTTCTGGAAGAAGATGGGGTTGACGCAACCGCGCTCGCCCGTTTCGGCGACCTTCTTAACCATGGGTGGGAACTGAAGCGGAACCTTGGGGCGGTTTCAAATCCGATGATCGACTCGATCTATTTGAAGGGTCGGGATATGGGCGCATGGGGCGGCAAGCTTCTGGGGGCAGGCGGAGGTGGTTTTGTTCTGTTCATCGCGTCGCCCGAGCTGCATCCCAGCTTTGAAGCCGAATTCGGCGCGGAAAATGTCGTGAAACTTGCCATGACTCCCACAGGGTCTTCGGTTGCGCGGATAGGTTGACAATCGCAACTCGTTCGACTGCACTCTGATTAAGACTTCAATCGACCGAGTACACAATGATTAAAGCTCCGCCCCCTGATGACGATGGTTTCGACTATACTGGAGAACGCTTCGTTCCGGGATACGACCGTGACTCAGAAGCGCTGCATTTCCATCGCTATCTTTCTGCATGTTCCCTTGTGGACGGAAAGACAGTTCTGGACATTGCATCTGGAGAAGGCTTTGGTGCCTGGTTCCTGGCACAAAGGGCGGCGCACGTTATCGGCGTGGATATTTCGCAAGAAAGTGTTGCCCATGCATCGGTGCGGTACCGGCATCCCCGTCTTGAATTCAGGCACGGAGATTGCCGGGCGATCCCGCTTGAAGACGACAGCGTTGATTTCGTTGTAAGCTTTGAAACGCTTGAGCACATTCGTGAACACGCCGAGTTCCTTACTGAGGTCAGGAGGGTGCTGAAGCCTGCCGGGGTCCTTTTGATCTCGACACCGGAAATGGATGGATATGCAGCTGGGCGTACGCAATCCAACGAATATCATGCGTTGGAGCTTTCGCGGCACGAATTCGCTGCCCTTCTGCAAGCACATTTTGCGAATGTCGCTCTTTACGATCAGGGGATCAAGCTGGCCAGCGTCATCTGGCCAAGACCCCTGGGCACAGATGCTGCCCCAAAGGGTGTCGGTCTGCAGGAAAATCCGTGGTGGCGCGAAGTCAAGGAAGGAGCCTGTCAGGAACGCGATCTGCATGACGCCGTCATCGTGATTGCCGTTGCTTCCGATTCCCCGATTGAAGATTTTGGGCTAGGCGGATTTCTTCAGTCCTTTCCGCATCAGTTTCCATTTTCCGCCATGCAAGGTGGACTCGCCGAAAGGATACGCCAAGCACTGGAGGAAGCGCATATCGTCAGCAGGAGCAAGCTTGCCGAGGCCGAACTGCGTCGTGTCAATTCCGAACGCGAGGCGGCCGAACTGACAGCCCGCCTTGCTGAGGCCGAACTGCGTCGTGTCAATGCCGAACGTGAAGCGACCGCACTGATAGCCCGCCTTGAGCGCGCGAATGCCGTGCTGACCCGTGCCGGGGCGCTGATGGCAGAAGAGTTGCGCCGGACCGCCGCGCGCCCGTGGCGGCCGCTGGAGCGCACGGTCCAGAGTGCTGTCCTGAAATTCGTGCTGCTGTTCCGGGGGCTGATGTCTGACCGGGTTGTGACGCGGCTGCGCCGGTCGCTGGCAAAGCGCAAACCGCGCCGCTTCGCCTATGCTTGGGGGGCGACCCTGGCGCAGGCCTGGGGAACCGAGGCACCCGTTGACCCCCTTGTTGCGCCCGCGACGCAAGGGGCGAAGGTGCCGATCAAGGCAAGGCTGGCGCATGACCTGCTTCTTGGTCTGGCCGCCGTTTCGGCCCCGTTCTCGAAACGCCGGGCAGAAAAATTCCGCCGCTCTGCCGCGAAGCGCGATCCTTTCAGATTCCGTGCCGACCCTTCTGCCGAACGGATCAATGTGCCCTTCTTGGTTGACCGGATCAGCGCAGGTCCGGTGGCGGATCCGGACCGTGCCCGTCGAATTCTTGTCGCTGACTACCGCATTCCGCGCCCCGATCTGTCGGCAGGCGAAAAGGCGACCTTCGGGTTGATCGCCGACCTGGGCGCGATCGGCTTTGAGGTGACCTTCTTGTCCGCCGACATGACCGATGCCCCGCCCTATCGCAAGGCGCTTGAGGCGCTGGGCGTGTCGGTCATCACCGGCGAAAGCGGCTATTCCTCTGGTGGCAATTACATCCGGTCCGAAGGTGCCAGGTTTGGGGCCTTCTACTTCATCCGGGTGGATGTTGCCGAGGCGCTGTTGCCTAGCGCAAGGCAGGTCGCACCGGACGCGCGGGTGATCTTCCATGCGCCCGACCTCTATTCCCTGCGCGAAACCCGCAGGGCAGAGTTGAGCGGCGATCCCGCAGAGAGGGAGGCCGCCAACCTGACCAAGGCTCGCGAAACGGCGATCATGCAGGCCTCTGATCATGTCGTGCTGGTCAGCCCGGCCGAAATCCCGTTTCTGGCAGATGTTCTGCCGCATGCGTGTATCTCGGTGTTTCCTGCACTTTACAGCCCGGTTGTCGCCGACCCTGCCGGGTATGGCGCGCGGCAGAACATCTTCTTCATCGGTGGCTTCAAGCACCCGCCGAATGTAGAGTCCGTTAAGTGGTTTGTCGAAAACGTCTGGCCTTCGGTTCATGCCAGGCTGCCCGGTGTCGAGTTCCACATCGTCGGTGCCGAGGCACCGAAGGATATCATCGCGCTGGGCGGCCGGCCGGGCGTGCGGTTCGTGGGATATGTTCAGGACCTGGATCCGCTTCTTGCCGGATACCGGTTGAGCGTGGCACCCCTGCTGTACGGCGCGGGCATCAAGGGCAAACTCGGGACGGCGATGGGTGCCGGTGTGCCCTGCGTGTCCACCACGGTCGGCGCGGAAGGCATGGGGATCGTTGACGGCGTGCATGCCGCAGTGCGGGACGACCCCGAGGGGTTCGCAGAAGCTGTCGTGACGCTGTATGGCGACCGGGCACAGTGGGAGAAACTCTCGGAGAAAGGGCGGAGACTGGTCGAAGACCGGTTCGGCGCAGCTGCGAACCAGTCGTCCTTCTATCGCGCGCTTGACAAGGCTGGTGCCCTGCCGCTTGACATGTATGTGGCATGGTGCCAGTCCGCTCAACCCGCGCCGCTGCCCGCTCCGGACCCGGCCGAACCTGTCGATGTGTCGATCATCGTACCCGTCCACAACCAGTGGCCGATGACCCGATCCTGTCTGAATTCCGTTCTGCGCGCAGTGCGGGGGTCCGGGATCACCTGTGAGGTCATTCTGGCAGACGACGCATCGACCGATGAGACCCTGCAGGCTGCATCCCTGTTCCCCGGCCTCAGGGTTGTCAGGCAGGAAAACAACCTGGGCTTCCTTGGAAATTGCAATGCCGCGGCGGCAAAGGCACGCGGAGAGGCACTGCTGTTTCTGAACAACGATACCATCGTTCTGCCCGGCTGGCTGACTGAGTTGGTGCGGGTGATGCGCGAGGAACCCTCGGCGGCGATTGTCGGCTCGAAGCTGATATACCCCGACGGCACGATCCAGGATGCCGGAGGGGTCATCTTCTCTGACGCCAGTGCCGCAAATCTTGGTCGCGGCAAACTTCGGAGCGATGCCGCGTTCCGGTCCGACAGAGAAGTTGACTACGCAACTGGTGCATCAATTCTTGTCAGGGGTTCATTCTGGGAGAAAGTTGGGGGCTTTGATACGCGTTTCTCGCCAGCCTATTGCGAGGACTCCGACCTTGCTATGTCGGCACGGTTTCACGGAATGAAGGTTTTCTCCGCTGCTAGTTCTATCGTTGTCCATTTTGAGCATGGTTCATATGGCGAGCAGGAGAAAAGCAAGCCGAAGGAAATGCAAAAGGTAAACCAGAAAAAACTTCGTGAGAAATGGCAACATGCCCTCATGCAAGATCATCTTGCTCCGGGCACGGGGAACGAGCTTGCTTCTTTGCATGCGCAGCGAGGGCCAACGTCCCGCAAGGAAGCGGTAAAAGCCGGATGATGGCTCAACGTCCTTTACTTCAGCCCGTTCTCCCCGCACCCGGACAACCACAGCAATCAGGTACCCATTCAGTCATTCGGCAAGCGGGTCCAGAAAATGGGCCACAAGGCTCATTCTGCGCTGCTGCAAAGTCACATGGACGACGCTGCCGCCCTCCGGGCGATGCGCGAGACTTGGGACAGCTTCGACATCCTTCCCAATTCGCATCCATTGGGGGCCGATGGGCGCGAGATCCCGTTTGACGGCTGGTATGAGCCGGGGCTGGGCGAGAACATCCGCCTGCTCTGCAACCTCTACGACATCGCCGTGGTCTTCTGCTCATACGTCTTCCAGTCCAGGCTGCTGGAATTCGTGCCTGACCATATCCTGAAGGTCATCGACACACATGACAAGATGGGCGACCGCTACGAGATGCTGCGCAGGAACGGCCAGCCGCCAGAGTTCTTTTCCTGCAGCCCCGAACAGGAAGGCGCCTATCTGCGGCGGGCCGATGCGGTGGTGGCCCGGCGCGCGGAGGAGGCCGAATACTTCAACTCGGTCAGCCAGCGCCAGACGGCCATCGTCATTCCCCATTTCGAGGAGCCGCACTTTCAGGAACGCCGGTTCGGGGCGCTGCAGAACGTGGGGCTTGTCCTCGATGACGAAGTTGCGTTGAAGTACTTCCGCATTCAGCAGATGATACAGGTTTCTATCGACCTCTCCGAAGGTGATACCGACCCGCTCAAGGGCCCAACGGACCTCGGCTCTGGGCGGGCGCAAAGATGGGGAAGTTGGCCTCGCCGACCTTGTGGAGAGGCTGAACGAACGGTTTGGCACCAGCTTCACTCGTGCAGACCAGTTGTTTTTTGAACAGATCAGGGAAAGTGCTGAAGCCGATGAGCGGATTGTCGAAGCAGCCTTGGCAAACATGTACGACAATTTCGCATCCTGCCTTGAGCGGATGCTGGACGAGCTTTTCATCGACCGAATGGACGGCAATGAGGACGTCTTTTCAAAGGTGATGAGCGACCAGCCGTTTCGCTCGGCCGTTCACAAGGGGCTGGCCCGTGAACTCTACGAACGTATTCGCGCAGCGAGGCGTCACTGACCGTCAGCGTGAAAACGTTTCTCGGGTCGCGCGTGCCACAACTTGTCTGAGTCTCGGTCCATGGTCCAGAATGATACCTAAATGCTACCCAAGGCGCCGAGAGCAGCATCAATCCATGATGCCACAGCAAAAACAAAACATAAATTTCAATGATTTAAGTGGTGCCCAGAGACGGAATTGAACCGCCGACACGCGGATTTTCAATCCGAAACATTGTCCTTTTAGGTGAATATGTTGGCTTGAAAACTCAGGCGGGACGAAGAGGGAACGTCTGGCGAAACTCGGAAGCGGCCTCTTGTGACCCAAGATCGAAGAATGCCCGGCCAGAAGCCATTTTGGTTGCTTCGAACGACTTCATGCCAAAGAAATGCCCCGGCACGCATAGGCCCGCAATCGCTTGCAGCGGCGAACAGCTCGCAGGTGCGCGCGAATCCAGAAACCGCCATCATCGGCTTGTGGCTGTCAAGGCAGAGGATTGACGGTGAAAGAGTTTGGTCCCTGCTTACCGACCGTGTTTCGACATTTCCAATGGGAAGGACTTGGCGGATCGCGTCATGACGTGATCATTCCTGGCATCAAAGTGCCATCTCAAGTTTGAACACCAAGCTATGGGCGCGGAGCGACCGTAGATCGAACGTCCTCGAGGTGGCAATGGCGGACGTTCGGTGGAGGGAACTGAACGGCAGTCAAACCTTCTCCGTATTCGGCGTCTACGCCCCATTGAATTTCGGCTTGCGGGCTGCGGCGATGTGATGAATCGGAGGGCTGTCGGTAGCTCGTCAGGGAGTACGAGACGAGGTCCTTATTCGCCGTCGGCCTGCTGGGCATAGGCCC
>JADCEN010000054.1 GCA_020250175.1 Rhodobacter sp.
ATCACCGTCTTCAACACCTACGAAGAAATCGTCGACGCCTGTTGCAACGCGTGGAACTTCCTCGCCAACGACCCAAAGGCCATCGCATCCATCACCTCACGCGAATGGGCAAAGGTCAGTTAAAAGGGCCACTGGTATCAGTCGGTTTGGACTCAGACGGGCCTGACCCGGCCCTTCGGCGGATCGCAGGCTGCCGGTCGCGGAACCGTCTTGCCCGATGTCCCGATCAGGAGCTTATCGAACGGGCATTTCTCCATGTCCGCCGAAGTGCGTTCGAAAGGCGCATCGGCAGATGTCCTGATCTTGTCCAGAACTGTGTTGGATGGCGGCACAACGCCGGCCAGGAAGCTTTGCGGGAACCAGTCCTCAAGACGTGCCGACCGCAGGGGCTGCCTGAACAGAACGCAGGAGAGCCGTCCGCACGCGCCCCGCGCGGTTTGGCAGGGGCCAAAGCCCCAGGCCAGCGCCACGCTGCCTCTTGGCCCGCCGGAGGCCAAAGCCCCCGGCCAGTATCCGTGTTCGTCAAGCGGTTTGTACGGGTCTGGCCTGCCGTGCGCTTGGACCTGCCGGTCTACTGGGCACCATCTTGGACAGGCGGGGAAACGCAGTGCGTTTCCTGTTCCCGCCCTATGGGCAATCCCTTTCCCCGGATCGGGAAGATTCTTCCGGCAGGCAGGCGGTCAGGTTGCTGTTTCAGCACCCCGCCAGGAGCCCGGTTCCAGCATTCGGGCCTGGTTACGGTGCAGGCCCCTAATCTGCAGATGAATGCGATGCTGCCGCCCCGAACCTGCAGAGAGGCTCAACCTTGACTTCCAAAGAACCTTCGTCGGCCTATAACAGGCACTACATTCGCCGCAGATGTCCGGAGGTGTCGATGCCAGTACCCGTTACAGATCGCCTGGCAATGATTGCCGGCATGACACCGGAACTGCAGCCAGGCCGCTTCGTTTTCTGCGCCCTGAATGATCTGCCGCTTTCAACCGCGATCAGCGACGGCGCGATATGTCTTTTCCGTGAGGCGGAGGGTGTTTCGGTTCTTGTGCCGGTTGATTTGGCCGAAGCGGAGGGTCTGCCGGTTGAAATGCCAATGTGCCAGATCACGCTGCAGGTCTTCTCTTCACTTGCTGGCGTGGGGCTGACGGCGGCCGTCTCTGCCGCGCTCGGTGCCGCAAATATTCCCTGTAACATGATCGCCGCCGCGTTGCACGACCATGTCTTCGTCCCGGAGGATCGGGCCATGGAAGCACTGGCCGTGCTGAACGCCCTTTCGGCATCCGCCCGGTAGCGCTGCCATGTATGCCTGACAGAGGCGTGGGCGCGTGCCATTGTCAGCCTTCTGTCCATCACGTCGGCGACAGCGCAGGTGCGACCACAGGATGCGACCGACCGGAAGGTCTGCAAAGCTGCCCCTCGGAACTTCCTCCTCGCAACCGAAACTGCGACTGTGAAACAGGGGGAACCACTTGTCAGACGGGGAACACCAGCAAGGAATGCCCGCCGGGGAAAACCCGTCGGCACCGCCTGCGTCGGTTCGCAACCGGCAGGCTGCGGCAGCCGACGCGTCCGCAAGCCTCCGGGGGCTGCGCGACCAGCCCGAGCCGCTCCAGCGGGGCGAGCAGGCCGATGCGCTGCAGGAACGGGTGCGAGGCTGGCAGGAACCGTGCCGACAGACCCGTTGCGGCAGCCACCAGCCCCAAGATCAGCGCAAGCTGCTTTCATAGCGACATCGTCTTCATCCGCCCCGTCCGGCCCGGCCTGACCCCTGAAGTACGCCGCCAATCCGCCGGGCTTGCAACCCGCTATCGGGGATCTCGTGTTCGCCACCTGACATGAGTTACCCGATGGCGGCTGCGAGCCCGGAGAGATCGTTTGGATCGCCGCCACCAAAGGGTCAGAACTTTACGCCGGGGAGTTTGCCCGCCTGTGAAATCCACCCGGCAATCAGTCTCTCGTCCAATGCATCATTTTCGTGAATCTTGAAGTAGCGCACGCCGTCCACCTTGGACCTGCCAGGTGGAACCGGAACCAGATCAACGCCTCGAAAGAAGGAAAGCTGCACATAGGTCTTGTAGCAATACATCGAAAAGAACCAGCCATCCTCTTTGCCATAGAGGGGCGCGTTCCAACGGACGGCTTTGCGTGCACCGGGACAGGCCTGCGCCACAATCCGGTCCAGTTGGTGCCCGATCCTGCTTTTCCAGCCCGGCATGGCATCCAGATAAGATTGCACCGGCAAATCGCCGTCGCCTTTGGCGATCTGGGGATTGCCGCTTGAAAGCAGCTTCGGGGGATATTGCTGTTCCACAGGCCAAAGATACGGTGCGAGGCTGCCTGTGTCGACCGTCCGCTTTGCGCGCAAAGCTGCCCCTCACACCTTCTTCGGCGCAACCGAAACTGCGACAGTGAAATAGAAGGAACCACTTGTCAGCCGGGAACGCCCCCCGGAAAGACCTGCCCGCGCCGCCTGGCTCAGTCCGCAACCGGCAGGCTGCGGCAGCCGGTGCGGGCGGAAGCCTCGGCCAGGTCCAGCACCTGTTGCAGGGCAGCGCCGCGGGCAAAGTTGGGCTGGCCTGCGCCGGTGCCGTGAATGGCGTCGATGAAGCGCCGATAGATCGTGGGGACGTCCGGCGTTGGCACGGCTTCCCAGGTGCCGGTGGCGATGTTCGCGCCAAGGCAGGCGTTCAGACGGCTTTCGCCCGTCTCGAACAGCACCTCCAGCCCGCCTGTGTCGCCATACAGGCGCAGGCGCAGGTCGTTGAGATGGCCGGTGGCAAAGCGCGTGGCCGAAACCGTGCCCACGGCGCCGTTGGTCAGCGCCAGATGCATGGTGAAACTGTCATTGGCATCCAGAACATAATCGCCGATCCGCCCGCCTTCGGCCTTCTCGAAGGTGGTCAGGCGGCACGACACCTCGGCAGGGTCGGCCCCGGCGATGAAGGTGGCAAAGTCCAGGATATGGATGCCGACATCCCCCAGGACCCCCTTGGACCCATGCGCAGAAGACAGCCGCCACAGCCATTTGCTTTCTGTCTTCCAGTCGCCCCAGGCGGGCTGGGTCAGCCAGCTTTGCAGATAGCTGGCCTCGAAATGGCGCACCGGGCCGATGGCCCCTTCGGCCACCATCCGCGCCGCCGCCTGCAGGGCAGGCACATTGCGGTAGCTGAGGTTGACCATGTTGACCACGCCCGCCCCGGCCGCCGCTGCCGCCATGGCCAGCGCATCGGCATATCTGGTTGCCAGCGGCTTTTCGCACAGCACATGCCGCCCTGCCGCCATGAGTGGCATCGTGGTGGCGAAATGTGCGGCATCGGGGGTGACATTGGCCACAGCGTCGAACCCGCCCCAGTCGAGGGCTGCGTCCAGCGAGGGGAACCTGTGGGCAATGCCGTGCCTGTCGCAGAACGTGGCCAGCGCCTCGGTGCGCGGATCAACCCCGGCGGCCAGCACCACGCCGGGGATCGCGGCAAAGGCCTCGGCATGGGTCCTGGCCATGCCGCCGGTGCCAAGGATCAGCAGACGGATCGGATCGGGCATCATGGTCCTTTCAGGGTCAGCGCAAGCCGTCTTCGCCATAGTGATGCAGGCGCGGCCCGCGTTCGGTAATCGGCTCCAGCGCCTGCGTCACCGGCACATTGGGCGCGGCACCAGGGTCTGCCAGCCGGGGGGCCGGGTTATGCGCCCATTTCACCGCGTTGCGCAGCACGGTCTGAACGGTGGCGTCGTGATAGGTCGGATAGGTTTCATGGCCGGGGCGGAAGTAAAACACATTGCCCGCCCCGCGCCGCCAGGTCAGGCCAGACCGGAACACCTCGCCGCCCTGAAACCAGCTGACGAAGACGGTTTCCAAGGGTTCCGGCACGCCGAAGGGTTCGCCATACATTTCTTCGTTCTCCAGCTCGAAATGGTCGGGCAGGCCGGCGGCGATGGGGTGGCTGCGCGTGGTCAGCCACAGGCGTTCACGTTCCCCCGCCTCGCGCCAGGTCAGGTTGCAGGGCGCCCCCATCAGCTGCTTGAAGGGTTTGGAAAAATGCGCGGAATGCAGAAAGATCGCCCCCATGCCGGACCAGACGGCCGTGCAGACCATTTCGGTCACCGCATCCGACACAGCGCCATGCGCGGCATGGCCCCACCACAGCAGCACATCGGTCTGCGCCAGACGCTGCGGCGTGATGCCATGGCCGGGCTGGTCCAGTGTCGCCGTTTCGGCGCGGATCGCAGGGTCTGTGTTCAGCGCATCGGCAATCGCCTGATGCATGCCGTGCGGGTAGATCTGTGCCACGACCGCGTTCTTGCGTTCGTGAACGTTCTCGCCCCAGACCAGTGCCCTGATTGCCATGTCGCCCTTCCGCCGGTTGTCCGGGGCGCAGGATAGCAAATGGGCCGCCCGGCGACAGGGGGAAAGCAACGCAGCGCCGGGGCAGGGGCCCTGCGCCATATTGTGATCCGGCGGGAAAGGCGTAACCTGCCCGGCATCCCAACCCGACAGGACCGTGTCATGCCCATCAGGAACCGCCTTGCCGAACTGCTGCCCGAGATCACCGCCTGGCGGCATGATTTCCACGCGCATCCGGAGCTGCTGTTTGACGTGCAGCGCACCGCAGGCAAGGTAGCGGCCCTGCTGCGCGACTTCGGCGTGGATGAGGTGGTCGAAGGCATCGGGCGCACCGGCGTTGTGGGCGTGATCCGGGGGCGCAGTGCCGCCTCGGGCCGGGTGATCGGGCTGCGCGCCGACATGGATGCGCTGCCGATCACCGAGCAGAGCGGCGTGGCCTATGCCTCGAAAAGCCCCGGCAAGATGCATGCCTGCGGCCATGACGGCCATACGGCCATGCTGCTGGGGGCGGCGAAGTACCTGGCCGAGACGCGGAACTTCGATGGCACCGCCGTGGTGATCTTCCAGCCCGCCGAAGAGGGCGGCGGTGGCGGGCGCGAGATGGTGCAGGACGGCCTGATCACGCGCTTCGGCATTCAGGAGGTTTACGGGATGCACAATATGCCCGGCATTCCCCTGGGCCATTTCGCGATCCGCCCCGGTGCGATGATGGCCGCCGCCGACCAGTTCGACATCACCGTGACCGGCAAGGGCGGCCATGCCGCCAAGCCGCATGACTGCATCGATACCACCGTGGTCGCCGCCCATATCATCGTGGCGCTGCAGACCATCGCCTCGCGCGGGGTCGATCCGCTGAAGCAGGTGGTCGTCACGGTCTGCACGGTGGCCACCGACAGCACGGCGTATAATGTGATCCCGCAGGTGGTGGTGATGAAGGGCACGGTGCGCACGATGGACCCCGCCGTGCAGGATTATGTCGAACGCCGGGTGACGGAAATCGTCACCGGCACGGCGGCGGCGCTGGGGGCCGTGGCAGAGGTGGAGTATCGCCGCGGCTATCCGGTGACGATGAACGCGCCCGAGAACACGGCCTATGCCGCCGAAGTGGCAAAGGCCGTATCCGGCACCGTCGATATCGACACGCCGCCCCTGATGGGGGCCGAGGATTTCAGCTTCATGCTGAACGAACGTCCCGGGGCCTATATCTTTCTGGGCAATGGCGACACGGCGATGGTGCACCATCCGGCCTACATCTTTGACGACAGCGCGATCCCTTTCGGGTCAAGCTGGTATGTCGGGATGGTCGAGGCACGGATGCCGGCGGTGTAGGGGGGGTGCCAGAGGACCCGAAAGCAAACGTCCAGTGGACGTTTGCCGGGTCCGATTGCCGAAGGGCGCAAGCCCGCAGGCAAGGGGGTCTCCACAGCCGCATGGGTCCGGAAATCCGCGCGCGCCTGCCTGGGCGGGCGCGGTAACGCGCCTGCCAGGGGGCAGGCAGGCGCGGGCGGATTTGACGCGGGTCAAATCCGCCAATAGAGAAGTTTGCTGCAGAAAGGCACCCGGCGCGGTGACTCTCGGGCTTTTGCGGTACATCTTCGGGACTATCCCCCTTACGCCGCCAGCTCCACCCAGACCGGCACATGATCCGACGGCTTGTCGCCGCCGCGCATCCCCGTCTCGATCCCCGCATCCTGCAAGATGTCCGCCGCCTGGGGGCTGAGCAGCACATGGTCGATGCGGATGCCGTTGTTGCGCTCCCACGCGCCCGCCTGATAATCCCAGAAGGTGTAGCCGGGGCCTGGGGTCAGGGCCGTCAGCGCATCGGTGAAGCCCAGATGCAGGACCCGGCGGAAGGCGGCACGGCTTTCGGGCAGAAACAGCGCATCGCTCAACCAGGCATCGGGCTTTGCCGCATCCTCGCGCTGCGGGATCACGTTGAAATCCCCCAGCAGCACCACCGGTTCTTCGGTTGCCAGCAGCCGCAGCGCCCGCTGGCGCAGCCGCTCCATCCAGGCCAGCTTGTAGTCATATTTCGGCCCCGGGGCCGGGTTGCCGTTGGGCAGGTACAGCCCGCCGACCCGCACCGCCCGAGCGCCGATCACCGTGGCCTCGATCCAGCGCGCCTGATCGTCCCCGTCCCCGCCCGGCAAGCCGCGCGACACATCCTCCAGCGGCAGCTTCGACAGGATCGCAACCCCGTTGAACCCTTTCTGCCCATGGGTTTCCACCCGGTAGCCCAGGTCTTCGAACAACTCGCGCGGAAAGCCCCCGTCAACCGACTTGATCTCTTGCAGCACGGCCACATCCGGCGCGCTGGCCTGCAGCCAGGCCGGTACCGTTTCGATCCGCGCCTTGATGCCGTTGACGTTGAATGTGGCGATCTTCATCGCTGTCCCTTTCCGGCACCGGCAGGGGCAGACCCCGCATGTCTTGCCACGCCCGCCCGGCGTGCCTGGCCTTACATCGAAAAGCTGGTGCCGCAGCCGCAGGACGAGGTGGCATTGGGGTTCTGCACCACAAACCGCGCCCCGATCAGCTCGTCCGAAAAGTCGATGACCGCATTTTCCAGAAACGGCAGCGACACGGCATCGACCAGAACCTGCACGCCATCTTTTTCCAGCACCAGATCATCCGGGCCGGCTTCGTCCAGCCTGATCTCATACTGAAAGCCCGAACAGCCGCCGCCTTCCACCGCAACACGCAGCGGGCGGGCATCGCCCGTCTGTGCAGCAATCTCGGCCAGCCGCTGAAAGGCGCGGTCCGTAACGCGCGGCGGAAGCGTCAGTGTCAGCATCGACATTCTCCGTATCCTTTCGCTGCCCGCCTGACTATAGGGTCGGACGCGGTTGTTCACAAGGTAAGGCCAACATGCTTGCCCCCTATGCCTGCCACCCCGAGGCCAGCCGCGGCCGCCTGCATGCCGAACGCATGTCGACGTTCCGGTCGCCGTTTCAGCGCGACCGGGACCGGATCATCCATTCTTCGGCCTTCCGCCGCCTCAAGCACAAGACGCAGGTCTTTGTCGAACACGAGGGCGATTACTACCGCACCCGCCTGACCCATACGATCGAGGTGGCGCAGGTTGCACGCACCATCGCGGCTGTGCTGAACCTGAACACCGATCTGGCCGAGGCCATCGCGCTTGCCCATGATCTGGGCCATACCCCCTTCGGCCATACCGGCGAGGACGCGATGGAGACGCTGATGGTTCCCTATGGCGGCTTTGATCACAATGCCCAGGCCATGCGCATCGTCACCCGGCTGGAACGGCATTACGCCGAATTCGACGGGCTGAACCTGACCTGGGAATGTCTGGAAGGCATCGCCAAGCACAACGGCCCGGTGGCCGACCCGCTGCCCTATGCCCTGGCCGAGGCCAATGCCGAATGGGACCTGGAACTGCACAGCTATGCCAGCGCCGAGGCGCAGGTGGCCGCCATTGCCGATGACATCGCCTATTCGCACCATGACCTGCACGATGGCCTGCGATCCGGCCTGTTCACCGAAGACGATCTGATCGGGCTGCCCGTCACCGGCCCCGCCTTTGCCGAGGTGGACGCGCTCTATCCCGGCCTTGATCCGATGCGGCGGCGGCACGAGGCGCTGCGCCGGGTCTTCGGGCGGATGGTGGAAGATGTCATCGCCGTGGCCCGCAACCGGCTGGAGGCGGCCCGGCCCCGGTCGGTGGACGACATCCGCGACCTGGGGGCCACGGTGATCCGCTTTTCCAAGCCCCTGTATCAGGAGTTGAAGGTGATCCGCAGTTTCCTGTTTGCCCGCATGTACCGGGCCCCTTCGGTGATGCAGGAACGCGCCAGGGTGGCGCAGGTGATCAACGATCTGTTCCCGCTGTTCATGGCCCGGACGGGGCTTTTGCCCGCCGAATGGCAGTCCGACATTGCCCGCGCCGGCGACGATACCGCCCTGGCGCGGATCGTGGCCGATTACGTTGCCGGCATGACCGACCGCTTTGCCTTGGCCGAACACCAGCGCCTGTGCGGCTGACCCTGCCGCCATTGACGCAAGCGCGCCCCTCTGGCACAGGCAGGGGACCAGACAGGACCGCGCCATGAACCTTTTCGCCGATATCCGCAGCCTTGTGACCGATGCGCTGGGCCAGATGACCCGTGACGGGCAGTTGCCCGCCGGGCTGGACTTTGCCCCGGTCACGGTGGAACCGCCGCGCGATGCCGCACATGGCGATATGGCGACGAATGCTGCCATGGTGCTGGCAAAGCCTGCGGGCCTGTCCCCCCGCAGCATCGCCGATGCGCTGGCCGCACGGCTTGCCGCAGACCCGCGCATTGCCGGGGCAGAGGTGGCCGGGCCGGGGTTTCTGAACCTGCGGCTGCACCCTTCGGTCTGGCAAGGGCTGATCCGGGGCGTGCTGACCGAGGGCACCGATTACGGACGCTCGGACCTGGGGCGGGGGCAGAAGGTGAATGTCGAATTCGTCTCGGCCAACCCGACGGGGCCGATGCATGTGGGCCATGTGCGCGGCGCGGTGTTCGGCGACGCGCTGGCGCGGCTGCTGACCTACACCGGGCATGAGGTGACGCGCGAATACTACATCAACGACGGCGGCGCGCAGGTGGATGTGCTGGCACGGTCGGCCTATGAACGCTACCGCGAGGCCAACGGGCTGGAGCCGGAAATCCGCGAAGGGCTGTATCCGGGTGATTACTTGGTACCGGTGGGCGAGGCGCTGAAGGAAAGCTTCGGCACTGCCCTTTTAGACAAGCCGGAAGCCGAATGGCTGGCCACGGTGCGCGACTTTGCCACGCAGCGGATGATGGCAATGATCCGGGAGGATCTGGCGCTGCTGGGTGTGACGATGGATGTCTATTCATCGGAAAAGGCGCTGTATGGCACGGGCCGGATCGAGGCCGCGATCGACCGGCTGCGGGCGATAGGCCTGATCTACGAGGGCACGCTGGAACCGCCAAAAGGCAAGACGCCCGAAGACTGGGAACCCCGGACCCAGACCCTGTTCCGCAGCACCGCCTTTGGCGATGATGTGGACCGCCCGGTCAAGAAATCTGACGGCGGCTGGACCTATTTCGCGCCCGACATCGCCTATCACTATGACAAGGTCGAACGCGGCTTTGACGCGCTGATCGACATTTTCGGGGCGGATCACGGCGGCTATGTCAAACGGATGAAGGCCGCCGTCGCCGCCCTGTCGAACGGGCGCGTGCCGCTGGACATCAAGCTGATCCAATTGGTTAAGCTGTGGAAAAACGGCGAGCCGTTCAAGATGAGCAAGCGTGCCGGCACCTTTGTGACCCTGCGCGATGTGGTGGAACAGGCGGGTGCGGACGTGACGCGCTTTGTCATGCTGACGCGCAAGAACGATGCCACGCTGGATTTCGACTTTGACAAGGTGCTGGAACAGTCGAAGGACAATCCGGTCTTTTATGTGCAGTATGCCAATGCCCGGGTGAATTCGGTGCTGCGCAAGGCGCGCGAGGCGGGAATCGACTGCGACGATGCCGCGCTGGCGGGGGCGGACCTGCGCCTTTTGTCCCACGCGGCAGAGCTGCATCTGGCCCGCAAGATCGGCGAATGGCCGCGTCTGGTCGAGATTGCCGCGCGCGGCAACGAGCCGCACCGCGTGGCGTTTTACCTGTATGAACTGGCGTCAGACCTGCACGGGCTGTGGAACCGGGGCAATGACGATGCCACATTGCGCTTCATTCAGGACAATATGGCCACGTCTCAGGCGAAAATTGCCCTTGTCCGGGCCGCAGGCGTTGTGATTTCCGCCGGTCTTGGTATTGTTGGAGTGACTCCTGCCGAGGAAATGCGCTGACAACAAGCGCAACGGCTGGCGGCAACAGGCAAGACAAGCCCGGCGTTTCCACCCGCCGGGCCAGTGGGGCAGACATGGCAGTCGTGGATGATGAAGGTTTTCAGGCCTATCCGGGTTATTCCGGACCGGGGCAGTTGCAATGGCTGATCAATGCCGCCGGTGCGGTCACTTCGATCACGCTTGTGCTGGGTTTGGGCATCTGGGGGTACAATCTGGCGGTGCGTGACGTGTCCGGCATTCCGGTGGTGCGCGCACTGGAGGGCCCGATGCGGATCGCCCCGCAGGACCCGGGCGGAGAGGTCATCGCCCACACCGGCCTGTCGGTGAACGCGGTGGCGGCCGAAGGTGCAGCCGCGCCGCTGCCCGATCAGATTGCCCTTGCGCCGCGCCCCTTCGACCTTTCGGCAGAAGATCAGCCGGTCGTCGGCGACGTTACCGTCCCGCCGTCCGACGCCCCGTTCCCCGCACCGGACGGGACTGCGCCGCTTGTCGAGATGATCGTGCCCGTTGACCCGGTGGGGCAGTTGACGGAAACGCCCCTTGCTGCGCCACCTTCGGCACAAGCGGCGGCCACCGATCCGGCGGTTGCCGACAGGGATCTGTCGATGGACGCTGCCGTGGAATCCGCCCTTGCCGAAGCGCTGGGCGCCGAGCCGATGCAGGCCGGGGTTCTGGCCGCTGCCGAACCCGCGCCCCCCGGGGCCGTGGTCAGGTCGCCGCGCCCCGAACGGCGTCCCGAGGGCGACGGATCGGGTGACGCCGCTCTTGTCCCGGCGGCGCTGGCGGCGGCAGATGCCGCAGCGGTCGGCGGTGAGGTGGATGTAGCCTCGATTGCGGCGGGAACGCGGCTGGTGCAACTGGGTGCCTTCGATGACGAGGCGGGGGCGCGCCGGGAATGGGCGCAGCTTCAGGCCCAGTTCGGAGAGTTGATTGCCCCCAAGGCCATGGTTCTGCAAAAGGCCGTCAGCGGCGGGCGGACCTTCGTTCGTCTGCGGGCGCTGGGGTTCGAGGATGAGGTCGACGCCAGTCGATTCTGTTCGGCGCTGCTGGCCGAGAATGCAAGCTGCATCCCGGTCGCACACCGTCCATGAGCGCAACCGCAGCCTGCATCCTTGGCTGCGACGGCACCGCGCTGCGTGCCGCAGAGCGGTCTTTCTTCGCCGAAACCTGTCCCTGGGGTTTCATCCTGTTTGCCCGCAACGTGGAGACACCGGACCAGCTGCGGCGCCTGACGGGGGATCTGCGCGACGCGGTGGGGCGCGATGCCCCGGTCTTCGTCGATCAGGAAGGCGGGCGGGTGCAGCGCCTGCGCGCGCCGCACTGGCGCGAATGGCCGCCGCCGCTGGATGCGGTCCAGGCCGCCGGGCCGCATGCCCCCCGCGCGATGTATCTGCGCGCCCGGCTGATCGCGGCAGAGCTGCGCGCGGTTGGAATTGACGGCAATTGCGCGCCGGTTGCCGATATTGCCGGCCCGCTGACCCATCCTTTCCTGCGCAACCGCTGCTATGGCAGTGACCTTGCCACGGTCACTGCGGTGGCGCGGGCGGTCGCCGACGGATTGCGTGACGGCGGTGTGCTGCCGGTGATGAAGCACATGCCGGGACATGGCCGCGCCACGATGGACACCCATACGGACCTGCCGCGCGTGGCCGAAACAGCCGAGGCGCTGCTGCACAGCGATTTCGCCGCCTTCCGCGCCCTGTCGGACCTGCCGCTTGGCATGACCGCGCATATCGTGTTTTCCGCCCTTGATGATCAGCCGGCAACCTGTTCGGCCCAGGTGATCCGGCTGATCCGCAACGAGATCGGCTTTGGGGGCCTGCTGATGACGGATGATCTGTCGATGCAGGCCCTGTCCGGCACCCTGGCCGAACGGGCTGCGGCGGCGCAGCGCGCGGGCTGCGACGTGATGCTGCACTGCAATGGCAAGCGCGACGAAATGCAGGCCGTGGTCGACGCTTCCGGCGTGTTGGCGGGGGCGGCACTGGCGCGCGCCGGGGCGGCGCTGGCGGCGCGGCGCCCCCCCGACGGGGCCGATCCGGCAGCGCTGGAGGCGGAATTGCGGCAGCTTGCGCAGAGCTGGACCGATGCCTGACGACTGGGATCAGGGCCCCTCTGTCGAAGCCCGGATCATCGCCGAATCGCTGATCGTCGATGTGGACGGGTTTGAGGGGCCGCTTGATCTGCTGCTGATGCTGTCGCGCACGCAGAAGGTCGACCTGCGGCGCATTTCCGTGCTGCAACTTGCAGAGCAGTATCTTGGATTTGTGAACCAGGCAAAGGCGTTGCGGATCGAACTTGCGGCGGACTATCTGGTTATGGCCGCCTGGCTTGCCTATCTCAAGTCGCGCCTGCTGCTGCCCCCCGATCCCGCCGACGAAGGGCCGTCGGCGGATGAGCTGGCCGCCCATCTGGCCTTTCAGCTGGAGCGTCTGCAGGCCATGCGCGAGGCGGCGGCCCGGCTGATGGCGCGCGACCAGAAGGGGCGCGACTTTTTCGGGCGCGGTATTCCCGAAGATGTCAGGCGTATCCGCCGCGTGCGCTATTCCGCCACGCTTCTGGACCTGATGCAGGCCTATGCCCGGACGCGGACGCGTGATGAATTCCGCCCCTTTGTGATGGACCGCCACCATGTCTATACCATGGAACAGGCGCTGGACCGGATGCGTGGCCTGATCGGCTACGCCGGGGACTGGACGGATCTGGTCAGCTATCTGCCGGACGGGTGGGATTTGCACCCGCAACGGCGCCGTTCGGCCACGGCGGCCCACTTTGCCGCGATTCTGGAACTGGCCAAGCGCGGCCAGATCGATCTGCGTCAGCCCGAAACCTTCGCCCCGATCCAGATCCGCAGGCGCGACGCATGACGGAGCCGTCGGAGATACCGCTGTTTGATCCGCCGCCGATGGCCGAGCAGGAACGGATGGTGGAAGCGATCCTCTTTGCCTCTGCCGGGCCGCTGACGCTGGCGGAACTGTCTTCACGCCTTCCGCATGGCTGTGACGCCGCCGAGGCGCTGGCCCGTCTGCGCCGCCACTACGACGGGCGGGGGGTTCATCTGGTCAGGGTGGGGGACGCCCATGCGTTTCGCACCGCCCCCGATCTGGGCTATCTGATGCAGAAGGAAACGGTGGAAACGCGCAAGCTGTCGCGCGCGGCCATCGAGACATTGGCGATCATCGCCTATCATCAGCCGGTGACGCGGGCCGAGATCGAAGAAATTCGCGGCGTCGCCGTCAGCCGGGGCACCATCGACCAGTTGCTGGAACTGGGCTGGATCAGCTTCGGCCGCCGCCGCTTGACGCCGGGGCGGCCTGTGACCTTTGTGGTGACGGAAAGCTTCCTGGATCACTTCGGCCTTGAATCCGCCCGCGACTTGCCGGGTCTGAAGGAATTGCGCCAGGCTGGATTGCTGGACAACCGTCCACTGCCCGGCAGCTTCGAGAAGGCCGAGGACGGGGACGAAGGCCAGTCCGAGATGTTCGGAGAGTGACGTCAGCCTGGTCCCGTTGTGTTTCATCGCGGCGCATCTTTTTCCTGGTGGATTTGACCCGCGTCAAATCCGCCCGCGCCTGCCTGCCCCTGGCAGGCGCGGGCGGATTTCCAAGCCTGGGGTTGCGTGGAGAACCCCTTGCCTCAGGGCTTGAGCCCTTCGGCAATCGGATCCGGCAAACGTCCAATGGACGTTTGCTTTCGGGTCCTCTGGGCCAGCCCCCATCCCCTAGCGGAAATGCTTCGACAGCTTCAGCCCTTGCCCCTGATAGTTCGAGGCCAGCCCCGCCCCGTAGAGCGTGTCGGGCACTTGCGCCATGCGTTCGTACACCAGCCGACCCACGATCTGCCCGTGTTCCAGCACGAAGGGGGCCTCGTGGCAGCGCACTTCCAGCACCCCGCGCGACCCCGATCCCCCGGCGCTGCGGTGGCCAAAGCCGGGGTCGAAGAAGCCGGCGTAATGCACCCGGAATTCGCCCGCCATCGCCAGATAGGGGGCCATTTCCGCCGCGTGGTCAGGCGGGATCGTCACCGCCTCGCGGCTGACCAGAATATAGAATGCGCCGGGGTCCAGGATGATGCGCCCCTCGCGGCTGCGCACCTCTTCCCAGTAATCGCCCGGCTCATAGGCCGCAATCCGGTCAAGGTCGATCACGCCGGTATGCGGCTTGGCCCGGTAGCCCACCAGATCGCCTTCCTGTGGTCTGAGGTCCACCGAAAAGCCCAACCCGTCCGAGATCATCGGAACCCCATCCACCAGCGCATCGCGCGCATGCAGCGCCTGCAGGTCGGCATCCGACAGGGTCGCCTGCCCCGAGCGGAACCGGATCTGGTTCAGCCGCTGGCCGGGGCGCACCAGAACCGAAAAGCTGCGCGGGCAGATTTCGGCATAAAGCGGCCCGTTATATCCTGCCGCAATGCGGTCAAACTCTACCCCGCCGTCGGTGATGGTGCGCGTCAGCAGATCAAGCCGCCCGGTGGAGCTTTTGGCATTCGCCACCGCCGAGACGCCGGGCGGCAGCGCCAGATGCTCCATCAGCGGCACGACATAGACGCAGCCCTTTTCGAGTACCGCCCCGCCGGACAGATCGACGCGGTGCATCTCGAACTCGGCAATCCGGTCCGCCACCCGCCGCCCCTGGCCGGTCAGGAACGATGCGCGCACCCTGTAGGCCAGGCTGCCAAGGCGCAGGTCCAGGCTTGCGGGCTGAATCTGCGCGGGCACCACCGCCGGGTCGGCGGCAATCCCGCCCTTGGCGATCATCGCGCGCAGCGCCTGCGAGGGGAGAACACCGTCTGCCATTTCCGCGTTTCCGTCCCCTTCAAACGGAACCGCCCGCATCCCTTGCGGGGGCGGGCGGTTTCCTGCTGGTCGGGCCGGCGAGATTCGAACTCGCGACCTTCCGCCCCCCAGACGGACGCGCTAACCAGGCTGCGCTACGGCCCGACGACGGCGAGTGATACCGGTTTTCCGCGCGGGGGCAAGCCGTAAAGCGCATGGGGTTGTCAGGGTCCGCCCACCCCTGCGGCGGCGGCCAGACGGGCCCGCAGCGCCCGCAGGCGCAACGCCGCCGCCGCCATCCCCGCGCGGTGGCCCTGCACCCGTGCGCCATCAAGGGCCCGCAGCCGCGCAGCGATCACACCGGCCAATCCGGGGTCGCCGGACAGGCTTTCCACATCGGCGGGGGCACCCGCCGCCTGGAGGGGTGCCGCGGCCTTTGCCGCAGGCCTGTGGTCGGGGTCCGTGACAAGGGGGGCGGCCGGACCGGCGGTCAGCGCCTTTGTCAGCAGCAGGGCACCGCCGCTGTCCAGTGCCGGGTCCGCAGGATTGGTCCGGGCGGAGTCCTGCCCAGCCGAGGGGCTGGCGGACCAAAGCGGCAGGGAAGCTGTTTCGGGCGGATCGCGCCTGGTCGCCGGATCGGGAAAGGCCAGAACCTCGGCCACCGGCAAGGTCTTGTCCCCGGACAACGTCACCTCGGGCACATCCCCGGTCAACGTCACCTCGGGCATATCCCCGGCAATCGGCCCTTCGGCCAGGGCCATCACATGGCGGATGCCGTTTTCGCGCAGCACCTTCTGCACGCCGCGTATGGTCAGGCCATCACCATGCAACAGCCGCTTGATGCCCGACAGCAGCGCCACATCGGACGGGCGGTAATACCTGCGTCCGCCCGCGCGCTTGACGGGGCGGATCTGCGGAAAGCGGCTTTCCCAGAACCGCAGCACATGCGCCGGCGTACCCAGAAGATCGGCGACTTCGCTGATGGTGCGGAAGGCGTCGCGCGACTTTTCCATGCGGGGTGCGTACCTCAGCGCCGGGTGCCGGCCGCGACGCGATCCTTCATCAGATGCGACGGGCGGAAGGTCAGAACCCGGCGCGGACTGATCGGAACCTCATCGCCGGTCTTGGGATTGCGCCCGATCCGGGCCGTCTTGTCGCGCACCGAAAAGGTGCCAAAGGACGAGATTTTCACGGTTTCGCCCTGAACCAGTGCGTCCGACATGTGCTGCAGCACCGTCTCGACAAGTTGGGCCGATTCATTGCGCGACAGGCCAACTTCACGGAACACGGCCTCGCTCAGATCCATACGCGTCAGTGTCTTGTCACTCATGCTTACCCCCCGGTGCTGCGGCCAAGATAGGGTGCTTTGAAAACCCAAGTCAATATCAATGCCTTGTGGCAGGCTATTCAGACCGCCTACCAGCGAAGAACCACCGATCCCCAGGCAAGCCCGCCGCCGATCGCTTCGGTCACGATCAGATCGCCTGTCTTGATCTGGCCGCGCTGGCGGCCAATGGACAGGGCTAGGGGAATCGATGCGGCAGAGGTGTTGCCATGATCCTGCACGGTGATCACCACCCGCTCCATCGGGACCTGCATGCGCTGCGCGGTGGCGGTGATGATGCGCAGATTGGCCTGATGCGGAACGATCCAGTCCACATCCGCCGCGGTCAGCCCGGCCTTTTCAAGCGATGTATGGGCGGTCTGGGCCAGTTTCTCGACCGCATGGCGGAACACTTCCCTGCCCTGCATCCGCAGCAGGCCGGTTGACCGGGTGGACACCCCGCCGTCAACATAGAGCAGGTCCTTGAACCGGCCGTCCGAATGCAGGTCGGTGGCCAGAATTCCCCGGTCTGCGGATGTGCCGCCCCCATCTGCCGCTTCCAGCACCAGCGCCCCGGCACCATCGCCAAACAGAACGCAGGTGGACCGGTCGGTCCAGTCCATCAGCTTCGAAAAGGTTTCAGCGCCGATCACCAGAATGCGCTGCGCCTGACCGGACGCAATCAACGCGCTGGCATTGGCAAGGGCATAGACAAACCCCGCGCAGACGGCCTGGACATCAAAGGCAAAGCCGCGCGTCATTCCAAGCGCCGCCTGCACCATGGTGGCCGCCGACGGGAAAGTCAGATCGGCGGTCGAGGTGGCGAGGATGATCGCATCGATGTCGTCCGGCATCAAGCCTGCGTCGGCCAGCGCCGCGCGGGCCGCACGGGCCGCAAGGTCTGACGTCGTTTGGTTTTCTGCCGCGAAATGACGCCGCTCTATTCCCGACCGGGTCCTGATCCAGTCATCGCTTGTGTCCAGCAGGGTCTCGAATTCAGAATTCGGGACCACCCGGTCGGGCAGATAATGCCCGACGCCCCTGACCACGGCGCGTATCGTCATTCGGAAGTACCGATCATTGCCCTGTCCGCCGCAGCATCCTGCCCCGCGCGGCCCGCCGATGCAACCCGCGCCGCCAGACGGTCCTGAAAGCCTGATTGCGCCAGCTGGAAGGCCAGCTTGATGGCTGCCGAAACGCCGGTTGCATCGGCGGACCCATGCGATTTCACGACCGTGCCGTTCAGGCCCAGAAACACGCCGCCGTTCTGGCGGCGCGGATCGATCCGCTTTTGCAGCCGCCGGAGCGAGGTCAGCGCCAGCAGGGCGGCAATCCGTGACAGGAAGGTGGCGTTGAAGGCCTCGCGCAGCAATTCGGAAATCAGCCTGGCCGTGCCCTCGCCCGTCTTCAGGGCGATGTTGCCGGTAAAGCCGTCGGTGACGATCACATCCACCCGGTCGCCCGGAATGTCGCCGCCTTCGACGAAGCCCACAAAGTCGAAATCACCCGCATGTGCTGCCGCCGCAATCTGGTCATGTGCCTGCTTCAGCTCGGCCCTGCCCTTGTGTTCCTCGGTGCCGACATTCAGCAAGCCCACGCGCGGGCGGTCCAGTTGCAACCCGTTGCGGGCATAGGATGCGCCCATGGTGGCGAATTGCAGCAGGTCTTCGGCATCGGCTTTCACATCCGCGCCCACATCCAGCATCAGGTTGAACCCGCCGCGATTGCGCGATGGCCACAGACAGGCGATGGCAGGGCGGTTCACGCCGGGCAGTTTGCGCAGGCGGATCATCGACAGCGCCATCAGCGCGCCGGTATTGCCGCAGGACACGGCCACCGTGGCCTCGCCGTTGCGCACGCTTTCCAGGCAGGACCACATCGAGGTGCCTTCGCCGTGGCGCATCACCTGGCTGGGCTTGTCGCCCATCGTGACGGTGCGGGGGGCATGGCGGATCTGGCAGCGCCCGGACAGGCCCTTGCGCTTGCCGATCAGGCGCGCAAGCTCTGCCTCGTCGCCATGGACGATGAAGGCGATCCCGGGGTTCTTGGCTGCGGATGCCGACATGCCCGCGACAACCGCCGCAGGCCCGCGATCCCCGCCCATCGCATCGACGGAAATGACAATGCGCCTGCCGCCCGGTGCCGGAGTATCAAGTCCGTTCGCCATGGGTCAGCAGCGCGGGCGAGGGCGGCTTACGCCGCATCCTCGTCCAGATCGACCTCTCTGGTCAGCGACACAACTTCGCGTGCATCATAGTGACCGCAGGCCCCGCAGACGTGATGCGGGCGCTTGAGTTCGCCGCAGTTCGGGCATTCGCCAGGATTGCCTGCGACAAGCGCGTCATGCGCGCGGCGCATGTTGCGCCTGGAGCTGGTGACTCGGTTCTGGGGGACAGCCATGTCTCAACCTCGGGTAGCGGGGACATGCCCCTGATGATAAAGAAGAAACAAAGCATCCGACACAGAGCGGCGGTGCAGGCTTCTTCCTGTAAACAAGGGGCGGAACATAGCGGGATTCCGATAAGGCGCAAGGGGTTTCTGCACCCTGCGGTGCCGCCTGCTTCGGCTCAGGTGCCGGTGTCTCCGCCCCCGCTGCTGTTGCCCCCGGACAGCCGCCTTGACAGATCCGCAAGGCCGGCAAAAGGTTTCAGGTCGGCCTCGCCAAGCGGCATGGCCCCCGGCGGGGCGACGGCAACCCCGCCATAGACCGCGCCGGGCACGCGCGGGTAATCGGGCAGCGCCAGGGCCAGCGCCTCTGTCATCACGGCACCGGGATCGATGCTGTCGGGCAGGGGTTCGGCGCTGTCATCTTCCGGCATCTCGGCCTCTTCCTCGGCGGGCTGGGCATAATCGCGCAGATACCTGCGCAGCACCGGTGCGCCGATCTTCGTCGTCACCGGGGCCAGGCTGATCACGCAGGGCTGGATCACGGTTGCGTCGAGGTGCGCCTCCAGCACAAGGTCGGACCGTCCAAGCGGGCGCAGATCGCCCCTGAAGCGCAGTGCGGGAATGGCACTGATGCCCAGAAGAAGCGCCAGCGCGCTGCGCTGCGCGGCGTCAGGTCTCAGATCGAACCGGACGGGCTTGCGGCCACCAAGGCTGGCCGTGCGCAGCGGCATCGAAACAGGAAGAGGGTCAGCCATCGGATGCTCCTTTCGCATGGCCCGGGGCCGCGCGTTCCTTTCTTGAACAGAACCGCGACCTGTCGTAAGCCGGGGCACCGCCGGATAAGGGGCCGCGGCCGGCAAGGCAAGCGGCAAGCGGCAAACGGTGGCAGAAGGCGGCGGAAGGCGACAGGAGGCAGCGCATGCGACCCAGTGCAAGAAGGCCGGAAACAGCCCTGTTCCGGATGGCCTTCCTGCGGGCCGCGTTTGCCCTTGCCGGCCTTGGATTTCTGATGCTTGCGGGATGCACGCCGCTGTACCGCGACCACGGCTTTGCGCCCACCGATGCCGAGCTTGCCGTCGTGACTGTCGGCAAGGACAACCGCGAGACTGTATCCAGGGCGGTGGGGCGGCCCAGTGCCTCGGGCCTTTTGGGCGACACCCGCTGGTACTACGTGCAAAGCCGCTACAGGCAACGCGGTCCGCTTGCCCCCGAAGAGGTTCAGCGGCAGGTCGTGGTCATCACCTTCGCCGAAAGCGGGACAGTGTCGAACATCGAACGCTTCGGTCTGGAGGATGGCCAGGTCGTTGCCCTGTCGCGGCGCGTCACCGACAGCAACATCGAAGGCATCAGCTTCCTGGGCCAGCTGCTTGGCAACTTCGGCCGCGTGACGGCCGGTCAGGCGCTGCCCGGCGCGAACTGAGACGGGTAAGGGCGGCGCGGGCCGCCCTTCACGGACAGGCAATGATGTGCTGCTGCAGGCGTGCCTGCCGGGATTGTCCGGCTGGCCTTTTATTGTTTGCGCCGTCCCGGCAAGTCACGGGCATTTTTGCAGGGTTCGCCCGACAGAAAGGAAAAACTGCTGAATCTCTGCTGACACCACGCTGTCAGGACCCCTGTGGTTCAAATGACCCTGTCAAACTTGAAAGAGGGGACTCACATGCAGCGAACTTCCGTCAATCCTTGGCCCTGGTCGGTCAAGCTGGGCTACGATCAGGGGCAGGTGCTTGCCGGTGCAACCCGGCACCTGACCTGTTCCGGTCAAACCGCTGTTGATGCGCAGGGGCATCCGCAGCATGAGGGAAACATGGCGGCTCAGATCGGCCTTGCCCTTGACAATCTGGAGGCGGTTCTGACCGCTGCAGGCATGTCTCTTGCCAATCTCACCCGGCTTGCCATCTATGCAACAGATATGGATGCGGCCCTGCAGAACTTCGATATGATCGGCGCGCGGCTGGGATCGGCCGGTGTCGCGCCGCCGATGACGCTGCTGGGCGTCACCAGACTGGCCATTCCGGCGCTGATGATCGAAATCGAAGCATCTGCCGCCGATTGACAGGGGCACCCTTGCCCGTTGACCCAGGCGTCTGGGGGCCGCCTCGGGAGGCAAGGCAGGTGCAAGTGCAACGCCCTGTATGCGCAGGCGGATCGGCAGTAGAGTGACAGGCAGGGTCAGGATTTCGGGGGGCGGGATGCGTCGGGCAGAACGGCTTTTCAGATTGGTGAACGAGATGCGGACCCGCAGCGTCAGCCGGGCCGAAGACCTTGCGGCGCAGCTTGAGGTCAGCACCCGCACAATCTATCGGGACATTGCCCATTTGCAGGGGTCCGGGCTGCCGATCGAAGGTGAAGCGGGCGTGGGCTACCTGCTTCGTCCCGGATTTGATCTGCCCCCGGTGACATTCACCCACGAGCAGATTGATGCGCTTGCCGTGGCGCTGTCCTTTGCCGAAAGCCTTGATGATCCTGTCCTGGCTTCGGCAGCAAAAGAGGTGCGCGCAAAAATTCAGGCAAGCCTGCCCTTGCCGGAACAGCGGCAGCTTGCCGATGCGCCCTTCTATTCGTTGCGCCGCAGCACGGGCGCACCGGAATTTGCGTCTGCGGTGCGCAAGGCGATCCGGATGCGGCGCATGGTCCGGATGAGCTATACAAACGGCCAGGGCCAGCGAACGGACCGTGTCCTGCGTCCGCTGGCGGTCTGGAATTTTGACGAAGGCTGGATGTTCTCTGGCTGGTGCGACCTGCGCCAGCATTTCCGCACCTTCCGCTTTGACAGGGTGACGCAGCTTATGGTGACCGACCAGGTCTTTGAAAGAGATGACAGAAAAAGCCTGCGCGCCTTTCTGGACCATGACCGGTGCCGCGCCTGATCGGGCGGTTTTCCCTTGGCGGATCGGTCAGGTTGCTTCCGGCTCGAACCGCAGGGCGACGCCGTTCATGCAGTAGCGCAGCCCGGTGGGTGGCGGGCCGTCGGGAAAGACATGGCCCAGATGCGCGTCGCAGCGCGCGCAATGCACCTCGGTGCGCTTCATGAAGAAGCTGCGGTCCACTGCCTCGCCCACCACCTCCGGGTCGAGCGGCGCAAAGAAGCTGGGCCAGCCGGTGCCGCTTTCGAATTTTGCCGCCTGGTCGAACAGCGGCGCATCGCAGCAGATGCAATGGTACCGCCCCGCGTCTTTCGGAAAGGCGTCATGGCTGCCCGCACGCTCTGTGCCGTGCCTGCGCGTGACCTTGTAGGCCAGGTCAGACAGCTGCGCGCGCCATTCGGCATCGGTCTTTTCGATCTTGTCCATCGGGGAGGCGATCCTTGTTTGCGTCGCACGGACGTTACGTTGCTGGTGTTCCCTTACTCAAGGTCTAATGTAAAGCTCCCGAACCGTGTCGCAAGGCATCAGGAGGCACCGATGATTGCACTGCGCAAGGGTCGTTACACTGCGCGCATCGCAGGGTCCGATGCTGATCTTCTGCGCGCCCAGCGGCTGCGCCACCTCAGCTTTGTGCAGAACCGGGGCCTTGCCGCAGACCGCGATCCGGCCGCGCCGCCGGGGGTGGACGCCGATGCGTTTGACGCCGCCTGCCGCCATATGCTGGTGGAAGACACCGCCAGCGGCACGCTGGTGTGCTGTTTTCGCCTGCTGCCGCTGGTGAACGGTACAGAGATCGGGCGCAGCTATTCGGCGCAGCATTACAATCTGGCGGCACTGTCGCGGTTCGATGGCCCGATGGTGGAACTGGGCCGCTTCTGCATCCACCCCGACTGGCGCGATCCCGACATCCTGCGCGTTGCCTGGGGGGCCATGACCCGTTTTGTGGACGCGACGGGGGCCGAAATGCTGTTTGGCTGCTCGTCCTTCCAGGGCACCGAGGCGGCGGCCTATCACGATGCCTTTGCCATGCTCAAGGATGCCCATCTGGCCCCCAAACGCTGGTTGCCCCGCGTAAAGGCACCCGATGTCTTCCGCTTTGCCCGCGCACTGCGCCTGTTGCGCCCCGATGTCCAGCGCGCGATGCGGGCGATGCCGCCGCTTCTGAAGACCTATCTGCTGATGGGCGGCTGGGTCAGCGACCACGCCGTGGTGGACCGCAACCTGAACACGCTGCATGTTTTCACCGGGCTGGAGATTCGCGCCATCCCCCCCGCCCGCGCCCGCCTGCTGCGGCTGGCTGCAGGGTAGTGTTCCCCGCCTGATGGAGGTTTCCCGGTCAGCCTGGAGTGCACCTTCGGTTGTCAGAAGGAAACTGGGGGGGGCATCTATGCGGACGCAGCGGACTTTTGCTGCAAGTGCATCGTGTTGAAGCGCAGTGCACGTTCCTTCGGATATGGCTACCAAGATACGGACGGGTTGTCCGAGTGCTTTTCATACTGAGACCGCTCCCTGCCAAAGCGCCTCATATATGCCAATCTTAGTCGGTGCGATGCTTGGCTGAAGTGGCACCAAATAGGTAGGTTTCTTACCTGCATCCTTAATCGACCCGCCTATAATCCAACAATCAGAGCCGTCGATAATTATTAGCCGATCATGAAGATCGCGGCTACTGCGCAGCTCTGGGCTGGTATTGTGCTGGGCCGCAAATGCCGAGACATGGCCAGCAACATCATTCGAGCATTTATTACAAAGAATTCTGATGGCACATCCGCTGCCTAGAGGACCAAGAAACGTCTCAAAAGCTTGTCCATCAAAGTAGGGATCTACGACAAAAACTTCAGTTTGTGCTCCCAGGATTATCTCCTTTAAATCTCTCAGGAAATCGTACTGCTGCTGCAAGTCGTAAACCTTGCCAATCTCTTCATGACCGTCGAGTTCTAACGACAGTCTGATCTCCTCGGCTGCGGCAAGTAGGTGTTGTCGGAACATTTCCCTTGTTGCCGACCAATATTGGACCGCTATTCCCTTGGTGCTTCTAAATTGTATTTGGTGCCCAATACCCACGCGTGCAAGGAGCGCACCTATTCTTGCAATCCAACGTTGGGGTGCAGAATCAGCGTCGGCGATGTACTTTGCACCGAAGTGTGGTGCAGACTCGAATTCGTGCAGGAGCTTTAGCAAGAGAACCTGTTTTTCCGCGGGCCCATCACCTAAGACCTGCTTCTGTAACCGTTCCAAGCTACTGCTCACTTTACCACTCCTGATCCGAGGCTGCCAAGTTGTAGGACATATGAGGGGAATCAAACTTCCGCATCAATAACTGATATACATCGACCATTTAAACTGTCACTAGTTGATTGCACTGCTGCATTTGAAGCGATTCCTTCTTCCGCTAAAGGCTCCAAGCGGTCGTCTGACCGTTTCGCTTATGAATGCTGGACGGGTGTCCGATACCTGCATCCGTCGAGTCCATAATGTCAGATGTCCACCACCAGCCACGCCTTCGCGCGTGGCGGGGCGTTGACCTTTCGCGCCCGCCCGATTAGCTGCCCGCCATGGCACGCGTCCCCCTTTTGCAGCTATCCGGCGTCTCGCTGACCTTCGGGGGCGAGCCGGTGTTTCATGATCTTGGCCTGGTGATCCAGCCGGGCGACCGGATCGCGCTGGTCGGGCGCAACGGGTCGGGCAAATCCACCCTGATGAAGGTGATGGCGGGCCTGGTGGAGCCGGACCGGGGCGACCGTGTGGTGCCTGCCGGCGTCTCTGTGGGCTATATGGAGCAGGACCCCGACCTGTCGGGCTTTGCCACGCTGGGCGACTATGCCGCCAGCGGCCTGGACGCGGGCGAGCAGTACCGGGTCGCGATGGCCGCCGAAGGCCTGAAGTTCCGTCCCGAAACCCCGGTGTCCCATGCCTCGGGCGGCGAGAAACGCCGCGCGGCGCTGGCCCGGCTGATGGCCGAAGCGCCGGACCTCATGCTGCTGGACGAGCCGACCAACCACCTGGACATCGAAGCCATCGAATGGCTGGAGGCGCAGCTGCGCGACACCCGCGCGGCTTTCGTGCTGATCAGCCATGACCGCGCCTTTCTGCGCGCCCTGTCGCAGGCGACACTCTGGATCGACCGCGGTCAGGTCCGCCGCCGCGATGCGGGCTTTGAGGGGTTCGAGGACTGGCGCGAAACCGTCTGGGAGCAAGAGGATGATGCCCGCCACAAGCTGGACCGCAAGATCAAGGCCGAGGCGAAATGGGCCGTCGAAGGCATCAGCGCCCGGCGCAAGCGCAACCAGGGCCGGGTCCGCGCGCTGGCGGCGCTGCGCGCAGAACGCGCGTCCCAGATCCGCAGGCAGGGCACGGCGGCGATGGACCTTCAGGCGGGCACCCAATCTGGCAAGCGCGTGATCGAGGCGAAGGGGCTGTGCAAATCCTTTGGCGGCCTGAGCATCGTGCAGGATTACAACCTGCGCGTCCTGCGCGGTGACCGGGTGGCCTTTGTCGGCCCGAACGGTGTCGGCAAGACCACGCTGCTGAAGCTGCTGACCGGGGAAATACCGCCGGATCGGGGCACGGTCGTTCTGGGCACCAATCTGGACATCGCGGTGTTCGACCAGACCCGGGCACAGTTGGACCCCGATGCCAGCCTGTGGGACAACCTGACGGGTGACCCCTCGATGCGGGTCTCGGGCCGGGCCGATCAGGTGATGGTGCGCGGAACCCCGCGCCATGTCGTGGGCTACCTCAAGGACTTCCTGTTCGACGAACGCCAGGTCCGCGCCCCGGTCCGCTCGCTGTCGGGCGGCGAGAAGGCCCGCCTGCTGCTGGCCCGGATCATGGCCCGCGACTCGAACCTGCTGGTTCTGGATGAGCCGACCAATGATCTGGATGTGGAAACGCTGGACCTTTTGCAGGACATCCTGGGCGATTATCCCGGCACCGTTCTGCTGGTCAGCCATGACCGCGATTTCATCGACCGCGTTGCCACCATCACCGTGGCGCTGGAAGGGCGGGGGCGCGCCACCACCTATCCGGGTGGGTGGTCCGATTATGCCGCACAACGCGGTGTCGCGGCCGCCGAACGCGATGCCCGCCCCAATACGCCTGCACCCCTCGCCCCTGCTGTGCCCCGGCCCGAAGGGCGCAGGCGGGCAGACCCGCTGAGCTTTGCCGAGCGCAAGCGGCTGGAAAGCCTTCCCGCCGAGATCGCGCGGCTGGAAGGTGAAATCGCAAAACTGACCGCCTTCCTGGCGCAGGACGGCATTTTCCTGCGCGAACCGCAGAAGGCGCGCCGCGCCGCCGACCTGATGGCAGAGCGCCAGGCGGCGCTGGCCGGGGCAGAGGCGGACTGGCTGGCGCTGGAAGAAAGGGCGGGCGGCTGATGCCGCGCTGCGGTTTGCCACAAAGGGCTTGGCGATGCGCAGGCCAGGCTGTAGACGGCGACGCATGACGTCCGGACCCGTGCAGATTTGCTGTATTGCCTGCTGACATCCGTCGGGCGGGCAGGGCTTTTCGTTTCCAAACCAGAAGGAAGTTGCTAAGCCCTCCCGGCACGCGCCGTACGATACCGCATGCGCAAGGGGACGGGACGATGACGACGATCAGGCTGCACAATACGGCAACGCGGGCGAAGGAAACCTTCACCCCTCTGAACCCTGACTACGTGCGCATGTATGTCTGCGGCCCCACGGTTTGGGACCGCGCCCATCTTGGCAACGCCCGCCCGGTGGTGGTGTTCGATGTGCTGTTCCGCCTGCTGCGGCATGTCTATGGCCCAGATCATGTGACCTATGTGCGCAACATCACGGATGTGGATGACAAGATCAACGCCGAGGCGCTGCGGCGGCGGCAGGCGGGTGCCCCCGGCACGCTGGAAGCGCTGATCCACCAGCGCACCGAAGAAACCATCGCCTGGTATCATGCCGACATGGATGCGCTGGGCGCGCTTCGGCCTACGTTCGAGCCGCGCGCGACCGACTACATCCGCCCGATGGTGGCGATGATCGAAGACCTGATCGCGCGCGGCCATGCCTATGCGGCCGAAGGCCATGTGCTGTTTGATGTGCGCAGTTATGCCGCCTATGGTCGCCTGTCGGGCCGGTCGGTGGATGACATGATCGCAGGCGCGCGGGTGGAGGTGGCCCCGTTCAAGCGCGACCCGATGGATTTCGTGTTGTGGAAACCGTCGTCCGGCGAAGAACCGGGCTGGGACAGCCCCTGGGGCCGGGGGCGGCCCGGCTGGCACATCGAATGTTCGGCGATGAGCCACGAACTGCTGGGCGGCAGTTTTGACATCCACGGCGGCGGGATCGATCTGCAATTCCCCCACCACGAAAACGAAATCGCCCAAAGCCGCTGCGCCCACCCGGAGGAAGGCTTCGCCAAGGTCTGGATGCATAACGAGATGCTTCAGGTTGAGGGGAAGAAGATGTCCAAATCCCTGGGCAACTTCTTCACCGTGCGGGATTTGCTGGATCGGGGCGTGCCGGGTGAGGTGATACGGTTCGTGCTGCTGGGCACGCATTATTCGAAACCGATGGACTGGACGGCGGAGAAGGCGCGGCAGGCGGAAACGGTTTTGCGGAAGATCGCAGAATTCTTGGGTGAAGACCCTTTGACAAAAGACTCGATTGATACGCAATACGCTAAGGCACCACAGGAAGTCGTGGACGCCCTCGCAAATGACCTGAACACGTCGTCTGCTTTGACCCTCCTTGCCACATACCTGAAGAACCGACAGGAACTCCAACTTGTTGGTACACTAAGCCTGTTAGGGTTTAATCTTTCTTCGCTGACAACGGCACTTGCCCCATTCTCGTTTCATGCAGGCGATAACGGATTTGCCTCCGGTTACAGACTCACAACGCACGGAACTGAGGGTTCAGTTTACGGCAGCATGCTCATCGAACTTGGCAATAGGCTGTCTGAACTGCGTGCGCAGGCTTTGAAAACCAAGGATTTCTCATCCGTTGATGCTCTGAAATCCGCTTTGGTTTCTGCTGGTGTGGAGGTCCGTATGGAAAAGCAGGGTGTATCCCTTGTGCCAGGCGTCGGCTTCGACCCCGCCAAACTGGAGGCGCTCCAGTGACCCCAGGAACACCCGCCCCGGGCTTGACCCGGGGCCTCTGCCAGCCCCACGAGGCCCCGGATCAAGTCCGGGGCGGGCACCCGGATCAAGTCCGGGGCGGGGTCGCCTCAACCACGCGAAACGTTAAGGCCACTCGCACTCTAACGCGCCCTCGCAACCCCTTGAAATTGCCGGCATGGCCTACTGTCCCAAAGTGGGCCGACCGCAAGGGATACCCCGGATGACCCGCGAGCGCCTCACCCTCTTCGACACCACCCTGCGCGACGGGCAGCAGACGCAGGGTGTGCAGTTTTCCACCGCTGAAAAGCGCCAGGTCGCGGCGGCGCTGGATGCGCTGGGGGTCGATTACATCGAAGGCGGCTGGCCGGGGGCCAATCCGACCGACAGCGACTTCTTCGCCGAAGCCCCCCGGACCCGCGCCACCATGACCGCCTTCGGGATGACCCGGCGCGTCGGGCGGTCGGCGGCGAATGATGATGTTCTGGCGGCGGTGCTGGATGCGGGCACCCCCGCCGTCTGTCTGGTGGGCAAGGCGCATGAGTTTCATGTGACCACCGCCCTGGGTGTCACGCTGGAAGAAAACCTCGAGTCTATCCGCACCTCCTTCGCCCATCTGCGCGCGAAGGGGCGCGAGGCCATCTTTGATGCCGAGCATTTCTTCGACGGCTACCGTGCCAACCCCGCCTATGCGCTGGCCTGCCTGCGCGCCGCGCTGGACGAAGGCGCGCGCTGGGTCGTGCTGTGCGATACCAATGGCGGCACCCTGCCCGCCGAAGTGGGGCGCATCACCGCCGAAGTGGTGGCGGCGGGCGTGCCCGGCGACCGGCTGGGCATTCACTGCCATGATGATACCGGCAATGCCGTGGCCAATTCGCTGGCGGCGGTGGATGCGGGGGCGCGGCAGATTCAGGGCACGCTCAACGGTCTGGGCGAACGCTGCGGCAATGCCAACCTGACCACGCTGATCCCGACGCTGCTGCTGAAGGACCCCTATGCCAGCCGGTTTGAAACCGGGGTCACGCCGGCAGCGCTGGCCGGTCTGACGCGCATAAGCCGGATGCTGGATGATGTGCTCAACCGGGTGCCGCAGCGGGCCGCCCCCTATGTCGGCGCTTCGGCCTTTGCGCATAAGGCGGGGCTGCATGCCTCGGCCATTCTGAAAGACCCTTCGACCTATGAACATGTTGCCCCGGACCTGGTCGGCAATGCCCGCGTGATCCCGATGAGCAATCAGGCCGGCCAGTCGAACCTGCGCGAACGCCTGCGCGCTGCGGGGATCGAGGCCGACCCGAGGGATCCGCGCCTGGGACGCATCCTCGAGGTGGTCAAGGAACGCGAGGATCAGGGCTATGCCTATGACGCGGCACAGGCCAGTTTCGAACTGGTGGCGCGCGCCGAACTGGGTCTTCTGCCGACGTTCTTCGAGGTCAAGCGTTACCGCGTGACGGTGGAGCGGCGCAAGAACAAGTACAACCGGATGGTCAGCCTGTCCGAGGCGGTGGTCGTGGTGAAGATCGGCGGGCGCAAGATGCTGTCGGTCAGCGAAAGCATGGACGAGGCCGGAACCGACCGCGGGCCGGTCAACGCGCTGGCCAAGGCGCTGGCCAAGGACCTGGGGCCTTATCAGGCGGTGATCGACGATCTGAAGCTGGTCGATTTCAAGGTGCGGATCACACAAGGCGGCACCGAGGCGGTGACGCGGGTGATCATCGATTCCGAAGACAGCGCCGGGCGGCGCTGGTCCACGGTGGGGGTTTCAGCCAATATCGTGGACGCCAGCTTTGAGGCGCTGCTTGATGCGATCCAGTGGAAACTGATCCGCGATGTCGGCCAGCCGGTGGAGCAGCCCGCATGACGGTTGCCGCCTGCGCCGCGCTGGTGCAGCGCGGCGATCCGGACCGGTTCCTTGCGGTGATGGCGGCCCCGCTGGCGGCACGGGCACCGCTTTTCGTGCTTTATGCCTTCAACCTCGAGGTGGCCCGCGCCCCCTGGGTGACGCAGGAGGCGATGATTGCCGAAATGCGGCTGCAATGGTGGCGCGACACGGTGGCCAGCATGGCACAGCCGGGGCCGGTGCGCGCGCATGAGGTGGCAGCCCCGCTGGCCGAGGTGGTGCGCAGCCGCCGCCTGCCGCCGGAGGTGATGGACCGGCTGATCGAGGCCCGGCGCTGGGACATCTACCGCGAGCCTTTTGAAGACCGGGCGGCCTTTGATTCCTATCTGGAAGATACCGGGTCGGGGCTGATGTGGCTGGCCGCATCCGCCCTTGGCGCCCCCCCGCAGGCCGAGCCTGTGGCCCGCGCGGCGGGCTGGGCGGCGGGTCTTGCCGCCTTCCTGCGGGCCGTGCCGGAGTTGCAGGCGCGCGGGCGGCAGCCGCTGATCGACGGGCGGGCTGAGGCTGTGGCCGGGCTGGCGCGGGACGGGCTGGCGCGGCTGGCCGATGCCCGGCGGGCGCGGGGGCGGGTGCCTGCGGATGCCCGGGCGGCGTTCCTGGCGGGCTGGCAGACCGAGGCGCTGTTGCGGCAGGCGCTGGCCGAACCGCGCCGGGTGGCGGAGGGCAGGCTGGGCCGGTCCGAGTTTTCCCGCAGGGGCAGACTGACTTGGGCGGCGATCACGGGGCGCTGGTAGGCGGGGCTGCGGCACCGGATGCGCGCCGGTGTCTTGCGCCGGGATATCGAATGCCGAACGCCCGCCGCGCGATGGCTTATCGGGCAGGTCCTTCGGCACCGGGCCCCGCCCGGAATCTGTCGCAGGCTGCACATCCCTGATCCATGGCTCGTGCAAGCGTTTGATATTGCGCAGGAATCGTCCACGGAGGCAGGGGCTTTCCGTCCCCGGCCTGATCGCACGGCACGGCACAGGGCGGGCGTGCGCGCCGCCGGCTTGCCGGTCAGGGCGGGCGGGGCAGGGCAGGGTCAGCCTGTAAGCAGACCACAGAAGGACTGATTCGAGTGCTGCCGGATACAGGCCTCCCACCAGTCCGGCATCCCGAAGCGGCCCCATCTGCAGACGCGGGGTGTGGCGTTCCGGGCGAGTAGCGGCGCGGGAGTCGCGCAGGGGATGCGGCCCCTGCCGCCCTTTGGTGCAACGAGGCCACAGGCGCGCATCATTTGAATTTATTGCAAGTCTTGACCATGCACGCTGTTTGATCGGACGCGCGCAAAAGCCTAGGCGAGGCGTCGTGGCGCGGTGGCATCGCCCGCGCGGAGCCGGTTTTTTGCAATGATAAATGCGGTCCGAGGTGCAATTCTTCTGGCATGCGCCTGTGTCGGGTTGGCAACACCAGCGCCGGGGCAGGGACTGCCGCCCTATGACTGGGTCGTCAATGCCCGGAATGAAGGGACCAACGTCCTGCCGGCGGGCAGCCTTGCGGGGTATGTCGGGACCGTGGACAACGAGCCGGGCAGCGCTGCGCCCGCCACGGTCCTGACCATCGCCGTTCCCCCGACGGCAACCTTTGCCGGCGCGTCCGGCGCGATTGTCGGCTGTGCGGTTTCTGCGGATGTCGTAAGCTGCACGGTGCCTGCGCTGGCCCCCGGTTCCCGCGCGGCAATGGTGATCCGGTTTGCGACCGCCGTTGAGGGGGTGATTACCCTGACGCCGACCATTCCTGCACCCGACGCAGACCCGGACAACAACAGCGAGACGGTGACGACGACGATCACCAAAGGTGCGGACATTGCGCTTTCAATCGCCGGACCGGACACGGCAGCGGCGGGAAGCCGGGTCAGTTATGACATCACGGCAACAAACCTTGGGCCCTATCAGGCCGACAGGTTCGAGTTTGATTTCCCGGTTCCGACCGGCCTTGGCCAGATTGCTCCGCCAACGGGGTGCACCCTGTCGGGAAGCAGCTATTTCTGTTCGGGGCTGATGCTTGCTCCGAACCAGTCACGGACGTTCACCTTCGGCGGGACGGTCGCTATCCGGTCCAGTTCGACGATCACGCTGTCGGCCGGCCTTGTGGACAGCGTGCCGCTTGACCCAAATTCCAGCAACGACACTGCGGTGAAAGATACCGCCGTGACCGCGGGAAGCGACGTGAAAGTCAGCAAATCCCGTGCCCCGTCCGGGCCACTGACTGTGGGGCAGACTGTTACCTTTGCGCTGACCCCAAGCTACAGCGGCGATGTGCCGAACGGCCTGACCATGGAAGATACGCTGCCGGCGAGTTATCAGCCCGTCACAGTTACGCCTGCGCCAGGCAGCGGCTGGTCCTGTACGACAGTCGGGCAGGCCGTCAGCTGCGCCAAACCGTCCGGAACCACGGCGGGACTGAATGTTCCGCTGGGGGTCGTGACCATCATCGCCACGGTCTTTTCGGACGGCAACCCGGTAAACGAGGTGGTTGTCGCGTCAGCCGGTCCGTTCGATCCGGACCTGACGAACAACCGGGCGACCGATGGCGGTGCCGTAGTCCGCCCGTCGTTCATTGACCTTGCCATCCGCAAGACCGGCCCGAACCCGCCGCTGGTCGTGGTGGGAAACAGCTATGACTTCCAGCTTCCCGCGCAGAATCTGGGCACCGTGGGTTTCTACGGCACCGTCCAGATCGAGGAACTGGTTCCAGAGGGCCTGACTGTCACCGCAATCGGCGGGGGGCCTACCTGGACCTGCACACCCCCCGCTGCCCTTCCGCTTGCCGGACCGGCCACGATCCCGTGCCTGCGGGTCTACACTCAGGCCAGTCCGCTGGCCCCCAATGCAACGACGTCGCCCGGCATCACCATGACCGCGACGGTCACTGCCCCCGGCCCCATCAACAACGGGGCGCGGGTGACTGCCATCGGGGGAAATCTGCCCGACCTGTTTCCCGGCAATGACGAGATTGTTTTCGGTGTCGATGGCAGCAATCCGGGTGATTCGGCCGACATCAGTGTGCTGAAGACCGCGCGGAACGCGACGGTCAATGCCGGCGAAGAGCAGATCTATGACCTGCAGATCATCAACAGCGGCGCAAGTCCCTCAAACTCGGTGACGCTGACCGATGACCTGACGGGGCTGATCAACACCGACACCTCCGGGCCGAATGCCGGATATGTCTCGACGGTGGTCACACCGGGCCTCGCCTCGGGGATGAGTTGTTCCGTTGCCCCGGTCGGGCAGGCGGTGCGGCAAACCTGTGCCATTGCCACCATGCCGGTCTGTACGGTCAACGTGGATTGCCCCACCCTTGTGATCACGGTCAGGCCAGGCGGCAATGGCGGACCCCGGACGAACACCGCCAGCGTGGATTCCTCTGTCACTGCCGACCCCAATCGGGCGAACAATTCGGCCAGTGCCAGTTTCACCGTCAATCCGCGCGCGGATGTCACGGTGGAAAAGACGGCCACGCCCGCACCTGTCCGGGCCGGGCAGAACCTGATCTTTGTGATCACCGCCAAGAACCGGGCGAACGGGCTGAGTGCAGCCGAAAGCGTCACAATCACCGACATCCTGGAAGATGATCTGACTTTCCTGTCCGCAGTGGCGTCAAAGGGGGGGCCTTGTACCAGCACACCGACCCCGGGCAGTGTCACCGGCCCGGGCAACAACCGCATCGAATGCAATCTGGGCACCCTGAACAACGGCACCCAGCAAACCGTGACTGTCACGCTGCGTCCGAACCAGAGTTTGCGTGGCAAGTCCCTGACAAACACGGTTGATGTGACCACCACGACCACCGAGACGGATACGGGCAACAACCGGGCCTCTGTCACGACTCCGGTCATCGACCCGCGCTTTGACCTTCTGGTCGGCAAGACCGACAGTGTGGATCCTGTCACCGTGGGCGATGACACCGTTTATACCATTCGGGCCCAGAACCGCGGCCCGTCCGCAGCCGAAAATGTTTCGGTCGTGGATACGCTTCCGGCAGCTTTCCTGAGCTTTCAATCCCTGACGGCACCGGCCGGTTCGACCTGCGTGGTCGCGGCGACCCAAAACGTGGTCGGCGGGACGCTGACCTGTTCCTTTCCCGTTCTTGCGGCGGGCGAGGTCCGGGATATCGAGGTGACGATGCGCGGTGTCGCGCGGGGCGTTGCGGTCAATGCCGTCGAGATTGCAGCGGACGGGTCCGACCTGTTTGACATCCAGTTGCTCAATAATTCAGCCAGTCAGAATACCACGGTCCGCAGCCGCGTGGATGTGGAGGTGACAAGCAAGGTTCCCAGCACGCCTGCCCCGGCGATCGGCGAAACCTTCACCTTCTCGATCGGGGTAACCAGTATTGCGGGTATGGCCCTGTCTGACGCGGAAAACGTGGTTCTCAGCGACGTGCTGCCTGCCGGAATGGTCATGGCCGGGTCGCCTTCTGCCACAGTTGTGACCGGAACGACCAGCAAGCTTGGCTGCACCGTGAAGGCGGCCAATGCCGGCTTTGAGTGCGACTTCGGCACCATGTCGGCGGGCGCAGTCGTTGACGTGATGGTCCCGGTCCGGGTGCAGGCGGTCACCTCCAGCCCGCAGACCTTTGTCAACACATCCACGGTGACGACAACCTCCGGTGACCCGAACCCGGACAACAACAGCGCGTCCGGGTCGGTCATCGTGACACAGAACGCGCCCCCGGCGATTGCGCTGGTCAAGACCGCCGACATCAGCCAGATGACCACGCCGACGCAGGTGGGTGATGTCATCCTCTACCGCTTTGCCGTGACCAACACCGGCAATGTCACCCTGACCGGCGTGACACTCAGCGATCCGCTGCCGGGCCTGACCCTGACCGGCGGGCCGATTGCCAGTCTTGCCCCCGGCGTCACCGATAGCACTTCCTTCACCGGCACCTACGCCCTGAGCCTAAGCAGAGATTCTTTGGTTGGCCAACGGATTTAGCTTTCGTTCGACGTTCAGGGCTTCGACGGCCTCGTGGATGTTCCGGTCGAGGTTATCCGTGTCGGTGAAGGTCTGATGGGCGAGGTGATGTGCTTTGA
>JADCEN010000055.1 GCA_020250175.1 Rhodobacter sp.
CACCTGCTCGACCTTCTCGGTCCTATCGGTTACGTCCCACCCGCAGAAGCAGAGGAAGCGTTCTATGCAAACCTGAACACGCTCGATATGGTCGCCTAGCCGTTGAACAAATCACCCTCCGGTAAACCCGGGGCGGTTCAAGGCACCGTCATCGACATCTTCCACCAGGCCTGCGCCGATCTGGGCGAAGTGGCAAAGGCGGCTGACGCAGCGCCTGAGGCGCTGGCGCAGCAGGTTCTCGATGCGCTGCAGGACAACGGCTTTGGCCAGTACGACGGTCTGATCGCCATCATCGCTCCGGCGCTGGGCCCGGAGGACATCGCGTATCTCAGAGAACTGGTCGAGGAGCTTGGACGCACGCCCGTGACTGTGCCGCCAAAGAACGAGTGGCTGGCCATGGGCTGGGGCAGCGGCGGCACGCGCTATGCCCACGAGATGGAGGAACGCGCGCGGCAGAGTACAGTCGGGATGGCGCTGAAGGACATTGCCGACGTGCAGGGCGACGTCGATGGCTTCATCGCGCAGTACGACCCAAAGACCCGCAAGGTGCCCAAGATCGCGGCCGAGATCGCGCAGCGCTTGCTGGCGGCCGGAAGGGCAGAGGACGCGCTTGGCTTCATCGAGCGAGCGGAGGTTGAAGATGCGCGCTGGATCCCACCCGAATGGCTGGACGCGCGTCTTGCCGTGCTCGAGGCGCTTGACCGGTAAGACGAGGCGCAGGCATTTCGCTGGGCATGTTTCGAGCGCGACCTGTCGGGCGAGCACCTGCGGGCCTTTCTGAAGCGACTGCCGGATTTCGAAGACATCGAGGCTGAGGAGCGCGCGATGGCGCATGCCGCTGCGCACCCCGACGTGCTTGCAGCTCTGGCCTTCTTTCTGAACTGGCCATCGGTTGGCCACGCCGCGCGATTGCTGATTGACCGGCAGGACGAGGTCGACGGCGATCATTACGAATTCTTGGCCCCGGCTGCCAAGACGTTGGCGGAGAAGCATCCGCTGGCCGCGACGGTGGCGCTGCGGGCGATGATCGATTTCACGCTGACAGAGGGGAGGCAGAAGCGCTATGGCAATGCCGCCCAGCACCTGGCGAGCTGTGCCGATCTGGCCGGACGGATCGAGGACTTCGGACCGGTCGAGCCGCACCCTTACTATGTCGTGCGCCTAAAGGCGAAGCATGGCAAGAAGACCGGCTTCTAGTCGCGGCTTGACGGATGATTGCCGTGCTACCCGAAAATCATTCTGCCACCCGTTGGAAGCATGGTGGAAGCACGAGGGTGAAAACCGCTGCGCAATCCTGACAATCCGCGCGCAGGTCACCCACGCGGACTTGGCTCGCAACTGGCGGAAACCGTGCAACAACTCGCGATCCGGCGCGATTGTTCATGGTAGGTTCGACATGACTCATGGCCTGAAGGCCGCAGGTTTAAATCCTGCCCTCAAAAAAACATAACCTTTCCAAATGGATAGTATCCGACAAAAACACTCGTGTATAGACGCTCGCGGAGTATTTCAACGCCACCTCAACGTTTGATGAATCCCCTTGTAACCCAGGGGGCTTCTTGCGTTTGCGAGCCAAGTCATCGCCTATCCCGGTCCGCAATTTGTCTTCAGCCAAAGGGCCACACCCCGGGTCTGGCGGTTGTTTGCAATGTATCGGACAAGAATCCGCCCAGCGGTGCGTCGAGCCACGTGTGCAGGGTCACGCAGCCGGGCTCGAGAGCCATCGCGTGAACAGCATCCGCGCGGACGTCTCGATGCACTGCATGGGCTGTCGACGGTGCAATCTGACAGCAGACTTTACCGATTTGACCGGTGATCGCGCGGTGGACATGACCGGAGGTCATCTTCGCCGTCCCCTTGTAGCTGTTCAACCGCTCGATCAGGGCTGCACCGTTGCGCAAGTTGTCAGCATCCATCGGTGGAATGCCGGAGTGGAGCCAGGGGTGATGTGTGGCGACGATTACGGGATGGCAATTCAGGTCTGCCAGCGATTTGTCGAGGAATGCAAACCCGCAATCCGACAGCCACCCGTGATGCGCACCGTCCAGCACGGTATCAAGGCCAATCACCACAAACGGCCCGAAGTCGCGCAGCCAGTGGATCGGGCCTGCGGCGGGCATCCAGTGCTCGTCACCAAACGCCCGGCGCATGCCGTCATGCGTGTCATGGTTGCCGGGGATGGCCTGCCAAGGCAGGGTCAGATCGGCCATGATCTGGGCAAAATGGGCATATTCTTCGTCGGTGCCATGGTCTGTCAGATCGCCGGTGACGATGGCACAGTCGATCGGGCCAAGTGCTGGCAGGCGTTCGTTGATCGAGGCCACGGCGCGGCGCAGCGCCGTGGCGGTGTCGGAACGACCGCAGACAAGCGCGCCTTCGGCAACGATATGCGGGTCACTGATCTGGATAAAGGCTGGCATTCAGGCGGCGACCTTCTCAGGCGCAAGGGTCAGGATGGATTGCGGCGCGATGGTCAGGTGCACGGTGTCGCCCGGTTTGGGGGCGGTCAGGCCTTGATGCAGGCAGAACAGGGTGTCATCGGCGGCCCCGGTCAGCGCGATGCGGTAATGCGTGCCAAGGAAGGTCACCGTCTGCACGCGCGCGGTCAGGGGGCCGTCCCCGGTGATCTTGACATCTTCGGCCCGCACATAAGCGGTCTTTCCAGTTGCAGGGGTGGCAAGCGCCAATGTGCCGCCGGGCAGGTGCAGGGTGCCGCCGTCAATCCGCCCGCCAAGTGGCATCGAATTGCCGACAAACCGCGCGACAAAGGCATCTTCCGGCGCGCGATACAGCGCCTCGGGCGTGCCGATCTGCGCGACGCGGCCCTGGCTCATCACCACCACGCGATCGGCAATCGCCATCGCTTCGTCCTGATCGTGGGTCACGAAGATCGCGGTGATGCCGAACTGGCGCAAGAGGGCCGCCAACTCGTCGCGCAGAGTGCCCCGCAAAGCGGCATCCAATGCCGACAGGGGTTCGTCAAGCAGCAGAAGGCGCGGGCGCGGCGCAAAGGCGCGGGCGAGAGCCACCCGCTGGCGCTGCCCGCCCGACAGCGCGGTGATCGCGCGTCCGGCACAGGGGTCCAGACGGCAAAGCGCGATGACCTCATCCACGCGTGCGTCGATATCGGCGCGCGGCAGGCCCTGCATCTTCAGCCCGTAGCCGATGTTGCCGCGCACCGACATGTTGGGAAACAGCGCGTAGGACTGGAACACCATCCCAACCTTGCGCCGTTCCACCGGCTGATGGGTCATGTCATCGTCCTTGAACCGGATCGACGCCCCCGCATCTGCGGTTTCCAACCCTGCGATGATGCGCAAAAGCGTGGTCTTGCCGCAGCCGGACGGGCCCAGAAGCGACACGATCTCGCCCTCGGCAATGTCCAGATCGGTGGCAAGCAAGGCACGGGTGCCGCCGGGATAGGTCTTGGCGATGTTGCGAAGGGTCAGGGTCATTGGGTCATCCTTTGCGCACGGGCGCTGGCCCATTGCATGGCAAGAAGGAGGGGCACGATCATCACGAAGAAGATCAACGTATAGGCAGAGGCTATTTCCAGCCGCATCGAGGCATAGCTGTCAGCCAGACCCACAGGCAGGGTTTTGAGGTAGGGCGTATGCAGCATCCAGGTCAGGTTGAACTCGCCGATGGACAGAGTGACCACGGTCAGCGCGCCTGCCAGAATGCCTGGCAATGCGTTTGGGATCACAATGTCGATGAACCGGCGGACGGGCCCTGCACCAAGGCTGGCGGCGCCTTCTTCCAGCGTTTTCAGGTCAATTGCGGCCAGCACCGACATGACCGAGCGCACCATGAAGGGCAGGGTGTAAAGCACATGGCCGACCAGAATGAAGGTCCAGCTCAGCCGAAAGCCCTTGTAGCTGCCGTAAAGCTGCAACAGGGCCAGCGCCAATGCCAAGCCGGGAATGGCCAGCGGCAGCGAGATGAACTCTTCCAGCGCCCGCGTCATGCGGCCGGGATTGCGCGCCATGGCATAGGCGGCAGGAACCCCGATGATCAGTGTGACCACAAGACAGGCCAGCGCGATGCCCATCGACAGGAAGATCGAGCCTGAATAGAGCCTCCAGACCTCGATCACCCATTGCAGCGTCAGGCCAGATTTCAGGCCTTGAAAATAGTTTACCGTCAGGCCCGCCAGCACCGATTGAATGGTCGGAACCAGCAGGAATGCGGCGGCCAGCAGCGTGATGGCCAGTTGCAAGATTTTTCCGGTGCGTATGATGTCAGCCCCCCGCCGCGACTGTGGTGCCCGAGAACATCCGGGCGACGAACAGGATCGCCCATGTCACTACGCCCAGGCAGACCGACAGGGCTGCGGCCATGGCGATATTCGCGGACAGGGTGAATTCGGTGTAGATCACCATGGGCAGCACGTCGATGTCGGTGGCCAGCGTGAACGCGGTGCCAAAGGCCCCCATTGCCGTGGCAAAGGCAATCGCCCCCGCCGCGATCAGGGCAGGCGATAGTGCAGGCAGCAGCACATCCAGCACCACCCTGTGCTGCGGCGCGCCAAGCGTGCGGGCGGCCTCTTCCAGTGCCGGGTCAATCTTTTCCGCCGCCGCCATGACGGTCAGCAAAACGCGCGGGATCGAGAAATAGAGATAGCCCAGAAACAACCCGAAGATCGAATAGGCAAAAACGACATGGCCGGGAAGGATTGCGTTGAACAGCCCCTGCCGCCCGCCCAGAAGGATGATCATGAAGCCCACCACAACGCCCGGAAAGGCCAGCGGCAGCGTCAGGATCGAAAGCAAGACCGCCCGGCCACGAAACCGGTTGCGCGTCAGGAACACACCCGCAGTTGTCGACACGGACAAGGCGACAAGCGTAACGGCCAACGACACCAGAACCGTCTGCACCAGTGTGGTCAGATAGCGCGGCGTTTGAAGGATTTGCAGATAGATGCCCCAGCCCGCCTCACCCTCGCCCGAAGACAGGATCAGCCGCACGATGGGCAGCGCCAGAAAAGTCAGCGCAAAGATGGCCAAGGGCACGAGGCACAAGGCGACGAACAGTCGGGATGACATGAAAACGCTCCTATCGGCGACAGGAAGGTGGGCAGGGCTTTGCGGCCCTGCCCGGTGGATGGGTTACTTCACATCTGCCAGATACCGCTCGCCAAAGCCCTTCTGGGCTGCGGCCATCGCTGCATAATCCACGGCAATCGCACGCGCATATTCGCTGTCCGGCAGGAACCGCGCAGCCACTTCGGCAGGCAGCGCCACCGGGCGGGCGGGCTTGAGGTAGGCGTTGGTCCAGATCGCCTGACCTTCATCCGACAGGATGAAATCCAAAGCTTTCTTGCCAGCCTCAGCGTTCGGTGCGCCTGCAACAAGGCTCATGACATAGGGCACGCGGATCGTGCCTTCGCAGGGCAGCACAAACTCGAAATTGCCGGTTTCGTTGTACTTGGCGCGGTAGGCGTTGAAATCGTAGTCAAACAGGATCGGAATCTCACCCGACACGACGCGGGCGAAGGACGTCTGCTTCGGCACGATCGGGCTGTTGGCGGCAAGGTCGTTGAAATACTTGATGGCGGGGTCAAAGTTGGTCAGATCGCCACCGAAGGCATGGTTGACAGCAACCGCACCGGCATAGCCGACAAAGGCCGAGGCCGGGTCGAGATAGCCGACCATGCCCTTGTATTCCGGCTTGGTCAGATCAGCCCAGCACTGCGGCACGGGCGCACCGGCCAGCGCATCGACATTCACGAACATGCCCAGCGTGCCGTAGTGGACGGCAAACCAGTTGCCTTCCGGGTCTTTCAGGCCGTCGGGGATCTCGTCGAACCCGGCGGGCTTGTAGGGCTGCACAACACCTTCGGGAATAGCGGCGATGCCGGTGGTCACGCCGTAATAGGCCACATCGGCCACGGGCGAGGCCTTTTCGGCGATCAACTGGCTTAGCGTCTGGCCCGAGTTCTTGTTGTCATGCGGCATCTGGACGTCAACTTTTTCGTCCAGCGCCTTCAGCATCGAGGCCCAATCAGCCCATTCCGGCGGGCAGTTGTAGCAGATTGCATTTTCGGCATAGGCCGGTGCGGCAATGGCCGTTGCGAAAAGCACGGCAAGAACAGTATGTTTCATCGGTTCATCCTTGTTTGAGCCTGAGGTTCGGCAGGAAGATCAGACGGCGGTTGGGTTGCACCCCGACCGTCGTCACCTTTTTCCGGGTTCGGCAGGGCAAGCGTGGCCCCGGCCCGGAAAGCAAAGGGCAAGGCGGGCGGTTGAATGGACGGCCCCCCTTGCAGCAAGTTCAACAGTGACCGCGCGGCCTGACGGCCCATCGCCTCGGGCGAGGTCTCGATCGTGGCCAGCGGCTTTTCCAGCAAACGGCCAACTTCGATCCCGTCAAACCCGACGACAGAGAGATCCTGCGGCACCCGCCAGCCCAGCAACCGGGCGGCCTTTTGCACCGCAATCGCCAGAAAATCGTTTGATGCAAAAATGGCGGTCAGCTTTGGGTGCTGCGCCAGAATGGCGGCAAGACGGTCGGGCTGGTTGGCCTCGGCTTCGCCAATCTCGATCAGCGCAGGGTCGGGCAGGCCGCGTGCTCGACATTCGGAATGAAAGCCTGCATAGCGGTTGCGTGACCGGTCAGAGGTTGTAAACCGCAGAGCCAGGAACGCGGTGCGCCGATGGCCAAGATCGGCAAACTGGCGCGCCACCACTTTGGCCGCGTCAAAGTTATCGACATAAGACGTGATGAACCCGTCCAGCGGGTCGTGGAACATCAGCAAAATCGGAATGCCCCGCTTCTGCGCCAAGCGCAGCGTAGGGCTGCGGTCGGGGGCCACCATCGTTGCCACCAGCGCATCGGTTTCCTTCGACAGCAGCATCTCGATCGCGGCCTCATCGGCGGCCCCATCATAGTTTGAGCAAGAGATCAGCATCTGATAGCCCGAGCCAAGCAGTTCAGCCTGCACACCCTGCACGGCTTCGGCAAACACCGGGTTGGCCAGGGATGGCACCAGACAGCCCACCGTCATCGACCGCCTGCTTTGCAATGCGCGCCCGATGGATGAAAAACTGAACCCCAGCTCGCGCGCGGCCCGCTCGACCCGTTCGCGCACATCGGCGCTGGCAGGGCCAGAGTTGTTCAGAACGCGGCTGGCCGTCGCCACCCCGCAACCGGCGCTTTGCGCCACATCCTTGATGGTGATGCTGGAGCTTTTGCTCATCGGTTTCATCCAATGGAAACGTTTCCACCACATAGAAAGCGAATCTGCACAGGATTATGACAAAGCACTGCGCCGTTGATGGCATGCAGGGTCATTGCTGCTTCCTGCTCTGCAAGGGATCGTGTCAAAACGGAGCAACACGCGGTTCAACAGGCGAAGCTTCAAAGTCTTTTCGCCATGTCGCAACCGAAATGCTGTCAGCTGGTCTAAAAAGCCAACCGTCATCATTTCGCTGTCGGCGAGGCTCATGGGAGAAACCGACGGCGCAGCGGATCATGTGCGCGCCGCCTCGAAGGCCGCCCAAGCCGCCTCGAAGGCCGCAAAGTCGAACCCGGGCGTGCGGGCAGGATCCAGGACCAGACGTTCGGTTTCCTGCAACTTGCGGATCGCGGCCGCAAGTGAGCCTATGACCTCCGGCGGAACCACGACAGCACCATGACGGTCGACATGGACAAGGTCGCCTTGCCTTACGGCCAGCCCCATCACCCGGACTGGCTGGCTTACCGAGCGCACATGGACATAGCCATGGCTCGGCCCGACGCTGCCCGCGATCACAGGAAAACCTTGTGGCAGGTCACCAAGATCACGGACAACGCCGTTGGTCAGCGCGCCCGACATGCCAAAGCCCTTGTGGATGGTGGTGTTGATTTCGCCCCAATAGGCGCCGACGCAATTGGGGTAGTCGAGGTCTTCAATCACGGCAACGGATGGCTTTGGCGCATCATGCATGGCTTTGTAATAGGCCATGCGGCGGGCCTTGATGACCTCTGGCGGCTCGGTTGGGGGGGCAAGTGCTGCGATCTGGGCGGTGGCAGCATGGCCCACCACGGCGCGACCGGGCTCGGTGCAGACCATTGTGCCACGGGTGAAGCCATGAAAGCCGCGCTTGCCCTGCACCACCTCAATGGCGTTGCAAACGGTCGGCGTGTCTATGCGCGACAACAGGTCGAAAAGTGTTGGGTCCATCATTCCTCCAGCCAGCGGCGCAGGGCCACTGTCGTTTCCACAGGGCGTTCCAGCGGGGGCAAATGCCCTGCGCCATCAACGATCACCAACCGTGATTGCGGCATCAATCCGTGCATCAAGTCATGCCGGTCGCGCGGGCAAAGCCGGTCTTCGGCGCCCATCAGCACCAGAGCCGGCCCCTTGAATGCGGCCAGCGCCGCTTGCCGGTCCGGCCGGTCGCGCAACGCCCGCGACTGGTGGGCAAAAACCTGCGGCCCAAGCGATAGCGCCATGTCGAGGCACAGATCGAGAATCGCTTGCTTGCCTGGACCCGCTGCAAGGTAGTTCGGCTTCATCTCGTCGCGGATCACCGATCGAAGGCCGCCAGACAGGGCTTTTGCGATCTGGGGGGCACGGCGGGCCTGCACCGCGGGCAACTCGGCCACCGGGTTGGTGTCCAGAAGGGCCAGCCGCTCGACACGGGTTGGGGCCTGCGCCAGCACCTCCATCGCAAGTATGCCACCCATCGACAGCCCGGCCAGAGCAAAGCGGGGCGGCGCATCCCGCAGCAGGATGCGCGCAAGGCCCGCCATGCTGTCAGCTCCGGTCGGGATGACATGCACAACCTGGCGAGGGTGCAGGGCGGCGGGAAGGCCGCCCCACATTCGCGCGTCGCACATCATGCCGGGGATAAGGACAAGCGGTATCATGGGACGCGGCGCGCACCCTCTTTCAGCGTGGCAAGCTTGGCCCAGGCGATTTCAGGGTCCACCGCGCCAAAACCTGCAAAGGTGCCAAAGCCGCAATCGCTGCCCGCCACGACGCGGTCATGGCCAAGGATGTCGGTGAACCGTTGCAAACGCTGCGCCACGAGGTCGGGGTGTTCCACGAAATTCGTCGTGGTATCGACGGCACCTGGCACCAGCACCTTGTCGTCGGGAATCTCCTTTGCCCGATCACGAAACACGGTCCACTCGTGGCCGTGGCGTGGATTGGCGGTTTCAAACAACAGATAGGTCGCCGGAACTGTCATCAGCAGCGGAAAGACCTTCGCCATGTCGATGTCACAGACATGCGGACCCTCATAGTTGCCCCAGCAGATGTGCAGCCGGATTCGGTCGCGGGGCAGGCCCGTCAGCGCAGTTTGCAGCGACTCTACATGGGTTGCTGCGACGTTCAGGAATTCGTCATCCGAAAGATGCGTGAACAGCATGTGCCGCGACAGCGCGAGGTCGGGGCAATCAAGCTGCAGATCGAGCCCCGCGTCCAGAATGGTCCGGTATTCCTGCTGCATAGCCGACGCCAGCGCATGAAGATAATCCTCGCGGCTGGCGTAATGGGCATTTTGCAGGAACAGGCTGATGACCCCCGGCGATGCCGCATTCATGAACCCTCGCGTCACCCCATGCGCGGCCATTGCGGCCTTGAGGTTGGCGATGTCCTTTTGCAACTCGCCTTGTCCCTTGGCCGCCACCGGCCCGGTGCATTGCGGCCGTGCATACTGCGGCGTGCCGCCCTGTTTGGCCAACCGGTCCAGAAAGCTGGGGAACAGTTTCAGGTCGTTCGGCGCGTTGCGTGGGCTGTCGCCGGAAAAGCCAGTGTAGCGATCTTTGACATATGTCGCATAGGAAATCTTCGAACACTCGCCGTCCGAGACGATGTCGATCCCCGCTTCTTTCTGGCGGCGGACGTTTTCCATCACGGCGGCAGCCATGCAGGCGTCAAAGGCCGCAGGATCATAGACCTCGCCTCGCTCGCGCGCGAAAAGGAAATCGACAACCGGCTGCGGCCGGGGCAGCGATCCGACATGGGTGGCAAGAAGCGACATGGTTCCGTCCCTTTCGCAGTGGTTATCTCTACTTGATGGTTTCCGGATCCTGTCCGACGATCAGGGCCGGATCGCGGGCAGTCATCACCGCGAAGCCGGCGACTGTGCCTTTCGGGCTGAACCGGCCTTCGCCTGCAACAGAAAGCTCGTGTGTGTTGGCAAAGTATTCGAAGGCAAGGCACTTGCCACCTGCGCCATTGCCCCGCGCACAGAAGTCAGTGTTCACCGCAGGGGTCGAGCAAGAATCCCGGTCCGAGAAATGCAGGTTCAAGGGGGCGGTGACGTCCTGCGGCGCATCAAACGCACCGATGGCCTGCATCAAGGGCACAAGACCTGTGTCGTGGACTGCGGTGAACCCGCCATCTTCGCGATCCGTGATGGCCCACGACCATTGCCCTGCGTCCGCCACCTGCGCGTTCAGGGTCGAATACATCTCATCCAGCTTCATCTCTATGGCTACGCGGACCAAGGGCGCAGACCATTGGCCCTTCTGCCAGTCCCACTTTGTCTGGTCGAGTGTCCCGATCCGATTCGGCGGAGAGCCGAAAACGAAGTTTGGGTTGACGGTGCCGTCGGCCCCGATGGTCGTGCCGGTCCAGGTGCCGTCGCCGGCCAGGACTGCCTCGAGTGCGGTTTCGATCGGCGGGTCGGTTTGTAGCTGGATGAAGCGGTCGACATAGATGCCCGACCCCAGCGCGCCGGAGGCTATGGAAAGCCCGTTTGCAGCACCTTTGCCAGTTGCGGCCAGCACGATGGCGGCCACATCGCCGCCCTGGCTGTGACCGAGGGCATGAACCTTGGAAAGGTCAAGCTTGACCGCACCGGCCCCCGCGTCGATCCCCGGCGCCCCTATGCCGGGCGCTGCGGCCAGGAGGTTCAGCGCATCCACGGCGTAGAAGACGGGTGACAGGCATGTGCCATTGTCCCAAGTTTTCATCCAGTCGTGCCCGTCAGCCGGCTTTCCGGCAACTGTGCCCTGGCCACGATAGCCCGGCATCAGAACCGCATAACCCGCATCGGACCAGGCGCATATGACAGGCGCGCAATACCCGCCTTGGTTGCAGGAATACGGATAGTCAGGTGCCGCGTCGGCGCCGACCCAGCCATGCAGGAACAAGGCGACCGGGTAGCCACCCTCCAGCGAAGGTGTTGCAGGCAGTTCCAGCCGTGCATAAAGGCCGAGGCCGTCAGAGCAATAGGACAGCATCCGCGACCTTGCCCCGGCAGCACGACCGGGGCAGTCAATCTCTGTCACCCCGGTGACTGCGCCATCATAGCTGCGCGCACGCAGGCTTTCGGTGGAAAGTTCGGTGAGCGAGCCGATCGAGGTATCGCCAAGTGCCGTCATCGGCATCGGCGGGAGCATGCAGGCAAAGAGTGGTTTCGACATGCCCTTCCCTTCCCCGTTTCCTGTTGAATGGCCCGCGCAGAATGCCGACGCGGGCCGCTTTCTTAAAGCAGGCGGCCCGTCAGCCCTGCCGTATCACTGGTGTTGACGACGCGGTAAAGGCTTGCCTCGCCGGTCATCGAAGGGGCCAGCGAATGTTCCAGTCCCGGCGGGATGGCAGCGGTATCGCCGGGGTTCAGCACGCTGGAGCAGCCCGACCACGACAGGCGCCAGTGCCCACGCATCGGCATCAGAACCTCGTGGCGGTTCAGAGTATAGGGCGTGTCCGGGATCGAACCCCGCGACAGGAAATCAACCTCAAAGCCGGGACGGTCGCGCAGTTTGCCATGTTCACCGATGACCAAGGCGGGCTGCCGGTCGGACAAGGCCATCAGGTCCCAATAGCGGGCGACATGGTTCGGGATCACCTCGGCGGTTGTGGGTTCCGGAAATGCCTTCAGTTCCTCGTCCGTCAGCAGCGGCATGGGCGACACGCCTTCAGGCAGACTCTGACCCTTTTTGGTGTCGTAAAGCTTGCCGTTTTTGCCCAGAACCAACCCATAATCCCTGGCGTCGGTGATCACCTGCGGGGCCCAGATCACGCCGCCCCCGGCATCATCCCCGCCGAGGATGGCCATGATCATTCCGTAGTCGGTGCCGATGTTTTCAAAGGCACGGAAGATGCCGGTCGGGATGTTGAAGATGTCGCCTTCCTCGGCCACAAACTCGCCCGCCGTGCCCCAGCGGCCCCAGAAAAACCGCCAGCGCCCCTTGAGCACGAAGAAGACCTCGGCTGTGCGGTGGCTGTGCAGGCTGTTGCGGCAACCCGGCGGCTGGCCTGCAGCCCCGATGTTGAAGCCGGGGGTGTCAACGATGTGGACGTGCTGATCCGGACTTTCCGACACCCCAGCGCCGATAATCGTGAAGTTCTCCTTGCGGTTCGACCCCGGCGTATGGGCGTCGATGAAGGCAGTCTTGCAGGGGCGCAACTCGCCGTATCGGACAATACGGGCTTCCATTTCTTGCGGTGTCATCAATGATGTCTCCTTTGTTCGCCGGAATGCTCCGGCGCTTTGTGCGGTCGCGCCCGGGTTCGGCGGCTACGGTTCGACCGCGCCGGTTGCGAGCAGGATTTGCCTCCAGATCGCGGTTTCGTCGAAAAGCGTGTAGTCCCGGCGCAGGCCATATGGCCCGAACTCGGCATGGGTGATGCCCAGAACAAAAACCTCGGCCCCCGTCGGAGCCCCGAAGGCACCCCAGCCGGAATGCTTGCCGTGAAGGCTCCACCGCACAGCGGCCCGTGGCGGCATCATCGGGTCATCGCGGCCAATCACATGATGGATGGAAAAGGCCGCATCAGGGAAAGCCGCTCGCAAGGGCATCCAGAAGCGGTCGGCATCGCCATGGCTGTGGCCGGTGACCCCACCAGGATATTCAAGCTGCGCGGCCCGGTCGTAATCCTTCGGGATAGCCGCCATGTCGGCCGCCATGATCCGCTGCAAAAGATCGGCCAGCCGCACGCCCCATTCACTGTCGTTGCCGCGCCCCCTATACGGGCCTGCGATGTCATTGGCGGGGGTGAGTGGCTTGGTGCATTTGTCCGGTCCCCCTTCGCGGGCGATCTGGTCACGGGCAAAGGCCTGTGGGTCCCACCCCATTTGTCGCACGACGGCACCCTGATCCCGGATCAGCCATTCGTCGTCGATCATGTTGGCCCGCGCATGGCAATCCGCGATGATCCGGTAGACAAGCTTCTTGCCGGTCGCCGCGCCATACTGTCCGCCCCCGAGGTGCGTGGCCGTCGAAAGGATGCGGTGCGAAGACAGCATCCCCTCTTCCGGTGTGCCCGACCAGATCACATCTTCGCCCAGAAGCGTGCGATCGGGGAATTCGGCGAGCGTCGCCATGGTGGCCCCGATGACCCTTTGATTGCCTGTTGAAACCCCGGTCGGCATCCGCACCACGATATCGGGATGATAGTAGCGGTGCAGGGTTGCGATTCCGCGGTCCTCCCATATCTCTTTGGTTATGCTCAGGATGTAGTCGGGAAAGTCGCTGAACTTGGCGTCGAAGCCATTCAAGGTGTCGTCCTCCGTTTGACCGATCCCCGCTCGATCAGCGGTCCGTCGATGCGGATGCGTGATGGCGCGGTTTCGCCCTCGATCCGTTTGAGAAGAATTTCCACGGTTGCCTCGACCATCCTGCGGACCGGTTGGCGGATTGTGGTGAGGCTGTAAGAAGGCCAAGATGCAAGTGGCACATCGTCATAACCGATGACCGAGACATCGCCCGGCACTGAAAAGCCAAGGTCGAAACGCAACGTGTCCATGACGGCAAATGCCATGTGATCGTTGCCGACAAAGATGGCATCCGGCCGGTCCGGCCCGGCAAACAGGCTGCGTGCGGCCCGTGCCGCCTCGTCGCGGGAATACATGCCGTCGATCATGGCGAAAGGCGCTTGTCCGGCCTCGGCCAGGGCATCGCGGAAACCCCGCGCGCGATCACGACCGGTTGATGATCCCTGCCAGCCCATGACATGGGCGATGCGGCGGTGCCCGGTGTCGAGCAGATGCCGAGTGGCTTTTCGCCCGCCGGCCAGATTGTCAGATGTCACCTCTGACAGGCCGGCATCGTCCTGGCCACGGTTGAACATGACCACCGGAATACCCACGGTCCGGCAGCGCGCCGTCAGATCATTCGTCATTGCAACCGATGCGGTGATTATGCCGTCAACCTGGTAATCCAGCAATTCCTGCATGACTTGCGGAACTTTCTCGGTCGAATTTTCGGCCATGAAGACAAGGACATGATAGCCCTTTTCCTGAAACGACCGGCTGAGAAGCTCGATGGCCACCGGGTAGAACTGGTTTTCCAGATAGGCCACCACCAAGCCGATGATCCGCGTCCGGCCGGTGATCATCGCGCGGGCAAGCGGATCGGGCCGATATCCCAGCTGTTCAGCCGCCGCGCGCACTTTTTCGACCGTCGCCTTGGACGCCGATGCGCCGGGCGTGAAGACCCGGCTGACGGCAGACTGGCTGACACCCGCCAGCCGGGCAACATCCATCGCGGTTATCTTGGAAGGTTGTTCGTTCATCCGGCGGTCCAGCCTCCGTCCACGATCAGATGCGTGCCCGTCATCATCGCCGAGGCATCCGAGGCCAGAAACACCACCGGCCCCATCAAGTCTTCGATTTCGCCGACGCGGCCCAGCTTGATCTTCGACAGGATCCATGCGCGCCGAGCGGGGTCTTTCAGGGTTTGCTCTGCCAGAGGCGTGCGGATGAAGGTCGGACACAACGTGTTGACGCGAATGCCGTGAGGTGCCCATTCCAAGGCCATCGACTTGGTCATGCCTTCAAGCGCATGCTTGTTCGCGCTGTAGACCGCACGGTCCGGACCGCCGACATGGCCCATCTGGCTGCTGACATTGATCAGGCTGCCCGGTTTGCCTGCCGCGATCAGACCGCGCGCGACCTCGCGCGTCAGAAAGTAAGCGGCCCGCAGGTTCAGGGCCATGGCGGCGTCGTAGTCTTCGGGCGTGGTGTCCAGCGCCGGGGAATGGCGGGCAAGACCGGCAGAGTTCACCATCACGTCGAAGGGGCCATGTGCGGCCACCACCGCCGCCATTGCTGCAAGGTCGGTGATGTCCAACGCCCGCGCCTCGGCGCTGCCGCCCGACGCCCGGATGGCATCCTGCACCCGTTCCAACTCTGCAACCCGGCGCGCGACCAAAGTCACCTCCGCCCCCGCCTCGGCCAAAGCCGCAGCCGCGCCAAGCCCGATGCCCGAAGAAGCGCCGGTTACCAGCGCGCGGCGGCCATCCAGCCGGAAAGAAGGGGTTCTTGGCAGCATCATATGCTCATTCCGTCTGGAACCGACACCGGCCCAAGGTTGCGCGCCTTGTTGAAGGCCGCGAGTCGGGCCAGTACATCGACGCCGACCTGCGCGTAGAGGTCCAGAAGATCGACCAGCACCCAGTTTTCCCGGATCAGCCCACCCTCCAGCCGCCAGAAATCCAGACTGCGGAGCAGAACTTCGCGCCCTGCTGGCGCAATCCCCATCCAACCATCCTCACTCAGCGTCAGGCGCATGTTGGGCCAGCCGGTTTCGCAGACATAGTCGCCCTCGCCAAACCAGTGTGAGCTGAGCGCACCCATCGAATCCAGCTTGCGATCCGGCATGGCCTGCAGAAACGGAATCTGGTGCCAGTTCCGAAAACCCGAATTGCCGCGCCCGGTTCCGATGCCGGCCGGGCCATACCAGTTGAAGCGCGGATGCCAGTAAGCCTCAAGCCGCATCACCTTGGGGTCAGGGTCGGCCGGGTGGCGACAGAGATCCGTCAGCATGGCCCGCACATGGGTGATCGCCGCCGAACCGTCGCCCGATGCCGTCAGCCCATCGCCAGTCATCGGCGCTGGCGTGCACAGGAATGCCCCCATCTGCGGTGCCATCGGCCAGACGCCTGCCACCATCATCAATTCGGGAATATCCCAGATCGCCTGCATCCCGACGATCCGCCCAGCCTCCAGCCGGAAGAATTCGTGATAGCGCATATGGGCCAGATGGCCGGTCGGGCGAATGCCCAGGAACGGCGCAATGAAGGTGCCCATGTAATTGCCCATGCAACCGACCCAATCCTGCCCTTCGGGGGTCGTCCCCGCCAGAACGATCATGTCGCGGCGTTCAAGGTCCGGCATGGCAGCCAGAAGCGGCGCAAGGGCGCGGTCATGCAGCGCATCAGGCCCGGTCAGGTCGCCAAAAGGATGGCACAGGTGCAGCGTGGCATCTTGTGCAAAGGCAGCCGTCAGTGTCTGGCGCAGGCCGGCGGCATCCGCCGTGGCAAGCGCGCGGCGCAGGGGCGCAAGGGCTGTTTTCAGGTGTTCTGCAGAGGTCATTTTGTCTCGAGATCCCGTACCTGTGCCATCAGGTCGATCCCCATCTGCCCAAAAAGATGCAGCATGTCGACGAAGACCCAGTTCTCGGTGAACATGTCCCCATCGCGGCGCCAGAAGTCGATACCATTGACGGAAACAGGTTTTCCCGAAGCAGCGTGACCAAGATAGGGCCCGGTATGATTGGCAAGGACGCCGGGCAGGCTTGATGCGCCGACGAAGTCGCCCTCGGCAAAAAGGTTGTCCAGATCGCCCACCTTGCGGTCGGGGAAGGCCACCAGCCAGGGCTTCTGGTGAAAATCCTCGAACTCGCGCAGCGACAGGCAGGCACCTATTCCGCCCGGACCATACCATTTGACATTGGGATGAAAGAAACGGGCCATCCCCATCGATTTCAGGTCTGACGTGTCGAAGGCGTTCAGCCCGCCAAAGATGAAGGTGCGGGAAAACGCCAGAAGGTCATCAGACCTGGCCTGTTGCTGTTCCTCCATCAGTACACCGTTGCAGCCGGTCGGTGCCGGCCAGACGAAGGGCACGCCCTTCGGCTTTGGCAGCGGCGACAGGTCCATCTGTTCCAGCCAGTCCAGCACGTCGATCAGCATCTGGATGCGGATGATGCGGCCCTCGGGGTCGAATTCCATGAACTCGGACCAGCGCAGGCGGCGGGTGCCGGGGCGGGCGGGTATGCCCCATACGGGTTCGATCTGTTCGCCGTCCAGATAACCCATCGCACCCACCCAGGCGCGCCCGTCATCGCCGCCCTTGACCCCGCCGTCAGAGCGGCCACCGATCAGGATATGGGTGATGCGTTCAAGCTTGGGAAAGGCGCGGCGGAGCGGGGCCAGATAGTGCGAAACAAAGGCCTCGGGGCCTGTGGCATCCGTCAGCGGCGCGAAGCCCTGCCAGATGACATCCCGGGAAAGGTATCGCGAGGTGGCCTGAACCAGCCCATCCAGGGGGGCCACGTCGCAGGCAGCCAGATACCCGGCCGCCCGGCCCTTGTTGCGTTGATTCTCCCTGCTCATTCCGCTGCCATCCCATAGCCGACATTCCTGTGCCCATAGCGGCGGACGCGGATGTTGCATTGTTCGGCATGGCCGACAAAGCCCTCCAGCATGCAAAGGCGCGAGCCATAGGCCCCGATCTGCGCCGCCGCCGCGTCACTGGTAATGCGCTGATAGGAATGGGTTTTCAGGAACTTTCCAACCCACAGCCCGCCGGTGTACCGCCCGGCCTTCTTCGTCGGCAGCGTGTGGTTGGTTCCGATCACCTTGTCGCCATTGGCCACGTTGGTCCGCGGCCCGAGGAACAGCGCGCCGTAACTGTGCAGCCGTTCCAGATACCAGTCGTCGCGGTCCGTCATCACCTGCACATGTTCATAGGCCATGTCGTTGGCCACCGTCAGCATCTCGTCATGGCTGTCGCTCAGGATCACATCGCCATAGTCGCGCCAACTGACTCCCGCCGTGTCGGCCGTGGGCAGGATCGCCAGAAGCCGGTCGAGCTCGGCCATCGTGGCCTCGGCCAGTTTGCGGCTGGTGGTGATCAGGCAGGCAGGCGAGTTGTAGCCGTGTTCGGCCTGCCCCAGAAGGTCGGTCGCGCAAAGCTCGGCGTCCACGGTGTCATCGGCAAGGATCATGGTCTCGGTCGGTCCGGCAAACAGATCGATGCCAACGCGCCCGTAAAGTTGACGCTTGGCTTCGGCGACAAAGGCATTGCCGGGGCCGACCAGCATGTCCACGGGCCGTATCGTTTCCGTCCCCAAGGCCATCGCTGCAACGGCCTGAACGCCGCCCAATACATAGATTTCGTGCGCGCCACCCATCTGCATGGCGGCAACGATCGCGGGGTGGGGTTCGCCCCTGACCGGAGGGGCGGAGGCGATGACGCGGGGCACTCCGGCGACCGATGCCGTCAGGACCGACATATGGGCGCTGGCCACCATGGGAAACTTGCCACCCGGTACGTAGCAACCGACGGATTGCACCGGGATGTTGCGGTGCCCGAGCACCACGCCGGGCATCGTCTCGACCTCGATGTCGGTCATGCTGGCGCGCTGAGCTTCGGCAAAGCGGCGGATCTGGACCTGCGCAAACCGGATATCTTCCATGTCGCGCGCCGCCACCTTCTGCATCGCCGCTTCGATCTCTGACGGCGTCAATCGGAAGGATGGCGCGGCATAGCCGTCGAACTTTTGCGACAGTTCGCGCACGGCGGCATCGCCCCGCGTCTCGATGTCTTTCAGAATGCCTTCAACGGTCACGCGGACCACTGCATCATCCTCGGCACGGGCTTCGGCGGGTTTGCCGGATTTCAGGTGATGGATGGCCATGGCGGTCTCCTCAGGTTTTCACGGTCAAACGGGCGCCTGTCGTGGCGTCGAACAGATGGCAGATACGGGCAGGCACATGGGCGGCGATAGGCTGGCCGATCTGGCCGGCATAGTCTTTGGCAGCCTTCACCGCGACCAGCGCGCCACCGGCCTGAACCGTGGCCATCGAGGCGTCGCCCAGAAGCTCCATCGAATAGATCGGTGCCGCAATTTCACCCGTCGCAGCGATGCTGCCGTCTTCGGCGCGAAAACCGAGTGTGATCGGTCCATCGGGGCCAGACAGGCCGGGGATGCGCACGTTCGCAGCCTCGAAGACCCCGGCCATCAGGGTACCCTGCATCAGGTTCATCGCCGGATTGCCGATAAAGCCTGCGACAAAGGTGTTTGATGGGCTGTCATAGATTTGCAGCGGCGTGCCGACCTGCTGCACCTCGCCCCGGCTCATCACAACGACACGGTCGGCCAGGGTCATCGCCTCGATCTGGTCGTGAGTGACGTAGATCGTCGTGGTTTTCAGCTCATGGTGCAGGTTCTTGATCTGCGCCCGGGTCGAGACGCGCAGTTTCGCGTCGAGGTTCGACAAGGGCTCGTCCATCAGGAAGACCTTGGGCTTGCGGACAATGGCGCGGGCCAGTGCCACCCGCTGGCGCTGGCCACCCGACAGGGCTGCGGGTTTGCGGTCCAGAAATTCGGTCAGTTCCACGGTCTTCGCCGCGCGCATCACACGGTCGTGGTGCTCGGCCTGCGGAATGCCGCGCACCTTCAGCGGGAAGCGGATGTTCTCATAGACCGTCATCGTGGGGTAAAGCCCATAGGACTGGAACACCATGGCGATATCGCGGTCCTTGGGTTCCAGGTCGTTCACCCGCTTTCCACCGATCAGGATGTCGCCTTCGGTGGCATCCTCCAGCCCGGCGATCATGCGCATCGTGGTGGTCTTGCCGCAGCCCGAAGGGCCCAAAAGCACCAGGAACTCGCCATCCCCGATTGCCAGGTCCATCGGCTTCAGGCCCGTAAAGCTGCCCCAGCGTTTGGTCAGATGTTTCAGCTGGATATCCGACATCCCTTATCCTTTCACGGCACCGGCGGTCAGGCCGCTGACGATCTGGCGCTGAAAAAACATGACCAGAAGGAACAAGGGTGCCGTGGCCGAAACGACGGCCGAAACGGCAAACATCACGTTGCCTTTGGTCTGGGTGGTGCCGAGGAAGGACGCGATCTTGGGGACCATCGTCTGGTTTTCCTGGTTCAGCAGCATCGCGGTCACTGCAAAGTCGTTGTAGGCCAGCAGGAATGAAAAGAGCCCCGTGGTGATCACCCCCGGCCACATCACCGGGATTATGACCAATCTGAAGGCCTGAAACCGCGAACACCCGTCGACCATGGCGCTTTCGTCAAGATCCTTGGGGATGTTCTGGAAGAACGAGGTCAGCATCCACAGCGTGAACGGCTGATTGATCGCCACCAGGACGATGATCGCGGTCGGCAGATGCCCCCAGAGGTTCCACTGGAAAAACGGCAGAAGATAACCCGAAACCAACGTGACATGCGGCATGGCCCGGAACACCAATGCCACGATCAGGACCCAGAACACATAGCGGTAGCCCGACCGCGCCAGCGCATAGCCGCCAAGCGTGCCGAAAGTCAGCGAGATGGTGACGACCGACACGACCACGATCAGCGTGTTCAGCCCCGCCCGCCAGAATTCGTTCGTGACCCAGGCTCCTTGATAACCCCGTCCGGTAAAGGCCCCGCCGGTTTCGGTCCGGGTCATCGGGCCGGTCAGGGCATTGGTCCAATCCGCCTTCGAAAAGAAGTCACCCTCGACCTTGAAGCTGCCCCAGAGGGTCCACAGGAACGGGAAGGCCGCGACGATAATCCAGACGATCAGGAACCCCACCAGCACGGCCTGCAGCGGCAGCGACCGGCGATCAGCGACATTGGCTGTCATGATGCGGTCCTTCCAAAGGATTTCCAGGTATGGACGATCACGGGCGACAACAGGACCACGACACCCAGGATGGTCAGCACCGAAGTTGCCGCCGCAGAGGACAACAGCCGGTTGGTGGCGCTGAGATCGGCATAGATGAAGTAGCTTAAGGACTGCGCATGGGCCCCGGCGTTGAAGCTGACGATCGGCTCGAACACCCGGAAGTTATCCATGATCTTGATCAGCAAAAGGAACGTGGTCAGCGGCAAAAGATGCGGGATGATGACGAACCGCAGCCGCTGCCAACGCGTCGCGCCGTCGATCATGGCCGACTCCAGCGTGTCCTGCGGCACGGTCTGCAGGCCCGCGTAGTAGACGACGAAGGCGAAGGGCGCGGTGGACCAGACGCCATAGACGATCAGCATGGACCACATCATCGGGGTCGAGGCCTTGACGGAAAGGTCAGGGTCGCCCACCAGCGACTGGATCGCCACGCCAAGAATGCCGCGCGCATCCACCATCCAGAACAGGATCAGCGCACCCACCAAGGGCGTCACGATCATCGGCAACAGCGAGAAAAATATTGCGGGACCCCGCAAGAAACGCGGAATGGCGTTCACCGCCAAAGCGATGCTGAACCCCAACAGGATGGCAAGCGGCGTGACCAGCGCCGTATAGGTCAGCGTGAATGTCAACGCCCCGTAGAAGGGCAGGTTCAAGACCTGCTTGAAGAAATCTGCGGCTCCAGTTGCCGACGACCAGATCGTGCCGATCTCGGACAGGGCCAGATGATTGCGGTCGGTATAGATGGCGGTGCCGACAAAGCGCCCCATCGGCGCTGCCTCGCGCAAGGCGGCCGTTGCCTCCACGTCAACGATGGTGGACTTCTTGCACCCGAACACGTCGCAATTCTCGACCTCGCGGATCACCTGCTCATGCGGGGCGAAAACCGACTGCAGCAGGACCGAGACGATCGGCATGGCGATGAACAACAGCATCGCCAAAGCCGACGGCAGGATGAACCACAGAAAGGTCTTGTGTTTCATGATGGCCCATCATGCGAAGATGATCGCAGGTTACCGCGCCGCGGGGCGCGATGGGTGACGCGGGGTGCAGTTTGAAAGGGGCCGACAGCGCGCTCGGTGCCGTCGGCCTTGTTGCAGCTTACTTCAGGAAGCCGCCTTCTTTCGCGGCGGCTATGTAGGCTGCCTCGATGTCAGCCAGCGCAGTGGCCGCATCTTCCTTGCCGGTCAGGAAGTCGGCAAGATTACCATCTGCCGCCATGTGCATGGCCCCCATATAGGGTTCCATCGGGTAGGACGGGGCACCTCCGGCGATGCTTTCGGCCACGCCCTGGGCAGCGGCCGTCGGTTGATAGCCTTCGATCATCCAGACCGCCTGACCCATCGTGTTCGCAGTCAGGATCGAGGGCGCGATACCGGCCTTCATCGCCATGAAGGTTGCGGCGGCATCTTCGTCCGAGATGTTGGCTGCAACCGTCCAGCCATCCCACCACAAGGTCGTCGCCGGGAAAGCGTTGCCGCCCGCCGACGGGGTTGCCGCCGCCACGGTGTTTTCTGCAACTCCCGGAGCGGACTCCTTGCCATCCATCAGCACTGCGGCGCGCGAGCCCCAAAGCGTGGCGATGGCACAGTTGCCCGCTTCCCATTCCGCCGTGACAGCGTTCGAATCAAAAGTCAGGAAGTCGGGGTTCATGTAGCCCGTCAGCGCCTTCATTGTTTCCAGCGCGGCCACACCCTTTTCGTTGTTCACCGCAGGCTCGGCGCTACCTGGCTTGAAGAATTCGCCACCCATGCCAAGATACATGTTCACGAATTCCTGGCCGAGGTTCCAGCCCACGCCATAGGTCGAACAGAATGGCGACGCCATCCCGCCAGCGCGGACCTTTTCGGCTGCGGCCAGCAACTCGTCATAGGTTTTGGGTGCTGCAACACCGGCTGCTTCCAGCACGTCCTTGCGAACGAACATGTGCTGGGCGTTGGCCATGAAGGCAACCGCCATTACCTTGCCGTCGATCGTGATCAACTGACCTTTCGGAATGTCGGTGCCATGCGCGGCGATCAGGTCGTCCAGCGGACGAAGCAAGCCTGCGCCCATCAAGGGCACGATCGAAGACGAAGCGACGATGGCGCTGGAATACTCTGCTGGCTTCGCGGTCATGCCCGGCGCGTTCAGCTTTTCATGGTCCTTGGTCAGGTTCACCTTTACCTCGACCGTGCCGGTTGCGCATGCCGCAGCAGCGTCGGCAACGGTGTGGATGGCCGGAAAATCATTGCCGACGATCGAAACCTTGCCTGCCGCGATCCCGCAATCGGCGTAGGCAGCGCCAGCAAGCATGGTGGTGCCCAGCAGGCCGGACAGGGCAAGGCCCCGGATAGACGTTGTCATTCTGATCTCCCTGTTCAGCCCGCAAGCAGTGCGGGATTCACCGCTGTGTTCGCGGCATGAAAGAAGATAAAAGCCGATTGCAAGCGTATGCAACAGTTTTCTTGCATACGCTTGCAGAATCCTCCATCAAAGGGAAGAACAGCCATGTCACGCGGGATGCACCATATGCTGAGTGATGGTTTCGATGCCGAAGCAACGCCAGACGCACAGGTCCGTACGCAGGTTCATCTCCTGTTATGCCGCTTGGCCGAAGCCGGAGCATCCGGTCTTGAAGCCGCGCTGAACACCCTTGCAGCACCAGACTGCGCATGGCGCGCCGCGCATCCGATGAACGAGGTGCGGGGCACGGCGGCTGCCGCAGCGCGGATTTGGTCACCGCTCTTTATGGCCTTTCCGGATTTGGAACGCCGCGACACGATCTTCATTGCGGGGCGCTATCAGGCAAAGACCTTTGTCGCGGCGACAGGCCATTATTGCGGCACGATGAAGGGTGACTGGCTGGGAATCCCGGCGACCGGCAAGACAGTTTCCCTGCGCTATGGTGAGGTCTGGCAGATCAACGATGATGGCCGTGTCGTGCAGGCCAATCTCCTTTGGGATGTCCTTGACGTCATGCGACAGGCTGGTGTCTGGCCGCTCGCGCCCTCGCTTGGGGTTGAAAACATGTGGCCAGGGCCGCTGACAGCCGACGGCGTGCGCCTGATGTCGTCCGCTGCGGCAGATGGCGTTGCAAGCCTGGAACAGACCCTGCAGATGCACAAAACCCTGTTGGAGTTTGATGACCTTGGCAACTTGTCGCGCGATGCATTGATCGCCATGCCACAACGCGACCACTGGCATCCCAGAATGATGTGGTATGGCCCGGCGGGCATTGGCACGACGCGCGGCCTTGACGGCTTTGTTGATGGCCATCAATTGCCCTTTCGCATCGCATTTCACCGCCCCCAAGGCAGCTTGGCAGAGGTTATGGCGGAACGTACCCGCATGGGTGCGGGGCATTACATCCGCATCGGTGATGGCCCCTATTCCGTCACCGGGGGCTGGCCGTCGGTCTATGCCATGCATAGGGGGGGCGGATTCTGTGGCATGCCTGCCAGCGACAAGCCCGTCTTCATGCGGGTCATGGATTTCTACCTGCATCACCAGGGCCTGATCCGCGAGAACTGGGTGCCGATCGACATGCTGCACCTGTTCGGCCAGATGGGTGTCGATGTGCTGAGCAGAATGAACGAGGTGCTGCGCAGGTGCCGCTAAAGCCCTGTACTGCAGTGTTAAACGGTGGCTTGCTGGCCTGCGTATCTGATCATGCCGGCCTTGTTCTTGCGGCGACCTCCCGGTGATAGCATGGCTTGCTTTGCCGGGGTCGCAGGCCGCGCGACAAACTGGATGAGACGCGGTGGAGGGGCCGTGACGGAAGGCGGGCTTAGCCCGATTGCAGGAACGGTCCCACCACCGCCTGCGCCTCGCACAGGGGTCTGCGTTTGGCGTGGACCCGGTACACCGGGGGGTTCTCTGGAAGGGAGAACCACTTATGCCGGGTCGCCACGTAACCGATCGACAAACGGGGCTTTTCAGGAAGCTCCGACAGACCCACCTGATCGAGGTAGCCGCCGCGAAGGCGGATATCAGCCGTGCCACGGGCTATCGCATCACACAGGACCCGCGGCTTCCATCACAGAAAGCGCAGCCGCGTGAACGGCGCCGGCCCGACCCGCTTGAGGCAGTCTTCGAGGCAGAGGTTGTCCCGCTTCCCAACGAAGCGCCGGGCCATCGTCCCGCAGCGATCTTCGAAGGGATGCTGCATCGCCCTCCTGAACTCCGGTCCGGTATCCGCCGCACCTTGGAACGGCGCATTCGGTCTTGGTGCGCCCGGCGTGGTGCGGAACGGGACGTCATCTTTCGGCAGGTCCATGAGCCCGGTGGGATGGGGCTTTCGGAATTCGCCGACCTGTCGGGTCTTGGTGTCACGATTGGCGGTCAGCCCTTGGCGCACAGGCTGTTCCACTTCCGCCTGCCGTGGTCGGGCTTCGAACATGCCCCTGTCATCCTGAGTGGGGTAAGCCATATCGCTTTGGCCAAGGGGCTGCAGAATACCCTCTGGTCGGCAGGAGGCGCGCCGTATCGGCACCGCACAGACAGTCTCTCGGCGGCATTCCGCAACCTCGATGCGGCCACCGGGGCGGATGTGACCAAGCATCATGAAGCGCTCTGCGGCCATTACCGGATATCGCCGACGCGCAACAACCGCGGCCTCGCCCAAGGAAATGGCTCAATCGGGCGCGCTGGCGGTGATGGAGGCGGGCCTGCGCGCCCTGGGCATCGCCCATGGCCCCGGCGCGCTGGCGGCGGCGGCGGCAGTGGTGGCGGGCCGCCAAGGTGTCACTGCCCGCGCGCCGCCAGCCATTCGGTCATCCAGGCAATCTCGGCCTCTTGCGCGGCGATGACCTTTTCGGCAAAGGCCCGCGCCTCGGGGTCGGTGCCATATTGCAGTTCTACCTTTGCGGCATCGACCGCGCCCTGGTGGTGCGGGATCATGCCCCTGATGAAATCCACGTCCGGATCGCCGGTGAATTCCATCATCATGCCCGCACTCATGCTGTTCATCGCATCGACATAGCCCTGGGTCGCCGCCGAAGCTCCGTCGGGGGCCATCATCATCATCTTGCCGTCCATTTCATGCATCATGGCCATGCCGCCGCCATCCTGCGCCAGCGCGGGCAGAGCGGATGCGATGATTGCAAGGGCAAGGGGAAAGGATCGGCTCATGGCAAGGCTCCTTGGATCGGGTTAGTCTGCATATGTCACACCTTCCCGCGGCGGAAAGGAAACACACGATTGCGTCAGCCCACCCGTGCCGCGTCCAGTGCGGCGGGCAGGGCGGCGGCAAAGGCGGCGATATCCGCCTTTGGTCCCGTGCTGACCCGGATGCAGCGATCCTGCGGCGCAACGCCGGGCATCCGCACGAAAATGTCCCGTGCGATCAGCGATTGCAGCACCCGCCGCGCAAAGGCGCCGTCCCGGCCGCAATCGATGGTCACGAAATTGGTGGCCGAGGGCAGGGGCAGCAGCCCGTTGGCGCGCGCCAGCTGTGCCAGCGTGCTTCGGGCGTGGCCGACCTGCACGCACACATGGGCAAGCCAGGCCTGATCGGCCAGCGCCGCCAGTGCCCCCGCCTGCGCGATGCGCCCGACGCCGAAATGGTTGCGCACCTTGTCAAAGGCCGACACGAGCGCTGGGGCGGCCAGGCCATAGCCCACCCGCAACCCGGCCATGCCATAGCCCTTGGAAAAGGTGCGCAGCCGGATCACGCGCGGATCATCCGCCGCGATGGCCGGGGCCGTGCCGGGCGGGGCCAGATCGACATAGGCCTCGTCCAGGATCAGCAGGGTGCCTTCGGGCAGGGCCGCGATCATTGCCTCAATCACCGGGGCAGGGTGCCAGGACCCCATCGGATTGTCCGGATTCGCCAGATAGATAAGCTTTGCTCCGGTTTCGCGCGCCCGATCCGCCAGCGCCTGCGGGTCTTCGTGATCGCCCGCATAGGGCACCCTGTGCAGCACGCCGCCAAAGCCTGCGACGTGGAAGTTGAAGGTCGGATAGGCCCCGTCCGAGGTGACGACAGCATCACCGGGACCGACCAGCAGCCGCACCAGCAGGCCCAGCAGCCCGTCGATGCCTTCGCCGATCACCACATGCGCCGGGCTTACCCCGTGATGCGCGGCAATGGCGCTGCGCAGATCATGCAATTCCGGGTCGCCATACATCCAGACATCGCGGGCGGCGGCCTGCATCGCGGCAATGGCGCGGGGCGAGGGGCCAAAGGCGCTTTCATTGGCCCCGAGCCGCGCCGCGAAGGCCCGCCCGCGCGCCCGTTCCTGCGCCTCCGGCCCCACAAAGGGCACGGTCGAGGGCAGCGAAGCCGCCAGCGGGGTAAAGCGGGGTCCGGTCATGCGGGCATCAGAAGCGGAAAATGCCCGCTCCGGCAAGGGGGCGCTTGATCCGGGCCGGGACGGGGGGCTGTCTGCCCCCTTGTCCAGCCCGGCCACAGGCCGGGCGTTCTTCGCGGAAACCTTCCACCGGAAGGTTTCTGTTCGCTCATCACCCCCCCCGAGGGTATTTCCGCCGAAAAGAAGCCCCCGGGTCAGGCCAGTTCGGCCAGACGGGCCAGGGCGGCGCGCAGCTTGCCCGCCTCGTCTTCGCCCTGTTCCAGCTTGTCGCGGGTCTCGTCCACCACCTCTTCCTTGGCCGAGGCCAGGAAGGCGGGGTTGGACAGCCGTCCGCGCAGGCCGGTCAGGTCTTTTTCCAGCTTTTCCAGCGTCTTGGCAAGGCGGGCCTTTTCTTCGGCAATGTCGATGACCCCCTCCAGCGGCAGGGCGAAGGTGCCGCCTTCGACGGCGATGGTGATGGCCCCCTTCGGGGCTTTCGGCGCTTCGGTCAGCGTCTCGATCCGGGCCAGGCGGCGGATCAGCGCTGCGTTGCGTGCCCAGGCGGTGCGGCCGGCCTCGTCCAGCGCCAGTTGCAACATGTCCAGCTTCAGCCCCACCGGCACATGCATCTGCGCGCGGGCTGACCGGATGTCTTCGATCAGCGCGATGACCCAAGTCATTTCCCGCATCGCCGGCGCATCGACCAGCTCCTCGCCATAGTCCGGCCAGTCGGCATGAACCAGCATCTTGGCGCGGGTGCCGGTGGTCTGCCACAGCTCTTCGGTGATGAAGGGCATAATCGGATGCAGCAGGATCATGCACTGATCCAGCACCCAGCCCATGGTGGCGCGCGTTTCCGCCGCTTGCGGCCCGTCGAACAGCGGCTTGGCGAATTCCACATACCAGTCGCAGACCTTGCCCCAGACAAAGGCATAAAGCGCGGTCGCCGCCTGATCAAAGCGGTACCCGGCCAGCGCCGCATCCACCTCAGCCCGCACCCGCGCCGCCTCGCCGATGATCCAGCGGTTGGCGGTGGCGGTGGCAGCGGGGGGCGTGGCCGATGTCACATGCCCGTCCCAGACGCCATTCATCTCGGCAAAGCGGCAGGCGTTCCACAGCTTGGTGCCGAAATTGCGATAGCCCGCGATGCGCTGGGTATCCAGCTTCAGCACCCCGCCCAAGCTGGCCATCGCCGCATTGGCAAAGCGCAAGCTGTCGGCACCGTATTGATCGATGATCTCCAGGGGATCAATGACATTGCCCAGCGATTTGGACATTTTCTTGCCCTTGGCGTCGCGCACAAGGCCGTGCAGATAGACGGTGTGGAACGGAATATCGTTCACCACCGCCAACTGCATCATCATCATCCGGGCGACCCAGAAGAACAGGATATCCTGCCCGGTCACAAGGACCGAAGTGGGAAAGTATCTCGCCAGTTCCGGCGTGGGGTCCGGCCAGTCCAGCGTGCCGATGGGCCAGAGGCCGGAGGAGAACCAGGTGTCGAGCACGTCGGGGTCGCGGTAAACAAATAGTGGAAACGCGGCTTCTTTGCCTTGGTTTGACTGATAGATCGCTGCAGACAAGGTTTTGACGTTCAGCCAAGATTCGTATTGTTCGCGAAACTCACGGTCGCTTGGCGGACTAGAAACGATTTCAGGACGTGACCCATATATCTCTGCGAATTGGTTTAACGCTTCCAATTCAGTAACAGCGCAAACACTTATCCGATGAGTCAGGTCAATGTTTCTGCTTCCATCGGCGTTCAGGGTGACTTTTGGACCATACCACACCGGAATCTGATGCCCCCACCAAAGCTGGCGGGAAATGCACCAGGGCTCGATATTCTCCAGCCAGTGGAAATAGGTCTTCTCCCCGCTCGGCGGGATGATCTTTGTGCGGCCCGTCCGCACCGCCTCCAACGCCGGTTCCACGATCTTCGCGGTGTCCACAAACCACTGGTCGGTCAGCATCGGCTCGATCACCACCTTCGACCGGTCGCCGAAGGGCTGCATGATGGGTTTGGATTCAACGAGGGGGATCAACTCAACCCCGTCCCGGGCTTGACCCGGGACCTCGCCCTGGGCTTGACTTGGGGTCTCGCCCCGGGCTTGACCCGGGGTCTCGTCTTCGGCAGCGCGGCCGGTTTCGGTGAGAGGCCCCGGGTCGAGCCCGGGGCGGGGTTTGGGGGCGGGCACCATCACCGCCAGCCCCTCGGCGGTGATCTGATCCACCACGCGCCTGCGCGCCTCGAACCGGTCCAGCCCGCGCAGATCGTCCGGCACCAGGTTCAGCGCGTCCACTTCGGAGTCCGACAGCGCAAAGGGCTGCTCGACAAACCCGGCAGGCACATAGCCTTTCGCGACCAGCCAGGCGCGGCTCATGCGGCCTGCGACCCCGGCGGCTTCGGCATAGGGCGCACCATCTGCGCGCATCGCGCCCTTGGTATCCATCAGCCGGTAACACGGAATGCCATGCCGCATCGCCACTGCATAGTCATTGAAATCATGCGCCCCGGTGATCTTCACCGCGCCGGACCCGAAGGCAGGGTCCGGATATTCATCGGCAATGATCGGTATCAACCGGCGTTGCGCCTTTGGCCCCACCGGAATTTCACAAAGTTTCCCGATGATTGGCGCATAGCGTTCATCTGATGGATGAACAGCCACCGCCCCATCGCCCAGCATGGTTTCGGGCCGCGTGGTGGCGATGGAAATGTAATCGCGCGTCTCGCGCAGGGTCACGGTCCCGTCTGCGTCTTTCTCAATATATTCATAGGTTTCCCCGCCTGCCAGCGGGTATTTGAAGTGCCACATATGCCCCGGCACTTCGATGTTTTCGACCTCCAGGTCGGAAATCGCGGTTTCGAACTGCGGGTCCCAGTTCACCAGCCGCTTGCCGCGATAGATCAGGCCCTTGGCATAAAGATCGACGAAAACCTTGATGACCGCATCGTGAAAGTTGCCAGCCTCGCCCTCGGGCGCTCCGGGGGCGCCGGACATGGTGAAAGCCTCGCGGGACCAGTCGCAGGACGCCCCCAGCCGCTTCAGCTGGCCGGCGATGGTGCCGCGCGACTTCTGCTTTTGCTCCCAGACGCGGGCGATGAACCGCTCCCGCCCCATGGTGCGGCGGTCGGGTTCCTGATGCAGCGCCATGTCGCGTTCGGTCACCATCTGGGTCGCAATCCCCGCGTGGTCGGTGCCGGGTTGCCACAGCGTGTCAAAGCCCCGCATCCGGTGCCAGCGCACCAGAATGTCCTGCAGGGTGTTGTTGAAGGCGTGCCCGATATGCAGGCTGCCGGTGACATTCGGCGGCGGGATCATGATGCAGAAGGTCTCGGGCCGCGATGCATTGGCCCCCGCCCGAAACGCCCCCGCCTCTTCCCAGGCGGCGTAAATCCGCGCTTCGGCCTCGGTCGCGTCAAAGGTCTTTTCCATCGGCATTTTCTGCATCCCGCACGTTCGGGTGGTGTCTACCCCGCACGGTGCCGAAGGAAAAGCGTCTTTCCAGGCGGCGCGCAGACCTTGCGCGCCGCCCGGAATGGGTCACAGAAACGGCTGCCCCGCCAGCGCCTGCACAAAGGTTGCCACCACCAGCGCCGCATATCCGGCAGAGGCCAGCAGAACAGCGCGCCGCGCCGCTGCTTCCGGCAGGGTCAGCACCGCGATCAACCCGGCCAGCGGGATGCCATGCAGCGCATGGGTTGCCAGAAAATGCGCCACCCGCAGATCCCCCACGCTGCGTGACCAGCCCATCAGCGGCAGCCCCGTATCCCAGTCCGCTGGCGTGCCAACGAAATGCCCGGTGGCGGCCGACATATGGAAAGCCACCGGCACTGTCAGAACAAAGGTCAGCACAAGGCCCAGCGCCACCGCCAGATGCAGCGGCCCCGGCAGGCCAGAGGCCCGGTTGCGCCAGATCGCGATGCCAAACACCGGTGCGGCAGAGGTCAGAATGACGGCAGCACCCCCCATGAACGAATAAAGCGCGGCCCAGACCGGGGAAGAGTCGTTGAAATGCGACGCCGTCCCAAGCGCGGCCGCCCCGGCGATCCACAGGACTTCAGCGATGATGGCAGCGGCAACGATGCCACAGTAAGCGCGGAAAAGGCGGGCCTGCCGAATCGCCGGCGGCAGCCAGCGGGCATAGAAGGCCAGTGTCAGCAGATAGATCGTCAGCGCGATCTGGAACTTGACCGGCTTCACCCAGAAGCTTTCGCCAAGGAACAGCCGGTCATCGATCTGCATCGCGGCCAGTGTCGCCAGCAGGGACAGGGCCATCGCGATGCCAAGCGAGGTGAACAGGGGCGCATCCTGCCGGAGTTGGGCAAGGCCGGTGAAGCGCGGGGCGGCAAGGGCAAGGGTTGTCATGTGCGGGGTTCCGTCATCAGGGGCGCGCGCAGGTTGCGGCTGGCGCGCAGAAGGGTGAAGGCAAGGTATCCGGCGGGGCCGAACAGGAAGGTCAGCGCCAGCAGGGGCAGCACCAGCAGATGGTGTATACCCTCGGCCCGCGCCATGCGGGCGATCCAGGCACCAATCAGCAGATCGAAGGCCAGGTAATGCACCCAGCCCGCCAGCGCGATTTCAGGAAAGGTGAACAGCCGCATCACGTTCGGCAGGCTGTCGAACCCGCCCGGTGCGCGCGACCAGAAGGCGAGTATCAGCGCCGTATAGCCTGCCGAAAGCACAAGTGGAATCGCCAGCCCGGAGATCCGGTCGGACCAGCGCGGCGACAGCGGCGACAGCGCCAGCACGATCCAGCCGATCAGGGCCAGCGTGTTGGCAGATTGGAACAGGGAGTCCGTGGGCATGGGAACCTCATATTGACAGTGGCAAGATGAAGACTAGCGATTGACTTGGCACTGTCAAGATAATATCTGGACGGTAACAAGACTGTTTGGCGGAAGGTCCAATGGAAACGGATTCCCCCCTCTGCGCAGTGCCCGAAAAGCCGCGCTACCATCACGGCGCGCTGCATGATGCACTTCTGGAAGCGGCAGAGGCGGAACTGGCCGAAACCGGGCTGGAAGCCTTTTCCCTGCGCCGGGTTGCCCGGCGTGCCGGGGTCAGCCACGCGGCCCCCGCGCATCACTTCGGCGATGTGGGCGGGCTTCTGACCGCGCTGGCGGCAGAAGGTTTCCGGCAGTTCATTGCCGCGATGACGGCGCAGCAGGCGCGTGCATCCCAGGACCCACAGGCACAGATCGTGGCGGCCGGGCTGGGATACATCGCCTTCGCAACGGAACGCCCGGCGCTGTTCCGGCTGATCTTTTCGTCAGACCGCCCTGATTTCGGCGCGCCCGACCTGGCTGCCGGATCAACGCAGGCCTATGAACATCTGAGCCGCCTCGTTGGCGCAAGGACCGGCGGGGAAGACCCGGTCGATATTGCGGCCGTCTGGGCCATGGCACATGGCCTGGCCGATCTGATGGCGGCGGGGCGGATGCACGCGATACAGCACCTTGCCCCCGCCGACCGGGACCGCGCCTTTTCCGGTATCATGGCACGGGCGATCCCGGGCTAGACCGCCCGGTCGATCCGGGTGGACAGGTGGATCAGGCTTTCCGATGACCGCACGCCGGTCATTGCGCCGATCTGGTCCAGAACCTGATCCAGCAAAGTGGTGGATGGGGCCGCGATCTGCAGCAGCAAGTCGAACCGCCCCGAGGTGGTGAACACCCGCTCTACCTCGGGAATTGCCTTGAGCCGGGTCAGGATATTGGCCTGGGCGCGGGGTTCCACCGTCAGCAGCACGCTGGCCCGAAGACGCCCCTCGCGCGCGGATTCTCCCAGCTTGATTGTGTAGCCGACGATCACGCCGGATGTCTCCAGCCGCTCCAGCCGGGCCTGGATGGTGGACCGGGCCACCTTCAGCCGCCGCGCCAGCGTGGCGATGGACATGCGGGCATCCGCCCCCAGCAGCCCGACGATGTTGCGATCAAGCTCATCCATATATTTTTCCTGTCCTTCACGTCAGAATAACGAAAGATCACTGCAAATCTACCCTTTTGATCGGTGAAAATGTCATACATATCCCGCATCCTGAGGTTTCAGGGAAAGGGCGGCTCATACGCACCTGGCCTGGTTGGAATGAACGCGCAAAGCGTCTCCCGAACCGTCGAGCCGGTGCAAGAGAGCAGCTTGCGTCTTGTTGGCACAGAGAAGGACAGCCGATGGGACTCTCGAAAACGATCTGGACGGATCCGTCCGAATTTCTTCGCGCAAACCGGCCCGAAACGCCGGTTCTGTTTTTCTGCCCGGCGGCGCTTCAGGCAACCGCGCGCCGGTTCCTCGATGGTTTTCCGGGGCTTGTGACCTATGCGGTCAAGTCCAACCCGGAAGAGGCCGTGATCGAAAACCTGGCCGCCGCCGGGGTGTGCGGCTTTGATGTGGCCTCGCCCTTCGAGATGCGCATGATCCGCCGTCTCGTCCCGGAAGCGGCGCTGCATTACAACAACCCGGTGCGGTCGCGGTCCGAAATCGGCGTGGCGGTGTCGCTGGGCGTCACCTCCTATTCGGTTGATTCCCGGTCCGAACTGGCCAAGCTGATCGAGCTGGTGCCCGCAAGGGGCACCGAGATCACCGTGCGCTTCAAACTGCCGGTGTCGGGGGCCGCCTACAACTTCGGTGCCAAGTTCGGCGCAACGGCAGACCTGTCGGTGGAACTGCTGAAGACCGTGGCCGAGGCGGGCTTCATCCCGTCGCTGACCTTCCACCCCGGTACGCAATGCACCGACCCCGAGGCCTGGGAGCATTACATCCGTGCGGCAGGCGCGATTGCGCGCGACGCGGGCGTGAAGATTGCCCGGCTGAACGTGGGCGGCGGCTTTCCGTCGCACCGGCTGAACGGGCAGGCCCCGCAGCTGGAGGCGATCTTTGCCCTGATCGACCGGGTGGCGACCGAAACCTTCGGCGCGGACCGTCCCGCCCTGATCTGCGAACCCGGGCGCGGGCTTGTCGCCGATGCCTTTGCCGTTGCCGCCCCGGTCAAGGCGGTGCGCGATGGGGCGCATGTGTTTCTGAACGATGGCGTCTATGGCTCGCTTGCCGAACTGAACATGATCGGCGTGATCGACCGCACGGTCGTGCTGACGCCCGAGGGGCAGAAGCGGGCCGGGACGCCTCGCGACCTCATCGTTTTCGGACCCACCTGCGATTCGGTCGACCGGCTTCCGGGCACGCTGTTGCTGCCCGGCGACATCGATGAAGGGGATTACCTTCTGTTCTTCGGAACGGGGGCCTATTCCACCGTGACCAACACGCGGTTCAACGGATTTGGCGAGTTGTCCATCGCGACGGTCCTATCCCTGAAACTCTGATCATCCGATCCTCCGGCTGGACAAACCCGGCCGGGGGAGTACCCTGATCCTTGTCTTGAAGGGGATGGGAAAATGACGAAATTCGGCGAATCCCAAGCGATCCGGCGCGTTGAAGACCTGAGGTTGCTGACAGGCCGGGGGCGCTTTGTCGATGACATCGTGCCCGAAGGCGCGCTTTTTGCGTATGTCTTCCGTGCCACCGTGGCCCATGCCGAAATCCTGGTGCTGGATGTTCAGGCGGCCCGCCGGGCACCCGGTGTCCATCTGGTTCTGACCGCGGATGATCTGGCGGCCTCGGGCGTTGTCCTGGGCATGCAGTTCGCAACCGTCCCGAATCGCGACGGGTCCAAAGGGGCCGGCCCCGAACGCCCGGTTCTGGCGCGGGGGCGCATCCGCCATGTTGGCGAAGCCGTGGCAATGATTGTCGCCGATAGCCTGGCAGCGGCCCAGGATGCCGCAGAGCTGATCGTTCTGGAAACTAGGGACCTGCCGGTGGCCCTGTCGGTGACGGGCGGGGGCGCGGCCATCCACCCCGAGGCACCGGGCAATCTGGCCTTTGACTGGGCCATTGGCGATGACGACGCCGTGGAAACCAGCCTGGCCGCATCCGCCCATCGCGTCAGCCTGGATGTCGTGCACAACCGTGTCATCGTGAATTCGCTGGAAGCGCGCGCGGCCTTTGCCGAATGGGACGGGGCGCGGCTGCATCTGTGCGTGAACGGGCAGGGGGTGTGGATACAAAAAAGGGAACTGGCGCGCATGCTGGGCCTGCCGCCTGTCGCCGTGCGCGTGACCAACCCCGATGTCGGGGGCGGTTTCGGCATGAAGGCGATGACCTATCCGGAATATGTCGTCATCGCCCAGGCGGCGCGGCTGCTGGGGCATCCCGTGCGCTGGGCGTCGGACCGGACCGAGGCGATGCTGAGCGACAATGCCGGCCGTGATCTGGTTGCGCGGGCCGAGATGGGGTTCGATGCCGCGCATCGCATCACCGCCTATCGCGTTAGGCTTTCGTCAAACCTGGGTGCCTACAATTCCATGTATGCGCAGGAAATCCAGTCAGAGCTTTTTGCCAAGGTGTTGACGGGCGTCTATGATATTCCGGTGGCCGCATTGTCGGCGAAGGGCGTCTTCACCAACACCACGCCGGTCGATGCCTATCGCGGTGCGGGCCGCCCCGAGGCGATCTATACCATCGAACGCGCCATGGATCACGCCGCCCGCGCGCTTGGCACCGATCCGCTGGCCCTGCGCGAGGCGAATTTCATCCGCCATTTCCCCCATACCAGCGCCACCGGCGAATACATCGATGTTGGCGATTTTTCCCGCGTGCTGGCCCGTGCGCGGGCCGAGGCGGACATCAAAGGCTTTCCGGCCCGGCGCGCGGAAAGTGCGGCACGCGGCAAGCTGCGCGGGCTTGGGCTGTGCTGTTACATCGAGGCCATTCTGGGCGATGCCTCGGAAGGGGCGCGGGTGGAATTTGCAGGCGATGGCACCGTTCTGCTGTTCGTCGGAACCCAGTCGAACGGGCAGGGGCATGAAACCGTCTTTGCCAGGTTCCTGTCCGACCGGACCGGCATTCCCTTTGACCTGATCCGCGTGATCCAGGGCGACAGTGACCGCATCGCGCGCGGCGGCGGCACCGGCGGATCGCGGTCGGTGACCGTGCAATCGGTGGCCACGCTGGCGGTCGTTGACCAGATGGTAGCGGCCTTTGCCGCGTTCCTGGCGGCCGAACTTGGCGCGCCCGGGGTACAGTTTGGCGATGGTGCCTTCCGGGCACCCGGATCGAACCGCACCCTGACCTTTGTTGAGGCCGCCGATCTTGCCCGCCAGCGCGGGCGCAGCGATCTGCTGGTGCAGGAAACCCGCGCCACACTGCCGGGCCGGTCCTATCCCAACGGTGCCCATCTGGCCGAGATCGAGGTTGATCCCGAAACCGGCGGCACCACCGTGCTGCGCTATACCGTGACGGATGATTTCGGCACGCTGATCAATCCGACCCTGGCCGAAGGCCAGGTGCATGGCGGCGTGGCCCAGGGGCTTGGCCAGGCGATGTGCGAATTGTCGGTCCATGATGCGCAGGGCCAGCTTCTGACCGCCAGCTTCATGGATTATGCGATGCCGCGCAGCACGGATATGCCCTTTATCCGCTTCACCACGGAACCGGTCCCCTCCACCGCCAACCCGCTGGGCATGAAGGGCTGCGGAGAGGCAGGCACGGTGGGCGCGCTGGCGGCCCTTGCCAATGCGATGCACGATGCCCTTGCCCCTGCCGGTGTCCTGGCCCTGGATATGCCCTTTACCCCGTCCCGTGTCTGGACAAGCCTGAACGGGGTGCGCGCTGCCGGTGATTGACCGGATATCCCGCTGGCTGCACCGTGCACCGCTTGCGCTGCAGAGCCCCGTCCCGCTGCCCGATCCCGGGTGCGGGCGGCGTGGCGTGGATCATGTCGTGATTCTGGATGGCACGATGTCCTCGCTGCTGCCGGGACGGGAAACCAACGCGGGCCTGACCTTTCGCCTGCTGCGCGAAGGCGGGCGGTTGCAGCGGATATCGCTGTATTACGAGCCAGGCATCCAGTGGACCAGCTGGACCCAGACCCGGGACGTGATTCAGGGCCGGGGGATGAACCGCCAGATCCGCCGCGCCTACGGCTTTCTTGCGTCGCGCTACCGCCCGGGCGACCGAATCTATCTGTTCGGCTATTCCCGGGGGGCCTATGCCGTGCGGTCGCTGGCCGGGGTGATCGACCGGGTCGGCCTGATCCGGGCCGATCATGCGACGGAACGCAATGTGACGCTGGCCTACCGCCATTACCGGACCGCACCGGATGCGCCCGCCGCCCGCGCCTTTGCTGTTGCCCTTTGCCATGCTGCGGTGCCAATCGAGATGGTCGGCGTCTGGGATACGGTCAAGGCCCTGGGTCTGCGGTTGCCGCTGTTGTGGAAGCTGACCGAAGCCAGGCACGCCTTCCATACGCCGCATCTGGGCCGGTCGATCCGGCACGGCTTTCATGCCCTGGCGCTGAATGAGACCCGCGATGCCTTCGCCCCGGTCCTGTGGACATCGCCGCCCGACTGGCCGGGGAATGTCGAACAGGTCTGGTTCCGGGGGGCGCATGGCGATGTCGGCGGACAGTTGGGCGGGCTTGATGCCGCCCGTCCCCTGTCGAACATCCCTCTGGTCTGGATGCTGGACCGGGCCGAGGCCTGCGGCCTGCCGCTGCCGCCGCGCTGGCGGACCCGCTTTCCCTGCGACCCGCTGGCCCCGATGGCGGGCACCTGGCAAGGGGCGGGCAAGCTGTTTTTGCTGCGCAGCCAGCGGCAGATCGGACAGGACCGGTCGGAACACATCCACCCCAGCGTCCCGGTGCCTGATGTGCGCGGCTGGTCCGCACGGCTGCGTCGCCGTCCCAGCTGACATCGCGCCCGGTGCCCTGCCGCCAGACCGCCCGTCAGGGCCAAATGCGCCTTTGCCCTTTTCCCCGCAGCCCCTGCAAGGCAATGTACCGCCACCGCCGCCAGAAGAGGTTCCGATGCGCCAGATCACCGTTGCCGCCACCCAGTTCGCCTGCAGCTGGGACTTGCCCGCCAATGCCGACCGGGCCGAGGTGCTGGTCCGCCAGGCTGCGGCCCAGGGTGCCGGCCTTGTCCTGATCCAGGAGCTTTTCGCCACGCCCTATTTCTGCATCACCCAGCGGCCGGAGTATTTCGATCTGGCCGCGCCGATGGCGGGTCACCCCCTGATTGCCCGGTTTTCCGATCTGGCCCGGCAGCTTGGCGTGGTCCTGCCCCTGTCCTACTTCGAACGGGCCGGGGTGGCCCATTTCAACTCGGTGGCCGTGATTGATGCTGACGGCAGGGTGCTTGGCAATTACCGCAAATCGCATATCCCGCAAGGTCCGGGGTACGAGGAGAAGTTCTATTTCTCGCCCGGCGATACCGGCTACCGGGTCTGGGACACGGCCATGGGCCGGATCGGTGTTGGAATCTGCTGGGATCAATGGTTCCCCGAGGCGGCCCGCGCCATGGCGCTGCAGGGGGCAGAGCTGCTGCTTTATCCCACCGCCATCGGGTCGGAACCCCCCGCGCCGGGATATGACTCTGCCCCCCATTGGGAAATGGTGATGCGCGGCCATGCGGCTGCCAACATCCTGCCGGTGCTTGCCTCGAACCGGATCGGCACCGAAACCGCCCCCGAGGGCACCGCCGTGACCTTCTATGGCGCGTCCTTCATCGCCGATCAGACCGGCCAGCTGGTGGCCAAAGCCGCGCGCGACGCCGAGCAGGTGCTGTGCGCCAGCTTTGATCTGGATGCCATCGCTGCCCTGCGCCGCAGCTGGGGCCTGTTCCGGGACCGCCGGCCGGAAACCTACCGCGCGGTCGCAACACTGGACGGCGCTTTGTGATCCCGGCGGACGGTTCCGCCCCGTTCACAGGCGCAAACATCTCCCCAATGGGGGAATTTCCAGCCAGGGCAAGCCGGGGGCAGACAGCCCCCTGCTGTCAGCTTTGCGGGCGGGTTTTGCCGGGGTCGTAATGCGACAGGGCCACGACCCGCGCCGGAAGGCGCTTCTGCCGGCCGTCCAGCTTGCCGACCTCAAGCGGCGTGTCGAGGGCCGCATGGGCCACATCCACCCGCGCCAGGGCAATGGTCTTGCCCAGAAGCGGCGACCGGGTGGAAGAGGTGACAACCCCCACCTGCGCGCGGCCCGCATAGATGCCGTCGCCATGGCCCACGGGGATGGCTGCGTCGATGTCCAGCCCGACAAAGCGGTTCATCGGATGCTCCTTGCGGCGGATCAGCGCCTCGCGCCCGATGAAATCGGCGGTTTTCGATTTCAGCGGCACGGTGAATCCGATGCCCGCCTCGAACGGGTCGGTCTGGTCGGTGAAATCGTAGCCGGCAAAGATCAGCCCGGCCTCGATCCGCACCATGTCCAGCGCGGCCAGGCCCATCGGGCGCAGCCCCTGATCCTGGCCAGCGTCCCGGACGGCGTCCCAGACGGTGTCGGCATCTTTCGGGTGGCAGAAAATCTCGTACCCCAATTCGCCCGTGTAGCCGGTGCGCGACACAACCACCGGAACACCGGCGGCATCGCCGATCCGCCCGACCGAAAAGCGGAACCAGCCCAGTTCGTCTGCCGTGGCCTGTGCGGGCGGGGTCCAGAAGATGCGACGAAGGATCTCACGGCTGTTCGGCCCCTGGACAGCCAGGTTGTGCAACTGATCCGTTGACGAGCGCACCATGACCTTCAGACCCAGCTTTTCCGCCTGTTCGCGCAGCCAGATGCCGCCAATATCCTCGCCGCCGATCCAGCGGAAATTGTCGCGCCCCAGCCGGAACAGCGTGCCGTCATCGATCATGCCGCCATGCTCATGGCACATCGCGGAATAGACCACCTGACCCACGGCCAGCTTCGAAACATCCCGCGTCAGCGTGTATTGCATCAGGGCTTCCGCATCCGGGCCAGTCACCTCGAACTTGCGCAGGGGCGACAGATCGATGACGGCGGCCTTTTCACGGCAGGCCCAGTATTCCGCGATCGGTCCGGTGCCGGAATAGGCCGTGGGCAGCCAGTAGCCGCGATACTCCGCCATGTCCCGCGTCAGCGCCGAAGTGCGGGCATGGAAGGCGGTATCCTTGGTCATCCTGGGCTCCTGATCGGGGGTGACGCGGCTGGCGATTGCACGGCGGAACGGCTCGGCCCCGTCATAGCTGCGGATGTGAATGTCGCTCAGATACCAGCCATTGGCGGGCGACGTATCGTCGGGACAGGCCGAAGAGACGCAGATCAGGTCAGTCAGCGCGCGGAACAGCACATAATCGCCGGGCCGCGACCAAGGTTCGTCGCTGATGAGCACGCCCTGGGCATCGATGGCGGTGTTGAAGAACAGGTTGACCGCCATCCAGCCCGGCCGGGCCGAAACCCCGTGCGGGCTTAGCGCGCGGTTGAAATTGTCGGAACAGTTCACATGCCCCGGATAGCCGATGTCATCATAGTATTTCGAGGCACAGGCCATGGCGAAGGCATCGTGGCGGCCGACGGTATCCTGCACCACTTCGATCAGGGGAAGGAAATCCTGGTCATAGTATTTGGCATGCAGCCCCGGCATCGAATAGGCTCGTCCCATCAGCGTGCGCGAGGTGGTCACATCCAGCGCATGTTCGATGCCCCGGTCCAGCTTGCGCGCGGAAAAGCATTGAAAATCCGTGCATTGACGGCCATCCACATCGATGATCTGGATATAGTCGCCCGCCTTCACGAAATAGGCCTCTGCGGTGGCGGATTTCACCCGCAGGTCCAGAACCGGCTCTGCCAGCGGGTCGGGCAGGTCGAACCCCGCCACCTCGATCAGCGCGCTGCGCTGCACGGTGACGACCAGCGGCGTGGCCGTGTCCTGACCGCCGGGGTCCATCGGCAGGGCCGGGGCAGCCACGATCAGTACGCCGTCGCGGGTTGCGGTGACGCTTTCTTCCGTCCCGGCCGGGGTGTCCGCACCGAACAGAACGACAGCACCGGCCTGTGCAAGATCGATCCCGCGCCGCGCAATGCCCAGCCGCAGCCCGCACATGCCCGATCCGGTTCCGGCGGCGAGCGCCGCCTTCAGCCCCCGCGCGTCACCGTTCGGGGGAACGCCCATGATTCCGGCATCGATGCGGCCCTGCGCGTCTGCCGCGACCAGTTCGCAGACCTGCCCGCCTTCGGCATTGGCCAGGGTCACGCGGTCGCCTGTGCCAAGACGGATCAGCAGGGCACCGGCACCGGGCACCTCGTAGCGTTCGCGCCCCGTATGGCGGGCCAGCGACACAGGCGTCACGATCCGGCCGGGCCGGGGCGGGCCGGGGCTTACGCGGGGATAGCTGTCCGGCATCTGGCGTTACCTCTGCCGCTTGTCTCGTCTGCGGAAAAAATGTTTAATGGCAAGAATAACGATGCCCCCCGACCACGGCAAGTCCCGTGACGGTCCGGGGGGCAGGCCGGGAAGGACGGAAGGATGCGCTATTCAGGGTTCCGCGTGCTGGCCGAGGCGCTGACCGGCCACAGGGGCTGGACCGCCGTCTGGCGCGATCCCGAACCGCAACCCGCCTATGACTATGTCATCGTGGGCGGGGGCGGCCACGGCCTGGCCACCGCCTATTACCTGGCCCGGGAATTCCGGCAGGCGCGAATCGCGGTGCTGGAAAAGGGCTGGATCGGCGGCGGCAATGTGGGGCGCAACACCACGATCATCCGGTCGAACTACCTGCTGGACGGCAACCAGCCGTTCTACGAATTCTCGCTGAAGCTTTGGGAAGGGCTGGAACAGGATTTCAACTACAACGCCATGGTCAGCCAGCGCGGCATTCTCAACCTGTTTCACAGCGATGCGCAGCGCGATGCCTATACCCGGCGCGGCAATGCGATGATCCTGCACGGGGCCGATGCCCGGATCCTGAACCGCGATCAGGTGCGCGCGATCTATCCTTTCCTGAACTTCGACAACGCCCGCTTTCCGATCAAGGGCGGGCTGCTGCAAAAGCGCGGCGGAACGGTGCGCCACGATGCCGTGGCCTGGGGCTATGCCCGTGGTGCCGACCAGCGCGGCGTCGACATCCTCCAGAACTGCGAGGTGACGGGGTTCCGGATCGCGCAGGGCCGGGTGCTGGGCGTGGACACCTCTCGCGGGTTCATCGGGGCCGGGAAGGTCGGAGTGGCCGTGGCCGGATCGTCCAGCCGGGTGATGGCCCTGGCCGGGATGCGCCTGCCGATCGAAAGCCATGTATTGCAGGCCTTCGTCTCGGAAGGGCTGAAGCCGGTGATCGACGGGGTGATCACCTTTGGCGCGGGGCATTTCTATGTCAGCCAGTCTGACAAGGGCGGCCTTGTCTTTGGCGGCGACATCGACGGCTACAATTCCTATGCGCAGCGCGGCAATCTGGCGGTGGTCGAGGATGTGGCCGAAGGCGGCATGGCGCTGATGCCGATGATCGGGCGGGCGCGGCTGCTGCGGACCTGGGGCGGGATCATGGATATGTCGATGGACGGCTCGCCCATCATCGACCGGACCGGGATCGACGGCCTTTATTTCAATGGCGGCTGGTGTTACGGCGGCTTCAAGGCGACACCGGCCAGCGGCTGGGTCTTTGCCCATCTGCTGGCCACTGACACGCCGCATCCCACGGCCACCGCCTATCGCTTCGACCGGTTCCGCAAGGGGTTGATGATCGACGAAAAAGGGCAGGGCGCGCAGCCCAACCTGCATTGAAGGGGTGCCAGATGATCTGCAATCCCGCCCCGATGCGCGCCCGGGCCGGATGGTCCGCCGAAGGCAAGCGAAGCGGCCCTGCCGTTGAAGACGGTTTCCTGAATGTTTGAAAGGTGAAGGTCCGATGATCATCCCGCACCCGCTTCTTGGCCCGCGCGACGCGCAGGAATTCGTCTATCTGGGCGATGCTGCCCTGATCGACCGCCCCGATGGCCTGGCCGCCGGCGCCGCCGACAGCTTTCATGACTATCTCTATCTGCGCGACAACCCGGCGGGGCTGCACCGCGAGCTTTGGTATCATGAACAGGGTGACCGGTCCTGGCTGGTGGTCACACGCAACACGCTTACGCATGAGATCACGCAGGTGGAACTGGCGCGTGACGTGGCGCGGGCACGGGGGCGCGGCAGGTGACGCAGGACAACCGGATTGCAGGCGGTCAGATCGATCGCAGCCGCACGCTTCGCTTTACCTTCGACGGGCTGCCCTATCAGGGGCATCCCGGCGACACGCTGGCCTCGGCGCTGCTGGCCAATGGTGTGCGGCTGATGGGACGCAGCTTCAAGTATCACCGTCCGCGCGGGCCGATTGCCGCCGGGTCGGAAGAGCCGAATGCCCTGGTGGAACTGCGCAGCGGCGCGCGGCGCGAACCCAATACGCGGGCCACCACGGTTGAACTGTTCGACGGGCTGGAGGCGCAAAGCCAGAACCGCTGGCCATCGCTGAAGTTCGATGCGCTGTCGATCAATGACCGCCTGTCGCCCCTCTTTGCTGCGGGGTTCTATTACAAGACCTTCATGTGGCCCGCCGCGTTCTGGGAAAAGCTGTACGAGCCGCTGATCCGGCGTGCCGCCGGTCTTGGGGCGCTGTCGGTGCAGGACGACCCTGATGCCTGTGAAAAGGGGTTCCTGCATTGCGACCTGCTGATCATCGGGGCGGGGCCGGCGGGCCTGGCCGCCGCCCTGACGGCGGGGCGCAGCGGGGCACGGGTGATCCTGGCGGATGAGGATTTCCGCATGGGCGGGCGTCTGAATGCCGAGACGCATACCATCGGCGCGCAATCCGGGGCCGACTGGGCGGCGCAGGCCGTGGCGGAACTGGCGCAGATCGGGACCGCAAGGCTTCTGCCGCGCACGACCGTGCTGGGGGCTTACGATCACGGCATCTATTCGGCGGTTGAACGCGTGTCGGATCACCTGGCGGTGCCCTTGCCGGGCAAGCCGCGCCAGACGCTGTGGCGCATCTATGCGCGCCGCGCGATCCTGTGCGGCGGCGCCATCGAGCGGCCCATCGCCTTTGCAGACAATGACCGCCCCGGCATCCTGCTGGCCGGTGCCTTGCGTGCCTATGCCAACCGCTGGGGCGTGGCCGTGGGGCAGCGGGCCGCCATCTTCACCAATAACGACGATGGGCTGCGCACGGCGCATGACCTTCGCGCGAAGGGGGTGGAGATTGCCGCAGTGATCGACACACGCCTGGACGGCCCGCGTCTGGCGGATATGCCCCACTTCCAGGGGGCCACGGTCATCGGGTCGGCGGGCCGCCTGGGGCTTGCCTCGATCACCCTGCGCGAGGCATCGGGCCAGGTGCGGACCATCCGCTGCACGGCGCTGGGCGTCTCTGGCGGCTGGAACCCGAACCTTGGCCTGACCTCGCACCAGGGCTGCCGCCCGCTGTGGGACGAGCGCCTTGCAGCCTTCGTGCCGGGTCCGAACGGCCCGCCGGGCCTGAGCGTGGCCGGGGCGGCAGGTGGCCACATGTCCACCCATGCCGCCTTGCAGACCGGGGCCGACCGCACGGTGCAGGCGCTGTCGGACCTTGGGTTTGCGCCAGTCGCCCCCGAGGTGCCCCAGGCCGAAGACGCACCCCTGTCGATCACCCCGCTGTGGTATGTGCCCCATGGAAGGGGCCGGGCCTGGATTGATCCGCAGAACGATGTCACCGTCAAGGACATCAAGCTGGCGCATCAGGAAAACTTCCGCTCGGTCGAACATCTCAAGCGCTATACGACGCTGGGTATGGCGACAGATCAGGGCAAGACCGGCAATGTTCTGGGCCTTGCGATCATGGCCGGGCTGACGGGGCAAAGCATTCCGCAGACCGGAACCACCGTCTTCCGCCCGCCGCATACGCCCGTTGCCCTGGCCGCGCTGGCGGGCCGGTCCACCGGCGAAGCGTTCCGCCCGACACGCCTGACCCCGTCGCACCGCTGGGCCGCCGAACAGGGCGCGGTCTTTGTCGAGGTGGGCCTGTGGCTGCGCACGCAATGGCTGCCCCGGCCGGGGGAAACCACCTGGCGGCAATCGGTGGACCGGGAAGGTCTGGCCACGCGCCGCTCTGTCGGCATCTGCGATGTGACGACGCTGGGCAAGATCGACATCCAGGGCACGGATGCCGGTCTTTTCCTTGACCGGGTCTATGCCAACAGCTTTTCGACACTTGGCATCGGCAAGGTGCGCTACGGCCTGATGCTGCGCGAAGACGGCATCGTCTTTGACGATGGCACCACCGCGCGCATGGCCGAGCATGAATATGTCATGACAACGACCACGGCGAACGCCGTCACCGTCTTTCGTCACCTCGAATTCTGCCGCCAGTGCCTGTGGCCGGACCTTGATGTTCAGATCATCTCGACCACCGAGGCCTGGGCGCAATATTCGGTCGCCGGTCCCAATGCGCGCAAGCTGCTGGAAAAGATCGTGGATCAGGACATTTCCGATGCGGCCTTTCCCTATATGGCCTGCGCGGCGATCACGGTTTGCGACGGGTTGCGGGCGCGGCTGTTCCGCATCTCCTTCTCGGGCGAGCTTGCCTATGAAATCGCCGTGCCGACCCGCTACGGCGATGCGATGATCCGTGCGCTGGTGGCTGCGGGGGCCGAATTTGACGCCGTGGTCTATGGCACCGAAGCCCTGGGTGTGATGCGGGTGGAAAAGGGCCATGTGGCGGGGAACGAGCTGAACGGCCAATCCACCGCGCTGAACATGGGGCTGGGCAAGATGGTGTCGCGCAAGAAGGACGCCATCGGCATGGTGCTGTCGGCGCGCGAGGGGATGGTGGCCGAAGACGGGCTGCGGCTGGTGGGGGTGCGACCGGTCGATCCGGCGCAGCCGCTGACGGCGGGCAGCCATTTCCTGGCGCAGGGCGCGCCCGCCACAGCCGCGCATGACGGTGGCTGGCTGACCTCGGTGGTCTATTCGCCGAACCTGGGCCATGCCATTGCGCTGGGCTATCTCAGGAACGGCACCGCGCGCTTCGGCGAACGGCTGCGCGCCGTGAACCTGCTTGCGGGGACCGAAACACTGGTGGAAATCGTCAGCCCGCATTTCATTGACCCGGAAGGGAGCCGCCTTCGTGCCTGAGCATCGCCTTGCCCCGCTGACAGCCCTGGGTCACCCCGACCTGGTGGTGGTGACCATCGGCCCCGTCACGATTGCCGAGCGTACGGATGTCGCCCTTGCCTCGCTTGCCGCCCGGCGCGGGCGCGAGGCGGATGTCGCGGCGGCGGCACAGGCCATCGGCCTGCCGCTGCCCGGTCCGGGGTGCCATGCCACCGGCCCGGTCTGGTCCGCCTTCTGGCTTGGCCCCGGCCAATGGATGGTCGAGGCCGATTTCGAAAGATTCGAGGACATCGTTGCAGCCCTGCGCCCGGCCTTCGGCATAGCCGCGTCGATCACCGAACAGACCGATGCCTGGGTGCGCTTCGATCTGGCCGGGGATGATCTGGCGGCCGTCTTTGAACGGCTTTGTGCGCTGGATGTCCGGTCGATGCAGCCGGGCCATGCCACCCGGACGGTGATCGAACACCTTGGCAGCTTTGTGATCCGGGGCAGGGGCGGCATCACGGTTCTGGGCCCGCGGTCCGCAGCCGGGTCGCTGCACCATGCCCTGGTGACAGCCCTGCGCAATGCCTTCTGAACGGACCCTGTCAGGGCAGTGGCATTTCTTCCAGACTGAGGTATGATCACCTGAAGGAAAAATCTGGCGGTCTGATTTCACCCAAAGGCAACAGCCATGCCCGACGATCTGGAAGACTTTTCCATCACCCTGCCCAAGGGCAAGCCCGTGTTCAATCAGGACCCCCACCGTGTGCGGGAGCTGAGCGAGCGCAACCTGGAACTGGCCATCGGGCGAGAGGTGCGGGCCTGCCGCCGCCAGCAGGGCCTGACCGTGGCCGACCTGGCCGAAGCGACGGGCCTGTCGATCGGAATGCTGTCCAAGATCGAGAATGGCATCACCTCGCCGTCGCTGACCACGCTGCAGATTCTGGCGCATGCCTTTTCCACACCGATCACCAGCTTTTTCCGCCGGTTCGAAGAACGGCGCGAGGTGCAGCATGTCAAGGCGGGCGACCATGTGGAGATCGAGCGGCGGGGTACGCGGGCGGGGCACCAGTACAACCTGCTGGGCCATATCGGATCGAATTCCTCGGGCGTGGTGGTTGAACCCTATCTGATCACCCTGACCGAAGCATCGGATGTGTTCCCCACCTTCCAGCATGACGGGATCGAACTGCTTTACATGCTGGAGGGCGAGGTGCAGTACCGCCACGGCGACCGATTGTTCCACCTCTGCCCCGGCGACAGCCTGTTCTTCGATGCCGATGCCCGGCATGGTCCGGAGGTGCTGGTGAAGCTGCCAGCGCGGTATTTGTCGGTGATATCGTACCCGCAGGCTTAGGGCCTGTTGACGTTCATCTCAGGCGAATAACGGTTGCGACGATGGCGATGAACGCGCTGTAGCTTGTGTCTGTCTTGCAGCAGCGCATGGCGATACCCCTGTATTCCTTGAGCTTTCCGAAGAAGTTCTCAATCAGATGACGCCATTTGTAGGTGTCCCGGTCGAACTCTGCGGGGAAGCGTCGGTTGGATTTCGGCGGGATGACGGCCTCGATCCCGGCCTCTGCCAGCGCTTCGCGGACCCAGTTGGCATCGAACGCCCGGTCTGCAAGCAACTGCCGGCAAGACAGCCCCTCAATCAGCGCCGCCGTGCCGCGCAGGTCGTGGGCCTGTCCGGGCAGCAGGCAGAAGTCGACGAGGTTGCCGAGGGCATCAGTCAGGGCCATGATCTTGGTTGTTATGCCGCCGCGAGAGCGTCCGATGGCCTGGCTTTGAGTCCCCCTTTTGAGCCCTGTCCGTGACGGTGGACCTTGACGATACTGCCGTCGATCATAGTGTATTCAAAGTCGGCGTCTTCGGCTAACGCTCTGAACATACGATAGAATGCATCAGCCTTCACCCATCTGCGGAACCGCTTGAAGACCGTGTTCCACTTGCCGAACTCCTCCGGCAGGTCACGCCATGGACAGCCCGTCCGGGCGATCCAGAGCACCGCTTCCACAAAAAGCCGCGGATCAGGTCCAGTGCGACCGGGGTCACA
>JADCEN010000056.1 GCA_020250175.1 Rhodobacter sp.
ACCTCAGCATTCTGCGAAAGCTCACCCTCAACATCCTGCGAAAGGCCCGCCCCAAACTCCCCGTCTCCCGAAAACGCAAACGCGCAGGATGGTCCAATGACTTCGCAAAATCAATCATCGGCCAAATGCGATAGCCCTGGGTGCCGCGGGGGGGGCTGTTGACAACCCCCGCGACTCCCCCTATACGGCCCCGACTTGTGCTGCGGTCCCGGTATCTGGTGATCTGCGGCACAGGGTTTGAAGGCAGAAGTGGTCATGATCCGGGCGCAGGCCCCGATCCTCTGGAACTCCACCGCGTCGTCCCCGCGAAGGGGACGCATGCGGTTTTGGCGTTTTGCGATCTGCGCAGGATGCCGTCGAGAAGCAGTGCGCCCGGGTCGGGTGCGAGTATTGACAGCGCAACACGGGGTACGTGAATGCCGACGATCCAACAGCTCATCCGCAAGCCGCGGGAGCCGAACGTAAGAAAGTCCAAGTCGCAGCACCTGGAAGGATGCCCGCAAAAGCGCGGCGTCTGCACGCGCGTCTATACCACAACGCCGAAGAAGCCGAACTCGGCCATGCGGAAAGTCGCAAAAGTGCGTCTGACCAACAGCTTCGAAGTGATCTGCTACATCCCCGGCGAAAAGCACAACCTTCAGGAACACTCGGTTGTGCTGATCCGTGGCGGACGCATCAAGGACCTTCCCGGTGTCCGCTACCACATCCTGCGCGGTGTGCTGGATACCCAGGGCGTCAAAGACCGCCGTCAACGCCGTTCGAAATACGGCGCGAAGCGTCCGAAGTGAGGGTTTAGGAAATGTCCCGTCGTCATGCCGCCGAAAAGCGCGAAATCCTGCCCGATGCCAAATACGGGGATCGGATCCTGACCAAGTTCATGAACAACCTTATGGTCGATGGCAAGAAGTCGGTTGCCGAAGGCATCGTCTATTCCGCGCTGGAACGGGTTCAGACCCGGCTGAAGCGCCAGCCCATCGAAGCCTTCCACGAGGCGCTGGACAATGTGAAACCATCTGTCGAGGTGCGCTCGCGCCGCGTCGGGGGTGCCACCTACCAGGTCCCGGTCGAAGTCCGCCCCGAGCGGCGCGAAGCCCTGGCGATCCGCTGGCTGATCATCGCCGCGCGCAAGCGCAACGAGAGCACGATGGAAGAACGTCTTGCCGCCGAGTTGTCCGATGCCGTGAACAACCGTGGCAGCGCCGTGAAAAAGCGCGAAGACACCCACAAAATGGCCGATGCCAACAAGGCGTTCAGCCACTACCGCTGGTAACATTTAGGCCTGAGGCAGTCCAATGGCACGCGAATACCCCCTGAACCGCTACCGTAACTTCGGGATCATTGCCCATATCGATGCGGGCAAGACCACGACGACCGAGCGGATTCTGTTCTACACCGGCAAGTCCCACAAGATCGGCGAGGTGCACGATGGTGCCGCGACGATGGACTGGATGGAACAGGAACAGGAACGCGGCATCACCATCACCTCTGCCGCCACCACCACATTCTGGAAACGCACGGTGGATTCCGGCAGCCAGTCGAAGGATGACCTGTACCGGTTCAACATCATCGACACCCCCGGCCACGTCGACTTCACCATCGAGGTGGAACGCTCGCTGGCGGTGCTTGACGGGGCGGTGGTGCTGCTGGACGGCAACGCCGGGGTCGAGCCGCAGACCGAAACCGTCTGGCGTCAGGCCGACCGCTACAAGGTTCCCAGGATCGTCTTCGTCAACAAGATGGACAAGACCGGGGCCGATTTCTTCAACTGCGTGAGGATGATCGCCGAGCGTACCGGTGCCAGGCCGATGCCGGTCCAGTTGCCGATCGGGTCGGAAGACCGTCTTGAGGGCATCATCGATCTGCTGACCATGGAAGAGTGGGTTTATCAGGGCGAAGATCTGGGCGCGTCCTGGATCCGCCAGCCAATCCGCGCCGGTCTGCTGGATGAGGCAAAGGAATGGCGCCACACCATGCTGGAGCTTGCCGTCGAGCAGGACGATGCGGTGATGGAAGAGTACCTGGAAGGCAACGAACCCTCGGTCGAGGTGCTGCGTGGCCTGATCCGCAAGGGCACGCTGTCGCTGTCCTTCGTGCCGGTGCTGGCGGGGTCGGCGTTCAAGAACAAGGGCGTCCAGCCCATGCTGAACGCCGTGATCGACTATCTGCCGAACCCGCTGGATGTTCCGCCCTATCTGGGCTTTGCACCAGGCGACGAAACGGAAACCCGCAACATTGCCCGTTCCGCCGATGATGATCAGCCCTTCTCGGGCCTTGCGTTCAAGATCATGAACGACCCTTTCGTCGGCTCGCTGACCTTCACGCGCATCTATTCCGGCCAGCTTCGCAAGGGCGACCAGATGCTGAACGCGACCAAGGAACGCAAAGAGCGTGTCGGCCGCATGATGATGATGCATGCCATCAACCGCGAAGAAATCGAAGAAGCCTTCGCGGGCGACATCATCGCGCTGGCCGGCCTGAAGGAAACCACCACGGGCGACACGCTGTGTGATCCGGCCAAGCCGGTGGTTCTGGAAACCATGACCTTCCCGCAGCCCGTGATCGAAATCGCGGTCGAACCGAAGTCCAAGGCTGACCAGGAAAAGATGGGCATCGCACTGGCCCGCCTTGCTGCCGAAGACCCGTCCTTCCGGGTAGAGACCGATCATGAAAGCGGTCAGACCATCATGAAAGGCATGGGCGAACTTCACCTCGATATCCTGGTCGACAGGATGCGCCGCGAGTTCAAGGTTGAAGCGAACATTGGTGCGCCGCAGGTGGCTTACCGTGAAACCATCAGCCGCGAAGCGGAAATCGACTATACCCACAAGAAGCAAACCGGCGGCACCGGCCAGTTTGCCCGCATCAAGCTGATCATCCAGCCGACCGAACCGGGCGAAGGTTATTCGTTTGAATCCAAAATCGTCGGCGGTGCAGTGCCCAAAGAATACATTCCGGGCGTTGAAAAAGGCATCAAATCGGTGATGGATTCCGGGCCTCTGGCCGGTTTCCCGGTGATCGACTTCAAGGTGGCGCTGGTGGACGGTGCGTTCCACGACGTGGACTCCTCGGTGCTGGCTTTTGAGATTGCCGCCCGCGCCGCAATGCGCGACGGTCTGAAGAAAGCCGGGGCAAAGCTGCTGGAACCGATCATGAAGGTCGAAGTGGTGACGCCGGAAGAATACACGGGCGGCGTCATCGGCGATCTGACCAGTCGCCGGGGCATGGTGCAGGGCCAGGACAGCCGCGGCAACGCGAATGTCATCAACGCCTTCGTGCCGCTGGCCAACATGTTCGGCTATATCAACAACCTGCGTTCGATGTCGTCGGGCCGCGCCGTGTTCACGATGCAGTTCGACCATTACGATGCGGTTCCGCAGAACATCTCGGACGAGATCCAGAAGAAATACGCATAAGACAGGCGGTGCGTGCGTAAGCACGCGCCGTACCGCCGCAGGGTGCAGCCGCGCGCACCGTCAGGACCCGAAATTCAGGAGGCCATCATGGCAAAGGCAAAGTTTGAACGTAACAAACCGCATGTGAACATCGGCACGATCGGCCATGTTGACCACGGCAAGACCACGCTGACGGCGGCGATCACCAAGTATTTCGGCGAATTCAAGCCCTATGACCAGATCGACGGTGCCCCGGAAGAACGGGCGCGGGGGATCACGATTTCGACCGCGCATGTGGAATATGAATCCGCCGCCCGCCACTATGCCCATGTCGATTGTCCCGGCCATGCCGATTATGTGAAGAACATGATCACCGGTGCGGCGCAGATGGATGGCGCGATC
>JADCEN010000057.1 GCA_020250175.1 Rhodobacter sp.
ATATCAGCCCATGTCGCCCTGACCCCAAGCATCCACGCGCCTTCCAGCCCATGATGCAGTTCTGCATCGGAAGTAGGTGGGGGTCCGAAGGGCAGGGTTGTTCCGGGGGGCGTCATCCACGAGCCCGGCAAGGTCGCCCTTGCAGGAAAGCTATCGCAGGATCGTGGCGACTTCTGATCAAATGATCTACTATGTTTGATCAAAGGAGCAGATCATGACCGCACACGCCACCGCCGCAGGTACAAAGCGCAAGCCGGTGCCCAGCGCCGCCATCGCCAAGCCTGTCGTGACGTCGGACTGGCCCGCCAACGCGTCCTCGGCATGGTTTGTCCGCGTCTTTGCCATGCCTGCCATCGAGCGCGTGGCTGTCGCCAAGCGCGGCGTGCCAGCGGCTTCCATCGCGGGGCTTGCCCGGGCAACCGGTGAATCCAAGGAGCGTGTCATTGCTTTGCTCGGGCTGTCGCGGGCTACGGTGGACCGCAAGGCCCGAGCCAGTCAGGCCTTGTCGGTGGTCGAGAGCGAGCGCGTGATCGGCTTTGCCAGGCTCGTGGGGCAGGCGCAGGCTATGGTGGACGAGTCCGGCGGTTCCGCCGGCTTCGATTCCGCCCGCTGGGTGGCCGGGTGGCTCGAGCAGCCCATGCCGGCGCTGGGAGGTCTATCGCCAGGCGAGTACATGGACACGGCTGAGGGTCAGCAGATCGTGTCCGGCCTGCTGGAGAGGGCACGCGGCGGGGCGTATGCATGACACTGGTGTGGCGGATCGGTACTGATGCGCCTGGCTATACCGCCGACGATCTGACCGGCGCCGGTGCTGAGGCCACAGGTGGTCGCTGGAACCGCAAGGGCACACCGATGTTGTATGCGGCATCGAGCCGTGCGCTTGCCTGCCTGGAGACGATCGTTCACCTGAACGCAGGCGGCTTGCCCCTCAACCGGTATCTCGTCGAACTGGAGATCCCCGATCGCCTGGTGAAGACCGCCCTCCGGTTCGTGCCCCTCGAGCACATTGGTTGGGATGCAATCCCTGAAGGCAGGGTGAGCCTTGAAGCCGGGGAGGCCTGGCTGCGAGAAGGTGCATCGGCGGTGATGTTCGTGCCATCGGTGATCGTGCCGGAGGAGATGAACATCCTGATCAATCCGAAGCACGGCGACGTGCGTGCGATCCGTGTCCGGAAGGTTCGCAAGTGGACTTACGACTCGCGTCTGCAACGACCCTAGGCGCGGGGCATGTATATGCCCGCGTACACATGACCCCCCTACGCTGAACCCCCCTTAACGACGCGCCTTCCAGCCCGATTGCTGTGGCAAGTCGTTGATTTCATGATTGTCTGCGCCTTCGCGGAGCGCCGGCTTAGGCAAGACGCCGATCCAGGCCGCGCCGCGGGCGAGTCAGGCTACAGCGTCGAGTGGCTCCTCGGGTGGCGCCAGCAACGGTGTAAGGGCTGCTTGCACGGGCAGACCGCCTGCCAGACGCCGAGCGTCAGATTGCCGCCGCTCATCGGGATCGAAAGCTGCACGGCGGTCAGGGCGGCGCGTACATGGGCAGGCATGTCGTCCGGACCTTCGTCGCGATGCCGGTACAGCGGGTCACCATCGGGGACGAGCCGGGCCATGAAGCGCTCGAGGTCGCCGAGTACCTCCGGATCGGCATTTTCCTGGATCAGCAGGCTGGCGGAAGTGTGACGCAGGAAGAGGGTGACCAGTCCGTCGGTGATGTTCGTGTCCGCAGCGGCTTTGGCGACACGTGCCGTGATGTCGTGAAGTCCGCGGCTGTCCGTGTCGAACAGGAGCGTCTGGATGACTTGTCTTTACATCTGGTGATTGTCTAGCAGTACGATGGCGTGCACAGTGATGGAGGGGCAGCCTTTCCCGGGTGCCTGCCAGGCGACGCGGAGCAGGCGGGCGCAGCAGGTCGCTGGTGTCGGTGGCTTGGGCGGGCAGGGGCCCGCGTCCAGGCAAGCCGAGCCTGAATGTTTCACGTGAAACAGCCAGCCGCCCGTTTCACGTGAAACATTCCGCAATTCGAGCGAGATTCAACCACGATTCAAATTGCCCATGCGAAGGGGCTCCCCTACAATCGGCGACCCTTCTCCAGTGCGGCGCTACCACGCAGCGCTCCCTGAGCCGTTCCCGTCCGGAAACCTCCATGTGGTACCCAACTCAATATGACGTGATCGTCGTCGGCGGCGGCCATGCCGGCACCGAGGCTGCGCTCGCGGCTGCGCGGAGCGGGCGTGCGACCCTGCTGCTGACCCATAACGTCGAAACGCTGGGCCAGATGTCGTGCAATCCGTCCATCGGGGGTATTGGCAAGGGGCATCTGGTCAAGGAAATCGACGCGCTGGGCGGTGTGATGGCGCAGGCGGCCGATGAGGCGGGCATTCAGTTCCGCATACTGAACTCGCGGAAGGGGCCGGCTGTCCGCGCGACTCGCGCGCAGGCGGATCGGGTGCTCTACAAGGCCGCCATCCGGCGCCGGATCGAGAATCAGCCGAACCTGGCGGTGTTCCAGCAGGCGGTCGATGATCTGATCATCGAGAACGGGCGGATCGCGGGCGCCATCACCCAATCGGGGATCCGTTTCCGGGCGCGCGCGGTCGTCCTGACCACCGGCACCTTTCTGTCCGGCCTGATCCACATCGGGATGACGAATCATGCGGCGGGCCGGGCAGGGGACCCGCCGTCGATCCGGCTGGCCGAGCACCTGCGCGAGCTGAAACTGCCGCTGGGTCGCCTGAAGACCGGTACACCGCCGCGCCTGGACGCCCGTACGATCGATTTTTCGGTGCTGGAACGGCAACCGGGAGACGATCCAGTCCCGGTCTTTTCATTCCTCGGCAGCCGCGACCAGCATCCGCGCCAGATTCCCTGCTGGATCACGCATACCAACAGCCATACGCATGACGTGATCCGCGAAAACCTCGACCGCTCGCCGATGTTCGCGGGGGTGATCGAGGGTGTCGGCCCGCGCTACTGTCCGTCGATCGAGGACAAGATCACCCGGTTCGCCGATCGCGACAGCCATCAGATCTTTCTCGAGCCGGAGGGGCTGACGGTCAACGAGATCTATCCGCAGGGTATGTCGACCAGCCTGCCGTTCGATGTGCAGATCGATTTCATGCGTTCGATCAAGGGCTTGGAGAACGTGCACATCGTACGTCCCGGCTATGCGATCGAATACGACTATGTCGATCCGCGCGCGTTGGGCGCCGCGCTGGAGCTGAAGGCGATCCCCGGGTTGTTCCTGGCCGGCCAGATCAACGGCACGACCGGCTATGAAGAGGCGGCGGCGCAGGGGTTGGTGGCCGGCATCAACGCGGCGCGCTCCGCGATCGGTGAAGCGGCATGGCATCCGCGGCGGGACGAGGCCTACATGGGCGTACTGGTCGACGACCTGATCACCCGTGGCGTTACCGAGCCATACCGGATGTTCACCAGCCGTGCCGAATACCGGCTGTCGCTGCGGGAAGACACCGCAGACATGCGATTGACCACGATCGGCCGAGAACTCGGGCTGGGCGACGATCACCGCGGGCAGCATTTCGAGCAGAAACGGGAGGCGATCGCGCGTGAATCCGAGCGCCTGAAG
>JADCEN010000058.1 GCA_020250175.1 Rhodobacter sp.
CCGCGGTTGCTGGCCGCATGACCCTGCGGACGAGCTTCCACAGCCGCCTGTGGCAGCCCCAGACCGTGGCCCGCGGCGCCGGCTCCGATGCAGGGCGAAGAACACCGCTCCGGCCCGCACACTTCTTCAGCGGCCTGCTAAGTCGCTGACAAAAATGTATTTTATCCCGACGCTAAAACGTCAGTCATCGGGCCTTTCATCGGAAGCCAATCGCTTTTCCTTTGATGGCCGAGATTGATGCGGGTGCTACTTAATGCGTGCCTACGGCAACGGGAAACCGAGATCTGACCGAGAAATCTTCAATCTCGCCGACCGACAAACCGTACGCTTTCGCCAAGAAACGTGTTGAGCTGGGCTCTTTTTGAGCGTCAGCACAGTGTTGGAATAGGGGATCCGAACCTTCATCGAGGCGGAAATGCGCGACTTCCAAATGAACGTGCTGACCGATCACGGGGTCGGCTCAGGCCTTGACAATCATACCCATGCCCTGCTCGCGATGCCAATCTGTAAGGGAATGCCTTGGTGACCGCGGTCCCATTTGTTTGTTCCGTGTGATCTTTTCGTTTGCAGTCGGCTCGCACTATTCTCGCTGTGTTGCTCCGGCGGCAAAGCGGCTTGAGCCCGATCTCCTTGGCCGCTGCGTTCCAACGCGCCGCATCAAGACCAATGTCTGCAAGAACGCTCAAAAACTGTGCAGTTCGCGTGATAGCGCGGGTTTGATGGCGGACCGTAAGCTTCCCGACTTGACACTTTCCATTTGACTCTTTTTTGTCAATTGTCAACAAATTGAACGCAGCTTCGCTCCTTCAACTCAAAGGCTTAAACGCAGTGCTTGCAGATCTTTCCGCTGTCGAACTTCGTGGCCTGATTGGCGCCAAGGCCGTCTCGCCGGTTGAGGTGATGCAGGCATCGCTGGACCGGATCGCGGACCTAAACCCACTGCTGGTCGCGTTCTGCGACATGCGCCCCGAGGCTGCGCTGGCCGAGGCCCAGGCGGCGGAGGCAGCCATTATGCGTGGCGATTCGTTGCCGCCGCTGCACGGACTGCCCATTGGCATTAAAGACATGAACGATGTCGCGGGGTTGCGGACCACTTACGGCTCGTATCTTTACCAAGACAATGTCGCCGCCAAGGATGAGTTCATCGTCGCCCTTCTGCGCAAACAGGGGGCCATTGTGGTAGGCAAGACCAACATTCCGGAACTGGGCTTTGGTGCCACCTCGTCAAACCAGCTTTGGGGTACCACCTGTAACCCGCATGATATCCGCTATACAGCGGCAGGATCGTCAGGTGGCACGGCAGTGGCCCTAGCCACTGGCATGGTGCCATTGGCAATGGGGTCGGATTTCGCAGGCTCCTTGCGCACTCCGGCGGCGTTCAACGGCATCACCGGCATCCGCCCGTCGGCAGGAACCGTCGCCAACGAACGCCGGGCCTTCGGCTTTTCGCCCTTCAACGTCGAAGGCCCGATGGGGCGCGAGGCGCGCGATGCCCGTCTGCTGCTGTCGGCAATGGCAGGGCCGCAGAACTTTGACCCGCTGTCGCAGCGCCGTGACCTGGGCTTTGATGCTCCCGGCACTCCCGATCTTGCGGGCTTGCGGATTGCCCTGTCGGAAGACCTTGGCTTCTGCCCCGTCGACAATGGTGTGCGCGCCACCTTTCGCGCCAAGATGGCGCGAGTGGCAGGTTTCTTCCGGTCAGCAGACGAGGCTAGCCCCGATCTTTCGACGGTGGACCGGGTGCTTCAGGTCATGCGATCGCTCGAGTTCCTCTATGATTTCAAGGAAATCTATGACCGCGACAAGTCTGCGCTGGCAGACAATGTCGTTTATGAGGTTGAACGCGCACTGACGCTTGGCATTCCCGATGCCGCTTGGGCGCTTGGCGAACATGCCCGCATCCACCGGGCGTCGCAGGCATTCTTTGACCGCTACGATCTGCTGTTCACCCCCGCCGCATCTGTTCCGCCCTTCCGCCATGAGGACGAATGGCCGCGCCAGATCAACGGCGAGCCGATGGCCAATTACCTGCGATGGGAAGCGATTGCCTATGGCGTGACGCTAATGGGCAACCCGGCGGTAGTCATTCCCTGCGGTAAGGGGCCGGACGGCCTGCCCTTTGGCCTGCAGATCGTGGGACCGTTGCACCGCGACGCCTGGCTTGCAGATGTCGCAGTGGCGCTTGAGGCGCTGTTTGCACCGGACGCCGACCTCTGCCGACCGATGATCGACCTGACTGGCCTGATGCTGGCAGCAAAAAACCGAGAACCGAACATCCAACAGAAAAGGAAGACGACATGAAGACCTGGCATTCCCTGATGATTGGTGCGGCTTTTGCCGTACTGGCTAGCACCGCCGCCCAAGCCGATGCGCTGGCCGATATCGTAGCTGCGGGCGAGCTGAAATTCGGGCTGGAAGCGCAATACCGCCCGTTCGAATTCCGCGATGAAAACAACAATATCGTGGGCTATGACATTGATCTTGGCAACGCGTTTGCGGCCAGCCTTGGCGTCAAGGCAGTGCCTGTAGACACCAACTGGTCGACCGTGCTGGAATCGCTCTATAGCGGCCAGTTCAACATGATCCTGGGCGGCATGACCGCGACCGAAGTGCGCTATGAAAAGGTCAACTTCTCGGTGCCTTACATGGACGCAGCCTCGGGGCTTCTGGTGACCAAGGCCAGCGGTATCACCGATTTTGCGGGCCTTGCCGGCATGGTTGCCGGTGCCGGTGCCGGAACACCGCAGATCGACATGCTGACGGCCTGTGCAGCAACCAAGGGCATTGCTTTCGACGGTGATCTGCAAACCTTCGACAATGACGCGCTGGCCTATGAGGCTTTGGCGACGGGCCGTGTAGCGGGCTATGCCTCGTCCATCGTGGCGTTGCTGGAAGGCGCCAAGGCCAACCCCGATCTGGTCGCGATGCCTTGGAATTGTGACGGCACGTTTGAAGGCGCTTGGACGGCCGCCGCTTTCCGCAAGGAAGACGATACCCTGCGCGCCGCGTTCGATGCCTTCATCGCCAAAATGGCCGCCTCGGGCGAGCTGGAAGCGTTGCAGGTGAAATGGTTTGGTCAGTCCTTTGTGGCGGCCCTGCCGGCCACCGCGCCGACTTGGTAAAGACAGCACGCGGTCATGGATCCGGTGTTCATGGTGCAGGTTCTGGTGCGGCTGCTGCCGCCCCTTGGCCTGACCATGGTCCTGTCCATAACCGCCCTTGCCATTGCCACGCCCCTTGGCCTTGCCCTGGGGGCGTTGCGCGCTGAACTTTCCGACCGCCATCCGGCAGCACGCGCAATTGACGCCTGGGTGTTCTTTGTGCGCGGCACGCCGATCCTTATCCAGATCTTTGCTATCTACTTCCTGTTGCCCAAGCTTGGCCTGCAACCTCCACTTTTTGTGATGGGGGTGGGGGCGCTGGTGCTGAACTCGGCAGGCTACCAGATCGAAATTGGCCGCGCGGCAGTGAAATCGGTTCCCAAAGGTCAGTGGGAGGCGGCGCTGGCACTTGGGTTTGACCGGCAGGCCACCTTGCGGCAATTCATCCTGCCGCAGGCGGCGCGGCGCATGGTCGGCCCGATGATGAACGAGCTGTCACAGCTGATCAAGGCGTCCTCGGTCCTGTCAGTGATCACGCTGTTCGAGCTGCACAAGGCAGCCGAAGCGATCAGTTCCGCCAACCTGCGTTTTTCCGAAGTAATTGTGGTCGAGGGCTTCCTATACTTCGTTTTCATCTTCGGCATCAGCCTGATCGCCTCGGCACTGGAGCGGCGGCTGTCGGCATCTGGCGCCTTGGCGGGTGCGGGCAGTTTCGCCAGATGATTTTCGATTGGGTTGCCTTTTTCGAATATTTTCCGCGCCTGATCCGGGCAGCGGGGGTCACGTTGCAGGTCAGCCTCTTGTCGCTGGGCCTCGCCTGCCTGTTGGCCCCGCTGCTGGCGCTGGCTCGGCTGCTTGGCCCCAAACCCCTGCGCTCCATGGCGCAGGGAATGATCGAGGTTGTCCGTGGCCTGCCGCCGCTGGTTATCATCGCCTTTGCCTATTTTGCCCTGCCCAAAGTCGGAGTCGTGCTGTCGGGGTTCTGGTGCGGCGTGCTGGCCTTGGGGCTGGTTGGCGCGGTTTATGCCGCTGAAATCATCCGCTCGGCCATCGAAAGTCTGGGGTGCGGCCAGCTGGAGGCGGCCCTTGCATTGGGGTTCGCGCGCTGGCGGGCGGTGCTGGAGATATTGCTGCCGCAAGCGTTGCGCCGCATTCTGCCGCCCCTGACCAACGAATTCGCTAATCTGATCAAGGCTTCGTCCTTGTTGTCGGTGATCTCGGTCCACGAAATTTCGCAAGTGGGACAGTCGCTGATCTTTGAAACCTTTGTGGTGATCGAGATTCTTGTGCAAATGGCAATTCTGTACCTGATCATCATCGGCAGCGTGACGATCTTGTCACGCCGCCTCGAACGGGGGCTTGGCGCATGACGCTTTTGACGGCGCGCGGTCTGGCGAAACGCTTTGGCAGCTTTACCGCGCTGGACGGGGTTGATCTGGACCTGAACCGGGGCGAAAGGCTGGTGATCTGCGGCCCGTCCGGGTCAGGCAAGTCCACGCTGATCCGCTGCATCAACCGGCTGGAGGAACCCGACGCCGGAACGATTGTGATTGACGGTGTGCCTGCAAAAGACCTGCAGGCGCTTCGCCGTCGGGTCGGCATGGTGTTCCAACAGTTCAACCTGTTCCCGAACCTTACCGCGCGCGAAAACATTGCCATTGCGCCGCGCAAGCTTTTGGGACTGTCGCGTGCCGAAGCGGATGCAAGGGCTGAGGCGCTGCTGGACCGAGTGCAATTGGCAGGCCATGCTGACAAACCGCCCGCCGCGCTGTCAGGGGGCCAGCAGCAGCGCGTGGCGATTGCCCGCGCACTGGCAATGGAGCCAGTGCTGATGCTGTTTGACGAGCCGACATCGGCGCTGGACCCCGAGATGATTCGCGAAGTGCTGGATGTCATGGTGGAACTGGGGCAAGGCGGGATGAGCATGATCGTGGTCACGCACGAGATGGGCTTTGCCCGGCGCGCCGCTGACCGGATCGGGTTCATGGATCAGGGACGGATCGTCGCCATGGCGCCGCCGCAGCAGTTCTTTGACGCGCCACCCCATCCCCGGCTGGTGCGGTTTCTTGACAACATCCTCGGGCACTGACATGCGCGGAGCCGCCGGGCGGATCGGGTTTCTGTTTCCCGGTGACGGGCTGAACGATGATGAATACTGGTCCTATCTGCCGGATGGCGTGGCCTGGCTGACCGCGCGCTATCCCGGCACTTTGCCCGGCCAGCCGCTGAACCATGCCACCTTTACCGCCTCGGCCGACGTTGGCCCGATGGTCGCTGCTGCGCTCGTATTAGCCGAGGCGCATCCCGATGTGATCGTGACGGGGGATCATGCCGGGTCCTTCATCTTGGGGGTCGGGCATGATGTGGTGCAAAGCCGCACCATTGCAGAGGCCAGCGGTGCGCGGGCAGGCAGTACGCCATCAACCGCCATCGTCGCCGCCTTGCAGTTTCTGGGTATAAAAAGGGTTGCCATCACCTCCCCCTATGATGCCGAGGTTACGGCAGCAGGCCGGACCTTTTTGCAGGGTCACGGGATCGCAGTTGTTGCACAAGTACGCCGCAGTTTTCAGGACGAGACTGGCATTGCCGGGCAGGAGGCGGATTTCTGGGCCGAGGCAGCGCGGGCTGCCAATCACCCCGATGCGCAGGCGATTGTCCTGATGGGTGGCGGTTTGCGCACGGCGGGCATGGTCGCCCGCCTTGAGGCGGCCTTGGGCAAACCAGTAATCGCGGCAACTGCGGCCTTGGCCTGGCATGCCTGCCAGCTTTTGGGGGCCACCCACCCGCGCCCGCACTTGGGCCGGTTGTTTGGCCCAACGCCGGTACAAGCGCCACTGACGCGGCATCTGTCATCAGGCACAAAGGCGCTGTCGGTCACATCCGACCCGCCGGTCTTTGGCTGGGGCCGGGGCACGTGGCTTTATGACACTGCGGGCCGGGGCTATCTCGACTTTGCCTGCGGCTCGGGCACTTCGGTGCTTGGCCATGGCCATCCGGCCATTCTGCACGCGCTTGCAGATCAGGCGGCGACCGGGGTGCTGCATCTTGGCCCCCATTTCCACGCCCCGGTGCAGATTGCGCTGATGGAGCGGCTGGCGTCCGTGCTGCCCCCCGCCCTGTCAATGTTCCACCCGGCCACCAACGGCACCGAGGCAACCGAAGTGGCGCTGAAAGCCGCGATCCACGCCACCGGGCGGCAGCGGTTTGTGGGCTTTGCGGGTTCTTACCACGGGCGCACGCTGGGTGCCTTGGCGGTCAGCGCGACCAAAGGGCAGAACGCCGGTCTGGCGCTGCCGCCAGAGGCGACGCACCATATGCCATGGCCGGAAAACGATGGCGATCTTGCCGCTCTGGTGCCGTTGCTCGACGCAGCCCTTACCCCCGGCGATATCGCCGCAATCATCGTCGAGCCGATGCAGGCGACCGCCGGAATGCGGGTGCCGCCAGCCGGTTTCTTGCCGCTGTTGCGCAAGGCTGCGGACCGGCATGGCGTGGTGCTGATAATGGATGAGGTTTTTACCGGTTACGGCAGGACTGGTATGCTGTTTGCCTTTCAGCACAGCGGCGTCGTGCCGGATCTGTTGATCCTGGCAAAGGCCGCCGGAGGCGGCTTGCCGGGGGCGATGGTTGCGGGCACGGCGGCACTGCTCCAGGGCTGGCCTGCGGGCATGCAATCCTCGACCTTCCAGATGCATCCGCTGGCGGCGGCCGCGAGCCTTGCGACCCTGTCAACCTTGATCACTGAGGATCTGCCCGCTCGGGCGCCGTGGATTGAGACGTGCCTGCGCGCGGCATCGGCCCCACTTGGGCCGCTTGTGGGCACTGGCGCAATGCTTGGCCTGACCGTGCTGGACGCGCAGGGCGACCCCGACCAGCCACGCACGAAACAGGTTCGCGCCCGTGCGCTGGCCATGGGCCTGATCACCTGGGAATGCGGCACGGCGGGCCATGTGATAGGACTGGTTCCGCCTTTGACCGTGACCGAGGCCGAGATTGCTGAAGCCGTCGTCATCCTGACCGAAGCATTCAGGCCAGCGCGATAAGCGAAATTTCGACTAGTGCCGCATCGCCGATATCACTTACAGCCACAAGATTGCGGGCGACCGGCGTGTCGCCAAACGTTTCGCGGAACACCGCATTCACCGCCGATTTCACGGCAAGGTCAGTGACATAGACCCAAGCCATCATCACCTTGTCTGGACCCGACCCTGCGGCCGCCAGCACCGCGAGGCAATGCTGCATCGACAACCGCGCCTGCGCCGCCCCATCTGGTGGGATAAGGCCCGTTGCCGGGTCACGCGGCATCTGGCCTGAGACAAACACGAGCCTGCCGCCCTTTGTGCCAAGTGCCACCGGCGATGTCGAGGCGGGAGCATCCGGTGTTGTCACAGTTTCGCGCATGATTATCCCCAACGTTCGTTGATCGTAGTCTGGAATTCCTGCAAGCCCCAGACGCCACCCTCGCGCCCGATTCCAGCGGTGCCAAACCCGCCGGTCGACACCTCGGCCCCCTGAATCCGGGTCGAGTTGATGCCGAGCGAGCCAAAGCGCAGCAGGGCCAGGTCGGCGGGGCTGACCTCGCCGTAAATATAGCAGACCAGCGCCTGCTCCTCCCGTGCGGCCAGTGCCAAGGCAGCAGCGCGGTCCGGCACCGGGCAAACCGAGATCAGCGGGCCAAACGCCTCGGCATGGCGTAAGGCGGTGTCATCGTTCAGAACCACGGGGCCAAAAGCAAACGGTGCTGGGGCGGTGCAAGTGCCAAATGCCTGCCCGCCCGCCCCCAAGGCAGCCAGCCGGTCCAGATCACGGACGGACCGCACCGGCCCCATGGACACCCCGCCATCCGACGCGCCGAAGGTCACGGCGGAAAGCCGGTCAAGAAACGCATCGCGGAACGCCTTATAAAGTGGGGCCACCACATAGATCCGGTTTTGCGCCGAGCAGGCCTGCCCCGCCGCACGCGTCTTGCGTGCCACGGCATCGGCGGCAGCGCGGTCAAGGTCTGCACCTTCCAGCACCAGAAACGGGTTGTTACCCCCCAGTTCCAGCACCAGCCGTTTCAGCCCTGCCTGCGCTGCGATGGCGAGGCCAGTCGGCGTTGATCCGGTAAAGCTGAGCACACGAAAGCGCGGATCGGCGATCAGCCTCCCCAGCACATCGCGGTCCGTGTGGTTCACCATCGCAATTGCCCCGACGGGTGCCACGCCTGCCAAAGCGTCAAACAGCGCACGGGCGGTCAGATGGCCAAGGCCCGACGGCTTGACGATGATCGGGCATCCCGCCGCGATCGCAGGGGCGATCTTGCGGACGATTCCCGCCAGAGGATCGTTATAAGGCGTTATGGCCAACACTGGTCCGGCTGGAACAACCCGTAACCGCCGTTCGCCTTCACCCGGCAGCCCATCGGATATTTGCGTCAGCGCATGGCGCAGAAAGCTGATCGCATAGTCAACCTCGTCCGCTGCCTCTGCAGGGGTCTTGCCCACTTCGGCCACGATGATGGCACCCAAAGGGTGCCTTGCGCGATCCAGCGCCTCAATCACCCGGGAAAGGATCGTCCGGCGCTCGTCGGCCATGGCAAGATCGGCCATTGCGCCCGACAAGCCGTCCAGCCTAGCGCCGATCTGTGCGCTGCTGTCGGGGGTCAGGTAGCCGATGACGGCGCCGGTGTTGGGAGAAAGGATCTCGGCCATGGCGTCAGCTTTTCCCCAGCAGGCCCGCCGCGTCCACCCTTTTCAGGATTTCGGCCATTTCGGCCTTGGGTCGGCCAAAGCAAAGGCGCAAGTGACTGGCGTAGGGCGCGCCAAAAACATCACCGCTCAACCCGTATAGTCCGACATCGCGCAGCTGCCCAAGCGTTTGGGCCGGATCGGGTAGGCGCGGGAAGTGATAGAAGGTGCCCTGATTGGGCAGGCAAGACCAGCCTGCACGGGTGATCAGGTCAACGGCGACGGCCCGCGACGCACTGTAGTCCGCCAGCGCCCCGGCTTGCAGGGCAGCCAATGCAGCCGCTTGGCCCAGACTGGGGGCAGAGGACATCAGGGCCTGATGCACAGCAACAAAGTCGTCGCGCAATGATGCATGCAGCAGACAGGCCGCGATACGCTGGCCCTGAAGGTGATGGTTCTTGGAAAATGAGTTGATGATGACAAGGTTGGGATGCGGACCTGCCACCGAAGCGGCCCAGGCCGGATGATCGGCAATGATCTCGGAAAAACTCTCATCCAGCACCAGCAGGGCCCCGGCCGCGACGCAAGCCGCGAGCGCCCCGTCAAGCTCTGCCGCTGATGCGATCTGGCCGGTCGGGTTGCCGGGATTGGCAAGCATAACGGCCCGTGCGCCGGTTTCCGCCAAAAGGCGGGTCAGGTCTGCGGGATCAAGGCGGAAGCCGTCTTCGGCCCTTGTCCATAGGGGAACCGGCAAGTGCCCCGCCAACTGGATGATATCATCATAGCTTGGCCATGCAGGGGCCATCACGATGATGCGCGCACCGGGTTCACCGACGACGCGCAGAATGGCAAACATAGCGGCCTTTGCCCCCGCCGTGATGCAAAGATCATGGTCGGGCAGCACCCATCGGCCAAACAGCCCCGCGCGCGCCGCCGTGCGCAACTCTGGGTCGCCTTCAGGGGCTGATAGCCGCATCCCGTTCGCCAAAGGCGCCATCGGCACGTCAAGACCGCGCGGAAAGCTGGGCGTTGACAGCGACAGCACATCTTGACCCCGCTGCCGGGCAGCCTCCATTTCATCAACCAGTGCCAGCGTCGGCGACCGTCGAAAGGCCTGCCGCGCTGCGGTGGCTACAACCGGTTTCTCCAATGTTTGCCCGTTTTTCATGCAACTACCGCTTTTTCCGCCATGCGTTTCCTCATTCTTTACACCCGGACCAGAGGCGCGAACCCAAGGCAAGCTGGTCCATGTTGAGTGCATTGACCGATGGTTCGGATTATCTATATTGCAGATTGTCAACAAAATGCTGACGGAAGCAAGTTCTGAATAGCAACTCCGTAAATCACAAACAGGGATCAGGGAAAATGTCCAACACACCCCTTACGACCATCAGCCGCCGCAAGCTTCTGACAACCGCCACAGGTGCTGCCGTTGCGTTGCCGTGGCTTTGGAACCGCCCCGCTTTTGCGCAGGAAAACGTCGTCAACGTGCTGGCCTTTGGTGGCTATGAAGAGCCGGGCATGCTGGACGCCTTCACCGCCGAAACCGGGATCACGGTCAACCTCAAGATCCATGACGGCTCGGACGAGGAGATGGTCGCGCTGATCAAGACATCGGCCCCCGGCACCTTCGACATCATGACGCCAACATCGTCCTTCATCCCCAAGGCGGCGGCTGAAGGCATCCTGCTGGCGCTGGACGATGCTGATTATCCACTGGCCGACTATTTCCCGATCATTGCCAACTGGGCGCCGACAATGCTGAACGGCAAGCGTTATGCGATCGTGAACCGCTTTGGCTATTACGGCATTACTTACAACCACACCAAATACAGCGAAGAAGATGCCTCATCCTGGGCGTTGTTGTTCGACGAAAAGGTCAAGGGCAAGGTAGCGCTGTTTGACTGGTACCTGCCCAACATGGGCTGCATCGCGAAGTATAACGGCAACGCCAACCCCTATGACCTGGACGCTGTAGCCTTTGGCAAGCTGGGCGAGACGATGGCAATGCTGCGCCCGCAGGTCGGTATGGTGGGCGGCACCAGCCAAGTGCAGCAGGCGCTGGCGGGCGGGTCGTTCGATCTGGCCATTGCAGGCGAATGGGTGCAGGCGGGCATGTTTGACAGCGGGCTGCCATTCAAGGCCGTGGTGCCGAAAGAGGGTGGCGTGACATGGGATCAGGCACCCTGCATCGCCGCCAACACTCCGCGCCCGGAGAATGCGATCAAGTTCCTGCAATACATCTCGGGGCCGGTGTTCCAGTCGAAACTGGCGGTCGCAAAGACCTACTATTCCATGGTGCCGAACAAGATGGCGGCCGAAGCACTGCCGATGGACAAGCGCGAACTGCTGAACCTTGCCGACCTCGACAAGTTCAACACGGTGTTCATGGCCAACCTGTCACCGCGCAAGATGCCTGACAATGATGCCGACTGGCTGGCGGCATGGGAAAGCTTCAAGAACGCCTGATTTATTGCTACCCTTCGGCTGCGCCCTCTGCGGGCGCGGCCCCCTTTTGGTGACAAGATGCCGATCATTGACTGCGCCCAGACCATCGAGCCGCATTTCCACTGGCTAAGCCATTCCTTTGTCAGTCAGGATCCGGGGCGTGGCGACGAGTTTCAAGAGTTTGGCCTGAAATGGCGTGGCTCGGGGTTTTCCTTTGTGTCTGCCCCTGGCTGGCGGATTGCGGGGGCGGCGCGGCTGGATGCCTATCCGCTGGATGCGCTGGCGGGGGTGGCCAGCGTTCTGGATGCCTTAGGGCTGCGCATTGCTCCAGATGACCTGCGCCCGCATCTGGCCAACCCGGGTCAGCGCAAGCTGCTGGTTCTGCGCACAGGCCATGCCGACCGCCACCGCAACAGCCATCTGGCATATTGGCGAGAGGTGCCGGTGTTCGATCTGGGTCTAGTACCGCTGATTGTTGCCGCCGGGTATGTCCATGTGGTGCTGGATATCCCCTGCGACCCGATAAACCCGCGCCGCCCGTTGTTTGACGGCGACATCCCGAACCCGAACGCGGCCTTTCGCGCGGCCCTGCATGGCGCAGGCCTACTGGTCACCGAAAACGCGATGAACCTTTCGTCGATCGCGCAGGACGAGGTGTTCCTGCTGTCGCTGCCCCTTGCCATTCCGCGCGCCACTACTTCGCCTTGCCGTCCTGTCGCCTTTACGGATTGGCCCAAGGACAATCCGCGGATGCTGGATGTCTCGACGCCGCTGTTCAACCACTGGCGCTGGTTCATCGACGTGAACGATGCCGATGCGCCCACGCAGGCCGATCGTGACGAGATCCACTTTACTGTGCGCGGCCATGGCTTCACCCATTGCGACGCCCCCCGCCACATGCGGCGCGACGGGTTGACGATGCAGCAACTGCCGAACGAGGGGCTGGATGTCTTTACCGGCCGTACCAAGATTATCGACCTGTCGGACCTGCCCTTGCCCACACCGCTGACGGCCGAGATCATTTCCGCCCGCTCTGGAGTGATCCATAAAGGCGACATGGTGGTGCTGCGGTCGGACCTGACCAACCGCATGGGCTATGAAAGCCGAACGTGGCATCTGGCGGCCCCCAATCTGGAGGTGGCGGCCGCGAACTGGCTGATGGATCAGGGGCCAAAGGCCATCGTGATTGATTTCCCGCAGGATCATGTGGCGCGCGAAATGCCTTACCGGCACGTCTACAACCGCGAATTCGTCACCCATCATGCCGTGTTCAACCGCAACATCCCCTTTGTCGAGGATCTGCGCGACATCGGCCTTTGGGGGTCAGACCGGCCTTATCTGCTGGCGATCCCGCTGCGTACCAACTGCATCGACGGGGCCATGATGCGGACGCTGCTGGTCGACTGGTGATGCCCCGCCCGCCGGTCACCAACCTGTGGCAAGGCATCCTGCCCGCGATGGTGCTGATGGCGGGGTTCTTCCTACTGCCCATCCTTTACACCCTTGGCCTGTCGCTGACGACCGAAGGGCAGGCCGGTCTGACGCTGGTCAACTACCACCGCTTCTGGGGTGAAGACACGCTGACCGATGCGCTGCTGCGGTCGCTTGCCCTTGCACTGTCGGTCGTTGTCATTGCCACGCTGTTTGCCTGGCCGCTGGCGTGGTATCTGGCGTTTTGCGTCAGCGAGCGGCGGCGCGTTCTGCTCTTGTTAATCCTGGTGGCCCCGTTCTGGACCAGTTTCACCATCCGGGCCTTCTCCTGGCAGATGGTGCTGGCAGATTCAGGGATAGCGGGCACTGCTTTGCGTTGGGTCGCGGGGACGGATGTCTCGCTGGGGTTTCTCTACAGCCTGCCCGCATCGGTCTTTGGCCTTGGGCTTTTCGGCATCATGCTGGTCACGCTGATGGTCTATTCCAGCATGGTCACTATTGACCGGCGGCTGATCGAGGCGAACGCCGTGCTGGGCGGCACCGGCTGGACGGCGTTTCGCGAGGTGGTGCTGCCGCTGGCCCTGCCCGGATGGATCATCGGTGTTGCCCTGACCTTCATCGTGGCCGTGGGCGATTATGCGGTGCCAACGCTGCTCGGCGGCGGTTTGCGGCCCGTACTGGCGCAAGTGATGCTGTCAGTGCTGAAGGGCACGTACGATCTGCCGATGGCCGCAACTCTCGCCTCGGTTCTGGTGATGGTCATCCTGCTGTGCGTCGCACCCTTGCTGCTGCTGGTGCGCGGCACGAGGCTGCAGTCATGACCGGGCCGATAGCACGGCGGGCGCTGGCCCTGTTGTTCTGGGTGACAGCGGCGGTGATCTATCTGCCCATCGGAGTGATGGCGGTGTTTTCCTTTTCGACCGCCCGCTACCAGATTCTGCCGAGTCCGGACTACACCATCGAATGGTACGGCCGTGTCTTTACCGACGGGCAATATTCGGCGGGGTTCGTCAACTCGGTGCTGCTGGCGGGCAGCGTCAGCCTTGTGGCCACGCTGATCGGCTTTGCCTGCGCCTATTCGCTGGTCAATGCCCGCTTTCCAGGCAAGGCAGCGTTTACCTTTTTGATCCTTGCCCCTTTGGCCGTGCCGCTGCTGCTGGTGGGCATTGCGCTGCGGATCTGGACAACGATGCTGGGCTTGCAACCCTCGCTGCCGCTGGCCGGAGTGGGGCAGGTGCTTTATGTGCTGCCGCTGGCCGTTCTGAACCTGCGCAACCGGATTGCCCAACTGCCCAAATCGCACGAAGAAGCCGCTTGGGCGCTTGGCGCCTCGCGTGTTCGGGCCATTGTCGATGTCATCCTGCCCGCCTGCCGCGCCTCGCTGATCGCGACCTTCATCCTGTGCTTTACCTTTGCTTTCGATGAATTCGTGATCGCCTATTTCCTGACCAACTTTTCGGTCACGCTGCCAATCAAGATCTGGACGACGCTTGTCACCGGCTTTGACCCCACGATCAACGCGCTTGGCACCATGGTCTTTGTCTTTTCCCTCAGCCTTGGCGTCACCGCGCAATGGCTCTTGATGCGCAAGGATCGCTAGATGCGTGCAAAATCTGTCACCCTGCGCGGCCTGTCCAAATCCTTTGGCGATGTGCAGGCAGTACATCCGCAGGATCTGGAGGTGCGCGCGGGCGAGTTCCTGACCCTGCTTGGCCCGTCGGGCTGCGGCAAGACAACGGTGCTGCGCATGATCGCAGGGCTGGAGGTGGCCACGACCGGTACCATCCATGTAGGCGAAGACGACGTGACCGGCCAGCCCCCGAACCGGCGCGACACCTCGATCATGTTTCAAGATTATGCGCTGTTTCCGCACAAGTCAGTGCGCGATAATATCGCGTACGGTCTGAAAATGCGGAGTCAGTCAGCGCCCGACCGCGCTGCTGCCGCCGAGGGCTGGCTCGCGCGCATCGGCCTTGCGGGCTACGGTGACCGCCTGCCTGCAGCGCTGTCGGGCGGCCAGCGGCAGCGCGTGGCATTGGCCCGCGCGCTGATCCTTGAACCCGGCGTCCTTTTGCTGGACGAACCGCTTGGCGCGCTAGATGCCGGGCTGCGGCGACAATTGCAGATCGAGTTGCGCCGGTTGCACCGCGATGTCGGCCTGACCTTCATCGCCGTGACGCACGATCAGGAAGAAGCGATGACGATGTCTGATCGCATCGCCGTGATGCGCGATGGCCGGATCGAGCAACTGGGCACCCCGCAAAACATTTATGACCGCCCGCAGACCGAATTCGTGGCTCGCTTCCTTGGGCGCTGCTCCGTGATCAAAGGGCGGGCAGTTGCGCAGGAGGAGGGGCTGGTCCGGGTGGAGACCGAAGCACTGGGGACTGTCCTTGCCACGGGTACTGCCGTGCCGGGGGCGACCGTGCTCCTTGCCCTGCGCCCCGAGGCTCTTCGCCTTGACGATGGGGCGGGCGTGCGCGCGCTGGTGACGGATGCCGTCTTTACCGGCAGCGCCGTCCGCCTTGGCATGACCGCCGCCGATGGCACAGTGCTGGAACTTGATCTGTCACGGGGCACCCCGGTCCCTGAAGCAGGGGGACAAGTCGGGTTGCGCCTCCCGCCGGGTGCCGCCATCCTGCTGGCATCATGATGGATCAGCGCGAAGCCTTGCGCCTGACCCGCGCGCATGAAAGCACCGCCGCCAACACCTTTCGCCTTGTGCCGGACCCGCCTGTCTTTGTGCGCGGCGACGGGCCGTGGCTCTTTACCGCCGACGCCACGCGGTATCTGGACCTTGTCTGCGGATCGGCCACCACCAGCCTTGGCCATGCCCATCCCGCGCACTTGTCAGCGGTGCAACAGGCGCTGGCCACGGGCATCCTGCACACCGGCACGCGCCTGCCCTCACCCTTTCGCGCGGAACTTTATGACCGGTTGCAAGCGATCCTGCCGCCTGGCCTGACGCGTATCCAGTTGGTCAACTCCGGGGCCGAAGCGGTGGAGGCCGCCATCAAGGCCGCGCAATACGCCACAGGCCGGTCGCGGCTGGTGGCGTTTGAGGGTGGTTATCACGGGCGCACGCTGGGGGCTTTGTCGCTGACATCGGGCACACGCATCCGCGCGCCGTTTCAGCTTTTGGAAGCAAACATCGACATCCTGCCCTATCCCGGCCCGGACGCAACCACCGATCAGGCCCTTGCCGCAGCCGATGCCTTGTTCACCGCCTGTGCTGCCGCCAATGACCTGCCCGCACTGGTGCTGGTCGAAGCGATACAGGCGGTCAGCGGCCTTGTCCCGGCAGGCCCGGCCTTTTTGCGTGGCCTGTCGGATCTGTGCCGTAGCCATGACATCCCGCTGGCGCTGGACGAGATCTGGAACGGCATCGGGCGCACAGGGCATTGGTTCGGATTCACCGCATCCGAGATCACGCCTGACCTTGTCATATTGGGCAAGGCGCTGTCGGGCGGGTTGCCCCTGTCTGCCGTGGCAGCCGGTGAGCGGTTCTTGGGGCAATGGTCTTCCGGCATGCACACCAGCACGTTTCAGGGCAACCCACTGGCCTGCGCCATGGCGGTGGCTACGCTGGAGACGATCCGAAACCATGACCTGCTGACTCATGTCCGCCAGGTCATCGAACCATTGTTGATTTCCGCCCTGATGCCGCTGCGCGGTCACCCCAGGGTGGCCGATGTGCGCATTGCCGGAGCACAGGCCGCGATTTCGTTCTGCACCCCGGATGGCCAGCCCGATCCGGCCCGCGCGCAATCCCTCCAGCGCGCCATGCTGGACCAACAGACCCTGGTTTATGGGGGCGGGAAATCGGGCGAATGCCTGATGCTGGTGCCCCCCCTCAACCTTGATGTCGACCCGCTGTCCAAGGCGCTGGCAGACCTTGTGATGCTGATCGACGCAAAGGAGCATGACATCCACTTGGGCTGAAAGCGGCTCTGTGCTAAAGCGGCGTTCCTAAATAAGGCAAAACCGAATGACCATCCAGCGACGTCCAGAAAGATTTAGCTCGGCTGCCCTGCCGCGGACCCTCTCGTCACATCTGGTTAGCGTGCTGCGGTCTCAGATCATTACCGGCACTTACACCCCCGGGCAACCCTTGCGCGAACAGGATATCGAGGCCGAGTTCGGATCCTCTCGCGGGCCCGTGCGGGAAAGCCTGCGGATGCTGTTGCAAGGCGGGCTTGTCGAATATGCGGAACGCCGGGGCTTTCGGGTACGCAGCTATACAATGGCCGATGTTGAGCATCTGTATGACCTGCGCGCCAGTCTGGAAGGGCTTGTGATCGGCTCGCTTGCCGGTCGGTCGCTGGACAGGCTTCTGCCTGATCTGCACGACAGCAACCTGCGCATGGCAGCCTGTTTCGAGACCAATGACCTCGATGGCTATTTCGTTGAGAACCAGGTTTTTCATGACCGAATCATCAAAGAAAGCGGCAACCGCCCTATTTCCGAGGTGATGGTTTACGTGAACGAAGTGTCCATGCCGGTCCGCTTTCGGCTGTTGCGCGAAACGCTGCTGTCTCGCCGCTCGCTCGACTATCATGAACAGATCGTGGCGCATTTGATGAATGCCGAAATTGCCGCCGCCCGCCGCGAAACTGAAGAGCACATCTTGTGCAACAAGAACGCAGCCGCCCGGCTTTATGCCGTGTGATGCTGCGAGCGCGACCCTTCAGGCCCTCGCCACCCGAAAGGAGCTCCGGCCGCCGAAGGCGGTGACCTCCTTGGGTGCCTTCAGCGCATGGGCTTCGCACAGAGACCAGCTTACGGCCCAGCTGTGGGTCACTGTAATTTTGCAAATGCCCAAGGTGGCCCGGATGCGGGCGACGAAGGCTTCAAATGCGGTAGCAGGCAGCGGCAAGACATCGACCGCGATTTCGAGGCCGCTGACGACCGGATCATGGATCAGGCCAGGGTTCGACGGTTCGGTTCCGGGCAGGACGTATAGGCGGTAGCCGGGGGCGGTGGTCGTCTCGTCCAGTTTCACGCTACTTGAGCAAGTAAGGTCGTGGTGCAGCCGCGTGCTGGTCAGATTCGCACTGACAACGGCGCAGGGCAGCCATTCATTGGGAGTTGCAATCAAAGGACAGGTGGCGCTTCGGCTGGGCGTCCAAGCCCCATGCTTCTAGCGATGGCTGCATGCTTGGACCCGGCAAAGGAGATCAACGCCTCTGCGTTGAACGCAGGGCCAATCAATGTGGCCCAGAGGGGCCGGACCCGGCAAGCACCGCTTTGACCGCCAGCCCCAGCAGGTTGACAAAGTTGGCATCGCGCCCGATCTGACTGGTCCTGACAATCGGGCTGGATAGCGCGTCGGCCACGGTGTAGGTGATGGGGAAATTCGGCAGCTATAGCTTATCGACTGCATCACGTTGCGAGCCCAAACGCCGGCATCGAACTTTGCGCAGAATAACTCAAGTCTAGCGCCGCATGTCGATCAACTAAACCTCGAAGCAAATCACGAGCAAGCCCATTGCCTTCATCCAGAAACCCATGGGTCAGGGCCGGATCACTCAAAAAGATCAATCTCCTCGTTGATTTCGTCGATCACAGCCAGCCTTTGTTCGGCTGCGGCCCCTGTCTGGCCAATGAACGCGATTGACAGCATGCGGATCATTGATGTCAGCGTCGTATGGCTGGGCAGCCGCCCGTATGTTGCGACATGGCAGCCGATCACAAGCCGCGAAAACCGTTGTGCTGCGGCAAGGAAACGGTGGTCTGTCAAGGTGATGACGTTCATTCGGGTCGTGCGGGCATATGAGGTGAGGGCTGCCTGGAACCTTGGCCGCGGCTCCAGCGTCAGCAGGATCAGAACGTCGCGCGGGCCGGTCATCGACAGATCCTCGGCCCAGGCACCGGGATGGGCGGCCAGAATGTGCACGTTTGGGCGCAGCCGTGCAAAGGTCAGGCGCGCCAGTTGCGCCAGGCCCTCTTCGGCACCAAAGCCCATGCACCAGACACGCGGGGCATCCTGGATCAGGCGCGCAGCCTCGGTCAGCAGATCGGGCCGCATTTCCTCGAAGGTGCGGGTCAGATTCAGCAGTTCCAGATCCAGATGCGCGCCGATCGACCGGCCCAGGACCGGCTTTTCGGGTTGCGCCTGCGAATAGGCATAGGGCTGGGTACGGTTGCGTTCCTCGCGGGCCTGGGTGCGGGCTTCGTCGAAATCCGTATAGCCAAGATTGCGGAAAAACCGCGCTGTCGTGGCCTTGGAGACCCCCGCCAGACTTGAAAGTTCGGTCGCGGAATGGGTTTCGATCAATGCCTGATTCTCAAGCAACAGTGTCGCAAGTTTTTGCTCAGCATTGGTCAGCCGGGAAATTCTTTCCTGAAGTCTGAGGGTTAGGCGTGTTGCCATTTGATGCTGTGGACCCTGTCAATGCACTTGCCTTGGTGAAACATTCGTTTCATCTTTGCGAAACAATGAAACGCCGTCGGAGCCGAGCATGTCGAAATCCAAGATCATACGCCAGCAGATTTGGGGGCGGCTGCATGATGTGGCGAAACCTGACACCCGGTTTCATCTGAATTTCTCCGAAGTCATCCCCGATTTCATCGGATCAGAGGCAGCCACTGCCAAGGTGGTGGCGATGCCGGAATATGCCGCCAGCACGTTCGCTTTCATCACGCCCGACAATTGCCTCGTCGATCTGCGACGGCAGATGATTGCCGATGGCAAGGCCTTTGTCATGTCGACCTACGGCATTTATCGCGGCTTTTTACTGATGGAACCTCGCATGGTGCCGCAGGGTGCCGAACTTTATGCCGCCTGGCTGGACGGGATGGAGCATTTCGCCCGCCCGATCAGTCTGGCGGAGATTGCCAGTCGCGGGTGTTTTGATTTCATGGCGACAGGTGCATCGGCGGTATCCGTCGATGGGGTACGCTTTGGCAAGGGGCACGGGTTCTTTGATCTGGAATGGGGCATGTTCACCGACCTTGGCCTTGTGGATGAGACAACGCCAGTGGTGGCCGTTGTCCATGATTGCCAGATCGTCGAAGAAAACCTGACGCCATCGGAAACCGACATCCTTGTCGATCACATCGCCACGCCCACCCGGATGCACCATGTCGCCCGCCGCGCAAAACGCCCGCGCGGGGTAAAGTGGAACCTGCTGGAGCCCAAACAGATTGCCGAAACCCCGCCGTTGCAGGAATTGCAGCGGATACAGGGGATTGCCTGACCCGCCTTCTTCCTCAAACCAAAGGACAAAAGACATGAAGATTGCCTTGAACCGCCGCTCCTTTCTGACTGCCAGCGCCGCTGCCGCGACGCTGCCCCTGATGCCCCGCATGGCCCGTGCAGCCACGCCCTTTGCCATGCAGGCGGCCTGGATCAATGATGCCGAATTCGCGGGATACTTCATCGCGATGGATCAGGGCTATTACACCGCCGAAGGGCTGGACCTGACCTATCTGCCCGGCGGGCCAGATGTCATTCCCGAAGCCACCATCGTGGCGGGGCGCGCAGACCTTGCATTGACCACGCCCGACACCACGATCAAGGCGATTGTCGAGCAGGGTGCCAAGTTCAGGATCATCGGCGCGCAGTACCAGAAAAACCCGATCGGCATCGTCAGCCTTGCCAAGAACCCGATCCTGACGCCCGCCGACATGGTGGGCAAGACCATCGCCGTGCCCCCGGTCAACACGATCAGCGTCGAGGCGCTTCTGGCGATGAACGGCATCGACCGCGCTTCGGTCAACATCGTGCCCTACGCCTATGACCCGACCCCGCTGATCAAGGGCGAGATTGACGCCAGCCTCGATTTCACGACCAACGTGCCCTACACGATCAGCCAGATGGGCGAAGAAGCGGTGTCGTTCTTGCTGTATGATTTCGGCTACACGATCTATAACGATACCGTTGTCGTGACCGAAGAAACCCTGGCCGCCAAGCGCAAGGAATTGGTCGCCTGGCTGCGCGCGTCGCGCAAGGGCTGGGATGAAAACAACGCCGACACCACCCTGTGGCCGCCAAAGTGGGAGACCACACATTTCGCGGGAACGGGCCGGACGATCGACAACGAGGTGTTCTTCAACACAGCACAATTGCCGCTGATCCAATCACCGGGTGGCGTGTTCGCGATGTCTGAAGAAGGCATCGCCGCCAACATCGAGGCTCTTTCCAAAGTGGGCATCACCGCCACGCGCGAGATGTTCGACACAACGCTGCTTGAGGAAATCTGATGACGGCTCCCGCAGGGATTTCACTGGTCGGCCTGTGCAAGACCTTTCGGGGTCAGGGCCGGTCGGTAGAGGCCCTGCGGGATGTTTCCCTTGACTGTCCGCCGGGCAGTTTCACGTCACTGATCGGGCCGTCGGGCTGTGGTAAATCCACGATCCTGCGCGCCGCATTGGGGTTGGAGCCGCTGGATAGGGGCACCGTGTTGATCGGCGGGCAGGCCCCGGCGCTGGCCACGCGCGGTGGCATCACCGGTGTGGCGTTTCAGGACCCGGCGCTGCTGCCGTGGCGCACGGTTGCACAGAACGTGGCCCTGCCGCTGGAGGTTCTGGGCCGCCCCGTCGGCCCCGCGCGTGGGCGCATCCGTGATCTGATCGCTTTGGTGGGGCTCAAGGGCCGCGAAGATGCTTTGCCGGGCGAATTGTCGGGCGGCATGCGGCAGCGTGTCGCCATCGCACGGGCATTGGTCAGTGAGCCGCGTGTGCTGTTTCTGGATGAACCCTTTGGCGCGCTGGACCAGATCCTGCGGCGCCAGATGAATGTCGAGTTGCAGCGAATCTGGCTGGAAACCGGGGTGACGACCCTGTTGGTGACGCATGGCATTGACGAGGCGGTGTTTCTGGCTGACCGCATCGCGATCATGCAGGCCGGGCCGGGCCGGATTGTTGAGGTGCTGGACAGCCCCTTTGCCCGTCCGCGGTTGCCATCGTTGTTTGCGGCCTCAGATTTTCACCATCTGTGCGACCATATCGCCGGGGTTTTGCATGGCGTTTAAGTTGTTGCCCTATCTGGTGCTGCTGATCCTGTGGGAAGTTGCAGGGCGGCTGGACTGGGTGGCGGGCGGGGCGATGCCTGCGCTGTCGGAGATCATCGCGCGGTTCTGGGTGGACCGGGCCGATTACCCCCGCCATGTGCTGGCCACGCTGCAGGCCTCGGGCGCGGGGTTTGTGATCGGCAATACCATCGCGGTGCTGGCGGGGGTGTTGTTCGTACTGCTGCCCGTCACCGGGCGGATGGCGCGCGGGCTGAACATCGCGATCTTTACCCTGCCGCCCATCGCCATTGCCCCCATCCTGGCCCTGACGCTGGAGGGGATGACACCGCGCATCGTTCTGGCGGCGCTCGGCGTGTATTTCGTGACAATGCAGGCCACGGTGACCGGCCTGTCGCAGTATGACAGCCGCTCTGCCGACCTTGTGCGCGCCTATGGCGGCGGGGGCCGGGCCGTGATGCGGTTCGTCCAGGTCCGCGGCGCCGTTCCGGCCATCCTGTCGGGATTTCGCGTGGCGGCCCCCAATGCCGTTCTGGGGGCCATTCTGGCCGAGTTCGGCGGCGGCGGGCGTTGGGGCCTTGGCGCGTATCTGCTGGGATCACTGGGGCGGGGCGAGCCTGACCGGTTGTGGGGCATCGGCCTGACGGCCACGCTGATCGCCGGGCTATCCTATGCCCTGTTTGCAGCGCTGTCGGCGCGGATGCTGGGCGCGTCGCGTGCGTTGACGCTGAACCCGGCCGCACCCCCCATGCCAGCCTTGGGGGGCGGGGTCTGGGTCGGCATTGTGTCATTGCTGCTGCCCTTTGCGCTCTGGTGGGGGATGCTGGTGGCGTTGGACGTGCCAAGCATGATCGGAAAGACCCCTGTCGATGTCTTTGCCTATCTGTTTATGTCCGAAGGCTCAGCCGCCGCACAAGTCAAGCTGTTGACGGCCTTGGGAGAGACCCTGCCGATTACAGCACTCGGGCTGATTGCGGGGCTGGCCTTCGCCTTTGGCCTTGCGGTCACATCGCAGCTTGCGCCGTCTTTCACGCGGGCCTTTCTGCCCGTGGCGCTGGTGACGCAAACCATGCCGCTGGTCGCGCTGACACCGCTGCTTGTGCTGATCCTTGGCCGGGGGTCGGCGGTTACATTGTGGATCACCATCTCTGTCACCTTCTTTCCGGCCTATGTCATGATCACCCAAGGCTTGTCGCAGGTACCGCGTTCAGTGCTGGAATTGCCAAGGGCATATGGTGCCACGGCATGGCGAGAGTTGCGGCTAGTGGCCATCCCCGCCTCGTTGCCTTGGGTGTTTGCCGCCATCCGCACAACCGTTCCGCGTGCGCTTCTGGGCGTGATGATCGCCGAATGGCTGGCCACCGGGCGCGGCCTTGGAAACCTGATGAACCAGTCGCGCGGCCATATGGATTTCAGCATGATCTGGACCGTGGCCGTGGTCAGCGTTCTGCTCTCCGTCGCCTTTTACCAAATTGCCCAGATTGCCGAAGACCGCGTGGCATGCCGCAACGGTTGAAAATAGGGAAACATGACGTGCCGCGGCGGAAGCCATCCAACAGAAAAGTTCATCTCAAAGAAGTGACCGTTCCTTGACGTCCCTTCGGTTGGAAGCGCTGATGACCTGCCCCCTAGAGCGGGTCGCATGCCTTCTGATTCAGGATTCCCAGGTTGAGGATTTTGTGATTCCCTGATCTGGCCAGATATAGGGGGTTGGAATGGGCAAGGCACATCCTATGGAACTTCGCAGCCGGGTCATCGCCTTTGTCGAG
>JADCEN010000059.1 GCA_020250175.1 Rhodobacter sp.
GCCGCAGGTGGCAGGCCGGTTCGATGGCCCGACCCTGTTCCTGTCCGGTGCCCTGTCGCATTATGTCCTGCCCGAACACCGGGGCGTGATCCGCGCCCTGTTTCCGGGCGCGCGCTTTGCGAAGATACCGGGCGCGGGCCACTGGCTGCATGCCGAAAAGCCGCGCGAGTTCGAGCAAACGCTGCGCGTCTTTCTGGGGTGATCAGCGCTCGGCGCGCATCATCCGCCGCAGCAGGTGATCCTTCAGCCAGAACTGGTGCCAGAGCGCCGCCGCCACATGCACGGCCACCACGAACAGCAGCACGTTCGACAGCACCTCATGCCCCTCACCGGCAAGCTCCACGCCGCCGAACCACGCCACCAGCCCGCCCACCGGCAGCAGCAGGATCAGCGCATAGAGCGCCCAGTGAGTCAGCGTTGCGATCCGCCCCGGCAGGCTGTGCTCGCCCTCGGGCGGGGGCGGTGCCCCCCGGCTGCGGCGCAGCGCCACCCGCCACAGCGCCAGCGCCAGAATGGCGATCCCGCCCGCGATATGCGCCCAGACCGCCCAGCCGAACGGCTGCAACTCACCCTCCAGCGCGCTTTCAAAAGCCTCTGCCATCGGCTCGTTGAACAGAAACTGGCCCGTGATCAGCAGCGCGATGATCCAGTGCAGGGCAATCTGGGTGGAAGAATAACCTTTTGGCATTGCAGGCTCCTTGACGGGTGGTTTGCATCAGCGCGGGTCACAGTCGGCCCTGTACGCATCCTGCCACGCAATCTGTCTGGCGACCAGCCGGATGACCGGGATGGAAAGCAGCAAGGCAGGGCAGCGCCGGGATCAGGATCGGGGCGCGGGCATCCATGCCCCTGGTCAGGGCAATGACAGGTCCTGTCCCGATCAGGCGGGTGGACATGACCGAAGACACCTTCAGCGCCAGTCGGGCCATCATCGCTGCGCCGAACCTCTGAACCCGATCCTTATTGGCCCGATCAGGCGCGCAGGCCCTTGATCCGCCTCAGGCCGGGAAATGGTCCGGCACAAGCGCCCCCGGCAGATCATGCGACCGGATCACGACATCCGCCGCAGCCGAACCGTCAATGACCCGCCGCGCATTCGGAATGTCATTGTCCTGCGCCCGCCGCCGCGCGTCCGCATCGCTCAGCCCGTGGTGATGCCAGCGCGCGATCAGCCGCCGTTCCAGCTCGGCCAGCGGCACATCCAGAAACACCGTCAGGTCCCACAGTGCTGCCAGCCGGTCCCAGGGGGCCGCGCGCAGCAACAGATAGTTGCCTTCCGCCACGATGATCCGGGCCTCGGGCGGCACCACCCGGGCCGACCCGCGCGACACATCGATATAGCGGTCAAAGACCGGCACGATCACCTCGCCCCCCGCCTTCAGTCGCTGCAAGATCGTTTCGAACCCGGCAACGTCGAAAGTGTCGGGCGACCCTTTGGCAAAGCGCCGTCCGCGCACGTCCAGAATGGCATTGTCCAGGTGGAACCCGTCCATCGGCACCAGCGCCGCCTGCGGCCCCAGCCGGTCCACCAGCGCCTCGGCCAGGGTGGATTTTCCCGCCCCCGGTGCCCCGGCAATCGCCACAAGACTGCGGCCGGGCCGGGCCGCCGCCAGCGCGGCGATGCGATCCGCCAGCGCCTCCATCAGGCCGCCGCAGCCGTGGCGGGTGGCTCTTTTGCGCCGGTCATGAAGGCCACCGCATCGGACATGCTGTAGTCCCTGGGATTGATGATGCACAGCCGCTTGCCCAGCCGGTGAATGTGAATCCGGTCGGCCACCTCGAACACATGCGGCATGTTGTGACTGATCAGCACAATCGGCAGCCCGCGCCGCTTCACGTCCAGGATCAGCTCCAGCACCCGGCGGCTTTCCTTCACCCCCAGCGCGGCCGTGGGTTCGTCCATGATCACCACCTTGGATCCAAAGGCCGCGGCCCGTGCCACGGCCACGCCCTGCCGCTGACCGCCTGACAGTGTTTCCACGGCCTGACCGATGTTCTGGATCGTCATCAGGCCCAGTTCGCTCAGCTTGTCGCGGGCGCGCTTTTCCATGGCGCTGCGGTCCAGCATCCGAAACACCGATCCCAGGATCCCCGGCTTGCGGATTTCGCGGCCCAGAAACATGTTGTCGGAAATCGACAGGGCGGGGGACAGGGCCAGGTTCTGATACACCGTCTCGATCCCGGCCTTGCGCGCCTGCATCGGGTTGGAAAAGCTCATCACCTGGCCATCCAGCAAAATCTCGCCCTCGTCCGGCACGACGGCCCCGCACAGCGCCTTGATCAGCGTTGATTTGCCTGCGCCGTTGTCGCCGATCACGGCCAGAATCTCGCCCGGGTAGAGTTCGAAATCGGCATGGTCCAGCGCGGTGACCCGGCCATAGCGTTTCACCAGGCCCCGTGCCGCGAGAATGGGTTCAGCCATCTGTCCAGTCCCCCCGTCAGCCCGAAACCTTGCGGATCCACTGGTCCACCGCGACGGCGGCGATGATCAGCACGCCCGTAAGCAGCACTTTCCATTGCGGGTCGGCGTTGAGCATGTTCAACCCCATGCTCATCACGCCCACGATCAGCGCGCCGAACAGCGTGCCCAGGATCGACCCGCGCCCGCCGAAAAGCGAGATGCCCCCGATCACCACGGCGGTGATGGCCTGAAGGTTGAAATCCGTCGTCACGGTAGAGGGCGAGATCGAGCCGTTGCGCCCGATCGACACCCAGGCCGCAAGCCCCGCGATCACCCCGGCAAGGGTATAGGTGGCAATCAGCACCTTGTTGGTGCGGATGCCCGAAAGCTCTGCCGCATCGGGATCGTCGCCCACGGCATAGATGTGCCGTCCGAAGGCGGTGTAATTCAGCATGTACCACAGCGCGACATACAGCACGATCATCGCCACCACGCCCAGCGTGATCACCGCCCCGCCCAGCTTGAAGCTGATGCCGAAGATGTGCAGCCAGGGCGTTGCCGCCGTGACATCCGCTTCGCGCATGGTTTCATTGGCGGAATAGATCAGGCAGATCGCCATGACGATATTCCATGTGCCAAGCGTCACGATGAAAGGCGGCAGGCGCAGGCGCGCCACCAGCACCCCGTTTGCAAAACCGCACAGCCCGGCCACGGCGAACCCGGCCAGCAGAGCCACCCCCGCAGGCATGCCGTATGCGACCACCATGTTGCCCATGATCACAAAGGCGAACACCATGATCACGCCAATCGCCAGGTCGATGCCCGCTGTCAGCACCACAAGCGTCTGGGCGGCGGCCAGAATGCCCACCACCGCAACCTGCTGCATGATCAGCGTCAGCGTGTAGGTTGAAAAGAAATTCTCGCCCTTGGCGATCCCGAAGAACAGGATCAGCCCGACCAGAACGATCAGCGGCACCATCGCCGGGTTGGAATGCAGGAAATGCTGAAGCCGCTGCAACCCGGTCCTGCGCCCGTCAAAATGCGCGACCGAGGTTGCGCTGTCTCCGAGGACCTTCTCGAAGTCCTGTGTCTGGCTCATCTTCCCCCCCCTCGATCAACCTTCGCGCGCAGGCCGCTGTTTGTGTGGAACAAGGGCGGCCCGAAAGCCGCCCCGTCCGCTGTCTTCAGGCATCATGAACCGGGCATGACCCCTGCACAATCGTGCCGATCAGCCCCAGCACAGCTCCATGCCCTTGGCGGTGTCGATGGACGGCACGCCTTCGGCGGGCTTGTCCGTCACCAGGTTCACGCCGGTGTCGAAAAAGGCCTTGCCGGGGGTCGGGGCCGGCTTTTCGCCGGTGTCGGCCCATTTCTTGATGGCTTCCACGCCAAGTGCCGCCATCTGCAGCGGATACTGCTGCGAGGTGGCACCGATCATGCCGTCCTTCACCGACTGAACGCCTGGGCAGCCGCCGTCAACCGACACGATCAGCACGTCGTTCTCTTTGCCCACGGCCTTCAGCGCCTGGAAGGCACCCACGGCAGCAGGCTCGTTGATCGTGTGGATCACGTTGATGTTGGGGTCTTTCTGCAGAAGGTTCTCCATCGCCTTGCGGCCGCCTTCTTCGTTGCCGTTGGTCACGTCATTGCCGACGATCCGGGCATCAGTCTCGTCGCCGATCTTGTTCACATCCACCGTGTCGATGCCAAAGCCGGTCATGAAGCCCTGGTTGCGCAGAACGTCAACCGTCGGCTGCGACGGGGTCAGGTTGAGGAACCCGATCCGGGCATCGGCTGCCTTGTCGCCCAGTGTCGCCTTGGCCCATGCGCCAATCAGCCTGCCGGCTTCGAAGTTGTCGGTGGCGAAGGTGGCGTCGGCGGCATCCGCCGGGTCAAGCGGGGTGTCAAGCGCGATCACGACCATGCCGGCCGCCTGGGCTTTCTTCACCTGGTCGACGATTGCCTTGGTGTCGGATGCGGCAATCAGGATGCCCTTCGCGCCGTCGGCGATGCAGGCCTCAATGGCGGCAACCTGGCTGTCATGGTCGCCGTCAACCTTGCCTGCGAAGGTCTTCAGCGTAACGCCAAGTTCTGCTGCCTTGGCCTGTGCGCCTTCCTTCATCTTCACGAAGAAGGGGTTGGTGTCGGTCTTGGTGATCAGGCAGGCTGTCACGTCCTGCGCGGCAGCCGGTGCCGCCGACATCAGCGCGGCAGTTGCCGCACCCAGAATAAGACCGGTCAGTGTCCTGGTGTGTTTCAAGGGTAGTCCTCCCGAATGAATGACGCGGCCGCCTTCAAGGCGATCCGCCGTGCTGCAGGCCCGTTCGCCCAACGCGCAGCACAGATGAAACCGATTCCCCGACCTGCGTCAAGATAATTAAATCACTCTGAATTATTATTGACAGGGGCGGTTTGCATGGCCTTAATTGCCAATGCCCGGACCCTGTCCGCGGCGCGGGAGGGATTCTTGGCACAGGGACATGACACCGCGACAGAGCGGCCCGCAGTCGAATCCGCCGGGCTGCGCGGGTCAAATCAAAGCGGCATGCGCGCCCATAACGAACGCCTGGTGCTGTCGCTGCTGCGCCGTGACGGGGCGCAGGCCAAATCCGATATCGCCCGGATGACCGGGCTTTCGGTCCAGACGGTTTCGGTCATCATGCGCGGTCTGGAAGCCGACGGTCTGCTGCGCCGGGGCGAGCCGATCCGGGGCCGGATCGGTCAGCCTTCGGTGCCGATGTCGCTTGCGTCGGACGGGGCCTTCTTTTTCGGACTCAAGATCGGGCGGCGTTCGGTTGATCTGGTTCTGGTCGATCTCTTGGGTCAGCCGGTGGGCTTCCGGCGGCAGACCTATCGCTACCCCGCACCGCAGGCAGTGATTCGTTTTGTCCGCGATGCCCTGCCCGCCCTTGCTGCGGCCCTGACCCCCGCGCAGCGCGACCGGATCGGCGGGCTTGGCATTGCCATGCCGTTCCAGCTTTGGAACTGGGCGCAGCATATCGCAGCCCCGCCGGGTGCCCTGGATGCCTGGCGCGACTGCGACATCGCGGCGGACCTTGCCCTGGTCTGCGACATGCCGGTCTACATCCAGAACGATGCGACGGCGGCCTGCGGGGCCGAGCTTGTGTTCGGAACGGGAGAGCGGCCTTCGGATTTCCTGTATTTCTACATCGGCTTCTTCATCGGCGGCGGTCTGGTGCTGAACCAGCGCCTGTTCACAGGCCGCACCGGCAACGCGGGCGGCGTCGGCCCCATGCCGGTGCCCGGCCCCGATGGGCGCAGCCACCGGCTGATGACCGTTGCGTCGCTGTCGACGCTGGCCGATGCGATGACGGCGGCGGGCGAAGATGCCGATCAGCTTTGGGCCAGCCCGGAGGCCTGGCAGATCAGCGATGCCGTTCTTTCGGCCTGGATCGCCGGCGCGGCGGAAGGGCTTGCAGGTGCCATCCTCAGCGCCGCGACCCTGGTCGAGATTGACACCGTGATGATCGACGGCTGGATGCCCGCAACGGTCCGCGCCCGGCTGGTCGCCGAAACGAAAGCTGCATTCCACCGCCTGGACCTGTCGGGAGTCACGCCGCCCGTAATCCGCGAAGGCACCATCGGCCCGCAGGCCCGCGCCCTGGGCGGTGCCTCCATTCCGCTGGCCCAGCGGTTCCTCGTGGATCAGACGGCAATCCAGAAAACCGGCTGATCCCGCCAGCGGTTCCGGGATCGGCCTGTGTCATTTCCTGCACCTGGCCGTTCGCGGGGAATGGCGCTGCGGGCCTTGCATCGGCCCCCGGCCTTTCCCTTGCATCTGCCCGCCCCGCAGCCCAAACTCCGCCGAACGAAACCGGAGGTTCCATGACCCTGCTTGCCGCCGCCACCGCCGTGCGCGAAAACGCCTATGCCCCCTATTCCCGTTTCAAGGTTGGGGCGGCGCTGCGTGCCGTCTCGGGCGCGGTCTATTCGGGCTGCAACGTGGAAAACGTGGCCTACCCGGAAGGCACCTGCGCCGAAGCCGGGGCCATCGCCGCGATGATTGCCGCCGGGGATACCCGGATCGCCGAAGTCCTGGTAATCGCCGACAGTCCCGACCCGGTTCCCCCCTGCGGCGGCTGCCGCCAGAAGATCGCCGAATTCGCCGACCCTTCCGTGACCGTAACCCTGTGCACCACCGACGGCAAAAGCCGCGCCATGACGGTGGCAGACCTTTTGCCCGGCGTCTTCACCGCCGCCCATATGCACCGCACATGACGACGGACGCCCGCGCAATCAATGCCCGGCTTCGGATCGGGGAAACCCCCACGCCCGAAGAACTGGCCTGGTTCGCGCGGGGTCTTGCGTCGGGTGATGTGACCGATGCGCAGGCCGGGGCCTTTGCCATGGCCGTCTGTCTGCGCGGCCTGGGCGAGGCGGGCCGCGTCGCCCTGACCCGGGCCATGCGCGATTCGGGCAAGGTCCTGCACTGGGACCTGCCGGGACCCGTACTGGACAAGCATTCGACGGGCGGTATCGGGGATTGCGTATCTTTGGTGCTGGCCCCGGCGCTGGCGGCCTGTGGTGCCTTTGTGCCGATGATTTCGGGCCGGGGCCTTGGCCATACCGGCGGCACGCTGGACAAGCTGGAATCGATCCCCGGTTTCCGCACCGGCCTGTCCGAAGATCAGTTGCGCGCCCAGTTGCGGGACACGCCCTGCGCCATCGTCTCGGCCAGCGCCGAAATCGCCCCGGCCGACCGGCGGCTTTACCTGATCCGCGACGTGACCGGCACGGTGGAAAGCATCGATCTGATCACCGCCTCGATCCTGTCCAAAAAGCTGGCCGCCGGGCTGGAGGGGCTGGTTCTGGATGTGAAGGTCGGATCGGGCGCTTTCATGAAGACAATGGATCAGGCCGATGCCCTGGCCCGCGCCCTTGTCGCCACGGCGCAGGGGGCGGGCTGCATGACGACCGCGCTGATCACCGACATGAGCCAACCGCTGGCCACGGCGGCGGGCAATGCGCTGGAGGTGATCGAAGTCATGGAAACCCTGACCGGCACGTCGGTGAACGCAGCGCTGCGGGACCTGACAGCTGCGCTGGGCGGCGAGGCGCTGGCGCTGGGCGGGCTGGCCGCCGACCCGCAGGATGGCGCGCGACGCATCGAGGCGGCGCTGAAAACCGGCAAGGCTGCCGAGATGTTCGGGCGCATGGTTGCGGCGCAGGGCGGCCCGTCTGATTTTGTGGACCACTGGCCGGACCGTCTGCCTTCGGCCCCGGTCCAGCGCGAGGTACCCTGCCTGCGCGGCGGTTTTGTCACGGCAATCGACGGCGCGCTGATCGGTCAGGCCGTGGTGCATCTGGGCGGCGGGCGGCTGCGTGACGGCGACCGGGTGAACCCTTCGGTCGGGCTGGCCGACCTGGCGGGGATCGGCGAGGAAATCGGCCCCGGCCTGCCGCTGGCCATAATCCATGCGGCCAGCGAGGCCGATGCCGATGCTGCCGCCCGCACGGTTCAGGCGGCCTTCACCATGGGCGATGCCGCGCCCGTGGAACCGCCCCTTATCCATGCGAGGATCGCGTGACCCGCGCCTTTCTGATCGTCATGGATTCCGTCGGTTGCGGCGGCGCGCCCGATGCGGCTGCCTATGGCGATGCGGGCGCAAACACGCTGGCCCATATCGCCCAAGCCTGTGCGCAGGGCCGCGCCGAAGACGGGCGCAGCGGGCCGTTGCGGATGCCGGTACTGGACGGGCTGGGGCTGGGCGCTGCCGTGCGGCTGGCGTCCGGTGATGCGACGCCGGGTCTGGGCGCCGTTCCCGCCGGGCGCTGGGGTGCCGCCACCGAGGTATCGCGCGGCAAGGATACGCCATCCGGGCACTGGGAACTTGCCGGAGTGCCGGTGCCCTGGGACTGGACCTATTTCCCCGACAGCGTTCCCGCCTTTCCGCCCGACCTGCTGGCAGAGGTCCGCCGGCTGGCCGGAACCGAAGGCACGCTGGGAAATTGCCACGCCTCGGGCACCGAAATCATTGACCGGCTGGGGGCCGAGCATCTGCAGAACGGGTGGCCGATCTGCTACACCTCTGCCGACAGCGTTTTCCAGATTGCGGCGCATGAGGATCGCTTCGGTCTGCCGCGCCTGATCGCGCTGTGTCAGGCGCTGGCCCCGCTTCTACATGCCAGAAAAGTCGGTCGGGTCATTGCGCGGCCCTTCACCGGTACGCCGGGGCAGTTTCAGCGCACGGCCAACCGGCACGATTTCGCCATCGCCCCGCCCGCACCGACCCTGCTGGACTGGGTGCAGGGCGCGGGGCGGCCCACCCATGCCCTGGGCAAGATCGGCGACATCTTTTCGATGCAGGGCATCGGCACCCTGCACAAGGGCACCTCCGACCTTGGCCTTGTCCGGCATCTGATGGCCCTGGCGGACAATGCAGAGGAAGATTCGTTTACATTTGCGAACTTTGTGGAGTTTGACAGCCTTTACGGGCACCGCCGCGACGTGGCGGGGTATGCCCGCGCCCTTGAAAGCTTTGACCGGCAGGCGGGCATCTTTCTGGCGCGGCTGCGCCGCGGCGATATCGCGGTCTTTACCGCCGACCACGGCAATGACCCCACCTGGCACGGCACCGATCACACGCGCGAACGGGTGCCGGTGCTGGTCGCCGGGGCGGGCACGGGCGCGCTGGGCCTTGTCGCCTTTGCCGATGTCGCGGCCAGCATTGCGGCCCATCTGGGCGTTTCCAATCATGGCACAGGACGGACTTTCCTGTGACTGTCGGCATGTTGCCCAAGATCGAATTGCACCTGCACCTGGAAGGGGCTGCCCCGCCCGCCTTCATCCGGGGGCTGGCACAGCAAAGGCATATCGACCTTGCGGGCATCTTCGACGCCGATGGCAGCTACCGCTTTACCGATTTCCCGACCTTCCTGAAGGTCTACGAGGCGGCGACCGAAACGCTGAAGACGCCCGAGGATTACCACCGCCTGACCCTTGCGGTGCTGGAGGAAAGTGCAGCAAGCGGCGTGATCTATTGCGAAAGCTTCCTGTCCCCCGATTTCTGCGGCGGGCGCGACCTTGGAGCGTGGCGGGAATACCTTCACGCCATACGCGAAGCCGCAGATCAGGCGGAACGGCAGATGGGCATAACCCTGCGGGGCATCGTGACCTGCATCCGCCATTTCGGCCCTGACAAGGCACGCCAGTCCGCACACTGCGCGGCGGAAACGGCGGGCGATTTCATCGTCGGCTTCGGCATAGCCGGAGATGAGACGTCGGGCAAGCCTGGGGACTTTGCCTGGTCTTTCGATCTGGCGCGCGAGGCCGGTCTGCACCTGACGGCCCATGCCGGGGAATGGCGCGGGCCGGACAGCATCCGCGCTGCGCTGGCGGACCTGCGGCCGGAACGGATCGGCCACGGCGTTCGCGCCATCGAAGACCTGGCCCTGGTGGATGAGCTGGCCGAAAAGGGCATCGTCCTGGAACTCTGTCCGGGATCGAACATCGCGCTTGGCCTTTATGCCGGCTGGCGCACACATCCCATAGGCGCGCTTCGTGACCGGGGCGTCAAGGTCACCGTTTCCACCGATGATCCGCCATTCTTCCACACCTCGATGGCCCACGAGTATGACAGGCTGGCAGAAGCCTTTGACTGGGACGAGGATGTCTTCCGCCACATCGGCCGCACCTCGCTTGACGCCGCCTTCTGTGACGCCGATACCCGGACCCGTGTCCGAAAGCGCATGGAGCCCGAGAATGCTTGATCATCTGACGATCGTTTCCCATCCGCTGGTCCAACACAAGCTGTCGATCATGCGCGACAAGGACACGTCCACAGCCGGGTTTCGCAGGCTTCTGCGCGAGATCAGCCTGCTTCTGGCCTATGAGGTCACGCGCGATCTGGAATTGACCACCACGCGGATCGAAACCCCGCTGGAGCCGATGGACGCGCCGACACTTGACGGCAAGAAGCTGGCGCTGATCTCTATCCTGCGGGCGGGCAACGGCCTTCTGGACGGAATCCTCGAACTGATTCCGGCGGCCCGCGTGGGGTTTGTCGGGCTGTACCGCGATCCCGTCACGCTGCAGCCGGTACAGTATTACTGCAAGCTGCCCGACCACCTGGAAGAGCGGATTTCCATCGTTGTTGATCCGATGCTGGCCACGGGCAATTCCTCGGCTGCCGCTGTGTCGCTGCTCAAGGCGGCGGGGGCAAAGAACATCCGCTTCCTGTGTCTGCTGGCGGCCCCAGAAGGCATCGCCCGGATGCAGCAGGCGCATCCGGATGTGCCCATCGTGACAGCGGCGGTGGACAGCCACCTGAACGACCATGGCTATATCGTGCCGGGGCTGGGGGATGCGGGCGACCGGATGTTCGGGACAAAGTAAGCCATGGGCATCTTTACTCGCTTCGCCCGTTCCGGCATGGTCGCCCGAGAAGGCTGATCGGGGGACGGGATGCGGGCCAGGCTGATCTTGGCGGTCGCCGTTTGGGTTCTGTCGGGCCAGGGCGCGATGTCAGAGCATTCCCTGGATCCGCAGGGTCCGGCAGAACTGCCCCCCGAAAGCTTCACGGATGTGCAGTATGTTGACAGCACGGGCTGCGTTTTTCTGCGCGCAGGGTTGAACGGCAAGGTCACGTGGATACCGCGCGTGACGAAGGACCGCGGTCCGCTGTGCGGTTATGCACCCTCGCTGGCCCCTTCCGCCCCGGCGGCGGGGCAGGCCGTGGATGCGGGTACTGCCCTGACCACCCCCGCGACCGCCGCCGCCGGGGTCCAGCCTGCCGCGACACCGCCGGAAGACAGGCAGGCCAAGGCGGCTGCGGCGCGCGGGCCTGCCCCTGTGCGCTGTGCGGCCGAGGTGCCGCTGCCAGTCCGGGTTCCACTTGTTTCGGGCGGTACGGCGGTAATGTGCCTGACCGATCAGGCCCGCATGGCTTCCCAAACGGTCGTCCTGCGCTTTGAGGATGCGACGCCGCTTGCCCCTGCGGCGGGGCAGGTTCTGGTCTGTCCACACGACGCCGGGGTGGTGCAGCGCGTGCCGGTGATCTCCGGGGGGGAAACGCTGCTGTGTACCGCAGGGACCGGCAGTCTGGCCAGGCTTTCAGTGCCAAAACTGCGGGCCGGGTCACAGACGGTGCCAGAGACGCAGGGCCGCTTTGTGCAGGTGGCAAGCTTTGCGCAGCCCGCCAATGCCGAACGCACAAGGGCCTGGCTGACAGGGCTGGGATTGCCTGTTGCGACCGGTCGGCTGACCCGGCGGGGCCAAGAGTTCGAGGTGATCTTCGCCGGCCCCTTTTCCACGGCCGATACGGCTGACGCAACGCTGGCACTGGTCCGCGCCGCCGGATTCGACGACGCTTTCCTGCGCTGACGCTCAGCCGTCCTGACAGATGGTCTGCAGGCTGATCCATTCGCCATCCGGCAGAATCGGCGGCGGGGCACCGCTGCGGAACGGGTCGCCCTCGATCAGGTCAAGCACCGTTTCACCCGACGGGTCCAGGGCAAAGGCATAGGGGCTGGAAGCGATGCCGGCCGCCCGGAACCGCTCCAGCAGCAGGGGCACGGGCAGGGGCAGCGGCTCTGCCGGAAGTGCAGTCTCGGCATAGCCCGCAAGCGATCCTTCCGGCAGCACGCCAGAGGTCAGCAACCGGACCGTTGCCAGCAACCCGGCATGGCGCAGGATCGGCACCAGCGGATCGGCACTCTCGGCGCGCAGCTTTTCCGCCAGGGCAAACCCGGCGGCGGCATCCGGGCCATCCTGATCTTCCACCAGGTGCCGCGACAGCAGGATGATGTTGCCAGGCAGATGCGCCGCCCTGCGCACACCGTCGCGCACAAACAGGATCTGTCCGCCAGCCGTCCCCAGCACCCGGTCCGACAGACGTCCCGCAGCGCGCAGGCCCAGCGGTTGCGCGCAGGGCAGTCCTGTCACCCGCGTTTCATCGGCCAGCGCCATGCGGCCGATTTCGGCACGCTTGCTGTCGGGAACCATGGCGGCGGTCCGGGTGATCAGCGCCTGCGGCAGCCAGAACACGCACAGCAGAATGGTGCCGACCACCCCTGCGGCGGTCACCCCGGACCGCAGCCGTCCGGGGCGGGCACGGGCATGGTCAATGGCGCCGCGCACCGTCTCGATTGCGCCGACCATGGTGGCGTCCTCGATCTCCAGCGTTTCGGCTTCTGTCCCGCCGTCGGGGGCATAAAGCGCGGGCTGCGCCCCGGGGTTGATCCTGAGCACGGCCGGCAACGACCAATGCGTCAGCGGAGTGCCTGTGCGCGGGTCCGAAAGGATCAGCGACGCATCGCCGAAAGCCACGACAACTTCACGCCGCTGCGCATCGGCCGCGTCGCGCCAAAGCCCGGAGCTTTCCAGCTTCTGATACTTCTTCAATGCGGTCATGGGCCGAGGCGGGGGCATGCCCTTGCGGTGTCTTGCGCGACGATAGCCGACGGGGGCAGGGGCCACAATCACCTGTCGGGCGGGTTTGCCGGGGGCAAGGGGCTGTTCCGGCGGCGGCCCCGTGCATTCGCGCGCCTCATGTCGTTTTCGGGCGCGCATCCTGTGGCGCGGCGGGCGAGGTGGGACAGGTCAGCAACAGGATCGATCATGCCCGCCGAAGACCGCACGCTTGCCGCCGCAGGGTTCATCCTGATCTATGCGATGGTCATCGGATTTACCGACAATTACGTTCGCGTGATCGCGGCCGAAGCGGGGATGTGGCAATTCCACGCCACGCGGTCCCTGCTGGCGCTGGCGCTGGTGGCGGTGCTGGCCGTGCCGCTGTCGCTGCGCCTGCGCCCGGTCAACCCGCGTTCGGTGCTGGCCCGGTCAACGATCCACGGGCTTGCGATGCTGATCTATTTCGGCAGCCTTGCCTTTCTGCCGGTGGCGCAGGTAGCCGCCGGCCTGTTCACGGCCCCGATCTTTGTGCTGCTGATCTCGCATTTCGCCTTTGGTCAGGCGATCGGGCCGGTGCGCATCCTTGCCGTGGCGACGGGCTTTCTGGGGGTGATCCTGGTGCTGGGGCCGACTGCGATGCAGGGGGCGTCGGTTGCCGCCCTGCTGCCGGTTCTGGCGGGGGCGATGTATGCGCTGGGCAACATCGCCACGCGTGAATGGTGCGCCGGGGAAAGCGCGGAAACGCTGCTGGTGGGGTTCTTTGCCGCGCTGGGCGTGCTGGGGCTGATCGGGCTGGGTGTTCTGGCACTGGTTCCGGTGGCGGTGCCCGAGGGTGCCGATGGTTTCATCCAGCGCGGCTGGGTCTGGCCTTCGGGGACGTTCTGGTTCTGGACCTTCGTTCAGGCCGCAGGATCGCTGTTCGGGGTGGGCATGATGATCAAGGCCTATCAGATGGCCGATGCCGGGCGGGTTTCGGTGTTCGAATACATCATTCTTCCGGCCTCGGCCTTCTGGGGATGGCTCCTGTGGGGGGAACGGCTGACACCGCTGGCAGTTTGCGGGATGGCGCTGATCGCGGCGGCGGGCGTGGTGATTGCGCTGCGCGCCCGTCAGGTTCTGTCGCCCACCGCCTCGCGCCAGTGACGGCGACACATCGAGACATGGGTTTCATTGCCGCCGATCAGCACCTGCGCGCCGTCTTTCAGGGCGCGGCCGTCCGGCCCCTTGCGCACCACCATCGTCGCCTTCCTGCCGCAGGCGCAGATGGTGCGCACCTCGCGCATTTCATCGGCCAGCGCCAGAAGCGCGGCGGATCCGGCAAACAACTCTCCCCGGAAATCGACCCGCAGGCCATAGCACATCACCGGCACGCCCAGATCATCGACCACACGGGCCAGTTGCCAGACCTGGTCGCGTGTCAGGAACTGTGCCTCGTCGATGAAGACACAGGCCGCCGGACCAAGTGCAAGGCGTTCGCTGACCTTGGCGAACATGTCTTCGTCCGGGTTGAAGGTATCGGCAGGCTCGCCGATGCCGATCCGGCTGGCGATGCGGCCTTCGCCCGCGCGGGTGTCGAACTGCGCGGTCAGAAGATAGGTCGCCATGCCGCCTTCGCGGTAATTGTGCGACGCCTGCAGCAAAGCGGTCGATTTGCCCGCGTTCATCGTGGAATAATGGAAATATAGCTTGGCCATGCCCGCTGGTACCCGAGGTGCCGGGGCCGATCAAGCGGGGGGCACGCAGGGCCGCCGCACCCCGGACAGGCCGGTACGCGGCGGCTTGCGCCCGTGTGGGGCGCACCCCGGCACCCGTCACCACATCGGGGTGCGCCGGATGTGCAGGCCATGCATCATTCCGCCCTTCGGTGAAGTCACTGCGGACCGGCCGATGCGCCGGGCCTGCGGTTTCCGCCTGCCCCCGCAAATCTGCGCGGTCCGCCGCCACCTGCGGGGCGCTGCGGGCGGTCCTGGGCGGGTTTGGCACCGGCGGGCTTTTGCCCCTGCGGGCGGCCCGCTACGGGGCGCGACGGCTTGCCAGCCGATTTGCCCATGATCTTCACAGGTTTGGGGACAGCCATACCTTCGGCCCAGGCGGCACCGCCGATCACCGGGATGACCGCTTTCATCTGCTTTTCGATCGCGCGCAACTCTTCCATCTCGGCCGGGGCGCAGAAGGATACGGCAGTGCCTTCGGCCCCCGCGCGGGCGGTGCGGCCAATGCGGTGAACATAATTCTCAGGCACATTGGGCATGTCATGGTTGTAGACATGGCGCACGCCCGCAATGTCGATGCCGCGCGCAGCCACATCGGTGGCCACCAGCACATCCAGCGCGCCGTCGCGGAAGTCTTTCAGCGTGCGTTCGCGCTGGCCCTGGCTTTTGTTGCCGTGGATCGACCCGGCCCTGAAACCCCAGCTGCACAGAAGCTTCATCAGCTTTTCCGAGCCATGCTTGGTGCGCCCGAAGACCAGCGCCATTTCGCCGGGGTGCTTCCTGAGGTATTCCGCCAGCAGCCGCGCCTTGTCACCCTGCGGCGTAAAGTGCACGCCTTGCACGATTTTTTCCACTGGCTTGCCCGGCGGGGCGACCTGCACCTTGACCGGATCGCGCAGGTAGGTGCTGGCAAGATCCTCGATCAGCTTCGGCATGGTGGCCGAAAACAGCAGGGTCTGACGCTTCAGCGGCAGGTGCCTGGCGATCTGGCGCAGCGAATGGATAAAGCCCATGTCCAGCATGTGATCCGCCTCGTCCAGCACCAGGTAGCCGGTGTGTTCCAGCGTCACGGCGCGGCGTTCCAGCAGATCGATCAGGCGGCCGGGGGTGGCCACCAGAATGTCGGCACCGCGCGCCAGGCGTTCGGTCTGCCGGTTGATCGAGGCGCCGCCCACGACCGTGGCCACCTTGACCGGGGTGCCCTTGGTGAAAATCTCAAGATTTTCTGCAATCTGGCTGACCAGTTCCCGCGTGGGGGCCAAGATCAGGGCGCGGACGTTGCGCGGCGCGGGGGGATGGCCGATGTCCAGCAGGCGGTGCAGCAGGGGCAGGCCGAAGGCCGCCGTCTTGCCGGTGCCGGTCTGGGCCAGCCCCATCAGATCGCGCCCCGCCATGATATGCGGAATCGCCTGCACCTGGATGGGTGTCGGCGTGGTGAAGGTGGTCTTCTCAAGAGCTTTCAGGATCTTCGGCGAAAGCCCGAGGGCTGCGAATTGGGTCATGATATCTTTCTGGCGGGCGGCATCAGGCCGCCGCAATGGGGTTCGGGCCGCAGGATGCGGCGGGCATGAGGGCCGGCCACAAGCGTTGGCCGTGGCACCCCTGCGTGAAGGTGGGAACCTTGCGAATTCGTCCTGTCTTGGCCCCCGCATGGGGCGGCTGCTCACGCGGCAGCGGACCTTGGATAGGGTGGACATGGGGGAAGGGGGGGCGAAAGTCAAGGAAAAGGTAGTGGGCAGGATTGCAGGCCACAGACCCGCACCACGGCCCTGATTCCGGGTTGACGGGTCTGACCGGTGATGCTGGCCGTGTATTCCGAGTTTCTTTCAGCTTTGTTGCGACGGGTCTTCAGGCTTCGCGTGTCATCGGCGGCCTTGAGGATGTTGAAGGCGCAGTGTCGGACGGTGGCCATGTTGGCAGGGCGATATCCGGTACGGGACCGGGCCTTGTCCTTGCCGAAGGTGACGTCGGGCACCCGGTGGAGGCTGTTCCTGATCGCCCAATGGCTGCGGTCGGCCCCGGCGCGCATCTGCGGCGTCATCGGCCGGGACGCGACACAGACGCTTATGGCGCTGGTCTGCCTGGGTTTTTCCCAAATCCCGCTCTTGACCCATCTCCGGCACTCCACCCTGGCGATCGGGCGAAGGTCGGGGAAGCGGTATTCGCCGGGCAAGCGGCGGTCGCCGCCAGGCCGGTCGACGCTGGTCAAGATGCGGACCGCGCGCTCCCCGATCCGGCCATGCCCCGTGTCGGTGTCGATGGTGGTGGCGACCTCGGCCTTCGGATCGGCGAAGACGGCCTCGGTCTCGCCCATCAGGCCGGGCTGATGGGCCTTGCCCGCCAGGAGACAGTCCGCCCTCGCGTCGCGGATCGGCTGCGCAGGGTCGGCGTTGCAGGCGATGGCATCGATCGGGACGAGCGCGCCTTTGATCTGGCCCCTGCGCGACAGACGCTCCCGCAGGAGCGGGATCGTGGTCTGCGCGCAGGCCCCGTCCGCGACCGCCTCCCGGTCCAGCACCAGCTTCCGCGCGTGGCGAAGGCCGAGACCGGGTGCAGCGCGGCGCGCCCGTTGCCGTGATCGTGACTGCCGCGCGAGGTTTTGCCGTTAATGGCCATCCGCGCCGGCGCGCCGGGCCGAAAGGTGGCCGCCCAAGACTGGAACATCTCGGAAAACAGCGCCGGATCGATCCGGTTGCGCCTCACTTGCGGTAACGTTTGACCGATGCGTGCGTCCGATGCCGCCGTCGGTTTCTGTCTGACAGCTTGAACCAACAGCGATTTCAGACGCACGTAACCAATCATACCGATTTCCATGAATAAGCCGGGCCAACAGTTCATGCCGAAAGTGGCGGGCTTTTCAGACCTTCCCGGACGTATTCTTCCTTAACACGTTTCGTAAATCCGTAGCAACGTCGTCCCAACTCCGCAATTTTGTAGCAGCAATACTCTTCTCTAACTTACTTCTATGAACCGGATCAGCAATAAGTTTGCTGCAAGCTGCAAAAATACTATCAATGGACATTGGATCACAATACTCAACCAAGTTACCACCAACCTCAGGCATCGAACTTACGTTGGACACGACAGCCGTCTTGCCATAGCTTAAGCTTTCGCCAATTGGCAGCCCCCAACCTTCGTAGCAACTCGCTGTTATGGTAAACAAGCAGTTATTGTATAGATAAGCCAATTCATCATCTGATGGGTTCTCTGCTATCTCCACCCAACCATATAGGTTACCTGTGGCTCTCATGAAATTGTCAAAATCTTGCTTCAACCATCCCGCCCTGCCTGCAAAAACAAGCTTTGGGAGCTGGATATTGGGCGTCATCCGAAGACGGTCCCACACTTGAGCGATCTTCCAAATATTCTTACGCACTTCCATGGTTCCAACGCAAAGAACGAACGGATTGCGACTTAATGAGCGAACTTCATCACTGACAAATGATCCCAGATAAAGCTTCTTATAAACATCATTTCTAAGGTTACTTCTGGCCAGCGCTGCTCGGTCAGCCAAGTTAGACTTTGGCAAACCTGCTTGGGCAAGCGGAACCGTTTCAATTGGAATTTCGATGCCGTATGATTTCAGAAAGATCGCAAGGTCGTTTGCGGTTGATGCTGAATTTGCAATATATCTTGAAGTAAATTTACTGGTTCCAATTAGCCAGTTGTGAAATTCAATCGGAGAACTTCCAGTAAAATACTCTGGCGCGACGATTGGGATTAGGTCGTGAATCATGGAGTGTATATGTATTCCACGCTCCCGCGCTTGACAGAAGACTCCAAGAACTTGTGGCAGCGTCCAAGAGGCATCGAGAAGCACCAATGAATCCCCTTTTCGCGCCTCATTGTTGAAATCCAGAGTTTCCAAACGTCTTGACTTTTCCTCAAAGCCTGATTGCGTGGACTTCCACTCTTGAAGCGTTGTATTTCGCCTGGAAAAGAATTTATCGTTCCCAAGCCGAGATAGAAAGCTTAGCCGCATCCTATGATACCACAGCTTTACAGGCGTATCACTGTATTTTCGCAACAAAGGAGATATGGTTACTTTTGTTTTTCCTTTGATTTTCAGCAGGGACCGCAGTGACTGCGCATTGGTAAGTATGCCGATACCAATTTCAGAAAATGAAACGACTTGGTACTTCTTCTTTTGGGGATCAAAGAATGACACAAAAACCTCTGCGTCTGTGATATTTTCTGCTGCCCTATCTATCATCATCACGGTGGCGCGCTGAATTCCAGAGAAATGGGACTCGCGCGATATAAAATGCACAATATCACTAATATCAAAGAAGTATCGTTCCATTCTATTCATCTCATACCCGGCCGTTCTTGCCTATACTACTGTTGGGAACGTCCGATCAAGTGCTAAGGAGTTCACCCGGAACGCCGCTTTCATGCCTGGTCTGCGTTTAGCAGGTTGCTGAAGAAGTCGCGGGGCCGGAACGGTTTCGCATCGGCTGGGCGGGTTGCCCAGTGCCTTCGGGCCGTCGGCGCAAATGGTGTGCGCGCCTGAAGGCTCTTGCGGGCCTCAAGTGGCCGGCAGGCGGGGCAGTCGGCCGAGCGTGTTGGCTGTCATGGTCAGGATGAAGCGGGATCACATGCGTACGGTGCCGCGATACATGGTTTGCGCCTTGCCGCCGATGGTTCTGGCCCAGCCGAACGCCTTTTTGCTTGGCTTGCGATGTTTCCGGGACAGAGCGCAGCCGTCATGCCGGGTGGTGCGGCCGTCAATCGCTGGCAATCGCGATTTCTGCGCGACAAGCGGGGGTGAGGGGCGGTCAGAAACGATCCGGGGGATCGCTTCAGCCCCGAACCAAACCTGCCGCAGATCCGCGGCGAACTCGGCGGCATCATATCCCTTGTCTGCCCCGAGGGTCAGCTTGCGGGTCGATCCGGGGAAATGGCGATGCCCCATGTCGAGGGCGGCCTGGCGTTCCGCACGGCCGTGAGCTTGCGCGACCTCGCCCTGGATGATCAGCCCGCTGCGGTTCTCGATGAGCGCATGGCCGATGAAGCACAGCGCAGCGCCGGTGCCCGGGGATTTCCTGCAGAGCCGGGCGACCGGACCGGTCGTCGAAGCAAGGACGCCCATGGCCGCCGCAGTGCCGCCGGATGTGGTCGAAGCCATCCCCAACGACGCCATTCTCTCGCGCTGTTTCGGCGAACCCCAGACGGGCACCTGCCCGAACGGGACTCGTGCCGGGCATCAGGCTGACACGTTACGGTCGGCATCAAGGAATTTGCGCAGCGCTTCCAGATCGGGAAGCAGGCGCGCCACCTGGTCGGGGGGAAAGGTGGCGGCTATCCGCCTGACGTCCGGAGCAAGCGAATCGATCGTCTCCTGCTGGAATTTCCGCCCGGTATCGGTGAGGTAAACCAGTTTGGACCTGCCATCCCTCGGGTTCTTGCGGATATCGATCAGACCCTCACGTTCCAGAACAGCCAGGGAATGGGTCATCGAGGTTTTGGGAACCTGAAACGCCTTGGCCAGGGTCATGGGGGTGCAGCCATCGCCGACCCGCGCCAGGTGGTTCAACACCGAAAACTGTGCCAGCACAAAGCCTGGCTGCAAGCGCGCCTCCAGGATGTTTCGCGACAATTGCTCGATAATCCCGATCTCGTTGAAAAGCCGGAAATATTCAGCGATCATACGTTCAGGCATTCTTGATCCTGCCTTCCTGTCGCCACTGCGGCATCATGCCGGTGCCCGGACCATAGCCCATGCGCGACAATACCTGAACCATGCATCCGACGGAACGGTGCGGCCGTTTCGGGGAATTCCTGCAAGACCTGACCCTGGGATGAAACCCAAGGCCACGCGCAATCTCTGCGATCCTGACCAACAGTCGGAGTCTGCCGCCGTTGCGATCCGTGTTTCGTGGCCGTTGTCATCATTTACCAACCAGACATGCCCCATTGCGGTACCGGCCTGTGCAGGAAACAGCGTTCAGCCTGCATCCAAATCCAAAGCCCGTCGGGTCCGGGTACGACTCATGCATGACCTTCCCAGTCAGGCGCGGCGGTTCAAACCGTTGCCCAAAGGATAACCGATTCCGCCTGGGCCTGCATCCGATTCCTCCAGCCCGATTCGGAACAGAGAGATTCTTTCCTGAAGGGACGGGGTCGTTTCAACTTCGTTCCAGCGGTCAACTTGGGCTTTCGAAAGCCTTCGATGCGGCGACATGCCGTGTTTCAAAGGCGATCCGCCGGTTTTGCATGAAGATCAGGAATGCCATGATCTTGGTTCGCTTGTCCCGGCGCGATCAGTGACGGCCCCGTCAGCGCTTGCGCGAACATGACAAGGGCGAAGGTGCCAAGACCGACGGCACAGGCCCGGACAGACCGCAGAGGAGTTCTTGCACCGCAGCATGATCATTGCTGTTTTCACTGACTTATATATCTGGATAATGAAATGCATAGTGCGATTACCGAACAATGTGCAAGCCTTTTCTGCACCTGTTGGTGTGTTGCGCCGACAGCGGCGTGCGGAGGCCTGATGCGGCATGGATCAGACCTCTGACTCTGCCCTGAATTGCGTAAGGATGCGCAGTGCCTCGCGCTGGCCTATCGGTCGCGCCGCTTTGCCATGCACCTTCGTCAGCCGCACCCGGTCCAAGCTGCGGTCGCATCAGGTTTGAAGCGCGATCCGCCTGCGTCAGAACAAGCCGTCACCTTCGGTCAGGGCGAGGGGGCCCGGCAGATTCCGGATCTGACATTCGGCAAAAGCGCTGCCAGACCCGGAGAAGCATCAGTCCCTGCATGATCATGGCCGAAGACGCCGCTTTGCGTCAGCATGACAACGCCATGAAGACAGGGCCACAGGGCAACGGCCCGGTCCCCCGGGTCATCGACCGCACCATCGGCAGATCCGGCGACAGCCGCCATCAGGGCAAGAAAACAGGCGCTGCGGGACTCGGCAAGCGCCGCGTCTGAAAGATCGATCAGCTTCAGCCATCAGGGCAAAAAGATCGGGCACTCTCAAGCCGAATGCGACGTAGCGTTCACACCTGGCCTGCAGATCGTCCCGGCAGTCCGGGCGCATGTTGTGAAGGGCCTCGGCGGCTGCGGCGCAGTGCTGCGCCGCAAGCGCAGAAAGAAGCGCGCGCTTGTCGGCAAACTGCCTGGCCGGCGATGCATGCGACACGCCGATCACTTGCGCGGCCTTGCGCAATGAAACTGCAGTTAGCCCGCCAGACCTGAGCTGTTCCCGGCAGGTGCGCAGCAGTTCCATCCGCAGGTCGCCATGGTGACACGTGACCGGCGCAGCAGCTTGCGCGCACGATGCAGGCATTGACAACATCCCCGGGGTGCCTATGTTGATAGTGTCAACATAGACGCTGGCTTCGCTCTTGTCATCCCTTCGGCAGCAAACAAGACGCCGGGTGATTGCGCGACGTCAATAAGCCGGTACGGGAGGCTTAACGTGGAAGTCCACAGCGTTATCGGCGGCAATGGCACCATCGGCGAGGAAACGGTGCGCCATTTGATGGCAGCAGGGTGCAACGTCCGGGTTGTCCAGAGACATCCCAGACCGATCGCCGGGTCGGTCGCAACCGCAAGCGCGGATGTCTTCGATCTTGATGGCCTGACGAGGGCTGTCGAGGGATCGGATGTGGTCTATCTCATCATTGGCCTGCCCTATGATTCGAAGATCTGGCTGGAAGGCTTTCCGCGGGCCGTGTCGAATGCGGTCGAAGCGGCCCGCCGGGTTGGCGCGCGACTGGTCTATTTCGACAATGTCTATATGTACGGGCCGGTGCCGGGCATGATGACAGAGCAGACGCCCGATCATCCGACGACCCAGAAGGGCATCGCCCGCGCCCGCGCCGCCCGCCTGCTGATGGATGCGGTCGGGAAGGGAACGATCAGCGGCCTGATCGCAAGAAGCGCGGACTTCTACGGCAATTACCGCCAGTTCGACATGGTCAGGGACATTGCCGGGAAACTGGCCAAGGGCCGCAAGGCGCAACTGTTGCTCAGCGACGACAAGGTTCATTCCCTGACCTATATCCCGGACGCGGGACGTGCCGTTGCGGCACTTGGCCAGCGGCAGGACGCCTTCAACGACATCTGGCACATGCCAACTGATCCGGATGCGCTGACGGGCGCGGAACTGGTGGAACTGATCGCAACGCTGTTGGGCAAGGATGCCCGCCACACCGTGGTTCCGAAGATCATGTTGCGGATGGCCGGCCTGTTCAATGTAAACGCCCGCGGCCTTCTGGAGATGTCCTATCAGCTTGAACAGGATTATCGCTTCGACAGTTCCAAGATTGCACGGGCCTTCGCAATCACGGCGACGCCGATGCGACAGGGCCTTGCCGCGCACCTGACATTCCTTGGCCATGCGCTGGCAGACAAGGAACCGGGGGCAACCCGTCACTGAAGACCGGGGGCCGGGAAAGACGCTGCCACAGCATCCTTGGGCCACAGGGATACCGCCTGTGGCAGAAAGACGGTGCAAAACCCGGCAAGCGAGGCGACCGGAACGGCAGCTTGTGCTTTCCCAGCTGCCCATTCGCGCAGAGTTGCGCGCGCGACCCTTCGAAGGCGTCCCGGTAACGCGTGAAACACCGCCACGAAAGCGCGCCAGGGGAAGACAAGGGGAAACCAGTTTGGAAACTTGTCAGTATTCCCTCAAAATCAGCATGTCAGCTTGATTTACTGGCGGAGAGACAGGCAGCCATTGCTATTTCCGATAGCTTCCGGGGCCTTCCGCAGAGCCTTTGATCGGAAATGAAAATATCCATGCTTTTGTCCGCTTGCGTCTTGCAAGGTCCGATAGCTTCCGGCATATTGAGGGGGAAGGATTGGGGGAAGCGATATGCCGAACGGAAAGACCCAGCGGGCCGCGAACGCTCTGACTGCCGCGAAGGTGGCGACGGTCAAGGAGCCGGGTAAATATCACGACGGCGGCGGCACCGGGCTTTTCCTTCGCGTTGATCCGAACGGGGCCAGGTTCTGGATTCAGCGCATCACCATCCGGGGCAAGCGGCGGGAAATAGGCTTGGGCAGCCCGCCCGGCGTCAAGCTGGCCGATGCAAGGGAACTGGCAGGCGAAAACAAGAGGCTGGCCCGCGCCGGTGGCGACCCGATTGCGGCAAAGGGCAAAGACCAGGCCACCCTGACCTTCGCGCAAGCCGTGACAGAATATCTGGCGGGCAAATCGGCCGAATTCTCAAACGAAAAGCACGCCAAGCAATGGGCGGCAACGCTGCACGCCTATGCCGCGCCGGTCATCGGGGCAAAGCTGGTGGCCGATGTTGACACGCAAGACGTGCTGCGCGTCCTGAAACCCATTTGGGAGGGCAAGACCGAAACCGCGTCCCGCCTTCGCGGGCGGATCGAGGCGGTTCTAAGCTGGGCAACGGTTAGCGGGCATCGCGCAGGCGACAATCCGGCGCGGTGGAAGGGCAACCTTGCCGAATTGTTGCCCAAGCCCGGCAAGGTGGCCGAGACGGGCAATCATCCGGCTCTGGCGCTGTCCGATGTGCCGGGCTGGTGGCGTGACCTTGAAGGCCGCGACGGTATGGCCGCACGGGCGCTGCAATTCGCGGCAATGACGGCGGCGCGCTCTGGCGAAGTGCGCGGCATGACATGGGGCGAACTGGAAATTGAGCGGGCAGCCGGTGTGACGCGGGCGACATGGGTTATCCCGGCAGGCCGCATGAAAGCCGACCGCGAACATCGTGTCCCGTTGACCGCCGAGGCTTTGGCGCTTCTGGAAAGCCTGCCCCGGATGGCAGGCAGCGAAATCGTGTTCTTTGCCCCCCGTGGCGGGGCGCTGTCCGATATGTCGATCAGCGCCGTCATGCGGCGGATGCAAGAGGCCGAAGTGAAGGCGGGCCGCGCCGGATGGCTTGACCCCCGGTCCAAGCGTCCCGCCGTGCCGCACGGGCTGCGTTCAAGCTTTCGCGATTGGGCAGCGGAAACGGGCATTGACCGCGACATGGCCGAAATGGCGCTGGCGCACAATGTCGGCTCTGAGGTGGAGCGGGCCTATCGCAGGTCTGACATGCTGGAACGGCGGCGGTCCATGATGGCGCTATGGGGGCAATTCCTTCGCGGCGAAAAGGCCGAGGGGAATGTGGTGCGGCTGGGGGCATAAGCCATGGCCGCGCTTGAAATCGAACCCAAGATAGCGGCGGCACTGCGGGAATCATTCCCTCTTGCAGGTGACGGCGAACTTTCCGCATGGGCCGGGGAGATTTACGGGAGTTGGATTGCGGCAGCCGCTCTTGACGTTCTGGAGCGAACCGACCGCCCGCCTGCGAAGGATGCCGATTCCTTGGCGCGGGCAGTTGCACAGTTGCTCAGGGCCGCAGAAGCACTGAATGAAGTCGGCTATCATGGCGCAAAGGAACTTTCCGGATTGGCAGGCGACTTCCCCGGCCTCGACACTGGCGGCACAACTGCTTAGGCTCAAGTTTCAAGTGCAACACCCGGAGCCTGAAAGGTATAGGATGTTGCGATGGACCAAGGAAGCAAGCACCTCAGCAGTGAGGAACGTGGCGTGATCTTTTCCGAGCATAGCCGTGGGAGTAGCCAGCGA
>JADCEN010000006.1 GCA_020250175.1 Rhodobacter sp.
AACTACGATGCGTTTCGGCGCTATCTCATCGAGCCTTTCCGGACGGGAGAGGAGAGGGTTGAGACTGCGCGGTCTGATCACCGCGTTGATCTGCCCCTGAACAGGCGCGAAATCGTCAGCCCTTCAGCGATCCTGATCATCGACGGGATATTCCTGCACCGTGACGAACTGTGGACCTTGTGGGACTACAGCATCTTCCTGAGCGTGCCATTTGCATTGGCTTACAAGCGGATGGCACTTCGGGACGGCTGCGACCCCAATCCGGAAGCCGCCAGCAACCACCGATACTATGCGGGCCAACTGATCTATTTGGACACCTGCAGGCCCCAGGAGCGAGCTGCCTTGGTCATCAAGGGCTGAGCCAAGTATACTTCCGAATTCGAACCAAGTTCTGGTTCGGACCGAAATCCGTGTTTGGGCATCCTGTGTCTGTTGGCGAATACTACTCGGACAGTTCAAACACCATCGTGACGCTGGCCGAGGTGGAGATTTCGCCGGCAGCGACAGGGACCGCGCGTGCGAACTCGGCGTCCGCCATGCGGAACATCGGCATTGGGATGCTCGCGCCGCCCTCGGTGATCGCAACGACGGGGCCAAGCACAAGCCCTGCCGCGTCGGTCAGCAGCTTTGCCCGGGCCATGGCATCGGCCACGGCCAGCTTGCGCGCCTCGTTCAGCGCAGGAACCGGGTCCGCCAGACCGAAGGTGAGGCCGTTGAAGGTATTGGCCCCGTCCTGGATGGTGCGGTCAAGCACGCCGCCCAGGGCATCCAGATCACGGACCCGCACGGTCAACTGGTTCATCGCCAGATAGCCAACGATTCGCGGCGTCACCTCGCCCTGGGGCTGTTGCCAGTTCGGGCTCAGCGACAGGCCGGACGTCTGCAGATCGCGCTCTTCGATACCGGTGGCGCGCAGCTGCTCCAGAACGGCCCCGAGCTGCACCGAATTCGCCGCCATCGCCTCGGCCGCCGTGGTGCCTTCCGTGGTGACACCGAGGTTGATCATGGCCATGTCGGGCTTTGCCTCGACCGTGCCTTCGCCGGTGACGGTAATGCGGGCGGTTTCGGACGCCAGAGCGGCCGAGCAAAGGACAGACCCCAAAAGCAGGGCCGTGAACAGGGAACGCATGGCAAAACCTCCTTGCAAGACTGCGGTAGTCTCTACCTGTTGCAGCGCCGGGACGCCAGCCGTCCGGTGCCTGTGTTTCCTTTGGCAAGAAGCTGCTTCAAACGGGACCCGCTGCAAGACCCGGACTCGCCGACCCAGGGAAATTCGTGTTAGACTGCGGCCATGAAGCCGAACTTCGCCCTGAATTTCACCGATGACACCGTCACGCTTCTGCATCGCACTGTGCGGGGCTGGATGGAAGTGGGACGTGTTGCGTTTGACGACCCCAAGATGGAGGCGGGCCTGGCCTATCTGCGCGCCTCGGCCCTGGGGCTTGAACCGCGCGGCATGACCACGAAACTGGTCATTCCGAATTCCCAGATCCGTTACATGACCCTGCCCGCAGCGGGGCCGGATACGGCAAGCCGCCGCGCGCATATCCGCCGCGAACTGGAGGGCAAGACACCCTATGGGGTGGACGAACTGGTGTTCGACTGGTGGGGCAACGGCCCCAGTCTGCAGGTGGCCGTGGTGGCCCGCGAAACCCTGTCCGAGGCGGAGGCTTTTGCCACGGCACACCGGCTGAACCCGCTGTCTTTCGTGGCGATTCCGGGGGCAGGGCAATTCGGGGCCGAACCGTGGTTCGGACTGACCGCGCTGGCTGAAAGCCTGTTGGCCCCCGGCGAGCAGGTGGATCGCGACCAGAAGCCGGTCCAGATCGCCGGGCAGCTGCCGCGCGCGCAGGTGCCCGCCGAAACAGCATCTGCCCGGCAGGCTGACGCTTCGGTCGCCCCGGTGGAAAATCCCGGACCGCTGCCTGCCGCAGAGATCGCCACCGGGGAACCGGCAAAGTCGATGCCGCCGCCGGAGGCCGCTGCAGAAGCGCTTGCGCCAGCGGAACTGCCCGAAGCCGAAGCACAGGCAAAGCCCGCGTTGGCGGCACCTGACGCCCCCCTGACCGGTGCCGGGACGTTGGAGGCCGGGGTTTTCCAGAGCCCGGCCCCCGGCCCCGCCCCGGCGCAGACCGTCGCGGCCGAGGTTACGGCCGACAGGATCCCGGATGAGGCCGAAAGCAGCCCGCCTGCGGAACGCGCCCCGCAGATCACCCCGGCAGAACCTGCGGCAAGGACCGATACCATCCGCATGGCCACCGATTCCCGGTCTGGCAGGAAGGTGGTCCCGCTGCCGCGCCCCGGTGCCAGGCCGCGCGCGCAAAAGGCACCGGATGCAGCCCGTGTCAGCACTGCCGGACCGGCGCGGCAGGCATCCGTTCCGGCGGGCAGGACCGGCAGCGCAAGGTCGGCTGCGGCAGAGGCAGAGCGCTCGTCTGCGCGGGCGGCGGCATCAGACCGACCGGGCGAAGCGCGCGACGGTCCGGCGCGGACCGGCGCGATGATCACTGCGGCCGGAATTGCCCTGCCGCGCGAACGCAAGCTGGCGGTCGTACCGAAACGGGACCCCGGTTCAGGCCCGGACCGGGCGCGGCCCCGGACAGTGGCGAACCCGGCAACAGCGCAGTTCGGCAATCAGCCCCTGCATCGCGGCAGGCCCCGGCTCCTTGGCCTGATCCTGACGGTGATGCTGCTTCTGCTGCTTGTCGCTGTTGCGACCCTGTCGTCTTACCTCATCGCCTTTGACGCTGGCGAAGACAAGCCTGCCGTTGCGGTTGCAGCGGTGGAACCACCGTCATTGCCGGGGGCTGCGCCTGCGGGGCTTGCTTTGACGGAGTTTTCCGCTGCGACCAGCGACGTCCTGGCCAATGTGCGGGCCCCGGCAGAGATCGCCGTTGTCCCGGTTGCAAAGGCTATCCCCGGGCCGGTTGCCGCATCCTTGCCCGACGTCACCGTCGCTGCGGCGGATGCCGCTGCGGCACCAAGGGTTGAGGCGGCAACCGTGGTACAACCGGCCACGACAGCCGCCGACATACGCACCCCCGGTGCGGAACCGCAGGACGAGGTCCTGCTTGCAAGGATCGACCCGGTCATCCCGACAGGCGATACCTTGGCCCTTGCCGCGCCAGAGACCGCGACCGACCCCATCCCCCCGGCGCAACCCGCGCCGCCGCCATTCGCAACGCGGGATCAGGTCGATGCGGACAGCCCGATCAGGCTACCGGACAAGGGCATCGTGACGCCGGGGGGTGTCTTGATCATGGCCGGTCCGCCGCCGCGCGTTCCGCCGCCGCGCCCCGGCGCGATGGTGCAGCCCGTGACCGATGCCGGGGGTGGAGCGCCATTGCCTGGGGCCGCTGGCGCTGCGGGCGCGGTGCCGGTCGCCTACGCCGACCCGGCCCTGGAAGATGCACGGCCCCTCCTGCGCCCGGACGGTTTGGTGCCGCCTGAAACCGCTCCGCCGGACGAGGCGGCAGAACTGACGGACACCCCGGCAGGCCGACTGACCAGCCCCAAGCCGCGCGCCCGCCCGCCCGGGCTTCCTGCCGCCGCCGAGGCTGTGCCGCAGGCCGACAGCGCCGCCGCCCAGGCGGCCGGGGCATCGCTTGTGGGGATGGCCGGGGAAGGTGCCGCCAGTCCGCTGGCCATCGCCGTTTCCCGCAAGCCGGCCGCGCGCCCGGCACAGGCTGGCGCCGCCGTGGAAGCCGCCGTTTCCGTGGCTGCCGCCGATGCCTCTCTTGTGCCTGACACGGGAATGCTTGCGCCTGTCGTGCCCGAGCCGCAGCCTGTACCGGCCGCCAAGCCCGCCGAAGATGACCCCGAAGCGGCAGAGATTGACGAACCCGAAATCGCATCAGCCGCACCTTCGGTTCCGACGCGCGCTTCAGTCGCCAAACAGGCGACCTTCAGGAATTCGATCAACCTGTCGAAGATCAATCTGATCGGTGTCTATGGCAGCTCTTCCAACCGCTATGCCATGGTCCGGCAGGCCAATGGCCGCTTCGTCAGGGTCGCGGTCGGTGATCGGGTTGACGGCGGCCGCGTGGCGGCCATTTCCGACCGCGAATTGCATTACGTCAAGAACGGCACCACCCACAAGCTGGCAATGCCCAAGGGTTGAAGCCGGGCTTTGCCGCGCCTAGCGGTCGGTCACGCCCGCCTCGGCGAAGGTGGCCATGCCGGAATGACAGGCAACAGCCCCCTGAACCACCCCGATCGCCAGCGCCGCGCCCGATCCTTCGCCCAGCCGCAGCCCAAGCGACAGCAGCGGAGCCTTGCCCAGCGCCTGCAGCAGGCGTCCATGGGCGCTTTCCGCGCTTTGATGACCGGCGATGCAATGATCCAGCGCGCCCGGCACCTCTGCTTCCAGCACGCCAGCTGCGGCACAGCAGATGAACCCGTCCAGAATGACCGGAATGCGTTCCGTCCGGGCGCGGGCAATGGCCCCCGCCATGGCGGCAATCTCGCGCCCGCCAAGGCGGCGCAGCGCCTCAAGCGGGGGGACCCCGGCGTGCAGGGCCAAGCCATCGGCGACCACCTGCGTCTTCAGCGCCAGACCGGCGTCATCAATACCGGTGCCGCGCCCGGTCCAGTCTGCGGCGGTGCCCCCGAACAGGGCGCAGGCAAGGGCGGCGGCAGAGGTGGTGTTGCCGATGCCCATTTCCCCCGTCACCAGAAGATCGGCGGCCGGATCGACCGCGTCCCAGCCTGCGGCCAGGGATGCAACGACGTCAGCCTCGGTCATCGCCGCCTGCGCGGTGAAATCGGCGACGGGCCGGTCAAGGTCCAGCGCGTGCACGTCCAATCGCGCCCCGAAGCAGCGGGCAAGCTGGTTGATCGCCGCCCCGCCCGTGCGGAAGTTTGCCACCATCTGCGCCGTGACCCTGGCCGGAAATGCGGAAACTCCGCGCGCGGTGATGCCGTGGTTGCCGGCGAAGATCAGCACAAGGGGGTGATCGATGCGCGGTTGCGCCCTGCCTTGCCAGGCGGCGACCCATTGCGCCACCTCCTCCAGCCGGCCAAGGGACCCTGCGGGTTTCGTCAGCACCGCATCGCGTGCCAGCGCCTGCGCCCGTGCCGCCGCATCCGGCTGCGGAAGCCTTTGCAGAAGGCTGCGAAAGGCATCAAGGCTGGCAAAGGGGGCAGGCATGGCGATATCCCTGATTGAGTTCCGGCACGGGCCTCGTTAGCGGTTGGCGGCGGCGGCGACCAGCATGGAAGGGGTATCCTTGTGACAAGGCATGACAGCTGGCGGCCGCAGGTGTTTGATGTTCTGGCCGCGCTCGGGTTGCTGACCCGCCTGCCGCTGTATCTGGACGGCGCGCGCGCGCAGGCGCGGGGCGCGGCGGCGGCCTGGGCCTGGCCCCTTGCCGGGGTGAGCGTGGGCCTGTTCGGTGCCGCAGCGGGCGGGCTGGCGCTGTGGCTGGGCGCGGCACCGGCAGCGGCGGCGGCGATTGCGATTGCCGCGCAGATGGTCGTGACCGGTGCCCTGCATGAGGACGGCCTTGCCGACAGCGCCGACGGGCTGTGGGGCGGATGGGACAGGGCGCGGCGGCTGGCAATCATGAAAGACAGCCGGATCGGAACCTACGGGGTTCTGGCGCTTGTGCTGGTGACGCTGCTGCGCTGGGTGGCACTGGCCGGGCTGTTTGCCACAGGCACGCCCTGGGGCGCGCTGGCAGCGGCGGGGGCGCTGTCCCGCATGCCCATGGCGGTGCTGATGGCGGCCCTGCCCAACGCGCGCGGATCAGGCCTGGCGCACAATGTGGGCCGCCCCGAAGCGGCCACCGTTGCCATGTCCTGCGCTGCGGGCTTGGCTTGCGGGTTGCTTGCGGTGGGGGCGCCGGCGTTCAGCGCGGCCTGTTGGGTGGCGGCGGTCTGCCTGGCCGTCGGCCTTGTGGCCCGGGCCAGGATCGGCGGCCAGACCGGCGACATTCTGGGCGCGTCGCAGCAGCTATCCGAAGCCGTTGTGCTGACCCTGATCGCGGCACCCCTTGCGGCATGAAAAAACCGCAGCGGCAAGGCTGCGGTTCCTTTCCTTGGCATGGCAGGGATCAGGCAGCGCGCGACACCAGAACCTCGTCCACCGTTTTGGCAGCCCCGGCCTCGTCCACACCGCTGACGGCGGCGACTTCGCGGGTCAGACGTTCCAGGGCGGCCTCGTAAAGCTGACGCTCGGAATAGCTCTGCTCGCGCTGGTCATCGGTGCGGTGCAGGTCACGGACCACCTCGGCGATCGACAGCAGGTCGCCAGAGTTGATCTTCTGTTCGTATTCCTGCGCCCGGCGCGACCACATGGCACGCTTGACCTTGGCCCTGCCCTTGAGCGTATCCAGCGCCTTGGTCACGACATCGGGCGACGAAAGCTGGCGCATGCCGATTTCGGTTGCCTTGTGGGTCGGCACACGCAGGGTCATCTTGTCCTTTTCAAAAGAGATGACGAACAGTTCCAGGGTCAGTCCCGCAATCTCCTGTTCTTCGATCGAAATGATCCGACCGACGCCATGCGCCGGGTAAACCACGAACTCGTCCGGGCGGAATTCAGCTTTCTTTGACTTGGTCATTCAGGTCGCTTCCTCAGGTTCACATCCATCATCCGACGACAATTTCCCTTGCCGCGGCTGTGCGCCCCGGTGAAAGAGAATGTGGCAGTCGCTGGAAATCCTGCCCCTGGAACAGCCGGTCCAAGGCCAGTGTCAGGCTTCCGTGCATGTTTATGACAAGTATATGTAGCACGAGTTTGCCCGGATTCCAACGGTGCCAAGCCGCCATAAACAGGGGATTCCCGCAGGAAAGTTCCACGGATTAAGGATTTCTTGCGCCCGGCACCGGTCACCGCGCGAATCGCCTGGCCCGAGTTCAGCCGCCCGGCCCGGGCGCTTCGGAGAAGCAGTTCTCAAGCTTGCCGGGCTTGCCGTCCATCGCATCGGCACCGGGCAGGGGGTCTTTGCGCGTCACGATGACCGGCCAGGCTTCGGAATACTTGCGGTTGAACGCGACCCATTTTTCCATGTCCGGCTCGGTGTCCGGCCGGATGGCGTCCGGCGGGCATTCCGGTTCGCACACGCCACAGTCGATGCATTCATCCGGATGGATGACAAGCATGTTCTCACCCTCGTAGAAGCAGTCGACCGGGCAAACCTCGACGCAATCGGTGTATTTGCAGGCGATGCAGTTGTCGGTCACCACATAAGTCATCGCAGGCCCAGGCTCCTTCCCCGTCACCGCGCCTTGCTAGAGCAGGTTTCCGTATCATTCAAGCGGCGACGATGCCGCAACGGGCGGCAGATCAAGGTCAAGGTACAGCTGTTGCGCCTCGGGGGCGGACCCGCGCCGGGGCGCGGTCTGCAGGATGCGGATCAGCCGGATTGCGGCCCCCTGCGGAAAGGTCAGCGTATCCCCCGCGCCAACGGCATGGGCGGGTTTTGCGGTGCGCGTTCCGTTCACGCGGACATGGCCGGCGGCAACCTCGGCAGTGGCAAGGCTGCGTGTCCTGAAAAAGCGCGCGTGCCACAGCCATTTGTCCAGCCGGACGGTCACGCGCGGGCCGGTCACGCCACCCGCCCCCGGTCAGATCCGGGTCCTGAGTGCCGCAAGCACGGCAAAGGGGCTGTCCGGATCAACCTTCTGCTCGCGCGGGGGGCGCGCCTCGAACACCTTGGGTTGGGTGTCGCGCGGGCGATCAGAACGCTCGGGGCGGTCAGGGCGGTCGGGGCGGTCATCCCGGTCAGCGGGTTTGCCGCCTTTTGGCCTGGGCTTGCCCTTGACGCCGTCGTTGCGCCCGCGCGGGCCGTCCTTCCGCCGCCCGTCCCCCTCGGGACGGTCCGTGCGGGGGCGGTCCGGGCGTTCCGGGCGATCCCCCGCCGTGGCCGGTGCCGCCGCATCTTCCTGCGCCGTGGCAGGGGCCGGGGCAGGGGCGGCGGATTGCGGGCCGTGTCTGCGCGCCTCCGGGCGCGCGCGCCGGGGGCCACGGTTTTCGCCGCCACGCGCGCGCGGTGCCCAGACGAAGGTATAGAAGCTTTCCATTTCAACGCCCGCCGCCGGGGCCGCATCCGCTTCACTGCGGGGCGGCGCGGCATCAGACGCGGGACCATCTGCCCCGGCCCCATGCGGGTCCGTCTGCCCGGAGTCTGCCGCAGGCGGTGCGGCACCTGCATCGGGACCCGCCGCAGGATCGGGCGCAACCCCTGCGTCACCTTCGGCAGGCACATCCGCTGCGACCGCGGGTGCGGGCACCGCTGCCGCCGCTTCGGGCCTGACTTTCGGCCGTTCCGACCTGTCGCCACGATAGCCAAGCCCTGCCATCAGATCGGCGAACTGATCCAGCGTCATGCCGGTGATCGACAGCATGTCGGCTGTCGCCTCAAAACCGGCGCGGCTGTCCTTTGCCCGCAGCAGATCGGCCAGCCGTTCCAGCATGTCGATCCGGATCGCGCGGCTGCCCGCCGGATGATAGCCCGCCAGCGTGTAGTGTTTCTTCGGAACATCAGCCAAGTAGGGAATCGTCACCAGGCCAGGCGGCGGGCTTTCGGGAAACTCCTGCAACCCCTGCGCCAGCGACCACAGCACCAGGCGCAGCCGCGTCGGCGCGGGCTTGAGCAGCGGCGGCAGGAAAATGGTGAACTGGCCAAAGCGCACGCCATGCCGCCGCAGCACCGAGCGCAATTCCTGGTCCAGCGATTTCACGTCCGCAGCCACCTCGTCGCGCGGCAAGATGCCCAGACCTTCGACAAGGCGAAAGGCAAAACCGCGGGCCAGACCCTGCAATGCCTCGTCCCGGCCCATCGCCAGCAGCGGCTCGAACAGGGTTGCCACCTTGCGGTCGATGAAATGCTGCAGGCGGCGGCGCACCTTGTCGGCCACGTCGACCCCGGCTTCCTCGTCGACAAAGGCCTCGACCTGCGGCTTCATCGCTTCGGCCCCGGCAATCAGCTTGCCCACGGCCGAGGCCCCCCACATCAGGCCGCCCTGTTCGGTGAAATCAAGCTCGGTATCCGGCGCGTTGTAGAAGCGGTCCGCGCGCAGATGAAATTCCGGTTTCAGCGCCTCATATGCTGCCTGGCGCAACGTGCGCGCCTCGTCGGGCGAAGCCGACGCATCCTGGCGAAAGCGGAACCCTTCAAGACGGCCGACGAATTCGCCTTCCACCGCCACTTCGCCCTTGTCGTTCACCTCTGCCACAAGGCTCTCCTTCTGTTTCAACCGGCGCAAAAGCACACTGGTGCGCCGGTCTACAAATCTTTGGGTCAGGCGGGCGTGAAGCGCGTCTGACAAGCGGTCTTCTACCGCGCGGGTCGCGTCACGCCAATGACTTTCATCGGCGACCCATCCCTTGCGCTGCGCGACATAGGTCCAGGTGCGGATATAAGCGAGACGTTTCGAAAGGGCGTCGATATCGCCGTCGGTCCTGTCGATGCGGGCAATGTTCGTGGCAAGCCAGTCAACGGGCACCTGCCCCTTGTCGGCAAGAAAGCCGAAGATACGCGCAAGCAGCCCCGCATGTTCCGCTTCGGAAATCGACCGGAAGTCGGGGATGCGGCAGACATCCCACAGCAGCCGTACCGCCAGGGGGCCGTGCAGCCTGTCCTGAATCTCGGGCATCGCGGACAGGGCTTTCAGCGCCAGCACATCATCGCTGTCGCGCGCCCGCGTCAGCCAGTCGTTCGAGGTGGGCGCCTCCAGGCTGCCGATCAGCCGGGCGGCAGTGCCGAACTCCAGAACCTCGTTGCGCCAGTGCAGTTTCCTGACCGGGGCAAAGCGGTGGTTCTCGATGGCATCGATCAGCTCTTCGTCAAAGGGGCGCGCCTCGCCGGTGACCCCGAAGGACCCGTTGTCGGTATGCCGCCCCGCCCGGCCGGCGATCTGGCCGATCTCGTGGGGGAACAGCGGCCGCATGCGCCGCCCGTCATATTTGGCCGTCGCGGCAAAGGCGACGTGCCGGATATCCAGATTAAGGCCCATCCCGATGGCATCGGTGGCCACCAGATAGTCGACATCGCCGTTCTGATAGAGTGCCACCTGGGCATTGCGGGTGCGCGGCGAAAGCGCCCCCATGACCACGGCGCAGCCCCCCTTCTGGCGGCGGATCAGTTCGGCGATTGCATAGACATTTTCAACCGAAAAGCCGACAATCGCGCTGCGCGGTGGCATGCGGCTCAACTTCTTCGAACCAGCCCAGGCAAGCTGCGACAAGCGGTCCCGTTTGACGAAAGTCGCGTTCGGCACCAGCGCCGCAATCGCGCCGCGCATCGACTCGGACCCCAGAAGCAGCGTCTCGTGCAGCCCGCGCGCCGTCAGCAGGCGGTTGGTAAAGACATGGCCCCGCTCAGGGTCGGCGCAAAGCTGAATTTCGTCGATGGCGACATAATCCGCCCCGATCTCCAGCGGCATCGCCTCGACCGTGCAGACCCAGTACTGGGTGCGGTCGGGAACGATGCGTTCTTCGCCGGTGACCAGCGCCACCACCGACGGGCCGCGCGCCGCGACGATGCGGTCATAAACCTCGCGCGCCAGCAGACGCAGCGGCAGGCCGATCACCCCGGTGCGGTGCGCCAGCATCCGTTCGATGGCATAATGAGTCTTGCCCGTATTCGTCGGGCCAAGGACCGCGACGACCCTCGCTGTTGCGCGCATGGGCCTGGTGCCTGTCCTTTAAAGTTCCTGCCCGGCCGCTTCGGCCTCAAGCCGTTCCACCGATGCCTTCACGCCCTGAAGCTGCGGATGTATGGCAAGCGCCGCCTTGTAGGCGGCAAGGGCACCTTCGCTGTCGCCAAGCTCTTCAAGGATCATCCCAAGCCCCGAAAGGGCCCCGAAGTGCCGGGGGTTCAGGGTCAGCGTCTTGCCGATATCCGAGACCGAGGGGCCGTATTGGCCCGCCTGAAAGTAGGCGGTTGCCAGCGCGTTCCAGCCTTCCGCAAAATCAGGCGCATGGTCTGTCAGGGCCGTCAGATGGTCGATGGCCGCCTCCGGATCGCCCTCGCGCAGGGCGGTGCGGCCACGTTCCAGCAAAAGGTCCATGGCCGCAGAGCCGGACTTGGACCATTCCGCCACGATTTCCCGTTCGATCCGCTGGGCAGAGGTTTCATCAGCCGTCGACAGCGCGATGAACAGCTCGTCCAGCTTGGCAGTCTGCGCCACTGCCGGGCCACACGGCAGCAGGATCGGCAGAAATGCCGCAACGATCAGATTGCAGAGCCATGTTCGCGCTTTCATAACAAAACGAGTGTAGCGCACGGCGGGAGAAGGTCCATATCCCGCCAAATCACAATCGGAGGATCGCATGAGCAGTGTCATCGAGGCGGCCGTGGCCGCGTTGCAGGAAAAGGTGCCAGACGGGTTCGACGGTGTCGTCAAGTTTGTGCTGGCCGGAGAGGGCGCGATCATGATCGACCGGACCGGGGTGCGCGCCGCCGATGAAGAGGCGGGCGTGACACTGACCGCCGACGCCGCCGTGTTCCAGGCCATTCTTGACGGGACGATGAACCCGATGGCGGCGTTCATGAGCGGGAAGCTGGCTGTGGACGGTTCGATGGCGCTTGCGATGAAACTCGGCTCGGCGCTGTCCTGAGGTCATGACGGCAGACGCCCCCTTCTTTGCCGACCTTGCCGATGGCCCTGACGGGGGCCATGCCCTTTGGCTGACGGCCGGGGACGGGGTGCGCCTGCGGATCGCGGTCTGGCCGCAGGGCAGCAGGGGCACGGTCCTGATCTTGCCCGGCCGCACCGAATGCGTCGAGAAATACGGCCGCGCCGCAGGTGATCTGGCGCGGCGCGGTTACGCCAGCGTGGCGGTGGACTGGCGCGGTCAGGGCCTGTCAGACCGGCTGGCCGCGATGCCGATGCTGGGGCATGTCGCCCGGTTCCGCGATTATCAGCGCGATCTGGGTGCGGTCAGGGCGGCGCTTGCAACCCTGAATTTGCCGCAGCCGCTGTTTCTGCTGGCCCATTCCATGGGCGGCACCATCGCGCTGCGCGCCCTGATCGACGGGTTCCCGGTGCAGGCCGCCGCCTTTACCGCGCCGATGTGGGGCATCCGCATCGCGCCCACGCTGCGCCCGCTGGCCTGGGCAATTGCCACCGGCGCGCGCGCCGCCGGGCGGGGCCTGTTGCTTGCGCCGGGAACCAACCTGACCTGCTATCTGGCGGTGGCCCCCTTTGAAGGCAATCTGCTGACGACGGATGCCAAGATGTACGGGTGGATGCAAAGCCATGTCGTAAGCCACCCGGAACTGGGCCTGGGCGGCCCCACCCTGCACTGGCTGCACGAGGCGCTGCTGGAATGCCGTCGGCTGCGGGCGGCCCCGTCGCCCCGCGTGCCTGCCGTGGTGTTCCTGGGGTCAGAGGAAAAGATCGTCACGGTGGAAGATATCCGCCGCCGCATGGGTCGCTGGCCCGGCGGCACGCTGGAGCTTGTGCCGAAGGCAGAACATGAAGTGCTGATGGAGACGCCCGCGATCCGCGCCCGTGCCTTTGACCGGATTGCAGCCCTGTTTGACACGCGGCGCTGACAGGGTGCTGAAAAGTGCCGCCCGCCTGGGCGGCCTGAGCGGAAAGCCGGAAACCCATTTGCCTGCGCGCACCCAGCGCGGTCCTGCCGGGCACTTGCCCGTCCCCTGCGCCGAGCATGCCCTATGTCGGCCTGGGGCCAAAGCCCCCGGCTGGTCTTGATGCCAGCATGGTGCCGTGGCAGGGGCGATGGCCCCTGCCAAAAGCGCGGTTCGGGGCCTGACCCTGCGCCGCTTCGGTCAGGGATCAGGGTCCTGCAAGGACCGGTCATTCATTCATAACGCAGGCAAGCGCCCGCCATGGGCGGGTCGGATACTGGCCGGGGGCTTTGGCCCCCAGCGCGCCTGCGGCACGCAGAGCGCAGAGCCGGGGCGATGGCCCCGGTCAGACCGCGCGGGGCGCGCGCAGGCGGCAAAGCTTCCTGCTTTCCAGCCAGCAGACCCTGCGGCCGGCACCGTTTCAGCACCTTCCATGCGGCCAGCATCCGGTCAACACGGGCCACGGGACCTCGGGTGATCACGCGCCCGGACAGTGGCGCAGGTTGCGCCGGAAAGGTCCGATGACAGGCGGCAGGGCCCAGTTCCGCCGATCATGCCGCCCGATCATCCGATGTCGGCGCGATTTCGGTGATGCCCGTTCCGGTCACTTGCCCCGGGTGATTCAGCGCCAGCCCGCAGGCCACGCGCCCCCGGTCATCGCCAGGGACCGTCGCCTGCGAAAGGCCCGGTGCCGTCATCCGGGCCACGACATCCTGCGCCATGCCGCGCTTGGAACAACTGGTATCGGCAGCATCGTCCGGCGGGCATCGCTTTGGCCATAGGCGCGCGGATCGGGACTGTTCACGCGGCTCCGCGCGACAAAGGCGGCGGCGATGCGCCACCAGCACTTGCCGTTCTGCGGATGGCCGTGCAGCAGGATCAGCGGCGCGCGCTGCCCCGCCTTCTGCACGGACAGGGCGATGCCCTTCCCCGCAACGCGTCGCCGGGTGAGACCTGCAATCGTTTCGGTGATCACGCCAGATCCCAGGGTTCGGGCTGGCGGGAATAGCCGATATAGAGCGGGTGCTTCGGCTGGCCGCCCTGCGTCAGGCCAAGATGCCACAGCGGGCGGCCCGTGGCGCGCAGGATCCGGGCCACCCGGTGGCCGCGATCCAGATACGTGCCATGGCTGCCCCAGGCACAGATGATCCGGTCCGCCCATCGGGCACTGTCGGCAATCGCCGCATCATTGCCCGGCCCGACCGGATCGGGCTCTGCCCGCATCACGCGCGGATCGGTGGCGCGGAAGGCGAAGATATTGGTCACGCGGAAGGCCCCAAAGCCCAGCGCCCTTGCCCGGCGTTCGCAGCGTTCCACCGTGGGGTCGTTCTGGAACTCGGTGGCGGTGGACGGGTTGAGCATGACAAACAGCGCCTGCGGCCCGGCCCTGTCCCAGGTCCGCGTCAGCAGGTAGCGATACCTTTCGCAGGGCGAATAAACGGCGGTACTGTCCGCATCGCCCTTCTGGTGGTGGCGGGTGATCATGGCGGCCTGCCGGAATGTTGCGCCTCAGCGTAGTTTCGCGGGCGGGCCGGGGCAAGGGCGAAGCCGCCCCCCGTTGGCCGGTGGAAAATGCAGGGCCGCTAGCCTGCCCCTGCGGCAAACACCCGGCTGGGGTACAACTCGCCGGCCTTGTAGATACCCACGGCAACCGCGCGCCCCTGATAGCTGGCCCAGGCTTCATCGCCGTAATCCACCGAAGCGGCGATCACCATGCCGGGGTTGCCGTTGCGCAGGCGTGCGGCCCCTTCCGGGGTGGCGGGAAGTTCGGGCAGCTCCGCCAGACCTTCCTCCAGCGGGCGCAGCAGGGCGTCGATCCCGGCTGTGCGGGCCAGCGCCTCGATCTGCTCCATCGACACGCCGTCAGCCGCATCAAACGGACCGGACCAGGTACGGCGCAGCCCGGCGACATGGCCAAGGCAGCCCAGCGCCGCCCCCAGATCGCGGGCAATGGCGCGCACATAGCCGCCCTTGCCGCAGACCATCTCCAGTTCGGCATGATCCCCATCGGGGCGCGACAGCAGCGTCAGGCTTTCCACCCACAGCGGGCGGGCGGCAATTTCAAAGGCCTCGCCCTCGCGTGCCAGATCATAGGCGCGCTCGCCATCGATCTTGACGGCAGAAAACTGCGGCGGGGTCTGCAGGATTTCACCCCGGAACGCCGTCAGCGCCGCCTCGATCTGCGCATCGGTGGGGCGGCTGTCCGACGTGGCGATGACCGTGCCTTCGGCATCATCCGTCGTGGTGGAGGCCCCGAAGCGCACCAGGAAACGGTAGCATTTCAGCGCATCGGTGATATAGGGTACGGTCTTGGTCGCCTCGCCCAGCGCCACGGCCAGAACGCCCGTCGCCGCCGGGTCCAGCGTGCCGGCATGCCCCGCCTTCTGCGCCTGAAACGCCCATTTGACCTTGTTGACAACAGCGGTGGAGGTGACCCCCGCAGGCTTGTCCACGATCAGCCAGCCGGAAATGTCCCTGCCCTTGCGCCTGCCTGCCATGATCGCCCCCTTCCCGCAAAGCCCGCCTGCTAGCGCAGGAACTGGGGCGAGGGAAGACGGCTCGGGGGTGGGGCGGCAAGTACGCGCCCTACCCCGCCGGAACCACCGTGCCCACAATCGGCCCCATCGGAAAACCAAGGTCACGCCGCCCCATGTCGGGGGCGAACAGGCGCGAGACATTGCCGTCGAAATACAGCGCCTGCGGCGTGCGCAGCGCATCGCGGAAGACCCGCGCGAATTCGGCGAAGTTCACCCGGCCCTGCGAGATGACGAAATATGCCCGGCGGCCATCGGCGCTGACGCCCACGCCATTGCGGATATAGCGCGACGGGCTGTCGGGGATGAACCTGGGGTGCAGGGCACCGTCGATCACCAGCATCGGGCCGGACTGCGTGGCAAAGCGGCAGCGCGGCGGGGCCGCCTTGAAGGCGCGCGATTCGATCACCGCAAAGCGGTCGCCAATACAGAACACGCCGTTCGGCAGCAGGCCGAAGTTGCCCGGCCCGTCCGAGGTGACGATCCGGGCGCGTTCTTCGCCGTTCTCGATCATCAGCCCCACCGGCGCGCGGTCGGGGTGGTACATGCCCGCATTCATCGCAAAGCCAAGCGTAGCCCCTTCAGATGCCAGCGCCTCGTTGATCCGGTCAAAGGTGCCGAAGGGTTCGCCATCGGGTGCGGTCTGAAACAGGCGCAGGTCTTCGGCGGCAGACACCTCGCAGACCGTATAGTCGCGGCCTTCATGGCTTTGGTCGCGGCAGACCGTCCCGGCCAAGGCCGGCGTGGCCATCAGGCCAAGACAGGCGACAAGGGCCGCGCGCCGCACCGGTCAATCCCCGGCCGGGTCGGCACCGTCCCCGGTGGCCCTGATGTCGCGCTGCACGGCCTCGTCCGAGAACAGTCGGCGCGCCTCGTCCAGCCGGTCAAAGGTGTCATCGGCCTGATAGCGCAGTTCCGGCACGTTCCGGAGCAGCACATTCCGTGCCACGGCACGGCGCAGCTCGTGATTGTTCCGCTTCAGTGCCGCAATCGCCTCGTCCTTGCCCTGCCCGCCCAGGGGCAGCGCATAGACCGTGGCGATGCGCAGGTCGGGCGACACGCGCACCTCGCCCACCGTGATCGACATGCGGTTCAGGTCGGGATCATGGATTTCCTGCCGCGACAGGGTTTCGGACAGCGTCCGCCGGATCAGTTCGCCGACGCGAAGCTGTCGCTGCGAAGGGCCTTTGCCGGGGAAAGATCGCTGCTGTGCCATCCTTGCGCATGTAAGGCCTTTCGCAGCACCCCGCAACGGCGCGCTTGCGCGGGCAGTCAAAGCCGCTAAGCAAGACCGGTCACTTTTGGGGGAACATGCATGTCAGACCTGCCGGGAATCGTTGTGGCCGGGGCATCCGGGCGCATGGGCCAGATGCTGATCCGCACCATCCTGGCGTCGGACAAGGCGCGGCTGGTGGGCTGCGTGGGACGGGCCGGCGCGCCCTGGATCGGCCGCGATGTGGGCGAGGCGATGGGGCGCGCGCCGCTGGGCGTTGTCGTCACCGACGACCCGCTGGAAGCCTTTGCCAGGGCACAGGCGGTGATCGATTTCACCACACCGGCGGCGACCGTGCAGTTTGCGGCGCTGGCCGCCCAGGCCCGTGCCGTGCATGTGATCGGCACCACGGGGCTGGAGCCTGAGCATCTGCGCGCCATCGCGCTGGCCGCGCATCACGCGGTGATCGTGCGCGCGGGCAACATGAGCCTTGGTGTGAACCTGCTGGTGCGCCTCACGCGGCTGGTTGCCGAAGCGCTGGATGCCGACTGGGACATCGAAGTGGTCGAGGCGCATCACCGCATGAAGGTGGATGCGCCCTCGGGCACCGCGCTGATGCTGGGCGGGGCGGCGGCGGAAGGGCGCGGCGTGGCGCTGGACGCGGTGCGCGATGCAGGGCGCGATGGCATCACCGGGGCGCGCCTGCGCGGGGCCATCGGGTTTGCCGCGGTGCGCGGCGGCGACATCGTGGGCGAGCATGACGTGATCTTCGCGGGCGAGGGCGAGCGGATCGTGCTGCGCCATGTGGCGACCGACCGCGCGGTTTTTGCGCGCGGCGCGCTGCGGGCAGCCCTGTGGGGGCAGTCGCAAAAGCCCGGAGAATATGATATGATTAACGTGTTGGGGCTGTAGCCGCCGCGCCGATTGATCCGGGGGCGGACCGGTTCCGTAGAACGCTGTACCACAACAGGAGGAGTGACTTGCAATGCGTTCTGTGCTGATGGCCATAGCCTTTTCTGCGGCAGCTCTTTCGCCGGCCGCAGCGAATGATTTCGCGCCTGTACGCGATCAGGATTCATTCCTCTCGCTGGTCGAAGGCCGCGAGTTGCGCCTGAACCTGTTCCGCATCTCGATCGAAGTCCTTCCCGACGGCCGCATCGAGGGCAGTGCGCTGGGCTGGGATCTGTCGGGAACCTGGGATTGGCAGGACGGTTACTTCTGCCGCGAAATGGACTGGAGCGGGTACGCCATTCCGTTCAACTGCCAGCTGGTCGAGGTGTCCGGACAAGACAGGGTGCGCTTCACCGTCGACAAGGGTGATGGTGATTCGGCGTCCTTCAGGCTGCGCTGATCAGAAGTCGACCGCGAGACCCTTCTTTTCCCAGTCGCCATAGCGGACCGGCTCGGGCCCGCCGGTACGCCCCCCTGTTTCGGGGGGCAACGGCTGCTCGGCCGCCTTGCGCCGACGCTCCTGCGCCTCGGCAAGGGCGCGAAGGGCGGCAGGGGGCAGGGCTTTGGCATCAGACATCGGGAACCGGCTTTCTTGTGTCAACCTGCGGCTTGATATACGCGGGTTGGCTCACGGAACAAGGTGCAGGGGTGTGCGGCATGGCGGCGGACGGTCTGGCGGCGCGGGGGGCCGCGGTGGCGCTGCTGGACGCGGTTCTGGGCGAACGCCGGATGTTGCCCGATGTGCTGGCCGATCCGGCTGGACCTTTGGCGGGGCTTGCACCCTCTGACCGGGGCCGTGCGCATCGGCTGGCGCTGACCGTGTTGCGCAACCTGGAACAGGCAGACCGGGTGCTGGCACCGCATGTGCGGCGCGCCCCCCCGCGCCGTGTTCAGAACGTGCTGCGCCTGGCTGTCGTGGAACTGGCCGTCGAAGGGGCGGCGGCGCATGGCGTGGTCAATGCCGCTGTCGATCTGGTGCGGCACGGGCGCAGGACGGGGTATTCGGCCGGGCTGGTGAATGCGGTCTTGCGCAAGCTGGCCGAGGTGCCCGATCTGTTTGCAGGCTTGGCCCCGCAAAAGATGCCGAGGTGGCTGCGCCAGCCGCTGGTCCACGCCTGGGGACGCGAGGCTGTCACCGCGATGGAAGCCGTACAGGCGCTGTCCACACCGCTGGATATCACCCTGCGGGACGGGGCCGATGCACCGGAAGGGGCCGTGCTGCTGCCGACGGGCAGTCTTCGGCTTTGGGATGCAGGGCAGGTGTCGGCGCTGCGCGGCTATGCGGCAGGGGGATGGTGGGTGCAGGATGCAGCGGCGGCCCTGCCGGTGCGCGTGCTGGATCCGCAACCGGGCGAGCGGATCGTGGACCTGTGTGCGGCACCCGGCGGCAAGACGCTGCAACTGGCCGTCGCCGGGGCAGAGGTGACGGCACTTGACCTGTCCGGTCCGCGCCTGGCCCGGCTGCGCGACAACCTGGCGCGCACAGGGCTTCGGGCAGAGGTTGTCCAGGGGGATGCGACCCGCTGGCGCGGCCCTGCGCCCTTCGATGCGGTGCTGCTGGATGCGCCCTGTTCCGCCACCGGCACGATCCGGCGGCACCCCGACCTGCCCTTTGTCAGGGACGGCGCAGACATCAGCGGCCTGATCGCGGTGCAGGCCGAAATGATCGACGCGGCGCTGCGGCTGCTGCGTCCGGGCGGACGGCTGGTGTTCTGCACCTGCTCGCTGCTTCCGGACGAAGGCGAGATGCAGCTTGACGCCGCGCTTGCGCGCCACCCCGGCCTGACGGTGGAACCGCCCCAAGGCGTGCCGGGGCTGGAACCGGGCTGGCTGACCCCCGCAGGCGCCCTTCGGCTTCGGCCCGATTTCTGGGCCGGCCGGGGCGGGATCGACGGCTTCTTCATCGCGCGGCTGCGCAAGCCGGAAGAGCGGTGACAGGGCCGGATGCGACAGGTAAAGTCGGCCCCCGGACCCGGTCGCGGGGAAAGCTGACGCAGGCAAAGGTGACACAGGCGTGACAGGACAAGCGGGCCTTTCTGCGCGACGGACGCAGGCGTTGCACCGGCTGCATGCCCGCTGGGCCGGACTGGCGCGGCCCGCGACCGGATTCATGTCCCAGCCCGAGCCGCGCAGCATCGGGCATTACGCGCGGGGCCGACAGCTTGTTGCGGGCAACTTCCTGTTTTCCGGGCATCTGATCGAAGCCCCCGGACTGCTGATCTGGGATATTGCAATCCCCGATCCCGCCTTCGAAGACGAGGTGCAGGGCTTTGCCTGGCTGGACGATCTGGCGGCTGTGGGCGATGCTGCGGCCCGCAGGAAGGCACAGGATTGGACCTGGGGCTGGATCGCGCGATTCGGCCGTGGCACCGGCCCGGGCTGGACCCCGGACCTGACGGGGCGGCGGATGATCCGATGGATCAATCATGCGCTGTTCCTGCTCAACGGCATCGACCGGACGGCGACCGAAGCCTACTACCGCGCCCTGTCGCGGCAGACCGTCTTCCTGTCGCGCCGGTGGCATACGGCATCCCCCGGTCTGCCCCGGTTCGAGGCGCTGACCGGACTTATCTACGCCGGGCTGGCCCTGACAGGGATGGAACGCTACGTGGCGCGCGCCCGGGCCGCGCTTGCGCGGGAATGTGCGACGGAAATCGACGACGAAGGCGGCATTCCGACACGCAACCCCGAAGAACTGCTGGAGGTATTCACGCTGCTGATCTGGGCGGCGCAGGCGCTGGCCGAAACCGGGCGCAGGCCGGGGGCGGCACATCTGGCGGCGATCGAGCGGGTCGCGCCGACGCTGCGCGCCCTGCGCCATGCCGATGGCGGGCTGGCCCGGTTTCACGGCGGCGGGCGGGGCCTTGAAGGGCGGCTGGACCAGGCGCTTGCAGGATCCGGGGTCAAGCCTGCCGCCCTGACCGGGCTGGCCATGGGCTTTGCCCGGCTGTCGGGCGGACGCACCAGCGTGATCGCGGATGCCGCGCCCCCGCCGGACGGGCAGGCCTCACTGTCGGCCCATGCCTCGACACTGGCGTTCGAACTTACGTCCGGGCGGCGCGCCGTGATTGTCAGCTGCGGGTCCGGGGCACCGTTCGGGCCGGACTGGCGGCGGGCGGGGCGCGCCACGGCCTCGCATTCCACGCTGGAGATCGAAGGCTTCTCGTCCTCACGGCTGGGGGGCGGCGGGGACGAGCAGTTGACCGACCGTGCCTGGGTCCCGCTTGCGCAGATGGTGACCGACCCGTCGGCGGCGCGCCTTGCCATGAGCCATGAGGGCTGGATCGAGACGCACGGCCTGACCCATACGCGCCATCTGGTCCTGGCCCATGACGGGCGGCACCTGAGCGGCGGGGATATTCTGGAAGCGATCGCGCCGGAGGATCGCCACCAGTTCGAACGGGTCATGAACCGGACCCGCTTTCAGGGCGTGCAGTTCATGATCCGCTTTCACCTGCATCCGGATGTCGATGCGGCGATCGACCTGGGCGGGGCTGCGGTTTCCCTTGTCCTGAAAAGTGGCGAGTTGTGGATCTTCAGGCATTCGGGCGGGGCGGACCTGGCGCTTCAACCATCGGTCTATCTGGAAAGGGGGCGGCTGAAGCCGCGCCCCACCAAGCAGATCGTCCTGTCCGCCATGCTTCAGCACAGCGAAGCCCGGATCGACTGGACCTTGGCGAAGGCACAGGATACTCCGCTTGCGATCCGCGACCTTGACCGCGACGATCCCGCCGCGCTGGCCTGAGGCCGGTCCACTGCAAGGGAAACCCGATGCCCAACCTCGTTCATGTTGGCCGCGCACTGATTTCCGTTTCCGACAAGACCGGTCTGACCGACCTGTGCCGGTCCCTGTCCGCGCTGGGGATTGAACTGATTTCCACAGGGGGATCGGCGGCCGGGTTGCGGGCGGCGGGGCTGGCGGTGCGCGACGTGGCCGACGTGACGGGGTTTCCGGAAATGATGGACGGCCGCGTCAAAACGCTGCACCCCAACGTTCACGGCGGTCTTCTGGCGCTGCGCGACGATGACGAACATCTTCTGGCCATGGCCGCGCATGGGATCGAACCCATCGACCTGCTGGTGGCCAATCTCTACCCGTTCGAGGCCACCGTGGCGCGGGGCGGCAGCTATGGCGATTGTGTCGAGAACATCGATATCGGCGGCCCGGCGATGATCCGGGCAGCGGCCAAGAATCACAGATTTGTCAATGTCGTCGTTGATCCGCAGGATTATCCGGCGCTGCTGGCCGAACTGGCCAGACATGGCGGGGCAACAAGCCATGCCTTCCGCCAGAAACTGGCCCTGACCGCCTATTCCCGCACCGCCGCCTATGATGCCGCCGTGTCCGGCTGGCTTGCCGCTGCGCTGAAGGACCCCGCGCCGCGAAGGCGCTGCTTTGCAGGCACCCTGGTGCAGGGGCTGCGCTATGGCGAAAACCCGCATCAGGCTGCGGCCTTCTACAGCGACGGGTCGGGCAGGCCGGGCGTGGCCACGGCCCGCCAGTGGCAGGGCAAGGAGCTGTCCTACAACAACATCAACGATACCGATGCCGCCTTCGAGCTTGTGGCCGAATTTCAGGACGGCCCGGCCTGCGCGATCATCAAGCATGCCAATCCCTGCGGCGTGGCCCGTGGCGCGACCCTGGCCGAGGCCTGTGCGCGCGCCTATGACTGCGACCGCACCTCGGCCTATGGCGGGATCGTGGCGCTGAACCGTCCGCTCGACGGCCCCGCAGCGGCAGAGATCGCGGAAATCTTCACCGAAGTGGTGATCGCACCCGGTGCGGACGAGGCGGCGCGCGCCGTGTTCGCGGGCCGCAAGAACCTGCGCCTTTTGACGACCGAAGCCCTTCCCGATCCCGCGGCACCGGGCACCGCGTTCCGGCAGGTGGCGGGCGGGTTTCTGGTGCAGGACCGCGACGCGGGGCGGCTGATGCCCGCTGACCTGAAGGTCGCGACACGGCGCCACCCGACCCAGGCCGAACTTGACGATCTGCTCTTTGCCTGGATCGTGGCAAAGCATGTCAGATCGAACGCCATCGTCTATGTCAAGGGCGGGGCCACCGTGGGGATCGGGGCCGGGCAGATGAGCCGGATTGACTCGACCCGGATCGCTGCGCGCAAGGCCCGGGATATGGCCGAGGCGCTTGGCCTGTCCGATCCGCCGACACGCGGGTCGGTGGTGGCATCCGATGCGTTCTTTCCCTTTGCCGACGGGCTGATTGCCGCCGCCGAAGCCGGGGCCACGGCGGTGATCCAACCCGGCGGGTCCCTGCGCGATGACGAGGTGATCGCAGCGGCGGATGCGGCGGGGCTGGCGATGGTCTTAACCGGCCAGCGCCATTTCAGGCATTGACCATGCGCATCGCCAACCTGACGGCAGTGATCGTCTTTGTCATCGACCAGGCGCTGAAGATCATCGTGGTCTGGTGGCTCAACCTGGCCGAACGGGGCGAGATCGACGTGATTCCCCCGCTGTTGAACTTCCGGATGGCGTGGAACCGGGGGGTGAACTTCGGCCTGTTCTCGGGCGATGCCGATGCCCTGCGCTGGGGCCTGATTGCCGTGGCGCTGGCAATTTCGGCATGGGTCTGGCTGTGGGTGCGCCGCGACGCCCCTGCGCCGCGAACCCAGGTGCTGGCCGGGCTGCTGATCGGCGGGGCGCTGGGCAATGTCGTGGACCGCGTGCTCTACGGGGCTGTGGCCGATTTCCTCAACATGTCCTGCTGCGGCATCGAAAATCCGTTCGCCTTCAATGTGGCGGACATCTGCATTTTCGTAGGCGCCTTTGGCCTTGTGATCTTCGCCGGCAAGGACAAGCCGCCGGCACATCCCGGCGGAAACAGCCCGTGACGCGCCCGGTGCTTTGCGCTAAAGACGGCGGGACGGGCAGGATGGAGAGGACGATGCGGGCAGGACGGGGTGCCTTGGCGGTCATGGCAGTTGCGGTCCTGACGCTGTCCGCCTGCAGCAACAGCGAGGGTGTGCCCCAGTTGATGAACGTGGGCCAGCCGGGGCCGGGGCCTGATGAGTTTGCCGTTCTTCCGTCCAAGCCGCTGGTCATTCCGGAAAATCTGGCCGCGCTTCCCGCCCCGACACCGGGCGGGGCCAACCTGACCGATCCCACGCCGAATGCCGATGCCATTGTGGCGCTGGGCGGGCGTCCCGGGGCGCGGGGTGCCGGTATTCCCGCATCTGACACGGCGATGGTAAGTTATGCTGGCCGTTACGGCATCACGCCGGACATCCGCCAAACCCTGGCCGCCGAGGATCTGGAATGGCGGCGCGACAATGAAGGGCGCGTTCTGGAACGCCTGTTCAACGTCAATGTCTATTACCGCGCCTATGAAATCCAGTCGCTGGATCAGGTCCGCGAACTGGACCGCTGGCGCGCGCGTGGTGTGCGAACGCAGTCCGCTCCGCCGCCGCAACCCGGCGAATAACGGCGCTTCACATCCGCGTTTGGCTGCCCGGTCGGGGATTTGATCCTGCCGGTGCATGGAATATGTCTGCATCGGAAGAAGAAAGGACCGTCCCATGATCCGGGTGCTGCGCACAGCTCTTGTGTTGTTTTTCGCGTCCGGTCCGGTGCTTGCCGAAAAGGTAACCGACTTTACCCTGCCGAACGGGCTGCAGGTGGTGGTGATCGAAGACCACCGCGCCCCGGTCGTGGTTCAGATGGTCTGGTACCGTGTGGGGGCGGCAGATGAACCGCCGGGGCATTCCGGCATTGCGCATTTTCTGGAACATCTGATGTTCAAGGGCACCGATGACGTGCCGTCCGGCAAATTCTCGGAAATCGTGCAGGCGCAGGGGGGCAGCGACAATGCCTTCACCTCGTGGGATTACACCGCCTATTATCAGCGCGTGGCGGCGGACCGTCTTGACCTTGTGATGAAGCTGGAAGCGGACCGGATGCGCGACCTGCGGCTGACGGAAGCAGACGTGACCACCGAACGTGCGGTGATACTGGAAGAACGCACCACCCGCACAGACAGCGATCCGGCGGCACTTTTTGCCGAACAGACGCAGGCCGCGCAATTTCTGAACCACCCCTATGCCATTCCGATCATCGGCTGGCGGCACGAGATCGAGCAGTTGGACCGCGACGATGCGCTGGCCTTTTACGCCAGGTATTACGCCCCCAACAACGCCGTGCTGGTCGTCGCCGGGGACGTGACTCCGGACGAGGTGAAACGGCTGGCAGAACAGCATTACGGGCCGCTGGCCCCCACCGCCGATCTGCCGCCGCGCCTCCGGCCGGGTGAACCACCGCAACTGGCAGAGCGGCGGCTGACCATGGCCGATCCGCGCGTGGCCCAGCCCTATGTCGTGCGCAGCTATCTTGCGCCGGAACGCAACAGCGGCGCGCAGGACAAGGCGGCGGCCCTGACCGTTCTGGCGGAACTGCTGGGCGGAAGCGGCACGACATCGGTTCTGGCGCGCGCCCTGACCTTCGACACGCAGACGGCAGTTTATGCATCGGCGTTCTATGACGGCAATACGCTGGATGCAGGCACCTTCGGGCTGATCGTGGCCCCGGCACCCGACGTCTCGCTGCAGCAGGCCGAGGCCGCGATGGACACGGCCATTGCCCGGTTCCTGAAAGACGGGGTGGACCCCGTGGCGCTGGACCGGATCAAGACCCAGATCCGGGCAGAGCAAATCTATGCCAATGACGATACCGGCGGCCTTGCCGGCCGCTATGGCGAAGCCCTGGCAAACGGTCTGACAGTTGCGGATGTGCAGGCCTGGCCGGATGTGCTTCAGGCCGTCAGCGCCGAAGATGTGATGGCCGCCGCGCAAGAGGTTCTGGATCGCCGCACAGCCGTCACCGGACATCTTGAAACCGCCGGGGAGCAGGAACAGTGACCGTGATGAAATGGGCTGTGGTTGCGCTGGTTCTGGCGGCGTTTCCCGCCCGCGCCGAAATCGCCATTCAGAACGTCACCTCGCCCGGCGGCATCACCGCCTGGCTGGTGGAAGATCACAATATCCCGTTCACCGCGCTAGAAATCCGCTTCAGGGGTGGCACCAGCCTTGACCTGCCGGGCGCGCGCGGGGCGGTCAACCTGATGGCCGCAACACTGGAAGAAGGGGCGGGCGCATTGGACGCGCAGGGCTTTGCCGAAGCGCGGGATGCGCTTGCGGCCAGGTTCAGCTTTGATGCCGGGCCGGACTCGCTGGGCATCTCGGCCCGTTTCCTTACAGAGAACCGCGATGCGGCGACCGATCTGCTGCGCAGCGCGCTGATCGAGCCGCGCTTTGATGAGGACGCAGTCGAACGGGTCAGGGGACAGATTCTGGCCGGTCTGGCATCTGACGCGCAGGATCCGGCGACCCTTGCCACGTGGCGGTTCAACGAGATGGCCTATGGCGGGCATCCCTATGGCAGCGACGGGGACGGGACGCCCGACAGCGTCGCGGCCCTGACCCGGGATGATCTGCTGGACGCGCACAAGGCAACGATGACGCGCGACCGGGTCTATGTGGCCGCTGCGGGCGACATTTCGGCGGCCGAGCTTGGCCCGCTTTTGGACCGTCTTCTGGGCGACTTGCCCGCAACAGGCCGGCAGATGCCCGCTGTCGCGGGCTGGCACCTGGGCGGCGGGGTCACCGTGGTGGATTACCCCTCGCCGCAGTCGGTGATCCTGTTCGGGCAGGAAGGCCTGAGGCTGGACGACCCCGATTTCTTCGCCGCCTTTATCCTGAACGAGGTTCTGGGCGGCGGGCGCTTTTCCGCCCGGCTGATGACGGAACTGCGCGAAAAGCGCGGGCTGACCTATGGGGTGTCAAGCTACCTGGTTCCGATGGATTTCGCGCAGGCCCATCTGGGCCAGATGGCCACGGCAAACGCCACCGTGGCCGAATCGATCGCGCTGATCCGTCAGGAATGGCAGCATATGGCGCAGGAAGGCATCACGGCGGAAGAGCTGGCCGCGACGAAGACCTATATGACCGGGTCCTATCCGTTGCGGTTTGACGGCAACAGCGCGATTGCCGATATCCTTGTCGGCATGCAGATGGATGGCTTTCCCATCGATTATCCGGCCACGCGGAATGCCAGGGTCGAAGCGGTGACGCTGGACGATGTCAAGCGGGTGGCGGCGCGGCTGTTCCAGCCGGACAAGCTGCATTTTGTGGTTGTGGGCCAGCCGGACGGCGTGGTTGCAGCGGATCAGCACGGTGCTGAAGACGTGTCCGCCCCATAGTCTGCCCGCAGGGACAACAGCGAAACCTACCGCAACACGCGTTCCTGCCAAGACCATCGCCCCGGGCCTGCGCGACGCCTGCAACCGATGCGGGGGGGGCCAAAGCCTTTGGCCAGTGCCCGGCAGGCAGCCATGGCAAAGGCCATCACCTTTGCCACAACGACCCGCTGTGACCAGGCCCGCCGGGGGCCAAAAGCCCCCCCGGCCAGCGCCCGCCCCGCCCATGGCGGGCGCTTCTCGCCCGCCGGGTCGGGCGCTGGCCTTCGTTGTTCCTGGACCTGCCGGTCTACGGGGCACCGTCGCGCGCGGGCGGGGAAACGCGGTGCGTTTCCTGATCCCGCCGGGAAAGGTGTTTCCTGTGAATTTCGGGATGCCCGCAGCTGTGGCAGGGGCCATCGCCCCTGACACAGCGCGACGCTGCCCCTTGACCAGCCGGGGGCCAAAGCCCCCGGCCAGTGCCAGCCAGGCGCCGGGGCGCGTCTTCAGCCCAGGGCCATATGACCCATCCGAAAGGGTGGCAGAATCTGCCGGACCCTGCTACAGATTGGGGCATGGTCCTGCACAGCCCCAAGATAAGCCCGTCACGCCCGGTCATCCGCCAGCTGGATGAAGCCGCGATCAACCGAATCGCCGCCGGTGAGGTGGTGGAACGGCCCGCCTCTGCGGTCAAGGAACTGGTCGAAAACGCGATCGATGCCGGGGCCGGGCGGATCACGGTTGACTATGCCGACGGCGGCAAGACCCTGATCCGGGTGACGGATGATGGTTGCGGCATGACGGCGGCCGATCTGCCGCTGGCGCTGTCGCGCCATGCCACCTCCAAGATCGACGGATCAGACCTTCTGGCGATTTCCAGCTTTGGCTTCCGGGGCGAGGCGCTGCCTTCGCTTGGGGCGGTGGGGCGGCTTTGCGTCACCTCGCGCGCGGCGGGGGAAGAGGCCGCCTCGCTGTCGGTCATCGGCGGGCGGATCGGGGCGGTGCGGCCTGCCGCGCTGACCCAAGGGACCGTGGCGGAGTTGCGCGATCTGTTCTTTGCCACCCCGGCGCGTCTGAAATTCCTGCGCAGCGACCGCGCCGAAGCGCAGGCGATTGCCGATGTTATCCGCAGGCTGGCCCTGGCCCAGCCCTCGGTCGGCTTCACGCTGCGCGACGTGTCAGGCGGCGGCGAGGGCCGCATCCTGTTCCGCGCCGATCCGGAACCCGGCGATCTGTTTGATGCCCTGCATGGGCGCACTGCCCGGGTTCTGGGTGCCGATTTCGCCGAGAACGCCCTGCGGGTCGAGGTGGCGCAGGACGGGCTGCGCCTGTCGGGTTATGCGGCATTGCCCACCTATTCGCGGGGGTCTTCGGTGGCGCAATTCCTGTTCGTCAACGGTCGCCCCGTTCTGGACCGCCTGCTGTTCGGTGCCCTGCGGGCTGCCTATTTCGATCTTCTCAGCCGGGACCGGCACCCTGCGGCCGTTCTGCGGCTGGACTGCGATCCGCACCAGGTCGATGTGAACGTGCATCCGGCAAAATCCGAAGTCCGCTTCCGCGAGCCGGGCCTGGTGCGCGGGCTGATCGTGGGCGGCCTTCGTCAGGCGCTGGCCGGCGGGGCGCAGCGGGCGTCGTCCACCCTCGGGGCCGCAACGGTGGCGGCGCTGCGGCCGCAGATGCCGCGCAGCTATCAGATGGACCGGCCCTCGGCCCCGGCGCTGATCCGGGCCCATCAGATGCAGTCACCGCCGCCCGCGATGCCGGGCTTTGCCGAAGCCCGCTCGGCCCGGATCGATGCGCCAGAGGCGGGGGGCGGCACCGAGTCCCTGCCTTTGGGCGCGGCCCGGGCACAGGTCCATGAAAACTACATCATTGCGCAGACCGGGCAGGGCATCGTGATCGTCGATCAGCATGCCGCGCATGAGCGGCTGCTTTATGAACGGCTGAAGCGCCAGCGTGATCAGCACGGCATTGCGGCACAGGCGCTGCTGATTCCGGCGATTGTCGAACTGTCCGATACCGATGCGGCGCGCCTGCTGGAAGTTGCCCCCGACCTGCAGACGCTGGGGCTGACGGTAGAGCCCTTTGGCCGGGGCGCGGTTGCTGTGCGCGAGGTGCCCGCCATTCTGGGGCAGGTGGACGCGCGGCGGCTGATCCTGGATGTGCTGGACGAGCTGCAGGACCCGGGCGGCAGCGCATTGCTGCAGGCAAGGATCGATGGCGTGCTCAGCCGGATGGCCTGCCACGGATCGGTCAGGTCCGGCCGCCAGATGCGTGCCGAAGAAATGAATGCCCTGCTGCGCGAGATGGAGGCCACACCCCATTCCGGCCAGTGCAACCACGGGCGACCGACCTATGTGGAACTGAGGCTGGCCGATATCGAACGGCTGTTCGGGCGGACATGACCCTGGTCCTGCCAGAGGGGGTGGACCCGCTGTGGGCCGCCGCAGGTGCCGCCGCCTGTGTGCTGCTGATCCTGCTGCTGACCCTGCGCGCCGCCGGGCGGGCGGGGCGCATGGCCGAACCGGTGCTGCGCGAACTGGGCTGGATGAGCCAGCGCGTTCAGGGCCTGGCAGAAGGGCAGGAACGCCTGACGGGCGGGCTTTCGCACCTGTCCGAAACGCAGGCGGTCAGCCAGACGGCGATGCTGCAGCTGATGGAACGCCGCCTGGCCGAGGTGCAGGCCGGCATGGCGGAAACGCTGACCGGCACTGCAACCCGCACCGCGCGGTCTTTGGGCGAGTTGCAGCACCGGCTGGAAATGATCGACAAGGCCCAGGCCAATATCGAGAAGCTGTCGGGAAATGTGCTGTCGCTGCAGGACATCCTGTCGAACAAGCAGACACGCGGGGCCTTCGGGGAAATCCAGCTGAATGATCTGGTGCGCAAGGTGTTGCCGCCCGATGCCTATACGATGCAGGCCACGCTTTCCAACGGGCGGCGGGCAGATTGCCTGATCCACCTGCCCAACCCGCCCGGCCCGATCGTGGTCGATTCGAAGTTCCCGCTTGAGGCCTATGAGGCGCTGCGGCGCGCCGAAACCCCGGCGGCGCTGACCGAAGCCGCGCGGGGCATGCGCGGTGCCGTGCGCGCCCATATCCGCGCCATTGCCGACCGCTACATCCTGGATGGCGAAACCGCCGATGGCGCGCTGATGTTCCTGCCGTCGGAAGCTGTTTATGCCGAGCTGCACGCGAACTACCCCGAGGTGGTGCGCGAAGGCTTTGCCGCCAAGGTCTGGATCGTGTCGCCCACCACCTGCATGGCCACGCTGAACACGATGCGCGCCGTGCTGAAGGATGCGCGGATGCGCGAACATGCCGGCGCGATCCGCCGCGAGCTTTCGGAACTTTACCGCGATGTGGAACGGCTGGGCCAAAGGGTCGAAAATCTGGACCGCCATTTCGGCATGGCCGCCAAGGATATTGCCGACATCCGCATTTCTTCCGACAAGGCGGCGCGGCGGGCGCGGCGGCTGGACAATTTCGATTTTGAGGATCTGGCACCTGCGCAGGACGATCCGGTCCCTGTGCCGCTGGCACCCAAGGGTGCGGCGGAATGAGGCATCTTGCCGCCGCCGGTTACAGACCCATGCCTTGGGCAAACGGGCGCGGGACAACGGTAGAGTTGCTGCGCGAAGATGGACCGGAGGGGCTGCGGTTTCGTCTGTCGATGGCCAGCGTGACGGGGGATGGGCCGTTCTCGATCCTTCCGGGGATCGAGCGGAGCCTGACGGTTATCTCCGGGCCCGGCTTCCGGCTGACAGGCGAAGGGCTGTCGCTGATCTGTGCGCCGCTTGTGCCGGTCTTCTTTCCGGGCGATCTGGCTTTATGCGCAGAGGGCACCGGCGGCAGTCCATCGGAGGATTTCAACGTGATGACGGCGCGCGCCCTGCCGCGCCCGACCGTCACCGTGCTGCAGGCACCTGTCGAACTGCCTGCGGGCGGCACGCTTTACCTTCTTGCCCTGGACCCCCTTGTCATCAACAGCCTGCCGGTCCAGCGCCATGATCTTGTCATCACCGAAACCTCTGCCCGGATCGACGGGGCGGGACCGGTCATCGCCGTGCGCCGCCCGCGTTAGATGCGCAGGAACGGCTGGGCGATCCGGGGGATCAGCCGGTTGAAGCGCAGCGGCGCGTCGGTGGCCACCAGACAGATGCAGTCTGCGCCCGGTTCGGCAACCGGTGTGTGTTCCAGCTCTTCCGTGGCGATTTCAATATCGCCGGGCCCGAAGCGGTCTTCGGTGTCACGAAAGGCACCCTGCAGGACCAGGGTCAGTTCCATGCCGCGATGGCCATGATCCGGCACGGCCTGACCGGCCGGTATGTGCAGAAGCCGCGCGGTGGCGCCTGTGTCCGTCTTGAGGATGGCCTGCCGCACCCCCATGCCCACAGGCCGCCAGCGCACCGCCGCAAGGTCGCCCCCCACATAATCGCGCAGCGGTGCCGGAAAGACGCAGCCCATGATCCGCGAGGCCCGGACAGGTTCAGCCTGCGGCAGGCCGGTGATGCGCGCCATGGTGGCTTCAAAACTGTCTTCGGCCATGCGCGCCTGGTCGGCATCTTCGATAAGTGCGCCGCCGATGGCATCAAACGCCAGAAGGCGCGCCCGGCAGTCGTCACAAAGAGACACATGCGTTGCCACGACAAGGCTGAACGCCTCGGGCAACTGGCCTGCAGAATAGGCCATGAGCAAAGGGTCGGAAAGGTGGTGGCGGATCGTCATATTCTTGCTTTCAACTCATCTGGTGGCGCAGCCGTTCCAAGGCTAATCTGATGCGGGATTTGATCGTTCCAAGGGGCAGACCGGTTTCTGCGGCGATTTCGGTGTGCGACAAATCGCCGAAATAGGCCCGCTCGATCAAGGAACGCTGTTTTTCGGGCAGTTGGGCCAGCGCTTCGCCCAGACGGCGGCTTTCCTGCTGCAGCACCATGGCATCGGCCTGATCCGGTTCCGGTTCCGGCCCCCAGGGCAGGTCCTCGGGCTCGGGGCGTCGGGATTTGCGCAGGGCGTCGATCCGGCGGTTGCGCGCAATCGTGAACACCCATGTCGCAACGCTGGCCCGCTTGGGGTCGAACATATGCGCCTTGTGCCAGATCGTCGCCATGACCTCTTGCGCACATTCCTCCGCCAAAGGCTCGTTGGCACCGGATTTCCGCAGGAAGGCCTTGATCCTCGGGGCGAAGTGCCGGAACAGAAGTGCGAATGCCCCCCTGTCTGCATCGTCGCGGACCCGAAGCAGAAGTGCGGCCCAATCCTGTTCGGTTTCCGACGTCATTCTTTCAATTCCTTTGGAACCCGCAAGGCGATGCAGGCCTGTCCGTGCAGCATAATGCTGCCCGCCGACCTGCGCATCCGAATTTTCCAAAGAGAAGGTTTCCAGCGTCATGGCGGGATTACGGGGAAAGGCTGCCGCCGGATCACCCGATGTGCAGGAAAATCGCACGAAGCCGGCTGGCGATGCTTTCTGATCCGATTCACCGGCCGCGCCGTAACCAGTGCAAAGGCGGCAATCAAAGGGGCGATCCACTCATGCCATTCGAACGGCTTACTGCTGCACCGCGGCGTATCGCGGTGATCGGAGGCGGCATATCGGGGATGGCCGCCGCCTATCTTCTTGCGCCTGACAACGCGGTCGTTCTGTTTGAGGCCGAGAATCGGCTGGGCGGGCATGCCCGCACCGTCATGGCAGGAAAGCGCGGTGATCAGCCGGTGGATACGGGCTTCATCGTTTTCAACCGCGTGAACTATCCCAACCTCGTCGCCCTGTTCGAAAAGCTCGAGGTTCCCACGGCCCCCAGCAACATGAGCTTTGGCGCCTCGCTGCGCGGGGGGTGGCTGGAATACGGGCTGGCCGGCTTTGACGCGCTGTTTGCCCAGCGGCGCAATCTGGTGAACCCGCGTTACCTGGGGATGCTGCGCGACATCACGCGCTTCAACGCAAAGGCAGCCGATCTGGCGCAGGATGACAGCATCAGCCTGGGTGATTTCCTTGACCGGCTGGGCACCGGCGACTGGTTTCGGGACCATTATCTTTTGCCGTTTTCGGGGGCGATATGGTCTACCCCCACGTCCGGCATGATGAATTTCCCGGCGCAGCCGCTGATCCGGTTTTTCCGCAACCACGCGCTGCTGGGCTATTACGGCCAGCATCAGTGGTACACGGTCCAGGGGGGGTCGGTTGAATATGTGCGTCGCCTTCAGGCGTCCTTGACCGTTCAGGGTGTTGACCTGCGGCTGGGCACGCCGGTCGCGGCGGTGCGCCGGGGGGCCGCAGGGCCTGCGGTGCGTGTGACCGGGGGCGAGTGGGAACTGTTCGACGACATCGTCTTTGCCAGCCATGCCGATGACACGCTGCGCCTTCTGTCCGATGCAACGCCCGAAGAACGCGCTGCCCTGTCGGCCGTGCGCTATCAGCCGAACCATGCGGTTCTGCATTCCGATCCTTCGGTCATGCCGAAACGCAAGGCTGCCTGGGCGTCCTGGGTCTATGTCGAGCCGGCCGGGCCGAAACCCGAGCGGATCGATCTGACTTACTGGATGAATTCGTTGCAGCCGATCCCGCAGGATGACCCGCTGTTTGTCACGCTGAATTCGAACGCGCCAATCCGCGAGGATCTGATCCATGACACGGTGACCTTCCGTCACCCTGTCTATGACATGGCGGCGTTCCGCGCCCAGGACCAGCTGCGCCGCATGAACGGCGGGCATGACACCTGGTTCTGCGGTGCCTGGATGCGCAACGGGTTCCACGAAGACGGTTTTGCCAGCGCGGTTGACGTGGTCGGGGCCATGCGCGCGCGCCAGACCCTGCTTGCCGCATGACCGGGGTTGATCACATCCGGGGCCAGACGTTTCATGGCCGCAAGGGGGCCGTGACGAATGCCTTCCGCTATGGCGTGGATTACATCCTGCTGGACCCGGCAACGGCGCGCGGCCCGTCGCTCTTTTCGCTGAATGGCCGCAACATCACCTCGTTGTACGACACCGACCACGGCGGTCTGCCGGGCCAGGGGCGCGGCGTTGACTGGGTGCGCGACGTGCTGGCGGCGCATGGCCTGCCAGGGGCAGAGCGCATTCAGCTTCTGGCACAGCCCCGCGTTCTGGGCCATGTCTTCAATCCGGTGTCGTTCTGGCTGTGCCATGACGGCGCGGGCGCGCTGCGCGTCGTCATCGCCGAAGTGTCGAACACTTACGGCGACCGGCATTCCTATCTGTGCCACCGCCCCGATCTTGCCCCCCTGGGCCGCGAAGACACGGTTCAGGCCACCAAGATTTTTCACGTCTCGCCGTTTCAGCCTGTCGAAGGCGGCTATGCGTTCCGCTTTGACATCCGCAGCGACCGCATCGGCATCTGGATTGATTACACGGCCGGAACCGGCGGGCTGATCGCGACGCTGACCGGGCGCAGGGTGCCGCTGACAAATGGCGGCATCCTGCGGGCCTGCCTGCGGCGGCCCTTCGGCTCGCGCCGGGTGCTGGCGCTGATCTATTGGCAGGCGGCAAAACTGTACTGGAAAGGGGCCGCCTTTCGCCACCGTCCAGCCCCGCCGACGCAGGAGGTGACCCGATGAAGGCAATGACCTTGCCGCAGGACAGTGCCGCGCCCCGCCTTGGGGCCTGGGCCTTGTTTTCGGGGATGATCGCTGCGGCGGGCTTGCCGATTTATATCCATGCGCCGAAATTCTATGTCGATGAATATGGCGTCGGTCTTGCTGCCCTTGGCGGTGCCCTGGTGCTGCTGCGGCTGATTGACGTGGCGCAGGACCCGCTGCTGGGCTGGCTGTCGGAACGCCATGAAAGGCTGCGCGGGCGGCTGGTTGCGCTGTGCGTTGTGGCAATGGCGGCGGCGATGGTGGCGCTTTTTGCCGTGACCCCGCCCATGGCCCCGCTGTGGTGGTTCGCGATTGCGCTGATCGTGCTGTTTTCCGCCTTCAGCTTCCTGTCGATCTCGTTCTATGCCGAAGGCGTGCGCAAGGCGGCAGAGCTTGGGCCGCAGGGCCATCTGCGCCTGGCGGGCTGGCGCGAAGGCGGTGCCCTGCTAGGCGTGTCGCTGGCAGCCGTGGCACCGGTGGCCCTGGCATCCGTCACCGATACCCCTTTCACCGGCTTTGCGTTTGGCTTTGCCCTTGTGGCGCTGGTTGCCGCCTGGGCGATGCGGCACGAATGGGGGCATGCAGGCGACACGGCCCGCGCCCCCGCCGAAGTGGCGCTGCGCGATGTGCTGTCGGACGGGCTGGCGCGGCGTCTGCTGCTGCTTGCGCTGGTGAATGCAACGCCGGTCGCGGTGACCTCGACCCTGTTTCTGTTCTTCGTGGAAAGCCGTCTTGATTCGCGGGGAAGCGAAGGCCCGCTCTTGCTGCTGTTCTTCCTGTCGGCGGCGGCGTCGACCCCGGTATGGAGCCGGCTGGCGACCTGGTACGGGGAAAAACCGGTCCTGCTGGCGGGCATGCTGCTGGCGGTGCTGTCCTTTGCCTGTGCCGCGACGCTGGGGGCGGGCGATGTGCTGGTCTTTGCCGCAATCTGTGCGGCGTCGGGGGCCGCCCTTGGGGCCGACATGACGCTGTTGCCCGCGATCTTTGCCCGCCGCCTGTCGGTGATAGCACCCGGGGCCGGGGCCGGATTTGGCCTGTGGTCGTTTGTCAGCAAGCTGACCCTGGCGATTGCCGCCGGAACCCTTCTGCCGCTGCTGGAGGCAAGGGGGTTCGTCTCGGGCGGGGTGAACCCCGACTCGGCCCTGGTGCTGCTGACGGTCCTTTACGCCATCGTGCCTTGCGTCCTGAAACTCGTGGCGATCGGGCTTCTGCTCGTCACCCCCATTCCGGAGAGCTGACATGCCCACGATCCTTTCGCTGCTGCTTGGCATGTGTCTGACGGTTGGCCTGCTGGCCCTTCAGACGCGGATGATGGGCTTTCGTGCCCAGAAGCCGCGCGACTATGCCGCCACCTTGCCGCGCTTTGATCTGCGACAGCACCTGAACGGCCCGATCCTGTGCGAAGGGGTGATCTACGGGCCCACGGGGCGCGTCTCGTCGCGCTTTGTGGCGGATTTCGAGGCGCGCTGGGACGGAAACGTCGGCGTGATGACCGAAACCTTCCGCTATGACAGCGGCACGGTGCAGAACCGGCAGTGGACCCTGACCCTGGGCAATGACGGGGCCGTCAGGGCCACGGCACCGGATGTGGTGGGCGAAGGCCATGGGCGGGCCGAAGGATCGGGCGTCTTGCTGAACTACCGGCTGCGCCTGACGCCCGAGGCCGGGGGGCATGTGCTGAACGTGACCGACTGGATGTATCTGATGGAAAACGGGACGATCATGAACCGCAGCCAGTTCACAAAATTCGGAATCAAGGTGGCCGAACTGGTGGCCACGATGCGAAAGAAAGACGCATGAGAGAGTTTCGCGACAAGCGCTACTGGCTGGTCGGCGCCAGCGAGGGGTTGGGGCGCGCCCTGGCGGAACGGCTGAGCGCCGCCGGGGCCGAGGTGATCCTGTCTGCGCGCAGCGCCGACCGGCTGGCCGAGGTGGCCGCGACCCTTCCGGGGCCTTCGGTGGCCGTGCCGGTGGATGTTGCCGATACCGCATCCGTCCGCAAGGCCGCCGAGGCGGCGGGGCAGATCGACGGCGTGGTCTTTCTTGCCGGCCTTTACTGGCCGATGGCGGCGCAGGATTGGAACGCCGATCAGGCAGAAACCATGTGTGACGTGAACTTCACCGGCTGCGCGCGGGTCATGGGGGCAGCCCTGCCCGCCATGGTGGCGCGGGGGGCGGGCCATGTGGTGATCACCGGCAGTCTGTCGGGCTTTCGCGGTCTGCCCGGCGCCATCGGCTATGGGGCCAGCAAGGCCGGGGTCATGGCGCTTGCGGAATGCATGCAGGCCGATCTGCGCGGCAGCGGCATCGTGGTTCAGGTGGCGAACCCCGGTTTCATCCGCACCCGGCTGACCGACAAGAACAGCTTTTCGATGCCCTTCCTGATGGAACCGGCCGAAGCGGCCGATCACATGTTCCGCCACATGCAGACCAACCGCTTCAAGGTCAGCTTTCCCACGGTCTTTTCCTGGCTGTTCCGCCTGTCGCAGTTTCTGCCGGACTGGGCCTATTACCGGATATTCGCGCCGAAGTGACCGCAGGACGGGTTGCTGGCGGGCCCTTGTCCGGGCGCATTCCTGACAGGCGTTGCGCTGGCCGGGCAGGGCAATTGCGCGTTCGCCCGGAGTCGGTCCGGGCCAGCCGCAGTGGTCATGCTGGTGTTCGCCGCCTGACAAAACAATACCCAACCACCGCTGCAAACCCTTCGCGGACCTACAGGACGGCTGCGTCCCGTTGCATGAAGCAATGGGTCTCAGAGCGACCAATCTCTTTGAAACCATGCCGTCGATACAGCGAACCTACCGGGTTCCAGTGCAAATACTCCAGCCGAACAGATAGCCCGAGGTCATTGGCCAGCGCGAGACAATGCGCAAGAATTGCAGTCCCTGTTCCCTGACCTTGATGCTCCGGGAACAAATAGAACTCTCCGAAGCGCAAGTGATCTGTCTCCCGATGAAGCGACAGGGTTCCAATTCGCTGTTCTGCGCGCCGTATCTCGTAGAAGGCCTTGGCACTGAAGTTATGTTCATGCAGTCGGCGTTGGAAGGCTTCATCCCAGGTCCAGCGCCTGATGATATGCGGTCCCATAGCCGCTTGCTTGGCCTGGAAAGCAAATGCCACGTCGCCGGGCGCGCTGCCAAGCCGGGCAAACGTCAGATCAGGAGGGAGGTCAGGCAAATCCATGCCCCATAGCCTTTCAGGTTGCGGCAGCGCCCGCAATATCTGCAAGGCTGCCCCCCGCACCTTCCTCCATGCAACCGGAACGGCGACAGCGGAACAGCGGGAACCATTTGTCAGCCGGGGAACACCTGCCGCCGCGCGGCGATATGCTGCGCGAGATAATCGGCATCGTGCCAGACCCCCCAGATGAAGGGCGAGGCGCGCCGCGACAGCCAGGGCAGGCCCAGAAAATACAGCCCCGGCACCCCGGTCACGCCACGCCGATGGGCGGGACGCCCGTTTTCGTCAAAGGCATCGACCTTCAGCCAGCCGTAATCCAGCGCATAACCCGTGGCCCAGATGATGGCGGTGATACCGGCATCGGCCAGGGACAGGGAAAGGATCGGATTGCGCACACAGTCTGGATCAGGGCCGATCAGGTGCGCGTCCGGGTCCGGCGGAAGGTCCAGCCGGTTCCGGTCGGCATAGGCATCGGCTTCGCGCAGCACGGTCAGGTAATTCGCATCCCCGTTGGCAATGTTTTGCGCCAGATCGGGGGCAAAGTGCAGAACCCCGTCGGAAAAGTGGCCCGCACGGCCCAGCAGCGTCATGCCCCGCGCGGCAAACCGGCGGAAATCCACCACATCGCCGCCGTTGGCGCCGCTGACGGCGATGGTCACATGTTCCATGCCCGGCGCACGGGCCTTTGCATCCCAATAGCCCAGCGCCCCCAGCCACCAGACGAAATCCTTGCCGCGATAGCGCCGCGGCGGGCGGTCATGCGGGCCGATGGACAGATACACGCGCTTGCCCGCCCGCAGCAGCTCATCCGCGATCTGCGAACCGGAAGACCCGGCCCCCACGACCAGCACCGCACCCTCCGGCAGCTGGCCCGGATTGCGATAGGCGGAAGAATGCATCTGCACGATGCCCGTCGACTGGGGCACCAGATCGGGGATGATCGGGCGCTGGAACGGTCCGGTGGCAACAACCACATTGGCCGCCGTGATCTGCCCCTGCGGCGTTTTGGCGACGAAGCCGGTGCCATCGGCACCCTGTGCCAGGCCAAGCACCTCGACCCCTTCCCGGATCGGGGCGTTGATCCGGCGCGCATAGGTGAGGAAATAGTCGACAATCGCCTCCTTGCCCGCAAAGCTGTCAGGATCGATGCCCGCGAATTCCAGGCCGGGGAACCGGTCATGCCAGGCCGGGCCGTTCGCAACCAGCGAATCCCAGCGTTCCGTCCGCCAGCGTTCGGCAATCCGGTGCCGTTCGACAACCAGATGCGGCACGCCCTGAAGGCCCAGATGTTCGCTCATCGCGACACCGGCCTGCCCGCCGCCGATGACCAGCGTTTCAACCTGTTCGATCGTCATGGCGGCATCCTTCCGGTTTCCTGTGGCGCGGGGGCAGCGGGCCTGGGCAAGCTCACCCGTCTGCCGAAGCTGCCCGTTCGCAGACCCATCTATCCTTTCCGGCCCCGATCAGACAACGGCCAAGCAGACATCAGACGCAACTGCCCCGAAGGATCGCGGCACGTGGCCGGGCTTCGCGCCTTTTGCGCCGGGCTGCGGGCGGCGTTTCCACCCGCCCCCGCCCCATGTTAGGCTTGATCCATGCCTGCGCTGTGCCGCGACTGTCTGACCCGGTTTTCCGGCGGCCCCCGCTGCCCGGCCTGCCGCAGCCCGCGCCTTGTTGCCCATGCGGAACTTGAAACGCTGGCAATTGCCCATATGGATTGTGATGCCTTCTACGCCAGCGTCGAAAAGCGCGACAATCCCGCCCTGCGCGACCAGCCGGTGATTGTGGGCGGCGGAAAGCGGGGCGTGGTATCGACCTGCTGCTATATTGCGCGGATCAGCGGCGTACGCTCGGCCATGCCGATGTTTCAGGCGCTGAGGCTGTGCCCGCAGGCGGTGGTCGTGAAGCCCCGCATGTCCGTCTACGCGGACGTGTCGCGCCAAATCCGGGCCCTGATGGAACGGCTGACGCCCGCCATCGAACCCTTGTCGCTGGACGAGGCCTTTCTGGACCTGTCCGGCACCGGACGCCTGCATGGCGCGCCCCCTGCCGTGCTGCTGTCGCGATTGGTCAGGCAGATGGAAGAGGGGTTGGGCATTACAGGGTCCATCGGCCTGTCGCACAACAAGTTCCTGGCAAAGATCGCGTCTGACCTCGACAAGCCGCGTGGCTTTTCGGTGATCGGACGGGCGGATACGGCCGATTTCCTGCGCCCGAAACCGGTCCGGATCATCTGGGGCGTGGGCGAGGCCGGGCAGGCGGCACTGGCCGCTGCGGGCATCCGCACCATTGCCGACCTGCTGCGCTGGGACCGGCGCGATTTGCAGGCGCGGTTCGGCAGCATGGGCGACCGGCTCTTTCATCTGGCACGGGGTGAAGATACCCGCCCGGTCAACCGGGATGAGCGGATGAAATCAGTCTCGGCCGAAACCACATTTGATGAAGACACGTCAGACCCGGATGTTCTTGACGGCCATCTCTGGCGGCTGGCCGAACGGGTGGCCGACCGGGCAAAGGCCAAAGACCTGGCCGGGCGCACCGTCACGCTGAAGCTGAAGCGGGCCGATTTCCGCATCGTCACCCGCCGTCACAGCCTGCCCGACCCCACACAAACCGCCGACCGGCTGTACCGCGAGGCCCGCGCGCTGTACGACGCGGCGCGCGACCCCGGCCCGTTCCGCCTGATCGGCGTCGGCCTGTCCGAGCTGACCCCGGCAGATGAGGCTGACCGCCTGTCAGACCTGCTCGACCCGCAGGCAGCCACCCGCCGCGCCGCCGAACGCGCCACCGACGCCATCCGCGCCCGATTTGGCAAGGATGCCATCATCAGGGGCCGCGCCCTGCGCTGAGCTATTCGGCGGCCAGCGGCAGGCCCTGCCGCCCGAATCCGGCGGCGAGCCGCGCGATTACCCCGGCCATCAGCGCCTCGAACGCGGCGAAGTCCGGCCGACGTTTGATCCGCGCCTCGTCCATATACAGCGCACGGTCGATCTCGATCTGCACGACATGCTGGCAGCGGGACGGCCGGCCATAGGCCTGGGCGATATAGGCCCCGGCGAAGGGCGCGTTGCGCGCCACGCGCAGGCCGGCCTCCAGAAAGGCGGATTCGACCAGTTCCATCACCTCGCGGCCCGCCGCCGCCCCAAAGCGGTCGCCCAGAACCACTTCGGGCCGGGGCTGGCCGGGGCGGGCATGCGCCTCGATCGCCTCGTGCGGCATGGAATGGCAGTCGATCAGCACCGCCTCGCCGAACATCTCCAGGCTTTCGCCGATCAGGGTCCGCAGGGCCTGATGATAGGGGTGCCACAGGGTATCGATCCGCATCTGCGCCTCGCGCAGGGGGATTTTTCCGGTGTAGATCGCCCGTCCGTTGGCCACGACGCGTGGAATCACACCCAGCCCGGAACTGACGCGCGGATTGTGCGGTGCCCGGATCACGCCCTCGATCAGGGCCGGATCAAGCTCGTCGACCGCCCGGTTCAGATCGACATAGGCACGGGGAACGCGGGCGGCGATCAGCGGCGCGCCCCACTGCGGTGCCCTGGCGAACAGCTCGTCCACAAAGGCATCTTCCGATGACCGGATCGCCTGTTCATCCAGCGGGCTGCGCAGCAACAGCGCGGCAGGATAGTCTTTTCCACTGTGCGGGGATGAGAATATCACCGGCGTATCGCGGCGGTCGGGGCGAAACAGACGGAAGGCGGGGAACGGGACAGGTGCTTGCATGGCACATCTATAGCGCCATTTCCCGCCGAACCAAAAGCTCTTGAACAGCCAGCCGACTCCTTTTATAGACCGTGGACCGACGCGGTTCCGCCCGCGTCCTTTTCTTTGGTGCAGACCGGGAAAGGATCGGCGGGCTGATCGGCGTGGGCGGTTAGCTCAGCGGTAGAGCACTACGTTGACATCGTAGTGGCCACTGGTTCGATCCCAGTACCGCCCACCATTCGCCGCCCCGGATGAACTCCGGGGCACAGTGATTTCCTGGCGCAGACGCGCCGCGAAGAAGGAGAAGACCGATGAAGGTTGCGAACTCGCTCCGCTCGCTGAAGACGCGTCATCGCGATTGCCAGATCGTGCGCCGCAAGGGCCGCGTCTATGTGATCAACAAGACGCAAAAGCGCTACAAGGCCCGTCAGGGCTGAGGCATCAGAAAGCAGAAGTGTCTGAACGGGCCGCCCTGGGAAACCTTGGCGGCCCATGTCATTGAAGCGCGCCATGCACCCGAACCCCGCCTTCCGCCAGATGCCCGAGGCGCGCAATCTTGCCTTTTCGCGGGCGCGCGGTTTTGGCATTCTGGCGGTCAACGGCGCAGAGGGCCCGCTGGCGGCGCATGTTCCGTTTCTGATCGGTGCGGATGGCACCGTGGCCGACCTGCACCTTGCCCGGTCCAACCCCATTGCACGGGCCGGTTTGCCCGCGCCCGCACTGATCGCCGTTTCCGGCCCCGATGCCTATATCTCGCCCGATTGGTATGGCATCGAAGATCAGGTGCCCACCTGGAATTACGTTGCCGTCCATCTGCGCGGTACCCTTTCGCCCCTTCCGGTGGACACGCTGCGCGACCATGCCGATGCGCTTTCGGCCCGGTTCGAAGCCGGTCTTTTGCCAAAGACGCCCTGGGAATCGCAAAAGATGACCGATGGCGTGATGGACCGGATGATGCGCATGATCCTGCCCTTCCGCCTGACCCTTACCGGCATCGACGGCACCTGGAAGCTGAACCAGAACAAACCGGCAGGGGCGCGCCTTGCCGCCGCCGATGCGCTGGCGGCGCGGGGTGGTGAGCCGGACACAACCGCACTGGCCCGCCTGATGCGGCAGGCCGACTGAGGTCAGGCAACGGATACACCTTCGGCACGGGCGGCCCGGACGAGGGCAATGTCACCGGTTGCCAGCGCCCCTGATCGGCGCAGGGCAAGTTCAAGATAAAGCGCATCATATCCGGATAGTCCGTGGCTGCGGGCCAGTCTGAAAACTGCCGCGCTGGAAGGTTCTGCGTCGAGGGAGATACTGAGACGCCCCAATGCAGCAAGCGCATCTTCGGTTCCGCTGACTTTCAAACGCTGGCGGCGTTCTGCGACCAATAGAATGTTGCGCAACTCAATCCAAAGCAGCGTCGGGGCGATGAAGTCACCATGCTGCCGGGCAAGTGCGGCCAAGTCATAGCCCGACTCGCCAGGCATCAGCCATGCCGCAACGGCCGATGCATCGGCGATCAAGGGCAACGACGCGCCTCATCACGCGCACTCAGGATTTCTTCCATGGTCCAGTCCAGTTTGAGCCTGTCCCGCAACACGCGAAACGCCTCGATCTGATCTGTTCGGGAAAGAGTTCTGCCATGCACGGGCGAAAGCACCGCAACCGCCTTTCCGCGCCGGGTGATGGTAATGCTCTCACCCGCTTCAACGGCGGCCAGAAGTTCCGACAGATGCGTCTTTGCTTCGAATGCTCCAACTTCACGCATCGCTTGCTCCATTTGACTGGTCTGTAATCTGGTTGGTTCAGCAGCCCGTTTCAATCCGGTTCAGGATGCACTAAGCTTTTCCTGTTCCAGCGGAGGATACCGATGCGCCTGTTTCATTCCCCAACTTCCCCCTTTGTCCGCAAGGTGATGGTCACCCTGCATGAGACCGGACAGACGGGCGATGTCACGCTGGTTCCGGCAAAGGGAACGCCCGTTGATGCGGGATCGATGCCGGTGGCGCTGAACCCGCTGGGCAAGATTCCGGCGCTGGCCCGGGATGATGGCCCGGCGTTGTACGACAGCCGGGTGATCTGCCGGTATCTGGATGACCAGGCACAGGCCGGGCTGTATCCCGCGTCGCGCCTGTGGGATGTGCTGACGCTGGAGGCGACGGCCGACGGGATCATGGATGCCGCCGTGCTGATCATCTACGAATCGCGGGTGCGCCCGGAAGACCACCGCTTTGCGCCCTGGGTTGACGGGCAGTGGACCAAGATCGACCGCACCCTGGATGCGCTGGAACAGCGCTGGCTGAGCCACCTGCACGGGCCGCTTGACATGGGGCAGATCGCAGTCGGGACGGCGCTGGGCTATCTGGATTTCCGCCATGGCGAGCGGGGGTGGCGCAACGGACGGCCCGGGCTGGCCGCATGGGATGCGGTCTTTGCCGAACGTCCCTCGATGGTGGCAACGCGGCCTGTCGCGTGACTTGGCGCTGCCGCTGGCGCAATTCCTGACGGTCCTGGCCTGAACATCGCCTTGCCCCGGCCAAATGTGCTGAACACCATTGCCCCGCTTTGCGCCGGGTCTGCCGGTGTCGCAACTGCGCTGCACGCGCCGCAAGTTCTGGCATGTTCAATCCCGGCAGCCGCGCATCTTTGCCTGCGGTCCCGCCATGGAATTTCGGCAGTGGACGGGGTTTTCCCGCCACCTTTGCCCCTCCTCTGCCGGCAAAACGGCTGCGCCATGGCCCCTGAATGTCTTTCTGCGGCAGGAAAGGGACGAAAATCGCTGCAACTGCGGCGATCTGCGCGCCTTTGTCCGCTGGACGACCGCACGCGGGCACTCTAAAACGCGCCGCAGAGGGGTGCAGGCAACTGCCGCCCGATCCGATCACGGGTCCGCGCCTTACGGGCCCCCAAAGGGAGAAGATCTCGTGTCCCATGCAGACGACACCGCAGGCACCCGCCGGGATTTCCTGTATTACGCAACGGCAGGGGCGGGCGCGGTTGCCGCAGGTGCCGCCGCCTGGCCGCTGATCAACCAGATGAACCCATCGGCCGATGTGCGCGGATTGTCATCGATCTTCGTTGATGTCAGCGCGGTCGAGGTCGGCACGCAGCTGACGGTGAAATGGCGCGGCAAGCCGGTGTTCATCCGCCGCCGCGCCCCGGAAGAGATCGAGGCCGCCCGCGCGGTGCCCCTGACCGATCTGGTGGATACGCTGGCCGAGAATGCGAATATCGACGCGGCGGCCGATGCCAGCGACGTGCACCGCACGCTGGACGAGGCTGGCGAATGGCTGGTGATGATGGGGGTCTGCACCCATCTTGGCTGCGTGCCGCTGGGCGACGGGGCCGGGGATTTCGGCGGCTGGTTCTGCCCCTGCCACGGGTCGCATTACGACACGGCGGGCCGCATCCGGCGCGGGCCTGCGCCCCGCAACCTGCCGGTGCCAGTGGCGGCATTCACCGACGAAACCACGATCAAGCTCGGGTAAGGAAAGCAAGATGGCTGGAATTCCACACGACCATTACGAGCCCAGGTCGGGCGGCGAAAAGTGGCTGTACCGCCGCCTGCCGATTGCAGGCCTGCTGTATGACACGCTGATGATCCCCACTCCGAAGAACCTGAACTGGATGTGGATCTGGGGGATCGTGCTGACCTTCTGTCTGGCGCTGCAGATCGTGACCGGCATTGTGCTGGCCATGCATTACACGCCGCAGGTGGACATGGCCTTTGCCTCGGTCGAACACATCATGCGCAACGTGAACGGCGGCTACATGCTGCGCTATCTGCACATGAACGGGGCATCGCTGTTCTTTATCGCGGTCTATCTGCACATTTTCCGCGGCCTGTACTACGGGTCCTACAAGGCCCCGCGCGAGGTGACCTGGATCATCGGCATGCTGATTTACCTTGCGATGATGGCAACCGCCTTCATGGGCTATGTGCTGCCCTGGGGCCAGATGTCATTCTGGGGGGCCACGGTGATCACCGGCCTGTTCGGCGCGATCCCCGGCGTGGGCGAGCCGATCCAGACCTGGCTGCTGGGCGGTCCTGCGGTGGACAATGCCACGCTGAACCGCTTCTTCTCGCTGCACTATCTGCTGCCCTTCGTCATTGCGGCGCTGGTGGCGGTGCATATCTGGGCCTTTCATACCACGGGCAACAACAACCCCACCGGGGTTGAAGTGCGCCGCGGATCAAAGGAAGAAGCCCGGCGCGATACCCTGCCGTTCTGGCCCTACTTCGTGATCAAGGACCTGTTCGCACTGGCGGTGATTCTGGCCGTCTTCTTTGCGATCGTGGGCTTCATGCCGAACTACCTGGGCCACCCGGACAACTACATTCCGGCCAACCCGCTGGCAACGCCCGCGCATATCGTGCCGGAATGGTATTTCCTGCCGTTCTACGCGATCCTGCGCGCCTTTACCGCCGATGTCTGGGTGGTGATCGCGGTGGAATGGCTGACCTTCGGCATCATCGACGCCAAGTTCTTCGGCGTCCTGGCAATGTTCGGGGCCATCGCGGTGATGGCGCTGGCACCTTGGCTGGATACATCCTCGGTGCGGTCGGGCCGGTACCGCCCGATGTTCCAGTGGTGGTTTGCGCTGCTGTGCCTGAACTTCGTGGTGCTGATGTGGGTTGGTGCCATGCCGGCGCAAGAGCCCTATGCCACGATCTCGCTGATCGCATCGGCCTATTGGTTCGCCTATTTCCTGATCATCCTGCCACTGCTGGGTGTGATCGAAAAGCCGCTGCCGCAGCCCGCAACGATCGAGGACGATTTCAACGCCCACCATTCCCCCAGCACCGGCGGTGCCCCCGTCGCGGCCGAGTGACAAAGGAACTGACCCGATGATCAGGAAAATCATACTCGCCGCCGGTGCCTGCCTTGGCCTTTCGGGTGGACTTGCCGTGGCGGCAGAAGGTGCCTTTGTGCCCCATACCACCGATGTGGCCTTCAGCTTTGAAGGCCCCTTCGGCACCTTCGACCGCAATCAGCTGCAGCGCGGGCTTCAGGTCTACACCGAAGTCTGTTCGGCCTGTCACGGCCTGCAGCATGTTGCCATCCGGGCCCTGTCGGAAGCAGGCGGGCCGCAACTGCCCGAAGATCAGGTGCGTGCCTATGCCGAACAGTTCGACATCTTCGACCCTGCCTTGGACGATACCAGGCCGCGCACGCCGAATGATCACTTCCCCGCATCGGGGATGGAGAACGCGCCCGACCTGAGCCTGATGGCCAAGGCGCGGGCGGGCTTTCACGGCCCCTATGGCACAGGGATCAACCAGCTGTTCCGCGGGATCGGCGGACCGGAGCATATCTATTCGATCCTGACCGGCTACACTGGCGAGGAGAAGGAAGAGGCGGGTACGCTGTTCTATGAGAACACCGCCTTCTCGACCGGCTGGATCGCCATGTCGCCGCCGTTGTCGGACGGTCAAGTGGAATTCGCGGACGGGCATGACAATTCCCTGTCCTCAATGGCGATGGATGTTTCGGCATTCCTGATGTGGACGGCAGAGCCGAAGATGATGGCACGCAAGCAGAGCGGTTTCGTGGCCGTTGCCTTCCTGTCCGTGCTGGCGGTGCTGCTGTACCTGACCAACAAGCGCATCTGGGCGAATGTGAAGGGCAACAGGCGCCACGCCTGACGGCTTTCTCGCCAGAGGATCATGAAACCCTGCCTTCGGGCGGGGTTTTCTATGGGGACCGCTCGTCGGGGACAGGCGCCGGGGGGTTTCACACCGCCCCAGCCCTGCCACGGGCAGGGCGTTCTTCGCGGAAACCCCCACAGGAGGGTTTCTGATCGCTCATCACTCCCCTTGGGGTATTTCAGCCGAGAAGAAGCAGGATCAGTTACGGCCCAAGATACTCACGCAGGGCCTGTGGCGGGTTTAGGAACAATGCATCTGTTGGCTGGGGCTGGGCTGCGATCCCTTCCGACACCACGATGGTGCGATCCGCAAAGCGGCGGGCATCGGCGGGGTCATGCGTGACCATCAGAACAAGGGCACCGGTTTCTGCGGCAATTTCGGTGACCAAACCCAGCATGTCGGCTTTCAGCGCGGGTCCAAGGGCGGCAAACGGTTCGTCCAGCAACAGGATGGGCCGGGCGCGCAACAAAGTGCGCGCCAGCGCCGCGCGGCTTTGCTGGCCGCCCGACAGCGTGCCGGGCTTGCGCGCGCCCATGCCGGGCAGGCCCACACGGTCAAGCGCGGCGTCGATCCGCGCCGCTTCGGCCGGGGTCAGGCGCAAACGCGGCGACAGGCCCAGACCAAGGTTCTGCGCCAGGGTCAGATGCGGAAACAGGTTGTGATCCTGAAACAGGATGCTGACCGGGCGGTCGCCCGGAGACAGGGGGGCCAGATCCTGCCCCAGCCAAGTCAGGCGCCCCCGCGCCAGGGCCAGAAATCCGGCGATGGCCAGCAGCAGCGTCGATTTTCCCGCGCCGGACGGTCCGATCACGGCAACACGGTCGCCCGGCTGCAGCGCCCAGTCCGCCGTCAGGCGGAACTCGCCCTGATGAAGCGCGACGCCCTCAAGACGCAGCATGGCGTCCCCACCGGTCAAGGCACCAGAATATCCCGAAGCTGAGTGCGACCAGCACCAGCGCGGCGGCGGCCGCCGCCTCCATCCGGTAGGCGCCCATCAGGCGCTGGACCAGCAGCGGCAGCGTGGCAGCGCCCTGATCCGCGAACAGGGCGATCACGCCCAGGTCCCCCATCGACAGCGCCGCCACGACCCCGGCAGCAAAGCCAAGGACCGGGCGCAGCCGGGGCACCACCAGCCAGCGCAGCCGCGCCAGCCCGGTCAGGCCCAGCGCATCGGCCAGACGGCCATGCGCCGTCTCGATATCGCGCAGCGCGGGCAGCAGCAGGCGCAGCGCAAAGGGCAGCGCCAGCGCGGCATTGACAAGCGCCGTGACCGGAAGGGCCAGACGCTGGGGGGTGATGACCGGGTGCAGGATCAGAAGCAACCCCGTGCCAAGCACCAGGGAAGAGGCTGCCAGCGGCAGCATGCCCGCAGCCTCCAGCGTGCGGGACCAGCGCCCCCGCACAATCGCAACTCCAAGGGCCAGCGCCGCCACAAGGCACAGCGCGGTGGACAGCACGGCCACCAGCACCGAGCGGGCGGCTGCCGCCCACAGCCCGGCGGGCAGGTCCGACAGCCCCGGCAGGCCGCGCGCCACCACCATGCCCGGCGGCAACAGCAGAAACACCGCCGCAGCGGCGATCACGCCCGCATCCATCAGCCGCGCCAGCGGCCCGTCGGCGTTCCAGCGCTGCACCGGGCGGTCCATCCCGCCGCCAAATGCGCCCGGCAGGACCAGCCATCCCGCCGCCAGCACGGCGACAGCGCATAGCGCGAACTGCAGCGCGGCCAGCAGCGCGGCCCGGCCCAGGTTGAATTCAAAGCGCAATGCCTGATAGATCGCCAGTTCCACCGTGGTGGCCCGGGGCCCGCCACCCAGTGTCAGCGCAACTGCAAAACTGGTCAGGCAGATCAGGAACACCGCAACCATGGCACCCGGCAGAACGGCCCGCAGCATGGGCCATTCCAGATGCCGAAACACCGCGCCCGGCCCAAGGCCAAGCGCCGCAGCCAGGCGGAACCGTTCTGCTGGAATGTCCTGCCAGCCGGACAGGATCATGCGCACCGCCAGCGGCAGGTTGAAGAAGACATGCGCCAGCACGACACCGTGAAACCCGTAGACGGAGACCACCGGCAGCCCCAGCGCCTGCAAGGCATCGTTCAGCATCCCCTGGCGTCCGAAGACGGCCAGAAGACCCAGAACGGCCACGATCACCGGCAGCAGAAAGGGCGCACCCATCAGCGCAATCAACAGCCCCCGCCCGGCAAAGCGGCGGCGCGCCAGGGCCCGCGCCACCGGCACGGCAAGCCCGACAGACAGCAGCGCAGAGACCGCCGCCTGCAAGACGGTGAATCGTACCGCCGACCAATCGGCCAAGGTCAGCGATGCGCCCCCGGCCCGCGCAAGGACAGCCCCCAGGGTGCCCAGCGTCAGCAGGCACAGGGCGGCGGCAACCGCTACCCCGGGCCAGCTTACTGTGCCAGCGCGGCGCGCCATGCGTCCAGCGCGCCCGGGCGCAGCCTGGCTGCCTCATCCGCAGACAGCAGCAGCGATGTTGCGGGAATGATCAGCGTGCCGAATCCCTCCGGCAGGCCGGAGGCAGGCGGTACAGCCGGATACATCCAGTTCGTGGTGGGGATCAGCGACTGGAAGGCATCGGTGCCGATGAAGGCCAGAAACCTGTCGGCCAGCGCCGGCTGGTCGGTTGCGGCCAGCTTGCCCGCCACCTCGACCTGCAGGTAATGCCCTTCGGCAAAGGGGGCCGCCGCCTTGGTATCGTCGCTTTCGGCAATCAGGTGATAGGCGGGCGAGGTGGTATAGCTCAGCACCATATCCGCCTCGCCTTCCAGGAACAGGCCGTAAGCTTCGGACCAGCCGGGGGTGACGGTGACGATGTTGTCGGCCAGTGCCGCCCAGATCTCCGGCGCACGGTCGCCATAGGCGGCCTCGACCCACATCAGCAGGCCCAGCCCCGGCGTGGACGAGCGGGGGTCCTGAATGATGATCGTCAGGTCGGACGCCGCCAGTACCTCGAAAGAGGCGGGCGGGGTGGCCAGCCGGGTGCGGTCATACACAAAGGCAAACCAGCCCCAGTCAAAGGGCAGGAACAGCGGATCGGCAAAGGGCACGGGCAGGCTGTGGGCAAGCGTCAGCCCATGCGGTGCGAACAGCCCCGTGGCCGCAGCGGCGGCGGTCAGGTTCGTGTCCAGCCCCAGCACCAGATCGGTGTCGGACCCCGCCCCTTCCAGCTGCACCCGCGCCAGCAGGGCAGCCCCGTCGCCTGCCGTGGTGAACTGCAGGTCACAGGCGCAGTCCGCCTCGAAGGCCTTCTCCACAGCGGGGCCGGGGCCCCAGTCTGTGACAAAGCTGTCATAGGTCAGCACGGTCAGCACGGGCGTCTCTGCCGCCGCCATGGTGGCAACTGCAGAAAACCCCGCGGCAAAGATCGAAGTTCGCATCTCGTCCTCTTTTGTCGCGACGGCAGAGGTCGGGCAGGAGGACGTCCTTGCACCTTCCCTCCGCCGGTATGATCCGGTTCAGGTTCAACGGGTTCGCAGCGCAGCATCTCAGCCCGTTTCCGGGCACCCCGAGGTAAGGGCGAAGATACCGCAGGCCCACGCCGGTGCAAGCGCAAAGCGGTCGCACCTGCCCTGTCGGAACTGGACCGCAGAAAAACCGGTTTCACGGTGCCCGCGTTTCGCCTATGCCGGGGGCCGCAGCACGGGGACTTGCGCCATGAGCCTGAATACCTTCGGCCACCTCTTTCGCGTCACCACCTGGGGCGAAAGCCATGGACCGGCCATTGGCGCGACGGTCGATGGCTGCCCGCCCGGTGTGGCCTTGACCGAAGCCAATCTTCAGCCCTGGCTGGACGCCCGCAAGCCGGGACAGAACAAATATACCACCCAGCGGCGCGAAGATGACCTTGTGCGAATCCTGTCAGGCACCTTTGGCGGCAGGACCACCGGCACACCGATTCAGCTGATGATCGAGAACACCGACCAGCGGTCCAAGGATTATGGCGCTATCGCCCAAAGCTTCCGGCCCGGACATGCCGATATCACCTATCACCAGAAGTACGGGCTGCGGGACTATCGCGGCGGCGGACGGTCTTCCGCGCGTGAAACCGCCAGCCGCGTGGCAGCGGGCGGCGTGGCGCGTGCCGTTCTGGCGGCCTTGGTGCCGGACCTGCGCATCAGCGGATACATGGTGCAGATGGGGCCGCGCGCGATTGACCGCACGCGGTTTGATGCCGCGCAGATCGCGCAGAACCCGTTCTGGTGCCCCGATGCATTGGTTGCGCAAGCCTGGGCCGCCGATCTGGACGCCCTGCGCCTGTCGCACAATTCGGTGGGTGCGGTGATCGAAGTGGTCGCAACCGGCGTCCCGCCGGGGCTGGGTGCGCCGCTTTATGCCAAGCTCGACAGCGATCTTGCCGCCGCGATGATGTCGATCAACGCCGTGAAGGCGGTGGAGATTGGCGATGGCATGGCCGTGGCGGCGCTGACCGGCGTGGACAATGCCGATGAAATCCGCATGGGGCCGAAGGGCCCGGAGTATCTGAGCAACCATGCGGGCGGCATTCTGGGCGGAATCTCTACCGGGCAGCCGGTCGTGGTGCGCTTTGCGGTAAAGCCGACCTCCTCGATCCTGACGCCGCGCCGGACTGTCACCGAGCACGGCGAAGAGACGGAGCTGATCACCAAGGGACGCCACGATCCCTGCGTCGGCATCCGCGCCGTGCCGGTGGCCGAGGCGATGATGGCCTGCGTCCTGCTGGACCATCTGCTGCTGGATCGCGGCCAAACCGGGGGGGTGCGGGGTGTGATCGGGCCGGGACAATAACGGTACGGCAACCGCCCCGACATGGTGTAGAACCAAGCCTATGACGTTAGCGCAACAACTTTGCGCCCGGCAACCGGCGCGCAACGGTAACGCGCTTGTTGCGCGGTGGAACCGGAACTGTAGCCTTTGACAGCAGGCTGACCGGTGCAGCCAAAGTCACCGGGGCAGACAGCAGACGGAATTCGCGCAGACGCATCACAGCCTCCAGCAACAGGGCACAGACCGGCTGGCTGTGCCTGGAGCCAAGCGTGACGCAGGCGCGGTTCGCTGTGAAATCAGGCCTGCGTGAACGCCGCGTTATCGGTCCCGCTCTCCACGCAATTGCCGGACGAAATCGCGCAGCAGCGGCACCCGGCGGGGACGAAAGCTTTCGCCGGTTTCCTGAACCTCCGTGATCCGGTCCAGTTGAAAGCGCCGGAAATCCATGCGCAACCGGCAGAAGGCCAGCAGCAGCAGCGACCGGTCCAGGAACACCACCGACAGCGGCCAGATCACCCGGTCACTGATCGCCCCGGCCTGATCGGCATAGCGGATGCGCAGCGCCTGTTCTTCCCAGCAGGCGGTGCGCAGCAGCGGCAGAAAGGCGGGCGGGGGGGCGCGGCGTTCAAACCGGTAGCTCATCTGCACGGCATGAATTGCCTGGCGCTGCACCCGTTCCGGCAGGGTTGCGGTGATTTTCGCCAGCGCGGCATCGGCGGCCTTTGCCAGTGCCGGATCGCCCGCAAAGCGCACTTCGGCCAGACCCAGCACCAGTGCCTCAACCTCCAGCCTTGTGAACATCTGCGGCGGCAGGGCGGGGTCTTCGGTCAAAGTGTACCCCAGGCCGGGCGCACCGTCGATCAGCGCACCACCCGCCCGCAGCGTTTCAATATCGCGGTACAGCGTGCGCAGCGAGACTTCGGTCTCTTCGGCCAGCCGCGCCGCCGTGACCGGCGGCGGCAGCCGCCGCAGCGCGTCGAGCAGGCGAAACAGGCGGTCGGGGCGAGCCATCGGATACTGCCGGATTCTGTCAGGACTGCCCGACCATAAGGACCCCATCGGACAGAGCAATGGAGACTTCGATGCTGACCCTTTTTCACGCCCCGCAATCCCGTTCATCGCGCATCGTGACGCTGATTGACGAAATGGGCATCGCCGACAGGATCGATACAAAGATCGTCACCATCCCGCGCCGCGATGGCAGTGGCGGGCGCGATCCGGCAAACCCCCACCCCGAAGGCAAGGTGCCTGCCCTGCTGCATGACGGAACTCTGATCACCGAATCGGCTGCCGTAATTCAGTATCTGACCGGCCTGTTCCCCGGCACCGGCCTTGCCCCGAACCCGGGCGATCCGAAATACGGCGCATATCTGACCTGGCTACACTGGTACGGGTCTGTCATGGAACCGGTGATGATCTTTGCCGCAGGCGGAATTGATCACCCCTATCTGCACGTCACCTTCCGGGGCCTGCCCGAGGTGACGGCCCGGATCGAACGGGCGCTGGCCATAGGCCCCTGGCTGCTGGGCGACCGCTTTTCAGCCGCCGATCTGCTGGTGCATTCCCCCTATGCCTGGTTCGGCAACATGACGCCGGATGTGCCGGTGATCCGGGATTGGGTGGCGCGCTGTCAGGCCCGCCCCGCCGTCGCCCGCACAAGGGAAAGCGATGCCCGTCTGATGGGCCGTCAGGCGGCCTGATCCGTGGCCCGGCCCGCGCCCGAACCGGGCGCGGGCGTGGCCCCGCGCGACCATTGCACGGCCAGAATGCCGCCCGCGATGATCGCAACACCCAGCAGATCCAGCGGGGCCAGCCGTTCGCCCAAAAGCAGCGCCCCGGTGGAGACGCCGATCACCGGGTTCAGGAAGTGGAAGGTGGCGGCGCGCACCGCTCCGATCCGCCCCACAAGGCGGAACCAGACCCAGGTGGCCAGCAGCCCCGGCACCAGGGTGGTAAAGGCAAAGGCCAGACCCAGGCGCGGCGTCCAGTTCACCGCCCATGTCTCCAGCGTCAGGGCCGGAAGCGCCAGCGCGGCAGACCCCACCAGCATTTGCAGACCCACGATCATCAGCAGGTTTCCCCCCGATGTGGCGCTGCGCACGCTCAGCGTGGCAACCGCCAGCGCCGCCATGCCCAGCAGGCACAGGATCACCCCAAGCCCGTCCACACCGCCCGACAGGCGTGATCCCATGATAAGGGCCGCCCCCAGAAAGCCACCGCACAACCCCGCCACGCCAAGCGGGCGCACCTTTTCGCCGAAAACGATCCAGCCCAGCAGGGCGACCATCAGGGGCATCATCGACGCGATGATCGAGGCCAGCCCCGCCTCGACCCGCGTCATCGCCACGAAGTTGAAGCCAAGGTACAGCGCGTTCTGGCAGATGCCGAAGATGACCACGCTGCGCCACTGCGCCCGGCTGAGCCGGGCCTTCTGCCCCAGCAGAAGGGCAAGCCCGATGCCGATCAGCCCCGAAATCAGAAAGCGGATCGCAAGCGCCGTCAGGGGGGGTGCGTCCATCACGATCATCCGGGCCGAGGTGAAGGCCGAAGACCACATGGCCGAAAAGGCCAACCCCATCAGTATGGCGCGAATATCCATGCCCCGGCCCCTGCTGTCCGCCCTGCGGCACCAGAAAAACAGAAGGGCCGCCGCAGCGGCGACCCTGGTTCGCCCGCTGCGGGGCGCAGGCCGAACCCTGTTCAGACGTTGACGCTGTCTTTCAGCGCCTTGGCAATGGTGAACTTCACCTGCTTGTCGGCCGGCTTGGTCAGCGTCTCGTTGGTGGCCGGATTGCGGACCTGGCGTTCGGGCCGGGCACGGCAGGCAACCTTGCCCAAGCCCGGCAGCGTCACGGCACCACCGGCAGCAACTTCGCGCGTAACCAGGGCGGCAAGGGCATCAAGCGCCGCCCCGGCAATCTTCCTGTCGGTTCCCATTTCTGCGGCAAGGGCGGCGACAAGCTGCGTCTTGGTCATCGGTTTTGACATTGCTGTTCCTTCTTTTCTTCCTGCGGATGCGAATGACTGTCCCTGCCCCACCGGGGCGATGCGGCCCCTTCCACAGCGTTTTGCCGAACAAATCAAGCCATTTCGCCCGGCACCGGCAGGAATTCCCCGTGAAAGGCCGCACTGCCTACAGAAAGGCGGTTTCCTCGAAACTGCGCAGCTTGCGGCTGTGAATGCGCTCGATCGGCATCTCGCGCAGCAACTCCATCGCGCGGACCCCGATCTGAAGGTGGCTGGCCACCTGTGTTCTGTAGAACTCGCTGGCCATGCCGGGCAGCTTGAGTTCGCCATGCAGCGGCTTGTCGGACACGCACAGCAAGGTTCCATAGGGCACGCGAAAGCGAAACCCGTTGGCGGCGATGGTGGCGCTTTCCATATCCAGCGCAATCGCACGGCTCTGGCTGAGGCGCTGCACCGGCCCGGACTGATCGCGCAACTCCCAGTTGCGGTTGTCGATGGTGGCCACCGTTCCCGTCCGCATGATCCGCTTCAACTCGTACCCGTCCAGCCGGGTAACCTCGGCAACGGCCTGCTGCAACGCGATTTGAATCTCGGCCAGCGCCGGAATGGGGACCCAGACCGGCAGATCATCGTCCAGCACATGGTCCTCGCGCACATAGGCATGGGCCAGCACGAAATCGCCCAGGCTTTGCGAATTGCGCAGACCGGCACAATGGCCCACCATCAGCCAGGCATGCGGGCGCAGCACCGCGATATGGTCGGTGGCTGTCTTTGCGTTCGATGGGCCAACCCCGATATTGACCAGGGAGATGCCCTGCCCGTCCGGCCGTTTCAGGTGGTAGGACGGCATCTGCGGCAGCTTGGCCAGCAGGTCGATCAGGCCATCGGACCCAAGGATTTCCTGGTTGCCCGGGGCAACGAAGGACGTATAGCCGGACGCGCGGTCTGCCAGCGCCGCGCGGGCGAAAGCTTCGAATTCATCCACATAGAACTGGTAGTTGGTGAACAGCACATGATTCTGGAAATGCGCCGGGTCCGTCGCGGTATAATGCGACAGCCGCGCCAGCGAATAATCCACCCGCTGCGCGGTAAAGGGGGCCAGGGGAAAGGACCCGTCGGGGTTCGTCAGGCGTGTGCCGTTCACGATGTCGTCGTTCGTGGTCGCAAGGTCGGGCACGTCGAACACATCGCGCAGGCTGAAGTCGAGGACACCTTCCTGCGGCACTGAGACCGCAGGGTTGCCCGCAACGGCGAAATGAACCGGGATCGGCGTTTCCGACGCACCGATCATGACCGGAACGCCATGGTTCTGGATCAGAAGCGCAATCTGCTGATGAAGGTAATTGCGAAACAAATCGGGGCGCGTGACGGTTGTGGAATAAGTGCCGGGCCCCGCCACATGGCCAAAGCTGAGTCGGCTGTCAATCTTGACGAAGCTTGTCGTGGTCAGCCGGATCTCGGGGTAGAAGGCGCGGATGCGGGCTGCGGGCCTGCCGGTACGCACGACGGCGCTGAACTTTTCTGCCAGAAAGCCGGTCGCCTGGTTGTACAGCGCCTCCAGCCGCGCCACGGCCGCCGCCGGATCGGTAAACGCCACAGGCGCAGAACGCTGCGGGGTCAAGACGGGCAGGCTGGTCTCTTCGGTCATCGGGTACTCTCTGAACGCGTCCGGCATCTAAACCGGAACCGGGGCTGTGCCGCAAGGGTCAGCCCGCCTTGCACGCCTTTGGCGTCAGTTGCGTGACGGCGTCACGCCTTGCGGAACAGGACGATCATCGCCCGGTCTCCGGCATGATCGGGGTCCAGCCGGGCGGCGGCGGCACCGTAGATGGCGACTTCGATCCGCTGCATGTCGCGCAATTGACCGGCCAAGTCGGCCAGGGCGGGTTCAAACCCCACAGCCGCCCAGACCCGCAGATTGACCGACAGCGCAAACAGCGCCCCAGGTGCCGCCACGGCCAGCATCGGCCCGAACGCTTCCGGCCCGACATGGCCATGGGTGAATGTGCCGGAACTGACCACGCCGGTGTAGCCGCCCGGCAGGGGCAAAGGCCGGGTGATATCCGCCTCGATCAGATCACGGTACACCTGCTTTTCGCGCGCCTGGTCCAGCATCTGGGGGGAAAGGTCGACGCCGTCGATCTGTCCGGTAAAGCCCAGCGCGCGCAGCGCCGCCCCCACAAGCCCCGTGCCCGCCCCCACGTCCAGCACCGGCCCGGTGCCGCCGCCCGCAAGGAAGGCCGCCGCCACATGGGCGGGCAGGCGGTAGTCCATCCCGGCGGCAAAGCCCGCGTCATAGCTCGCGGCCCAGTCGCGATACAGGCGAAGGCAATCGCCGGGGGTGCGAAGGGCGAAGGCGGCATGAAGATCGGGTTCGGACATGGGCGCATCTGGCACCCGACGCCGCCTGAAAATCAAGCCCCCGCTTGCGCGCCGCCGCGGCACCCCCGATAGTCGCGCCATGACCGGAACGCTTCTGTCCCTTGGCCACGGCTATTCCGCCCAGGCCCTTGCGCGCCGCCTGCTGCCGCAGGGCTGGCGCATCATCGGCACGACCCGCAGCGCGCAAAAGGCCACGCGCCTGCGGGCCGAAGGGGTGGAGCCGCTGCTGTGGCCCTGCGATCTGACCCCGGCGCTGGCCGGAGCGACCCACCTTTTGTCATCCATCGCCCCGGACGAGGCAGGGGACCCGGCACTTGCGGCCCATGGCACCGAAATCGCCGCCGCCCCGCTGGCCTGGGCCGGCTACCTGTCCACCACCGGGGTTTACGGCGATCATCAGGGGGCCTGGGTCGATGAAACCACCCCGCTGACCCCATCGACCCGCCGCGGGCTTCAGCGTGTGCAGGCCGAGGCAGCGTGGCAGGCGCTGAACCTGCCTTTGCACATCTTCCGCATCGCGGGCATCTATGGCCCCGGACGCGGGCCCTTTGAAAGGGTGCGCGACGGCACCGCGCGCCGCATCCTGAAACCCGGCCAGGTGTTCAGCCGCATCCATGTCGATGACATTGCCCAGGTGCTGGAGGCGTCGGTGACCCGGCCCCGTCCCGGCGCGATCTATAACCTGTGCGATGATGACCCGGCCCCGCCGGAAGATGTCATTGCCCATGCCGCAACCCTGCTTGGCCTGCCGCTGCCCCCCGCCATCGCCTATGACAAGGCCGAGATGACGCCGATGGCCCGCAGCTTTTATGCCGAATCAAAGCGCGTCCGGAATGACCGGATCAAGACCGAGCTTGGCATAAGGTTGATCCATCCCGACTACCGGGCGGGGCTGGCGGCCTTGCTGCGCAGCGAAACCCTGTAAAGGGTCAGAAAATCTTCCTGCCAGCCTTGTCGGCGGGCCGGTTCACACCCATGTGAACGCTGCGGACCGGGCCCCTCTGACGACGCTGTGTCGTGATGTCGGACCGCATCGAGTGCGCTCGGTATCGGCCCGGCACTGCCCCAGGCTGGCTTCGCGCGTTTCGTCCTGCAACCGGAGTTATACTTTGGATACCCTGCTTTTTGTCCTGTTTCTGGGAAAGCCGCTCTGGCTTTGGCTGGTCTTCATCGGCATCGTGCTTGCGCTGCTGATGTTCGATCTTGGCGTTCTGAACAAGGACGATCATGAAATCGGCGTTGCGGAAAGCCTCAAGCTTTCAGCGCTTTACATCACCCTTGGCGTCGCTTTCGGCGGCTTCGTCTGGTATCAGCTTGGCTGGCAGCCCGCGGCGGAATATCTGACGGCCTTTGTCGTGGAAAAGACGCTGGCACTGGACAATGTGTTCGTCATTGCGCTGATTTTCAGCTATTTCGCCATTCCCCGGATGTATCAGCACCGCGTCCTGTTCTGGGGCATCCTGGGTGTGATCGTGCTGCGCGGCATCATGATCGGACTGGGGGCCACGCTGGTTGCGCAGTACGGCTGGATTCTGTACATTTTCGCGGCCTTCCTGATCTTCACCGGCATCAAGATGCTGGTCACCGATGACAAGGAAATGGACCTGAACACGAACCCCGTGCTTCGGTTCATGCGCAAGCGCTTCCGGGTAACGGACAAGCTGCACGGCCATGATTTCTTTGTGCGGCAGCCCGATCCGAAGACAGGCAAGATGGTGCGCTGGATGACGCCCTTGTTCCTGGCGCTGGTGCTGATCGAGATTGCCGATCTGGTCTTCGCGGTGGATTCGGTGCCTGCGGTCTTTGCAATCACCACGGACCCCTACATCGTCTACACCTCGAACATCTTTGCGATCCTTGGCCTTCGGGCGCTGTATTTCGCGCTGGCGGCGGTTCTGCACCGGTTCCACTACCTCAAATATGCGCTGGCGATCCTGCTGGTCTTCATCGGCTCGAAAATCTTCGTGGCGGACCTGGCCGGATGGGAAAAGTTCCCCGCGTCCTGGTCGCTGGGTATCACCTTTGCCATCCTTGCGTCCGGCGTCGTCTTTTCGCTGTGGAAAAGCCGGGACGGGCGACCGACCGCCCTGAAAGCGAAGTAGACCGCAGCCTGCCCGGGTCTGTCGCGCTGGCGACCGACCCGGGCCTGGTCGGACGGTCCGTGCCTGGTGCCATGAACGATGCACAGTGCAATCGGCTTGCCCTCTGGCGCGGCACGGTCCACCCTTGAGTAGTCGCAACTGAAAAAGCCCCACGTCCATGCCTGATTCGTCACAGCATTCTTCTTCGCGCGACGGCGATGGCCCCGAGCACGGGGATGACGAGGATCTGCACGACGATACGACACCGGAGGGTGTCGCAGGTCGTCTGCGCCGCTTCGGTCGCAAACCGCAACCGCAGCGCAAGCGCCTGTCCGAATTGCTGGACGAAATCGGCAGCGATGAAACCCGCACGCGCATTTCGGTTTCCGACCTGCTTGTGGCGATGGAAGGGCGGGCCACGGGGGCGCTTCTGCTGCTGTTCGCCCTGCCGAACGTCCTGCCGACACCGCCCGGCACCTCGGGCATCCTGGGTCTGCCGCTGGTCTATCTTTCGGCCCAGATGATGCTGGGCCGCCTGCCCTGGCTGCCGCCCTTTATTGCCAACCGCTCCATGAGCCGGTATGACTTCGCGCAGACCATCTTGCGCGCGACACCGCTGCTGGCGCGGGCGGAAAAGCTGCTCAAGCCGCGCCTGTCCTTTCTTGTCAAGGATCGGGCGCAGAATGTCATCGGGGCCATGTGTCTGCTGCTTGCAGTCGTTCTGATGCTGCCGATCCCTTTGGGCAATATGCTGCCTGCGGTCGCAATCAGCCTGATCTCGCTGGGCGTTCTGGAACGGGACGGGGCCTGGGTGCTTGGCGGTTTCGCCGTGGCCGCTGCCTCGATGGTTGTCGTGGCAGGCGTCATCTACGCGATGGCGAAAGCGGCGGTCTATCTGCTTTTGAATGCCTTTTAGCGCGCTGCGCTGCCTCGCTTTCCTGGCTTGGGGCTTTGAAGAAGGGGCAGCATTCTTCTTGCGTGAATAGACCGCAGACTTGGCCGACAGCCTGCCGGAACCGTTCACAGGTTCGGACAGCGGCTTTTCGGATCAGCGCTTGGAGCTTGGCAGATATGGGGGCATGACGCGCCATTGGTTCAAGCGGGATGGCGCATGCGATCGGCCTGCCCGCCGACGACCCCGCGGTGCGTCCAGCCCGTTGTGGCGCAGGGCGGCGATGAACAGCTTGCCCGGACTTGATCCGGGGTCTGTGTATTTGAGGGCCTGGACGGGGCATGATTGGCCGGACGTGCCCGGCAGGGGGACCATCCTGTGGTTTTGGCCATGGTGTTCCTGAACAAGGTCGCATCGATAAAGCCTGTGCGCGCCAGCATGTCAGGGTCAGGACCCGTTCTTGTTTCACCGCCGGAACAAGACGATTGCGGCGACGCCGATGGCTGAGAGGAAGACCTGCGGGCATTGATCGCAGCGGGTGGGAACAGCCGCCCCGAAGGCCGGTCCTTCCATCATCCGGGCGAAGATGCCCTTGTCGCCCCATCGCTTCCATCGGCAGCAAAGGGTTTTCGGCGGACCATACTCCTTGGGTGCATCGTGCCACCGCAAACCATTGCAGTTGATGAAGATAATGCCGCTCGGCACTCGTCGGCCGCGGGCGTGCGGATTGCCGTGGCGCTTGGAGAAATGGGCTTCATCCGCACCATCTGCGCGTCTGGCATCCGGAATAGGCTGTGCATTGACCGGTCCTTTTGCGAAGGCGGACTCGCGCCACAAGCACAGGTTCGATGGCTTCTGACCCCGGTCAGCTTTGCGGTGGCTTCCGGTTTTGCTGCCCGGCATCGATTGTCCGGGAAGACGGCCCTTTCAGCGCCGGGCAGACCTGACGTCTTCTTCGGGCAGAAACTCGGCTCGCAAGGAAGCACCGTGTTGATCAAGCGACGGGACGGAGAGCGCCAGGGGCCCGCCTTCGCCGACGTGGCGAACGCCGCGGTCCATCATCTGCACGGGGCCCGTCGGGCTGTCGGTCGTCAGGTGCCGGGCCTGGGGGTGGTGCGAAAGATCGGCAAGCGATGACAGGCGACCGCAGGCGATGCCGGCGGCGGTCAGCCGCTGGATGGCGGCTTCCCGGTCAATCCCGGCAAGGGCCGGCGCGACGAACGCCTCAACCTCGGCCATGCGGGCGACACGGGCGATGTTGGTGGCATAGGCCGGATCGTCAGCCAGGTCGGGGCGGAACAGGACCTTCCCGCAAAGCGCACGCCATTCACGGTCGTTCTGCACCGACAGAAGGACCTGTGTGCCATCCGCGCAAGCAAAGGCACCGTAAGGCGCGATCGAGGGGTGCCTCAGACCAAGCCGGGGTAGCACCTTCCCGCCGTAATGCGCCTGAAGGTAAGGCACGTTCATCCAGTCCGCCATCGTGTGGAAGAGCGAGACCTCGATTGCCCTTCCCAGCCTGGTGCGCATCCGCGCGTAAAGCGCCTGGAGGATGGCAGAAAAGGCGTTTTCACCGGCGGCGATATCGCAGACCGAGATGCCGACGCGCGCCGCGCCTTCTGGCGTGCCGTTGACAGACAGAAGGCCGCTTTCACCCTGGATGAGCATGTCGTAAGCCTTCTGGTCACGGTAGGGGCCGTCTTCACCATAACCCGAGATCGAGACGTGGATCAGGGCAGGATTGTCCGCCCCAAGCGCGTCATGGCCAAGCCCGAGCCGGGCGGCTGCACCGGGGGCCAGGTTCTGCACAAAGACATCGGCACGCGACAGCATGGCGCGCATCAGAGCCATGTCGTCAGGCTTGCGCAGATCAAGCGCGACTGATTCCTTGCCGCGGTTCGTCCAGACGAAGTACGCACTTTCGCCATGGACCAGGCTGTCATAACCGCGCGCGAAATCGCCTTCGGGGCGTTCCACCTTGATCACACGGGCACCTGCGTCTGCCAGCCGCGCAGTCGCATGAGGTGCGGCGACCGCCTGTTCAAGCGAGACGACAGTGATGCCTTCCAGATCGCGCATCGCGCCCCTCCCGACCCTGCCAGCAAGTGCTAGCAGCGCCGAAGGCCTTGGCCGTAATAGCCCTTTCCTTGACAGGCTAGACCGGATGCGCCTAGCCTTCTGCCTTGCCACAAGGGGCCATACAACGGGGAGGGGCGCGGGTTGGACATCCGGCATTTGCGCTATTTCATTGCGATCTCTGAAGAGAAATCGCTGTCCGCCGCATCGCACCGGCTTGGGGTGGCGCAACCTTCGCTGTCGCAACATGTGATCAAGCTGGAAGAGGAGCTGGGCGTTTCGCTGATGCAGCGCTCGACGCGCGGCATCGTCCTGACCGAGGATGGCCTGCGCCTTGTCCACCATGCGCGCCAGATCTGCCAAAGCCTTGAACTCTGTCTTTCAGAGATGCGCGATGTGGGCGGAGCCGTGCGGGGGCCAGTCGTGCTCGGGCTGCCGCCCTCTGTGTCGATGGTCCTGTCGGTCCCGCTTGCCGAGACGGTGCGTGTCGAACTGCCCCAGGTCAGGTTGCAGGCGACAGAGGCGATGAGCGGATTCATTCGCGGCTGGATCGCCGACCGGACAGTTGACATCGGTTTCCTTTATGACATCGACACCGCCGACCGGTTCAACGTCATCCATCTTCTTGACGAAAGTCTCTGCTTTTTCGCCCCACCCGATGATTGGCCGCTTTCAACTTCCCCCGGCACCCCGGTTGCCCTTGCCGATCTGGTGGGGCTGGAGCTCATTCTTCCCTCGCCCAGCCATGGCCTGCGCAAGACCATCGAACGCCACGCAAGAGACATCGGGATCATTCTGAATGTTGTGATCGAGATGGACGCGATGACCCAGATCAAGGAACTGGTCGCGCGTGGATCGGGTTACACGATTCTTGCCCCGGCTGCGGCGCATGACTTCGTCGCGCGCGGGGAACTTGTCAAATCCCCTATCGCCATTCCCGACATCCACCGCCCGGTCTATCTCTGCTCAAACCCCGATAAGCCCCTGACACGCGCCACCCGCGCTGTCGAACGGCTTACCGTCGAGGTGACCGCCGATCTTGTCACGCGCGGTATCTGGGAAGGCCGGCTGTCGGACGGGATCACGGAAAGGTTGCACAGGCCTGCATCGTGACCGCGCCGTCCCCGCGCCGTCCCGCAGGTTGATCCTGCCTGCCACCTTGCGCGTCTTGACGGAGACCGCGTGACCAGGCGCCAGCGCAGCGGCCCCGCGACAGGTGAAACCGGTCGCGGGGCCGATGAGCCGGTTGGCAAGGTTCATCATCCCGATCGCCCGCAATGGAGCATGGACGACCGGCGCAGGAAATCCTTCGATGCCTGTCGCACAGGAAAGGTGGCAATGGGTGCGGTGGCTGTTGAAGGTCAGTGCGCAACAGCGCTGAAACAGCACGATGTCGGGCGCAAGGTTCTGCCGGGTCGCGTCGGGCCGGTCGGGTACCGGCGCGGGCGTGGCGGTCGGGACATGGGTCAGTGTGACGAAAGCCGGCCGCCCGGTGCTGCCGGTCTTGCGGGCGTTATCGGCGATGGTCGGGACGCGCGTCACCGTCTTGCCGGGATCAAAGGGGCATGGAAGGTGACTTCGCCGCCCGCCCGGATGCGGCAAGGAAGGCAGAGGTCAGGCAGGCAGAGGCCAAGCCGGGGATGGCCGTCGGCACCAAGCCCGTCCGGGCCTGCAAGGTCAGGCACCAGGCCAGAGTGCAGACCGAGCGGGACGCGCGCCGGCGGGCGTTGCGCCCGGCACCGCGCGGAAGATGTCGGTCAGGCGCGGGAGGGAGGCCGCTTTGCCGTGCCTCTGGCGGCCGGTCCAGCCCGTCATGCCGCCCCCAGAAGGCGGCCAAGGTCGCGCGCGGAAAGGGTTTCGAGCCCGCTCACCGCCTGCCAGAGCAGGGTAGCGCGGGGGCCGATCAGCGCCTCGCCCTTGGCGCGCAGGCTTTCGGCCAGCCGGTCATGCGTGATCGGTGCGGCCAGGTCATGGCAAAAGGCCCGCCGGCTGCCGTCGGCCAGCGTGACCTCGCCTGCGGCCTGCATATCGGTGAGAGAGGGGTCGCCGGTAACGGTGACGCGCCGGGCGATGGCGGCAAGCAGGGGATCAACGGCACGCGCGTCGGTATAGCTGCGATCCGAGGCGGTCGGGATGCCCGACAGCACCATCGCGGCCAGCCACGCATAGCTGAACTTGACCTCGAGCCCGGTTCGGGGCCGCTTGATGTCGCAGACCGAAAGCCAGCGCGGTGCGGTGCGCAGGTCCAGGGCCGCGATCCTGGCCGGTGCGACGGGGCGCAGCGCCTCGATCATGGCGTGGGTGCCGTGGCAGCAGGCATGAAGCTTGTAGCGGATATCGGTGAAAAGGAACCGGTCAGACAGCGCGGCGGCGGGGTCGGGCGCATCGGCATGGGTCGGGATGAAGCCCTGCGGACCTTCGAGACCGTCGTCGGCGCTTGTCAGGCCCGCACGCGCAAAGGCAGCAGATTCTATTCCGTTGGAGGCCGCGATGCCCGCGTTCAGCGGCTTGCCCATTGTCCCGAACTGCCCCTTCAGCCCCGAGGCGCGCGTGGCGCAAAGTCCGATAGCGGCACGCGTCTGGTCCACCGTCAGGCCGAAAAGACGCGCGGCGGCGACGGTCGCGCCAAAGGCCCCGGCGGTGGCGGTCTGGTGAAAGCCCCGGTCGTAATGCCCCCGCCCCAGATGCAGGCCCACACGGATCGCCGCCTCGGCACCCACAAGGAAAGCATCGGCCACCTCGGCGGCAGAGCTGCCTGCCTCCTCACCCGCCGCCAGGGCAGCGGGATAGACGCCGACCGACAGATGCCCGACATGGGCGAAATGCGTATCGTCATAGTCCAGCGCGTGGGAGGTGGTGCCATTCGCCATCGCGGCGGCACGGGCGGGCAGATGCCCGCCACCCATCACGGCAGCCAGGCCATGCCCCCCCTCGGCGGCCAGCGTCGCCCGTACCTTCTGCGCCACGGGTTCATCCACCCCCGCCAGCCCGCAGGCCATCCAGTCCAGCAGAGACAGCCGCGCCATCGCCCGCGCATCGTCCGGCAGGTCCTGCCGCGATGTCAGCGCGAGGAGGATGTCAAGCGTGCTCATCCCCGCGCCTCGCCATAGGATTTCGGCAGGCCCAACACCTGTTCGGCGATGTAACACAGGATCAGGTTGGTCGAGATCGGGGCCACCTGATACAGCCGCGCCTCGCGGAACTTGCGCTCGACATCGTATTCCTCGGCGAACCCGAACCCGCCATGCGTCTGCACGCAGGCCTCTGCCGCCTCCCAGCTTGCATCGGCGGCCAGCATCTTGGCCGTGTTCGCCTCGACCCCGGGATTGTGGCCCGCGTCATACATGGCGGCGGCGCGGTAGACGATGGCCTCAGCCGCCATCAGATGTGCCTGGGCGCGGGCAAGCGGGAACTGCACGCCCTGATTCTTGCCGATGGGAGTGCCGAAGACCACGCGTTCCCTGGCATAGGCGGCGGCTTTGGCGATGAACCACTTGGCATCGCCGATGCACTCGGCGGCGATCAGGATGCGCTCGGAATTCATGCCCGACAGGATATAGCGGAACCCCTTGCCCTCTTCGCCGATCAGGCTGTCAGCGGGGATGCGCATGTTGTCAAAGAAAATCTCGGTCGTCGCGTGGTTCATCATCGTGCGGATGGGCCGGATCGTCAGCCCGCGCCCCAGATGGTCGCGCATGTCGATCAGGAAGACCGACAGGCCATCGGTCCGGCTTTTCACCTCGTCGCGCGGCGTGGTCCGGGCAAGCAGGACCATGAGGTCGGAATGCTCGGCGCGCGAGGTCCAGATCTTCTGCCCGTTGACGACGTAATGGTCCCCGTCGCGCCGCGCCGTGGTCTTGAGCGACAGTGTGTCGGTGCCGCTCGTCGGTTCGGTCACGCCGAAGGCCTGAAGCCGCAGCGACCCGTCGGCGATACCGGGCAGGTATTTCTGCTTTTGTCCGGCATTGCCGTGCCGCAGCACCGTGCCCATTGTATACATTTGCGCATGGCAGGCGGCTGCGTTGCAGCCTTGGCGGTGGATTTCCTCAAGAATCACCGCCGCCGCCTGAAGGTTCAGGCCCGATCCGCCGAATTCCTCGGGGATCATGGCGGCCAGCCAGCCTTCGCGGATCAGCGCATCCACGAATTCCCCGGGATAGGCGCGGCGGGCATCAAGGTCGCGCCAATAGGCACCGGGAAAGGCGGCACAGACATTGGCCACGCCTTCACGTATGGCGGTAAACTCGGCTGTGGGGTCAAAGACGGTCATCAGTGTCTCCTTTTGCGCCCCCAATACGTCGCAGGTTTCGGCGGGGACGGGAAATAGCGGGGCGGTATCGGGGCCAAAACCCGAGGCTATGGCCCCATTTCGCTGCGCAGCAGATCGGCCTGTGCCTCGATCATCGCGGTCAGGCCTACTGGCAGGGGACGGGGCGGGGCGGCGGGCTGGATCAGCGCGATGTCACGCACCATAAGCGGATCAGACAAGGCGCAAAGCGTAAGTTCGCCCGCCGCCGCCTCGGCCGATACGGACCGGTGCGGCAGGATGGTGGCGAACCCCCCGCGCGCATCGGACAGGAGTTGCTTCACCGAAGCCAGACTGTCGAGTTCCACGGCGGGCAGAAGGGTGATACCGCGCCGCGCCGCCGCCTCGTCGATGATGCGGCGCAACTGGTGGACACGTGTCGGCAGGATCAGGCGGAAATCGCGCAGGTCCGCAAGTGGCAGCGGACCCCGGCAGTCGGTTCGGTGCGTGGCCAGGACAAGGCGCTCGGTCAGCAGACAGCGCGCATGCAGACCCGTTGCATCCGAGGGGAAATACGACAGCGAAAGGTCGATGCGCCCCGCCTGCATCAGCGTGCGCAGGTCGCCGGAATAGGCCTCTATCACCGACAACCCCGGAGCGCAGGATTGCAGCGCCTCTTGCAGCGGGACAAGGAACATCGGTGCAATGGTCGGGCAGACGCCAAGCGTGACGGGGTCGGGTGTGGTATCATAGGCGCGGCGAAGGCGGTGAATCACCTCGTCAAGCCCGTCAAGATGGGTGCGGGCATGGCGAAGAAGGAAGGTGCCCACCTCGGTCGGCACGGCGTTGCGCCCGTTGCGCGCAAAAAGCGCGTGGCCAAGTTCCTGTTCCAATGTCTGGATCTGCCGTGTCAGCGCGGGCTGGGCAATGCCGGTCGCCTGTGCGGCGCGGGAAAACCCGCCATGATCGCAGACGGCCACGAAATAGCGCAGCCGCCGCATGTCCACGCTGCCGCGATGTGCCCGCATCATCGCGCCCTCTGGGTTACGCGGGCAAGGCCGGCGGCAATCCAGTCGGGCGCGCGGGCGGGGCCGGGAACCTGCGCGGGATCGCGAAAGTCGATCCGGCGCAGAGGATCGGACGATGTCTGCCCCAGGTGCGCGCGATGGGCGAGCCACCAGACCAGCGCGCATCCGATCAGCCAAAAGAGGATCTGCCAGACCCACAGCGACGGCAGGCCCAGCGCGGTCTCGGCTTCGGTGAAGACGGGGCGGCTGAAGAAGCTGTTGCCAAGGATCGCCCCCGGCCCCATCGCGAAGAAGGCCCAGATGAGCGTCAGCGACCAAAGCGCGGTGCGCGCGTTTGGCCGGCTTTCCGGCAGGGCCCAGCGGGCGGCGAATTCGTCGTGCAGCCGGTCGCGATGGGCGCGCCCGGCCCCCCGCGCGGTAAAGACCGAGGCCAGCAGCACCACGCCCAAGTTGAAGGCCAGACCCCAGGCGGCGGAATGGATGGTCAGCGGCCAGCGCCCCCAGGGCAGGTCGAGAAACAGGCCCTCAAAAAGGATGAGGCCCAGCGGTTCGGTAAAGGTGACGAGGAGCAGGCCAAAGACCAGCCCCGCGATCACCGCCGCGCGACTGATCCAGCGGATAAAGCAAAGCCCGATCAGCGCGGGCAGGAGTTGCACTGCGAATGGCAGCGCGAGGCCCCCGAAAACAGCCGAAAAGCGCGGCGCGAAGGCGGCGAGCGTGGCCAGCGCGGCATAGGCCAGCGCCAGCGCGATGCGCGCGGCCAGCCTTTGCCCGCGCGGCGACAGGCCCGGCACGATGAAGGGCAGGATGACCTCGCGCGTTACGATGAGCGTGCCCGAGGTGGTGAAGAAGCCGGCGGCCAGTTGCCCTGCGGTCACCAGCAGAAACGTGAATCCGACCGCTGCGAGCGGCTCCACGGCGCCCAGAGCCTCGGGCAGGAACGGCAGGCGGGCGGCAAGGAAGGGGAGAAGGACAAGCATCAGCCCGCCCCCGAGCCCGGCAACCAGCCAGACCGCGCCAAACCCCTTGGACCGCCCCGCGGCCGTGGTCTGCGCCAGATAGAGCATCCCCGGCGACAGCGCGACACCGGTAAAGACCAGTGCCGTGGAGATGATTGCCATGGCGCTGAAAATGCCGCCCTGCGCCGTTTGCTTGCCGATGCCGGCCGAGTTCTGGATCACCCCGGGGATCATGTCGCGCAGGATGCCCTCGGCCACCGGGATGCCCGCGTCCAGAAAGCCCGGCGTTGCAAGCGTGCCTTCGGCCAGGGCGGCGAGCGCGACGATCAGCATGGCAAGAAGCACGGCCTGCATCGCCAGAAAAAGGACGGTTGCGCGCCAGCCGCCGATCACGGCGGGCAGAAAAAGGAAGAAGGCCAGCACCCAGACGGCCGGCGCGCGCGCCACCGCGCCGCCGGTTGCGGCTTCGACTGCCTGTGCTGTACCCGAAAGAAGATGCGCCGACCACGGCAGGGCAAAAAGGATGGCCAGCGTCAGCATCGCGATGCGCAGCGTGACCGAACCGTAGTAGCGCCCCAGCGCCTCGCCCGGCGAGGCGAGCCCGGCCAAGCGGGCGGCGATCCAGAGCCGCTTCTGCACGATCAGCCCCGCCATCGCCGCAAGCACCAGCCCCATCGCCGGATGCGCCGCCTGAAGGCCAAAGCGCGCCACCAGGGCGAGGTGATCGGCAAGCCCGACACCCGCGACCATGACCCCTGCCCCGGCGAACATTGCGGCCCAGCCCGGCAGGTCTGCCCCGCCGTCTACAAGACCCGCCCCTGCCCGCGCGGTCAGCGCGGCCAGGTAGAGGGCACAGGCCGCCATCAGCCCCAGCGCGGCGACCAGAGAAAGCGTCACGCCCGGCCCCCCCGGTGCGGCAGGCGCGAGGCGCGGCGGGGGTTGTTGTCGCGGATGATGTCGAAGCGCGCGAAGGCGGCGCGCGGCCCGTTGCGGATGACCATGTAAAGAATCGCCGCCCCGGCAAGCGCCATCATGCCAAGCGCCGCCGGCCAGAAGAAACGCGCGGCGAAGCCGGGCGTAAGCAGCACCGAGAAAATGATCGCGAGCGTGGCGAGCGCGAAGGCGAAAAGGGCAAGCGCAACTTCGCGCGCCGAGAAATCCGTGCCGAGCACCGCGTTGACGATCACATGCGCGCCAAACCCCGCCAGAAGGACGCCGAACCCGCCCGCGACCCACCAGGCCCCGCCGGGGCCGAAGCCGTGATGGAAGACAGCCGTGGCCAGAAAGGCCGCAGGCAGCCAGACCGCCATCACCAGGGCGTGGCGGTCAAGCCTTTGGATGCGGTCGGATTGCGGCACCCCGGACATCGCCTGTCATCCCCCCGCTCAGTCGTCGTCCTTGCCGGACTTCGGCGTGCCCGGTACGGCGGGGAAGTTGCGGAAGGACATGCCGCCGGCAGAGCCGAGGTTCTTGAGCGGAAGGCCGATCTCCTCCATCAGCCCGTCCACGAAGGCGACCTGGGTGCGGTACTTCATCGCCGAATTGACCACCTGATCGGGGATGTTGCCGCCCCCGCCGCCTGCCGCCGCGTTGCCGGTCTCGGAGGGGCTGTTGAGCCCCGGCAGGCCATCGACCTGAAGGATCTTGATCGACTCGATATTCTCCATCGGCTTGACGCTTTCCTTGATGATCTGCGGCAGCGTCCTGACCAGGTGTTCGTAAATCGCGCTGCGGCGGCTTTCGTCACTGCGCATGTTCTCGGCGTCGTTGAGCTTGCGGTTGCCCTCGGCGTCGGTCTCATAGCGGACGCCGGCCGCCTTGGCCTCGGCAATCTCGGCAAGGGCGCGCTGTTCCACGGCCAGCTTCTCGGCCTCGGCCGCCTTGACGGTACGCAGGGCGTCGCGTTCGGCGGCGGCCTCGGCGGCGATGATGTCGATCATCTTGGCACGGGCGGCGGCCTCTTCGGCGCGGACGGTCTGCACCTCTTCCTCGGTTCTGGCCAGTTGTTTGCGCGCCTCGGCCTCGCTGGTGCGGGCGACGGCTTCTTCGATGGTCTTGTTGACCACGGCGATAAGGCGCTGCTTGTCGGCCAGTTCGATTTCCAGGTCCTGTTCGATGACAAAGCGGTCGATGTATTTCGAGGCCGCAATGCGCAGTTCCTCGATCTCGCGGTTCGCCACGATGGCGGCATCCTCGACCTTGCGCAGGCTCTCGGTCTCGGCCAGCTTGATCGACTTCTGCTTGGCGATCTCCTGTTCGGCCACCTCGCGGTCCTTGCGGATGCGCTCAAGCTCGACGGCATGGCGGCGGGAAATGGCGGCGCGTTCCTGTTCGGCGCTTGCCGCCTCGTCGCTGACGCGGACTTCCTTTTCGCGCTCGACCGACAGAAGGGCGATTTCCTTTTCGGTGGCAATCCGCCGCCCCTCGACCTCGCGCTCGCGGGTCAGACGCGCAGATTCGATTTCCGCAGCCGACTTCTGATCGAACACCTCGACTTCAAGCCGCGCCTTGATCTCGGCCTCCTTCACCTGCTGTTCGCGCGCGATCCGCTCTGCCTCGATCTGCTGCCGGGTCTGGATGCGTTCGGTCTCAAGCGCGGTGCGCGACGCGATCTCGGTCAGTTCGGTGTCCTTCTGCCGATTGATCTCAAGCGCGCGGACATCGTTGTTTGCCCGGATGCGCTCGCTTTCAATGGCCTGATCCCTGGCGATGCGGATGCGCTCGGCCTCTTCCTCGGCCCGCACGCGGGCCTGGGTGATGGCAACTGTCGACTGCGACTTCTCGGCCTCGATCTGGGCGGCCTGTTCGGCCTTGCGGATTTCGATCGCGCGGGTCTGGTCGATGCGGGCGTATTCCAGATCACGGTCAATCTCGATGGCGCGCTTTTCTGCCTCGTAGTCCTTCAGCTTGATGTCCACGCGGGCCTCGTTCTCGATCCTGTTGCGAAGCTTGCGCCGCTCCTCGATCTGCTCGGTCAGCTGGGTCAGCCCCTCGGCGTCGAAGGCATTGGCGGGGTTGAAAACCGAAATGTCCGTCTGGTTCAGCGAAGTCAGCGAGGCGTTTTCCAGTTCCAGCCCGTTGCCCCCCAGCGTTTGCCCCGCCAGTTCCGCAACCTGCCGCATGTAGCCCAGCCGGTCCTGGTGAATCTCCTCCATCGTCATCGTCGCGGCAACAGCGGCCATCGCATCGATGAACCGGCCCTGGATGATCTCCTTGAGCGCCATCGCCTCCTGCGTTCGCGCGCCAAGCGTCCGCGCGGCAGTCGAGACGCCGTCCTTCGTCGCGATGACGCGGACAAAGAACTCGGCCACAATATCGACCCGCATCTTATTGCGCGTGATCAGTGACGCCTCGCCCACCCGGCGGATCTCGACCGGGATCGCGTTCATGTGGACGACCGTGATGTCATGGATGATCGGGATCACCAGAGCGCCGCCGCCCATCACCACGCGCTCGCCGCCCGAACCCGTGCGGACAAAGCTTTGGTCCTTGGACGAATGGCGATAAAGCCAGTGGAGCAGATAGACCCCGACCGCGATCAGGATCGTCAGCAGGATGATAAGGGCGATGGCATCGGCGCCGGTCATGGCGGTGTCCTTTCCCGGAATGCGGTCAGTAGCGATCCTGGCCCGCGACGGCCAGAACGATGAGAGACGGGGTGATGAGGTTCACGAGATCAAACAGCGTGTACAGAGCGACCACGCCGGGGGCCTGCCCCGTACCGATGACCACATCGACAAAATGGAGGATCGGATAGATCGCCCAGCCGATGGTCATCAGCAGGCGCAGCCAGAAAAAGCCGAGGCGGACGGCCCGGTTCGACCTGCGCAGCGCCTCGGGCATCGCGCCGAAATACATCTCGCCCAGGATGTAAAGCCAGAAGCCGACCGACAGCAGCACGCCGAGCGTGGGATTGAAGAACCCCGCATCCCCCAGCCAGCGGGAAAACACCATGAGAAGCGCGGCACCCGTGATGCGCCAGAACACGCCCACCGGCACCTTGCCCTGGGTGCGGGCATAGAAATACATTGCCGCGATCTGAAGCGCATGGACCGTGTACCAGCCCGAGAAGCGGATGCCCGCGCTGGCGGTCGCGCTTTGCAGCCACAGCGCCGTGGCCCCCCCATAATTGAGCGCAGAGGCCAGCGCCGCGACGCCCACCATGGCGACCGGGACGCGCCATTTCTCGTTCGACCAGCTCAGACCAAGAAAGCAAAGGATGGCTGTGGAGAAGGTCATCAGAAGCGCGGCCGTCATCGCGCTGCTGACGACATCCTGCGAGGTGTAGAGGACTCCGAACATCTGCTTTCCCTCAGACGGTGGCCCGGATGTGCGGTGATCGGCCGTAAAGCGCGACCATCGGCAGGATCAGAAGGCCGAAGATGAATTGCTGCCATTCGTAGCGAAGCCCGATGCCAAGCAGGAACGAGGTGAGCACCTGCAGCACGAGCACCCCGATGACGGTGAAGCCATAGCCGCCCGCGCCGCCGAGGAGCGATGTTCCCCCGATGACGACAGCGGCGAGCGTGGTGAAAAGGTAGGGGTCGCCCACCCCGATGAAGCCACCCCCCGACCAGCCAAGAAGCAGACAGCCGGTCAGCGCGGCGAAGACACCCGACAGGACATAGGCCAGCGTCCAGTACCGGAACTCGGACACGCCGACGAGCCGGGCCGAACGGCGGTTGCCGCCCAGCGCATAGACGTAGCGGCCATAGGCGGAATAGCGCAGGCCGATGATGACGATGACGGCAAGCACGATCCAGATCAGGATCGTCGGCGGGAAGGCAAGGCCGAAGGTGCGCCCGTTCATCGCGGCAAGGTTGGAAAGCCAGGACGGCACCGTGCCGAAGACATTACCCGCAAAGGAGGAGCCGATGGAGGTGAGGATCTGCGTGAGCCCCGCCACGGCAAAGCCCATGCCAAGTGTCAGGATCAGCGCCTGCCCCTGCAGCTTGTAGGACAGCACGCCGTTGAGCAGCCCGATCAGCCCGCCAAGGATAAGGACAAAGCCGAAAGCCACAAAGGACGGAACCCCGAGCGTCGTGAGAAACAGCATCCCGACGTTGGCCGACCCGATGACAAAGGGGATGGAAAGATCCAGCCCGCCCATCAGCGCCACCAGCGTCTGCCCGATGCAGGCGATGCCGAGGAAGGCCGCGAACAGGAGAATCGCCTTCACGTTCGACCCCGACAGAAACCCCTCGATGGTGAAAGAGGAGATGACGACAAGCGCCACCAGCACCATGATGCCGATGAAGGCGCTGCGCCCCGTTGCGAAGCGGCCCGAGACCTTGAAGGCAAAGAGCAGGATCGCCTCGAGCACGAGGAAGGCGATGAAATTGGTGACAGAGCGGAAGGCCGGCACCGAAGCGGTGACGAGCAGGTAGACGATCAGCAGCGCCACCATCGCGATGATCATCACGCGGTTGGCGCGCCAGACGCCGCGAGCGTCCGACGGCGCCGCGCTTGCGGCGGACCGGCTTTCGAAAATCGTGGTGACATAGTTCAGAAGCCACAGCAGCACCGCGACCGAGATCACCGTGTAAAGGATCACGAGTTGGGCCTTGATCCCCTGCGCAAAGCCCACCCCCAGCCCGATGGCCGCAACGGTCAGCGCGACCGCGAGGTTCAGCCAGACAAGCAGCGCAGAACGCGGAACCGGAAGAAGCTGCGGCCAAGGCTCGCGCGGCGGAATGTCGGTCATGGCGTTCCCCCGGAGAAGAGCGTGACCTCGCCCTGCATCGCGATCAGCGCGAAGAGTGCGAGAACCAGCGCGGCGACGAAGAGGTAGAGAAAAAGCCCCATGCGCCGCGCCGGAGCCTCGGCCTGCGTCAGGCGCGCGGCAAAGGTCAGCACCACGGCCGCAAGCGCGGCGAAGAAGGCCATGCGCTGGATCGGCGAAAGCACGAAACCCGGCTCCGCGCCGCCTGCGGGCGCGGTCAGGAAATAGCGGTCAAGCAGCGGACCCTGCGCGGTGGCGGGGACGGCCTCGGACGGGAGATAGGTGTCGGCCGTCGCCACATGCAGCATGATTGCCGCGACGACAGCGCCAAGGACGACAAAGGCGCTCCATGGCGAGATGAAGCTGATATGCCGCGACAGGACCGGGACGAGCAGCGTCAGCAACAGCGACAGGACAAGGATGATCCCGTAGCTCATCTGCGTGACGAAGGCCTGGATCGCGCCGAAGTTGAAGGTGGCCAGCACATAGCCGATGAGCCAAAGGTTCAGCGCCCCCAGCAGCGCCCCGGTCACACCGCCACGCCCCCCGGCAAGGCTGACACCGCCAAGGACCAGCGCCGTGACGGCCGTCAGCGTCAGGTTCGTGCCCTGCGACGGGTCGCCCGACGCGATCAGCGCCGTGTAGCACAGCGCGGCAAGGCCCGCGAACAGCCCCGCGATAACATGCGCGCCGACGCGGACGATGTTGATCCGGACGCCCGAGGTCCAGGCGGCACGTTCGTCATACCCCATCATCCGCAGGTTTGCATAGAACGGGGTCAGCGTGAACAGAAGCCACCCCCCTGTCGCGATGACAAGGATCAGCAGCACCGGCGAAAAGATCGTCGTTCCCAGGCCCCAGGATGACATGAATTCCGGCGCCATCCCGCCCGGCCGCGGCAGGATGACAAGGTTGATCCCGGTCAGCGCCAGAAACCCCGAAAGTGCGACGATGATCGGCTGCACCCGCACCCAGATCACGATCAGCGCGAAGGCAAGCTGATAGAGGACGCCGAGGCCGAGCGCGACGAGGAAGGTGCCGAACGGGCCAGAGATGATGCCCAGCATATTGAGCTTGACGACCGAGACGTTGATGAAGGCCACAAGCGGACCCATCGCTAGGTCCACCGTTCCCCGCCCTGCCACCGCCAGAGCCATCAGCGCGTAGGTGGCAAGGATCAGCGGCGCGGCCACGATGATGGCCGAGCCGAAGCCCGACAATGACACAAGATTCGGCCCCCGGATGACCGCCGTGCCCAGAAGCACTGCGATCAGCAGGATCGGCACCAGAAGATAGGTGCTGGAAGAGGAGGCGCGCTCGGCCATTCAGGGCAAATCCCGCGGGGTTCCGCCGGGCGACAGCCGCCCGGCGGGGATGAGCGTCAAAGATCGATCACACGCCGCCCCGTGGGCCGCGCAGGGGAAGAGGAGGCAGCGGCGGAAGGCCCGGACAGTGCACGGTTCCCGCCCCGACGGTCGGGGTCGTTCTGCACGATCTTCCTGAGCACCGGCGTGATCACTTCCTTGAACTTCACCGGGTCCTCGGAGGTTGGGAAATGCCCGCCCGAGAAGATCACGCATTCCGATCCCTTCACCTTCTCGGCGGTGCGCTCGGTCATCTCGGGCGTGCAGGCAAAGTCATATTCCCCGGTCAGGAAATAGATCGGCAGCCGCCCCGAAATCTTGTGGACCTGGTCGCGGAAATCGCTGTCGACCGAATAGAAATAGAGGTCGCCCTTGAAGATGCCGGGGCCGCCCTGGGCATAGTACCACCACGTCTCCCAGCGGTATTCGTCGGGGCTTTCCGGCGACATGAGGCCGAAGACCGATGTCGCCACCGCCTCGCCGCCGTGGATATGCGGATGATGCAGCGGATAAATCCACCAGCCAGGGGAATAGTCGCAGGCCTCGAGCGCGATCAGCGCCGAGAATTCGCTTTCATGCTTCAGCGCCAGATGCAGGCAGATGTTGCCGCCCATCGACTGGCCCATGATGACCGGCTTCCGGAGGTCAAGAGCGCGGCAGAAGGCCACGATGAACTCGCCGTAGAAGCTGGTGGTCAGTTTGTATTCATCCTCCATCAGGTACCAGTCTGACGGCGGGATCGACTTGCCGTGCCAGGGCATGTCGAAGGCGATGACGCGGAAGTTCGCCGCGATGTCGGGGTCGCACATCTGGTGGCGATACTGACGTCCGTCGGTGCCGGCGGTGTGCAGGCAGACCATCGGGATGCCGTCGCCGGTTTCTTCGTAATAGGTCCGGTAGGTCTTGCCCTGGCAGGTGACATAGACATAGCGGCCCACGATCGGATCGTGCTGGTTCATGGCCCTCTTTCTCCTCAGACTTCGCGCATCAGGGAAAGCATGCGGGTCAGCGCCCGCATGTTCTGCCAGAAGGGAAGGGTATTGCCGTCGATGATGAGCTGCTTGTGCAGCGGATGCGCCATCGCCCAGATGTCGTTGAACATGGGCGGCGGAATCTGCATCGCGAACTTGGCCCAGGCACTCGACGGCGCACGCAGCGCAAAGTCAAAGCCCATGTCGTTCGGCGTCAGCCCTTCCGAGATGCGGGCGATCTTGCCGCCGCGCACCTCGATAAGGAATTCCGTCTCGTCGACGCCAAGGACGAAGCGGTTGTTGAAGAACCGACCGATGACCGGCAGGATCCTGTCTTCGTTGACGCAGCGCGCCCAACGTTCGATCCATTCCAGATCGAAGCTCTTCCTGCTGCCGTATCGGCTCATCGGGGTCCTCCTTCAGGGTTCGGCAGGGGTTTCATGGGGTTGGCAAGGGGTTGCGGGCCGGTCCGTAGACCGCGGCAAAGCTTGTCTGGTCGATGGCGACGGGCAGGATGGCGGCGGCAAAGGCGGGCAGGTCCGCATCGGGCGGGACGGCCACCCTGGGCACCTTCAGCGCGTAAAGCGTGAAGACATAGCGGTGCTGGCGGTCGGGGGGCCAGGGCCCGCCCCATCCGCGCCCGAAGCCCGGAATGCGGAAGGTAACGAAATCCGAATTGAGTTCGGCCACGCCCGAAGGCATGGCGAGCGACCCCGAGGCCCCTTCGGGCAGTTCGCGGACATGGCCGGGAATGTCGTGGACCAGCCAATGCGCGAAACTGCGGGGAAAGTTGAATTCGGCAGGCAGGTCGGGGTCGGTCACAGCCAGCGCGAAGCTGGCCGTACCCGCAGGCACGCCCTGCCAGCGCAACGCAGGCGAGGTGCGGTTCGCCTCGGCGAAGCGTTCGGGAATGACGGCACCCTGGGGGATATCGGGCGCGATCAGAAGGAAACCGGACTGGTTCAGGATGTCCTCCCTCGTGCGGGACGGGATGATGCGGACGGGACGGGCCACCGGGCGGCCGTCCTCGGACAGGGGACGGTCCCGGACGGGGGCCTCGGCGCCTTCGAAATGGTGCGCCTCTTCGGCGGCCAGCGCCTCGCCGGGCAGGAGCGCGGTGGCCTTGCGACCGAACATGGCGTTCAGGATGACATGCGTGTCGAAGGGCGGATCAAAGGATGACGAGACCGCGCCCCCCCGGAACACCAGGACCGAGGAGCAGAGGTTCAGGAACTCCTCGATTTCCGAGGACAGGAACACCACCGCATTCCCGCGCGCCGCAAAGTCCCGCAGGTTGCGGTAAAGGTCAAGCTTGGCGCCAATGTCGATCCCCCGCGCCGGGTCGTTGAGCACCAGGACCCCCGGTTTTTCGGCAAAGGCGCGGGCGATCAGCACCTTCTGCTGGTTCCCGCCCGACAGCGAGGTGATGGGGTTGTCCGGCGCACCCATCTTGATGGCAAGCTTCGCGGCCTCCCATTCAAACACCGGGACAAGCTTGGTGCGGTTGACGAGGTTCAGCCAGCCGCCCGAGCGATAGGCGTGGAAGATCGGCAGGACCATGTTCTCGAAGATGCCGAGATTGGCGAAGATGCCTTCCTTCTTGCGGTCGCCCGAGACATAGGCGATCCCGTTTTCGCGGGCCGAGCGCAGGTCGGTGACCGCCCCGGCCATGCCGTCGCGGACGACAGCGATGCGCCCGCCGGCCAGGGGCTGCACGCCCGCAAGCGCGCGGACGAAATCGGCCTGGCCCTGGCCGTCAAGGCCGGTGATCCCGACAATCTCGCCCGGACGAAGGGTGAAGTCGAAGGCAGCGGCGTCGTTCCAGACCCGGCCTTCGGTCAGCCGCAGCATGGCGTCCGAAGAAAGGGGTGCGGCAGGGGACTGCGTGCCTTGCGCTGTCCCGCGCCCGGGTCCGGCGATCAGGGCAAGGATGCGCGCCTCGGTGATCTCGTCTTTTTCAAGGGTGCCCACAGTGCGCCCGTCACGCAGGACGGTGGCCCGGTCGGCGATGCGGACCAGTTCGGCGATACGGTGCGTGACGATCAGGATCGCCGTACCGCGCCGCTTGAGCTCGCGCATCTTGCGAAACAGCCGTTCGGTCGATTCAAAGTCAAGCGCGGCAGAGGATTCATCCAGGATCAGCACCCGCGGATCGGTCAGCATGGCCCGCGCGATGGTGATCCACTGCTTGACAGACAGCGGCAGGTCCCCCACCGGCGTGTCGAGGCCAAGGTCGAAGCCAAGAAGCTCGGCCATCAGCGCGCCGGCCCTGGCCCGCCGCTCTTCCTGGCTGACGGCAGAGCCGAGCAGCCCGTCAGCACCCAGATAGAGGTTGTCGAGGACCGAGCATTCGTCGGCCACGAGCACCTCCTGAAATACGTTGGCAATGCCGATCTCGCGCGCCTCGTGCGGGGTCGTGGCGACCCTGCCCAGAACCGAGACCTGGCCTGAATCGGGGATGAGCACGCCCGACATGACCTTGGCCAGTGTCGATTTGCCAGACCCGTTGCCGCCGATGATGGCATGGACCTCGCCCCCGCTGGCCCGCAGCGACACGCCACCCAGCGCCACGGTTGGCCCGAATGTCTTGCGCACGTCCGAGATTTCGATCGATACGGCCGGCATCTTGGGCGGGGGTCCGGGTTGCAAAAGGGGTAAAACGGGCCGCCATCCACGCTGGACAGCGGCCCGGATGCCAGCGCCGCCTATGGCGCGCCGGGATGTGAGGCCGGGTCATAGGCCTCGGGGTCGGCAGGCCGCAGGAAGAAGTTGTCCAGAAATTCCTTGCCCGCCCAGGCTTCGATACCCGGATGATACCACTGGTCGGACTGCTCGGAACAATCGGCCGGGATCGCCGCCATCATCTGGTCGCGATCCATCATGATCGGCGTGGTCAGGATCGACTGCACCTTGGGTCCCTGCCCCTGCAGGGTGCGCATCATGATGTTCCAGATCATCTCGAAATCGTCGCCCGGCGGCCAGGCATGGATCGCGCCCGACACGAAATCGGGATTGTTGCGCCAGTAGCAAAGCGCGCCGAGTTCAGAGCCGATGGTGAAAGGGATCATCTCGCGCCCGGACTGCTGCAATGCCCGCAGCGCGCCCAGTTCCGAGGCCGACTGGATGATGATCCCGTCCAGCTGGCCGGGATTGGTGGCCAGCCAGCGCTGGATTTCGGCCTGCGCGACCTGGTCGGTCCACATGCCGGCGATCTGGCCCACGACCTTGACATCGGGAAAATCGGCCAGCGCGGCCTGGATACCCACGTTCTGACTGTCCGAGGCCGAGGCACCGGGGATGCCTTCGACGACAAGCACATTGCCGGCCCCGCCGATCTCGTTGGCCATCCATTCGCCCATCATCCGCCCGCCGACCACGAAGTTGGCCGAAGAGTTGATCGCATAGGGGCTGGTCAGGTAGCCGATGCCCGAAAACACCGGAACGCCCTGCTGATGGGCATAGTCCACCGTGGCGTTCAGCGCGGTGGGGTTCGAACAGCAGACGATGATTGCGTCAACGCCCTGATCCACCAGTTGGCGCATCTGCTGGATCTGGACCGAGTCGTTCAGGTTCGACTGGGTGATGATCACCTCGTCGATCAGGCCAAGCGCTTTCCACTTTGGAATGATCTCGTTCTGCAGGCGGTCCATGACGGCGGCGCGCCAGGTATTGCCGGCATAGGACGACGCATAGCCGATCGTCCAGGGCGGCGGATTCCTGGCGATGAAGTCCCGATAGGCGCTTTGCCCAATCGGCTGCATCGGATCAAGGAAATCGGGGTTGTACAGAGCGTCGCGAATTTCGGCGGGCAGTTCGCTCACATCGGCGGCGGCGGGGCCCGCAATGGCAGCCGTCAGGCAAAGCGCCATCGGCCGCAGCAGGGCTGCGTTCAGAAGTTTCATGTCTCCTCCCTGGGTCCCGTTGTGGACATGCGGCTGGCTTGCCGCCGTGGGACGATGTTACCGTCTGTGGAGGGTGCCGGAAACGGAAATAGCTTTTTCGTATATCCGCCATACCGAAACGCTATTGAAGTGGTCCTGCGTCAGGCTTGGCCGGAGTCTGCCCAAGTTATTGCCATGTCTGTCAAATACAACCTTCTGCACCACCATCCGGATCACCGGGGTGACGATGTCATCCGACAAGGGGTGCCTGTCAGGCGGTCCCGCCAAGGCAGAGGTGGTTCAGCGACAGACCGTCATCGACCCCGTGCCTTGCCCCCCGGTCAGGACCAGCCCCCGCTTCGCGCTGGCCCCTGCGGCGGTGCCGTCGCCTGCGGTGAAGCCCCGCCTGCGGCCGGTGGGGATTGTCGCAGGGGCGAAGGCAGCGCCGGCAGTGCCTGGGGTCGATGGCCGCATCGGGATCGGATTGGCCGGCGGTCAGCGGATGGGCACCAGCGACAGCCACGATCCTGAAGCACGTGCGCGCCTGTTCCGGGGGGCATCGGCATTATCCCGGCCCCGGCCGGGCCGCTGAAGCCAGACCGGACAGCCCGGGCGCGCTGTGGCCCAGGCGCAGTACCGCAAGGCCGCCGTCCCTACCCATCTGCACAGCCCGGAATTCCAACCCGCGTGCGGCGGTCGAAACCGACCCGATCACCCCGATCCGCACCTTTGAAAGATGCAGGAAGGGCACCCCCCCTCACCGCAATCCATACTTTGATTCATATGGACAAAATCAGGACATGGACAGCAAGGTCAGGTCTCTGCCCGGGGAATGTGAGTTCACCCGATTGCCCGTGCCTTCGGCAAGCCTTGATCTTGAATCGAAAAAAGACTAGTTACTGCTTGAACCGGATGGTCTGCGCAGGATATGTGACTTGCGTTCCTGTGCCGGGCGCAGGGCGCGGTGCGCGCAAAGGTGATAAAGTGACAGGGAACCTTAAGGTGGCTCAACCAGCTAGGCGGCGGCGGGGCGTGACCCTGATCGAGGCCGTGCTGTACATCGCGATTGCCCTGGCGCTGATCGTCGGCGGGCTGGTGTTTTACCGGCAGGCGTCCGTTACCTCCGATTTCAACTCGCTGAACCGGCTGCTTACGGCGGTTATGGCGGAGTCGCGCGCCATTGTGAGGGACATTCCAAGCGGTGGTTCTACAACGTCGATAGGAGCTTTAGATTTTGAAGACATCCTGATTGCCAACGGTTCCGTTCCATCCTCTCACCTGGACATGACCAAGCCACGGGGCGCACGGATCGTTCCGCCATTAGCGAGCAACGTCTATTTCAACGTGTCCGTGCCTTCATACATCACCCTTGTTCTTGCCGATGTTCCGGTGGCTGCTTGTGCGCGCCTGACGGCCAATAACTTGGGACGGACATCCTACAGCACCAATTTTCAGAGCGGGGGTAGTTATGACAACAGCACCACCGCTATGAGCTACCAATCGGTTTCTGTTGACCAGAGTCCGGGTGCCTCTGCGACCAAATGCAAATTGTCAGACATCAATAACGATGGTATTGTATTGCTTTCGATGAATTTTGCTTACTATGACTGACAGCAATGTGAAAGGAATGGCCCCGCTACCGGCGCGCTCTGCATGAAGCCATGCCCGGTCCTGCGGTTCGCGGGATGGGTGTCCTTCGGCGGTTGTGGCCAGCAGCCTGATTATTGCTAACGCCCCGGTCTTGCCGATGACAGTCATGGTCTTGACAGCCGTCGGGATTTTTTGCGCTGATCACCCGCGGGATGTACGTCCGGGGTTCGTTCGGACGGTTGCCTGCCGATGATGCGCAAGCCCGGTGAAGCGCCAGGGCAGTGCGATCCGGCAGCATCGGCCGGGGGCAGTGCTCAATGCCGGGGTGCCGGCGCGCGGCGGCGGGCCGTGACCCGCTCGCGGTGAATGATGTAAAGGCCGGATGAGACGATCACGGCGATTCCCGCCCAGGTCACTGCATCGGGAAAATCGCCGAACACCAGATAGCCCAGCGCCACCGCCGCAACGATTTCAACATAATGCAGCGGTGCCAGCGTGGCCGAGGGCGCGAATTTCAGCGCATAGGTCATGCAGATATGGCTGACCGCCGCCCAGAACCCCACCCCGAACAGCCACAGCCATTCGATGCCCTGCGGCCTGACCGGGTCAAGCGGGGGAATGCCGCTGCCGTCCAGCAGCATCAGGCCCGGAATGCAGATCAGCGTGCCCGCGATGGAGGTGTGCAACTGCATGGTCACCGGATGCACCCCGGCCGAGATGAAGCGGGTGATCAGCATGTAGAAGGCAAAGAAGAAGGCCGTGCCCAGCGGGTAAAGGGCCACGCTGCCAAACACCGCCAGCGACGGCTGGATCACCAGGATCGCACCGCAAAACCCCACCAGGCTGGCCGCGATGCGGCGCGGCCCCACCTCGTCCGCGAACAGCAGCCGCCCCAGCAGCAGCAGGATGAACGGCTCGACAAAGGCGATCGCCAGCGCATCGGCAATGGGCATCACCCGGATTGCCGCGACAAAGCAGTAGGTCGACAGGATCAGGAAGATGGCGCGCAGCAGGATCAGGCCCGCCATGCGGGGCGACACCGCCCAGGCCAGCCGCATGAGCAGCGCAACGGGCAGCATCAGCGCCCCCTGCACCAGGAACCGCGCCGCCGTGATCTGCCCGACCGGGATCGTCGCGGCGGCCAGTTTCGATGCCACATCCAGCAGCGGCGCCAGCACACAGAAGGCCAGCATCAGCGCAACGCCGGGAAGGATGCGGTCGGTTGTCATGGCGGATGCCTGTCGGGGGCGGCCGGGCACCGTTTTGCCCGGCAGGCGGTTCAGCAGTTGGGCACGTTCACCGCCAAACCGCCCAGCGAGGTTTCCTTGTATTTCTCGTGCATGTCCCGCCCGGTCTGGCGCATCGTCTCGATGCAGACATCCAGGCTGACCAGATGGATGCCGTCGCCGCGCAGCGCCAGCGAGGCGGCGGACACCGCCTTTATTGCGCCCAGGCCGTTGCGCTCGATACAAGGTACCTGCACCAGGCCGCGCACCGGATCGCAGGTCATGCCAAGGTGATGCTCCAGCGCGATTTCGGCGGCATTCTCGACCTGTTCCGGCGTGCCGCCCAGCACGGCGGCAAGGCCTGCGGCGGCCATGGCGGCGGCGCTGCCCACTTCGGCCTGACAGCCGCATTCGGCCCCGCTGATCGAGGCATTGTGCTTGACCAGCCCACCGATGGCGGCGGCCGTCAGCATGAATTCCCCGATCCGCGACGGGACCGCCCCCGGCACATGATCCTGCCAATAGCGGATGACGGCCGGCACCACGCCCGCAGCCCCGTTGGTGGGTGCGGTCACCACCTGCCCGCCTGCCGCATTTTCTTCGTTCACCGCCATGGCGTAAAGGCTCATCCAGTCATTGATCGTATGGGGCGGCGTCATGTTCAGCCCGCGTTCGGCCAGCAGCGCGTCATGGATGCCCTTGGCGCGGCGGCGCACCTTCAGCCCGCCGGGCAGGATGCCTTCGCCGGTCATGCCCCGGTCGATGCAGGCATTCATCACCTGCCAGATGCGCGCCATGCCCTGATCAAGATCGGCTTCGGACCGGACTGTCAGCTCGTTCGCTCGCTTCATCCCGGCAATCGACTGGCCGGAAGCCTTGGCCATTGCCAGCATTTCCTGTGCCGTCTCGAACGGATAGGGCACATCCGCCCGCGTCTTTGCCTTGCCCCCTGCCGCTGCGGCCAGTTCCGCGTCGGTCAGCACGAACCCGCCCCCGATGGAATAATAGGTCTCTGCCAGGATCACGTCGCCCTCGGCGTCCGTGGCGCGCAGGATCATCGCATTGGCATGGCCGGGCAGGGCCGGGCCATAGTCGAACAGCAGGTCTGCGGCGGGATCGAACCGCAGCGGCGGCAGGCCGGGCGGGTGGATCATCCGCGTCTGGCGGATCGCCGTCAGCGCGGCTTCGGCCTTGTCCGCGTCATAGGTGGCTGGTTCAAAGCCGGCCAGACCCAGGATCGTCGCCCGGTCCGTGGCATGGCCGACCCCGGTGAAGGCCAGCGAGCCGTGCAGCGAGGCGCGCAGGCCTGCCGGGTGGAACGGGCTGCCGCGCAGCCTGTCCAGAAAGCGCGCGGCGGCCACCATCGGCCCCATCGTATGCGAAGAGGAGGGGCCGACCCCCACCTTGAACATGTCGAAAACCGAAAGAAACATGCGCCGGGGCCTTTCGCGTCACGGGGTCGGGTCGGTGAAGATCGTCGGCCCAAGCCCCTCGGCTTCGGCCACATGCAGCGCCGCCGGGCGCTGTTCCAGGCCCCGCGCCAGCGCCATCAGCGCCGGAAAGGCCGAAAGATCGATCCGGCCGGGGTGGCCATGGTCGTAAGAGCCGATCCAGCGAAGCAGCATCGCCAGATAGAAGCCAAGGATCGACGGGGTCTGCGGGCTGCACCAGCGCGGAGCGGTCGCCACCATGCCGTCCAGCAGCGTCAGCTGATCGGCCATGCGCGCGGCGGCGGTCTTCAGAAAGGCGGAAACACCTTCGGGGGTGCCGGTGTAACGTTCGGGGTAGAACAGATGCATCAGCGTGGTGTGCAGGTTGGTGCTGGTGAAAAAGTACCAGGTCAGGAAGGCGGCGCGGTCGGGGTCGGCGGGCAGGGGGGCAAGGGTGTTGTGGCGGTCTGCCAGCCACAAAAGGATCGCCGCCGTTTCAAACATCGGGCCGTCGGGTGTCTCCAGCGCCGGCACCAGCCCCAGCGGATGCAGCGCGCGGTATTCCGGCGTGTCGCGTTCGCCGGTGTCGCGGCTGACGATGTGCAGCGTGAACGGCAGGCCCAGTTCCTGCAGCACCAGATGCACCGCAACCCCGGCACTGTCGGGCATCGTATGCAGAACGTACATCGCGGTCCTCCCCCTTTTTTGCGCAGTATCAGCCGGACACGGCCGGGGGTCACGCAAAAAGCGACATGCCGTGGCGTGAAACGCCGATCTGTGCGGGAAGGCTTACAGGAAGTCGTACAGCAGCTTCAGGTTCAGCACCACGATGACGGCGGCGATCACCACCGCCAGAATCGCAAGCCAGGGCGGTGCCGTCAGCGCCCCCATCTTGCGCCGGTCGGTGGTGAACATGACCAGCGGCACCACCGCAAAGCTGAGCTGCAGCGACAGCACCACCTGGGTCAGGATCAGCAGACGCGCGGTTTCGCTTTCGCCGTACAGGATCGTCACCGCAGCCGCCGGGATGATGGCGATGCTGCGCGTGATCAGGCGGCGCACCCAGGGTGCCAGGCGCAGATGCAGGAACCCCTCCATCACCGCCTGCCCCGCAAGGGTGGCCGTGACAGTGGAATTCAGCCCGCAGCACAGCAGCGCAATGGCAAACAGCGTCGGCGCAATGGCATAGCCCAGCAGCGGCCCCAGCAATTGATGCGCATCGCCCAGTTCGGCGACCTCGCGGTTGCCGGTGGCATAGAAACTGGCCGCCGCAAGGATCAGGATCGAGGCATTGACCATCAGCGCGAACATCAGCGCCACGGTGCTGTCGATGGTGGCAAAGCGCAGCGCCTGCCGCTTTTCCGGCAGGGTCTCGCCGTAGTTGCGCGTCTGGACGATGGCCGAATGCAGATACAGATTGTGCGGCATCACCGTGGCCCCAAGGATGCCCAGGGCCAGATAGAGCATGGCCGGGTTGGTCACGATTTCCGTCGTCGGCGCAAAGCCCCGGATCACCGCGCCCCATTCCGGGTCTGCCATCCCGATCTGAATGCCAAAGCAGACGGCGATCACACCCAGCAGAACGATGATGAAGGCCTCGAGCCAGCGGAAACCCTTGGTTTGCAGCCACAGGATCAGGAACACGTCCAGCGCCGTGATGATGACGCCGATTTCCAGCGGAATCCCGAACAGCAGGTTCAGGCCAATGGCGGTGCCGATCACCTCGGCGATATCGGTGGCGATGATGGCAAGCTCTGCCAGGAACCACAGCGGAATGCTGACCCAGCGCGGATAGGCGTCGCGGCAGGCCTGCGCCAGATCACGGCCCGATGCGATGGCAAGCCGGGCGCACAGCGACTGCAGCACAATGGCCATGATGTTGGACATCAGTGCCACAAACAGCAGGGCATAGCCAAAGGTTGAACCGCCCGCCAGGCTGGTGGCCCAGTTGCCGGGGTCCATATAGCCGACCGCAACCATATAGCCCGGCCCGACAAAGGCAAAGAACCTGCGCCAGCCCGATCTCGGGACAGCCACCGACCGGTGTACATCGGCCAGGGCCGGATCGCCGCGCCTGTTGCGCCAGTTGCCTGCCGGGTCGGCAGCGGTGCCGATGTCATTGATGCGGAACCTGTCCTGCACGTTTCGCAATCCTGATAATGATAATTAGTCGCAATATGCGCCATCCCTGCGCGGTGTCAAGGACGGGGCCGGCGCGGTTTACGCCGGATTAACCATCCCGGACCAGAATATGCGGGCGATGCGTGGCTTCTGCCGAAGGGGAACGGTGATGGTACGGACAGCGATGATGGTGCTTTGCCTGTCCTGGGCGGCCGGTGCCGGTCAGGCGCAACAGGTTTCGCCCCCGGACGATGCGCAGATTGTCCGGCTGATCCAGACGCTGCCGCAACCCGTGCAGGACAGCCTGATCGAGGCGCCGGAGCGTTTTGTTGACAACGCCGCCGACGTTATCGGCGGGTACGGCGGCCCCGACGGCATCGATCCTGCGGGAATCGACCTGTTCATCGACGTGACCCGGGCGGCGGCGCGGTCGCGCATCACGGCGCGGCTGATGGCGGCGGATCTGGACAATGACAGTGCCATCCGCCGCATCGAGATGGAGGCATTGGGTCAGACCCTGTCCGCCTTTCAGCGCGGCCAGCTGCGCCGGCTGTTCGACCGATCCGACACGGACCGCGATTCGACTGTGCCTGTGGCAGAACTGCGCGCCCAGGCCGATGCCGATGCGCGGAAGGTGATCAGTCAGAACCGCGAACTTGCCCTGCGCAGCCTGCCCCTTTTGGATGTCAACCAGGATGGCCTGGTGTCGCTGGCAGAAGTGGCACGCGTTGCCGCCGTCGCCCGCGCAACCGCCGATCAGGTGGCCGGAACGCCGGGCGTTGCCCGCAAGACCGACCTCTGATCCGCTGGGGCACGCCGGGCCGGGTGCGATTGCCCCTCGCCGGTCCTTGCAGGATTGCCTATAAGCAGGGCGTCACCCTGGGAGACGCGCATGGCCCAAGACCTTTCGCCCATCGAAACGGCAAAATTCATGGCGGCCCGGCATGCGGCGGGAATCGTGGAGTCGGGGATGCGCGTGGGTCTTGGCACCGGATCGACCGCAGCTTGGATGGTGCGCTGCCTGGCCGAGCGGGTAAAGACCGAAGGGCTGCGCATGACCGGCGTGCCGACATCGCGCCGCACGGCTGACCTTGCCGCAGATCTGGGCATTCCGCTGGCGTCACTGGACGAGGTGAAATGGCTGGATCTGACCATCGACGGGGCTGATGAATTCGACGCGGAGCTCAACCTGATCAAGGGCGGGGGGGCGGCGCTTTTGCAGGAAAAGATTGTGGCCACGGCATCGGACCGCATGATCGTGATCGCCGATGCCGGCAAGGAAGTGGCGCAGCTTGGCGCCTTTCCCCTGCCGGTCGAGGTCATTCCCTTTGGCTGGCAGACAACCAGGCGCCTGATCGAAGAGATGCTGGTCGGCATGGATGTGCTGGGGCACGACTGCCGCCTGCGCCTTGTCGGCGACAGGCCGCTGCTGACGGACGAATCGAATTACGTCATCGATCTTCACCTGAACCGCATCGGAAAGGCCCGGCACCTGGCCATGCTTCTGAACCAGATTCCCGGCGTGGTGGAGAACGGCCTGTTCATCGACATCTGCGACACGGTGTTCATCGGTCACGCTGACGGCAGGGTGATGATGCGCGACAGGACCGGGGCAACCCAGGCCGAAGACCGCAACGATCTGTCTGATCTGTCCAATATCTTCGCCAATCCGGGGGACTGATCCGGTGACCTTTGACTATGACCTTTTCGTCATCGGCGGCGGATCGGGCGGCGTGCGCGCGGCCCGCATCGCCTCGGGCGACTACAAGGCGCGGGTGGCGCTGGCCGAGCAGGACCGTATGGGCGGCACCTGCGTCATCCGGGGATGCGTGCCCAAGAAGATCATGGTCTTCGCCTCGGCCTATCCGGATCAGATCCGCGATGCCGCGCGCTATGGCTGGGACGCCACGGCAGGGAGCTTTGACTGGCCGCGGTTCCGCGGCCAGCTGGAAGCTGAACTGGACCGGCTTGAGGCGGCCTACCGCGCAACCCTGTCCGGGGCCGGTGTCACCGTTTTCAATGCGCGGGCCACCCTGATTGACCCCCACACGGTCCGCCTGTCTTCGGGCGAGGTACTGCGTGCAAGGCATATTCTGGTGGCCACCGGGGGCCGCCCGTTCGTCCCCGAGTTTTCCGGGTCCGAGCTTGCGATCACCTCGAACGACGTGTTCGGCATGGCCGACTTTCCGGGGCGCGTGATGGTGGTGGGGGGCGGCTACATCGCCTCGGAATTTGCCTGCATCCTGCATGGGCTGGGGGCCCATGTGACGCTGGCTTACCGGGGCACGCAGATTCTGCGCGGCTTCGACGACGAGGCGCGCAATCTGGTGGTGGCTGCGATGCAGGACCGGGGCATCGAGATCAGGTGCGGCGTCACGGTGACGCGCCTGGAACGCGGTCCGGGCGGCATTCTGGCAACATCGGCCGATGGCGACACCCGCGAGGTTGACGCCGTCCTCTACGCAACCGGTCGTGTGCCCAACACCGAGGGTCTGGGTCTTGCCGCGCTGGGCGTCGGGATTGGCGAACGCGGCCAGATCGTGGTTGATCGCTACAGCCAAACTGCGGTGCCGTCGGTCTTTGCCGTCGGCGATGTGACCGACCGGATCAATCTGACACCGGTCGCGATCCGCGAAGGCCATGCCTTTGCCGATACTGTCTTTGGCGGCACGGCGCGGACCATGGAACATGACCTTGTGCCTTCGACCGTCTTCACCCAGCCGGAACTTGGCACGGTGGGCCTGACCGAGGATGCGGCGCGGGCGCAGGAACCGATCGAGGTTTACGCCACCACTTTCCGTCCGATGCAGACGCAGTTTGCCGGGCGCAGCGACCGTGCCCTGATGAAACTGATTGTAAGCCAGGCATCCCGCCGGGTGCTGGGCTGCCACATTGTCGGCCCGCAGGCCGGGGAAATGATCCAGCTTGCGGCGGTGGCCATCCGCATGGGGGCCACGAAAGACGATTTCGACCGCACCGTTGCGGTGCATCCCACACTGGCGGAAGAGCTGGTTACATTGCGCCATCCCACGCGGAAAGCTTGAAATCTCCGGCGGAATGACCAGTTAGCGGTACAGAGAAAACAAGGGGTAGGACGGGATGGCTGGTAACGGAGGACCCTGGGGCGGCGGTGGCGGCCCGGGTGACGACAATCGCGGCGGTGACAATCGCGGCGGGCGCAAGCCCGGCGGCGAGGGGCCGCAGATTCCAGAGATCGACGAGATCGTCAAGAAGGGCCAGGAACAGCTCCGCGTCCTGATCGGCGGGCGCGGTCGTGGCAAGAACGGCGGTGGGGGCGGTGGTGGCGGCGGCCTTGGTGCCGGCCCGCTGTTCACGCGCCAGGGCATTGCCCTGGCTGTTCTGGCCGCTGCAGGGCTTTGGGCCTTCATGTCGCTTTACACGGTCCGCCCGGAAGAACGGTCGGTCGAGCTGTTTCTGGGCAAGTTCTCGGCCGTGGGGAATCCCGGCCTGAACTTTGCGCCTTGGCCGATTGTCCAAGCGGAAATCGTTCAGGTCACCGGCGAACGGCAGACAGATGTCGGCACCGGCCGGGACGGAGAGATGGATACGGGTCTGATGCTGACGCGCGACCAGAACATCGTGGACATCGAATTCCAGGTGGTCTGGAACATCACCGATCCGGCGAAATATCTGTTCAACCTTGCCGACCCCACCGACACCATCAAGGCCGTTTCGGAAAGTGCCATGCGCGACATCATCGCCCGATCCGAACTTTCACCCATCCTCAACCGGGACCGCGGCGTCATCGCTTCCGACCTGCGGGCGGCGGTGCAGGGCACGCTTGACAGCTACAATGCCGGAATCAACGTGGTGCGGGTGAACTTCGACAGGGCCGATCCGCCCCGCGAAGTCATCGACAGCTTCCGCGAAGTGCAGGCCGCCCAGCAGGAACGCGACCGGCTTGAGAAAGAGGCGGATGCCTATGCCAACCGGGTAACGGCAGGCGCGCGCGGCGAATCCGCACGTCTGATGGAGGAAGCCGAAGCTTACCGCGCCCAGGTCGTGAACAACGCCCAGGGCGAGGCAAGCCGGTTTCTTTCGGTCTACGAGGAATATGTGAAGGCGCCCGACGTGACGCGGCGGCGCATGTATCTGGAAACGATGGAACGGGTCTTCGGCGACATGAACAAGGTCATCCTTGATGGCGTGGGCGGAGAGCAGGCCGGGCAAGGCGTGGTGCCCTTCCTGCCGCTGAACGAATTGGGACGGATGCAACAGGGTGCCGCCGCAGCTTCGACCAGCGGTGCCGGGGGGACCAACTGATGGACCGTACATCTTTCATCCTGCCTGCAATCATCGGCGCGGTGGTGCTGGGTCTGTCGTCGGTCTTCATCGTCGACGAACGCGAAAAGGCGCTGGTCCTGCAGTTCGGTCAGGTCAGGGCCGTGAAGGAAGACCCGGGGCTTGGGTTCAGGATTCCGCTGATCCAGGAAGTCGTGCGTTACGACGGCCGGATCCTTGGCCTGCCGACGCAGCCGCTGGAAGTGACACCGCTGGACGACCGCCGTCTGGTGGTTGATGCTTTCGCGCGCTGGCAGATCGTCAATGTAGTCGAATTCCGCGAGTCTGTCGGGGCCGAAGGCGTGCGCGCCGCCCAGACCCGTCTGGAGCGGATCGTCAATGCCGCGATCCGCGAAGTTCTGGGATCGGTGCCGTCCCAGGCGGTGCTGTCCGAAGACCGGACCGGGCTGATGAACCAGATCCGTGATCTGTCGCGGCGCGAGGCGGCGGCGCTGGGTATTGACGTGGTCGACGTGCGCCTGACCCGCACGGATCTGCCCGAACAGAACCTGGCCGCCACCTATGCCCGGATGCGGGCGGAACGTGAACGCGAGGCGACCGATGAGATCGCCCGCGGAAACGAGGCGGCAAGCCGGGTTCGGGCCAGTGCCGACCGGACCGTGGTGGAACTGACGTCGGATGCGCGCCGTCAGGCCGAAGTCATCCGGGGTGAGGCGGATGCAGAGCGGAACCGGATTTACGCGCAGGCCTTTGGACGAGACCCCGAATTCTTCGCCTTTACCCGCTCCATGACCTCCTACGAGCGGGCGCTGAAGGGGACGAATTCGTCCATCGTGATCAAGCCGGACACAACCTTCTTCGAGTATTTCCGCAGCTATAACGCGCCCGCTGCCGCGATTGCCCCCGCCGGGGCACCCGTCGGGCCTGCGGGGGACACTTTGGGTGACAGCACTGCGCTGCCCGTTGCGCCGGATGATGCGGGCGGGTCGGCACCGGCGGTGGCCCCTGTCGCGACCGAGTGATGGCTTTGTCGCCCTGGCCCTTGGGCTGGTGCCTGTGGTGGAGGGGCTGGCGCTTGCGCTGGCCCCTTCGCGTCTGGACGACCTGCTGGCGCAGCTTGCACGGATGCCGCATGACCGGCAACGCCTGCCGGGCCTTGCCGCAGTGGTGATCGGCGTCGGCCCGGCCTGGCTTGGGTGCCGCCTTGGGGCCTGACGGATTGTCACATTGCAGTCACTTCGAATTGAGCCGTTGCGACCGGGATTGCATTGCGGCGCGGCGATCTTAGCTGTGTAACACATTCATTTCCGGCATCTCTGCCGGACCTGCTCAACATCTGAAAAGGAGTTCGGAGTGCAGTCCAACGCCCTGTCTATCGCCCGGCCGAATGCCGCGCAGCGCTTTGCCGCCGCCGCCGTTCTGGGTCTGGCCCTGGCGGTCACCCCGGCAATCGAGGCGGCAGCGCTGGGCGCGCCCGACACGTTTGCCGATCTTGCCACGCAGATCAGCCCTGCGGTGGTGAACATCACCACCTCGTCCGTCGTTTCCGCATCCGTCGAAGACGGGCCCATGGTGCCGCCCGGATCGCCGTTTGAGGAATTCTTCCGGGATTTCCAGAACCGCAACGGGCAAGGCGACAATGGGCAACCGCGCCGGAGCGAGGCGCTCGGCTCTGGCTTCGTGATTTCCGAGGACGGCTATATCGTGACGAACAACCACGTCATCGAAGGCGCCGACGAGATCAAGGTCGAGTTCTATTCGGGCGAAACCCTGGATGCCAAACTGGTCGGCACCGACCCCAAGACCGATATCGCCCTGCTGAAGGTCGAAAGTGACGAGCCGCTGCCCTTCGTGCAGTTCGGCGACAGTGACCTGATGCGGGTGGGCGACTGGGTGATGGCCATGGGCAACCCGCTTGGACAGGGCTTCTCGGTGTCGGCCGGTATCGTTTCGGCCCGCAACCGCGCGCTCAGCGGCAGCTATGACGACTTCATCCAGACCGACGCCGCGATCAACCGGGGCAACTCGGGCGGGCCGCTGTTCAATTTGGACGGTCAGGTGATTGGCGTGAACACCGCAATCCTTTCGCCCAACGGCGGGTCGATCGGTATCGGGTTCTCGATGGCGTCCAACGTCGTGTCGAAGGTTACGGACCAGCTGCGCGAATTCGGGGAAACCCGGCGGGGCTGGCTGGGGGTGCGCATTCAGGATGTGACACCGGATGTTGCCGAAGCCATGGGGCTGGCCGATGCCAAAGGCGCGCTGGTGACGGATGTTCCCGAAGGCCCGGCCAAGGACGCCGGTATGCAGGCGGGCGATGTCATCACCACCTTTGACGGTGTCGATGTGGCCGATACCCGCGAGTTGGTCCGCAAGGTGGCCGACACGGATATCGGCAAGGCCACGCAGGTGGTCGTGCTGCGCGACGGCAAGACCGAAACGCTGACCATCACCCTGGGTCGCCGCGAAGACGCCGAGGCCGAGGCGCAGCCTGCTGCCGCCACACCGCCGGAAGAGCCCGAAGTGCAGGACCTGCTTGGCCTGACGATTGCAGCGCTGACACCGGACGCCGCCGAGAAAATGGGCCTGCCGTCCGGGTCCGAAGGCCTTGTCGTGATGGCGGTTGACGCCGCATCCGAAGCCTATGCCAAGGGTCTGCGCGAAGGCGACCTGATCACCGAAGCCGGCCAGCGCAAGGTCGAGACGGTCGGCGATCTGGAAAGCCGCATCACCGAAGCCCGCGAGGCCGGGCGCAAATCGCTGCTGCTGCTGGTCCGCCGCGATGGCGACCCGCGCTTCGTTGCCCTGTCCGTCGAAAAGTGACAGACACCCACCGGTCAAGGATCAGGGCGCCTTCGGGCGCCCTTTTCCGTCGGTACAGGTCAGGGTTCAGGGCTGATCCCCGGCGCGGGTGCCGTCATGCCTGAAATCGGATCGCAGCAACTGGTCCAGCATGGGCGAAAGGTCTTCGATCAGCTCTGCCACCACATGGACAACACCCGCGTCGCGCTGCAATCGGCCCGTGATGCGCAGCAGCCGTCCCGAAATGACGGCGCGGCGAAAGCGTTCATAGGTCTTGGCCCAGACCACCACATTGCAGACACCGGTCTCATCCTCCAGCGTCACAAAGATCACACCCTTGGCCGTGCCGGGCCGTTGCCGCACCAGAACAAGGCCGACAACCGTCACCTGCGCCCCCGAGGGGGGTTCGTTCAGCCGGGCATGCGGCAGGGCCGCAGGCGGTTTCGGCCAGGGGGGTGGACGGGTGCTCATGGCGCAGGGACTCCGGAAGATCGGCCGTCAGGGGCAAGGTTCCCGGTCATCGGGGGGGGTCTGGCAAAGTCTTCCGCAATGGCCTATGTCGGCGCGGCGATGCAGGCAATGGGGACGTGAATGGCAAAGATCACCTATGTGGAATTTGGTGGCAAGGAACATATGGTTGACGTGCCCAATGGCCTGACCGTCATGGAAGGGGCGCGCGACAACGGAATTCCGGGGATCGAGGCTGACTGCGGCGGGGCCTGCGCCTGTTCGACCTGCCACGTCTATGTCGCCTCCGAATGGGTCGGCAAGCTTCCCCCCAAAGAGGCGATGGAAGAAGACATGCTCGATTTCGCATGGAAGCCGGACCCGGCACGGTCGCGTCTGACCTGCCAGGTGAAGGTAACGCCGGCGCTGGAGGGCCTTGTGGTTCATATGCCCGAAAAGCAGATCTGATCCGCTTCGGGCTTGTACTTGCGGCACCGGCCGCCATGTACGACGCTGGCAGTCGGGCAGCAGCCACCCCACCTGTCGGCAGAACCCGCCGCTGGCTGGCCCCGGCGGGTATCGCCGGTCTGGACCCCATGTGGCCCACGACCTGGTCATCTTCCGGCTGAAGGGGGCAGAACCGATCGAACCGGCCCGCCTTGCCGGCCTGACCGGTCAGCGCATCGGCGACAGTGCCGTCCGGGGCGGCTTTCGGCATTGCGGCTCCGGCCCGGAGGTGCGCCTTGCCGACCCCTGCTGGACCTCGGCAAGGCGCGGCCCGTTGCAGGACGGCAGGCCAATGGCGTAGCCCCTGGGCCAGGCAGCCGGGCCGCAGGGTATGGATGCCGCCATACCCCCCCTGATGTGTTCCGCCCGGTGCGATGCTCAGTTGGTCTTGCGTCCCGGTACAAAGGGCAGGGTGGCTACCGGCACGCCGTCTTCGATCAGGGCGCGTGCTTCGTCGGCGCGTGCTTCGCCGTAGATCGAACGTTCGGGCGCATCCCCCGCATGGATGCGCCGCGCCTCGGCGGCAAAGTTCAGGCCGACATAGTCGGAATTGGCCTCAATCTGGCGGCGCAGCGCCGCAAGGGCAGCCTCAACCTCGGTGCCCGGTGCATCCAGCGGCCGGTCAGCGGCCGCAGGCGCATCGGACAGGCGGACAGCGGGCGCCATCAGGCCTTTCTCCACCTTGGTGCTGCCGCAGATCGGGCAAGTGACGCGGCCCGCTCCGATCAGGGCCTCATAAGCTGCGGCAGACTGGAACCAGCTGTCGAAGCTATGATCGGCCGAGCATTTTATGGCGTATCTGATCATGGTGCCGTGATGTCCGATGGTGTGTCTTGCCCAAGACCTATTCCGGCTGCTGTCGGGATTCAACTCGGCGCGCCTTTATCCGCCGGGCCTGCGGCGCTGCCCTGCCCGCCCGGTGGCGGCTGCGGGGCCGAAAATGCCCTGAGGATGTCGCACAACCCGGGTTCGGCCACCTTGCTGGCCGCCTTCTCGGGCAAGAACCATTTGCGTTGCCGCTGCAGCTTTTCCGGGAACCGGTTGCGCAGGCGCGTGACCTGAAGCGGATAGACACTGACCAGACAGGGAAAGGCCTGCCCCGGCCCCGTGGCCTTGTCATAGAAAAAGCTGCCAATCGGAAGGTCGGCGACCAGGCCTTCGACCCCCGCCTCTTCCCAGGCTTCGCGCGCCGCCGAAGCCTCGGGTGTCAGGTCGGGGATCAGGTGCCCTTTGGGAATGATCCAGCGCGCGGTATCCCGGCTGGTGACCAGAAGAACCTTCAGGTCATTGCCCTGCCACCTCCAGCACAGAGCCCCGCATTGGACGCGGACCGCACCGGGGTCCGGGACAAGCTGCGCAGGGTCTTTGAGCATTGACGGAATGACGAAGTCCTCGGATACAAGTCACGCATCTGCATCAGGGTTCCTCTGGTGCAAGGTCCCGGTGCGGCCGGAAACCCCTGCTGTCAAGATTGACCTTGCCACGAAAAAGACTACCCCTACATCCTGTAATGTAATGTGACATCGCCCTTCTGTGCCGGGGAAAACAGGGATGACCAACAGGTTTCTTGCTGCTGCTGCGTTTTCGGCGGCCCTTGTCACAGGGCTGCAGGCCCAGGCGGGGGCAGCATTCCGCTTTAACTCCATCGACGGCGGAACGATTGATCTGGACAGTTTTTCGGGGCGTCCGGTGCTGGTGGTCAACACGGCGTCGCTTTGCGGCTTTTCCGGCCAGTATGATGACCTGCAGGCCCTTCAAGATACTTACGGCACCAAGGGGTTGGTGGTTGTTGCGGTACCGTCAGATGATTTCAACCAGGAACTGCCGGATGATGCCGCCGTGAAAGAGTATTGTGCGGCCAACTTCGACCTGACCCTGCCGATGACAGAGATCACATCGGTGACAGGCAGCGCGGCGCATCCCTTTTATGTCTGGCTGAAAGAGGAATACGGTTTCGTGCCTGGCTGGAATTTCAACAAGGTGCTGCTGGGGCCTGAGGGAGACGTGGTTGCAACATGGGGTTCTGTGACCAATCCGACCTCGGCGGCGATCACCTCGAAGATCGAGCCCCTTCTGAACTGACCTCTGCCGTCGGCCCCTTTCTGTTCGGCTCGGATATCTACCGCGTCTCAAGCTTTGGGCACAGGCACCCGCTGTCCATCCCCCGTGTGTCGACGGTGATGGACCTGTCGCAGGCGCTGGGATGGCTGCCGGCCTCGCAGTTCCGCCGCAGTCCCCGTGCCAAGCCGGCGGCGCTGGCGCTGTGGCACGACCCCGACTATGTTGCCGCGCTGCAGGCGGCAGAAGAACGTGGCGTCGCCACGCCCGAAGACCGGGCGCGCTTTCATCTGGGCACAGTGTCGAACCCGGTCTTCCCGCAGGTGTTCCGCCGCCCGGCGACCTCGGCCGGGGGTGCCATGCTGGCTGCCGAGATGCTGCGCCATGCCGGAGTCATCTATGTGCCCGCCGGGGGCACGCATCACGGCCTGCCGGGCCGCGCGAACGGGTTTTGTTATACCAACGATCCGGTTCTGGCGATGCTGGTGCTGCAGCGGTCGGGGGTGCGGCGCATCGCCTATGTCGATATCGATGCGCATCATTGCGACGGTGTGGAAGCCGCCTTTGCCGGCGACCCCGACGTGCTGCTGATTTCTGTCCATGAAGACGGACGCTGGCCCTTCACCGGACATCTTGGCGATGAAGGCTGTGGCAACTGCTTCAACCTGCCGGTGCCGCGCGGCTTCAACGATACCGAGATGCGCGCGGTGCTTGACCGGCTGATCCTGCCCCGGGTCACGGCCTTCCGGCCCGGGGCCATCGTGCTGCAATGCGGGGCGGACGCGCTGGAAGAAGACCCCCTGTCGCGCCTGTCGCTGTCCAACAATGCGCATTGGTCGGTTGTGGCCGCGCTTGGTCCACTCAGCCCGCGCTATCTTGTCCTTGGCGGGGGCGGCTATGACCCCTGGTCGGTGGGGCGCTGCTGGACCGGCGTCTGGGCAACGCTCTGCGGGCAGGAGATTCCGGACAGGCTTCCGGCGGCGGCGCAGGATGTCTTGCGGGCCCTTCCGCAGGGGCGCAGACCGCCGGCACCGCATATGATGACAACCCTGCGCGACGTTCCGCGCGAAGGGCCGGTCCGCCCCGAGGTCGCCGACCGGCTGGCAGCACTGGCGCGCCGATGATCCGGGCCTTCGTTGCCGTCGATCTGGACGATGCGACGCGGTCCGCCCTGGCGGTGCAGCAGTTTCTGCTGCCGCTGCCGCGCCGGGAACCTGTGGAGAATCTGCATCTGACGCTGACCTTCCTGGGCGAGGTGCCCGAACGGCAGCTGGAAGTGGTGCATGAGGCGCTTTCGGACCTGCGCCTGCCGGCCTTTTCCCTGTCGCTGTCGGGGCTGGACATGTTCGGCGGCGACCGTCCCCGTCTGGTCTATGCCCGCGTGGTCCCGGACGAGGCGCTGCTGCGGCTTCAGCGCAAGGTGGAAGCGGCCGCCCGGCAGGCCGGCGTGCAGACCGATGCGCGCCGCTTTGTGCCGCATATCACGCTGGGCCGGATCCGTCCGCCCGGGGCAGAGGTGGCGATGCGGCTGGAACGCGCGGTGGTTGATCAGGGCGGATTCCGCGCCGGACCCGTACCGGTGCGCGAGATCGTCCTGTTCGAATCGACCCGCCTGCATGACGCCGCGCGCTACAGCGCGCTGGCGCGCTATCCGCTGGTCTGAACGCCCGGCGGCGGCCTGCGGTTTGGCCAGTCGGTGGCCCGGTGCCAGGCCTGACCCAGGCGCAGAATGCGCCGGTCACTGCCGCGCGGCCCGAAAATCTGCACGCCGGTCGGCATCTGCTGCGGGCCGAAACCGGCCGGGGCGGCCAGTGCGGGCAGCCCGGCCAGGCTGACCGGCACCACGATTTCCATCCAGCGGTGATAGGTATCCATGGCGCGCCCGGCAATCTTTGTGGGGTATCGGTCCAGCTTGGGGAACGGCCAGACCTGGGCCGCCGGAAGCACCAGCGCGTCGTAGCGGGCAAACAGCCCGGCCAGCGTCGTGAACCAGGCAGACCGGATCATGCTGGCGCGCTGGATGTCGCCAGCCGACAGGGCCAGACCCGCCTCGATCTCGCCGATGATTTCGGGTTTCAGCAGCGGGCGCATCGCAGCGTCCCGGTAAAGGTCCCCAAGACCGGCAACGCGGGACCAGGTGCGCAGGGTGATCCACGCGTTCCACAGCAGACCGGCGGGAAAGGGCGGGCTGACAGGCTCCACCTGGCAGCCCAGATCGGCAAAGGTGCCAAGGGCCGCCTCGCAGGTTTCCAGAATGCCGGGATCGGTGGCATAGGCCCCGCCCCAGTCGCCCAGCCAGCCGATGCGCTGCCCCGCAACATCCGCGTCCAGCGCCATGGCAAACGGCTCCCACGGGCGGGCGTGCGGATCGGCGGGCGACGGCACTGCCAGCACTTCCAGCAGCCGGGCCAGATCCTCGGGGCAGCGCGCCATCGGGCCATCCGTGGCCAGCTGGTGCAGGAATGTGTCGTCCGCCGGGTCAGACGGCACCAGGCCAAAGCTGGGCCGAAAGCCGTAGACGTTGCAAAAGGCGGCCGGATTGCGCAGTGATCCCATTGCGTCTGACCCGTCCGCGACCGGCACCATCCGGGCGGCCAGCGCTGCCGCGGCCCCGCCCGATGACCCGCCCGCGCTGCGCGACGGCGCATAGGGATTGCCGGTTACCCCGTACACCGGATTGAAGCTGTGCGAACCAAGGCCGAATTCGGGCACATTGGTCATCCCGATGAAGATCGCCCCCGCCGCGCGCAACCGGCGCGGCAGCATGTCATCGGCCTTTGGCACCACATCGGCAAAGCCCGCAAAACCCGAGGTGCAGCGCAGCCCGGCCACCGCCTGCAGGTCTTTCACGGCAAAGGGCAGGCCATGCAACCATCCGCGGCGCGGCGCATCATCTGCCGCCCGCGCTTCGGCCATCAGCAGATCGGGGTCGCGCAGGGAAACGACCGCGTTGATTTCGGGGTTCAGCGCCGCAATCTGCCCCAGAAACGCCGCCATAACCTCGGACGGGGCCAGATCATGCGCCGCAATGCGCCGGGAAAGCTCGGATGCCGACAGAGTGATCACGGACATGCCCACCCCCATTATCTGTTCACAAATATCCCGGGGGGCGCGGGGGGCTGGCCCCCCGCTTGCGGTTGCGGATGCCGGGGCGCGGCCCCCGCACCCCTTGCCGCCGCTTACTTCTGCAGTTCGGTCCAGATCGCGGTCACATATTCCGTGGCCTTGGGCGAACAGGTGGGCAGGAACCGGCCCGCCGCGCGGAACTCTTCAGGCACCACGACCTCGGGCGCGGTCTTCATGTCTTCCGGCATGAAGGCTTCGGACCCGGCGATACCGTTGGCATAGCGCGCAAAGCTGGAAATCATCGCGGCATTTTCCGGGATCATGATGAAATCAAGGAACTTATAGGCTTCCTCGACGTTCTTGGCGTCCGACAGCAGGGCGACCGAATCCATGAACAACGGATAGCCTTCTCTTGGAAACCCAAAGACCACATCCGGGTTCGCCAGACGGATCCGCATGGAAGACCCGTTCCAGTTCACCGAAGCGGCCCAGTCGTTGTTCGACATCTTCTCGGTTGCGCCATAATCCATCGACAGCCAGTCAGGCTTGGCGGCCAGCAGCGCGTCGCGGGCTTTCTTCAGCACTTCGGTGTCTTCGGTGCAAGGCTCGCCGCCGACAAACATGATCGCCAGGTTCACGATGTCATTCATTTCGGGAACGACGTTGATCTTGCCCTTCAACTCGTCCGGTACCTGCAGGAAGACCGCCGAGGTGTTCGGATCGCCCTTGTAGACCGAGGTGTTCACGGCAATCCCGGTCGATCCCCACTGCCAGGGAATGGTGAATTTGCGTCCCTTGTCCCAGGGCACATCCACCCATTCGGGCGCGATATTGCCGTGGTTGGCAAGCCGGGTCAGGTCCAGCTCCCGGATCAGCCCCTTTTCGACAAAGATCGGCACATAATTGGCCGATGGCACCACCAGGTCAAAACCGCTGCCCCCTGCCGCAACCTTGGCCAGCGCAGTGTCGTTGCTGTCGTAATCGGTGACGGTCACCTTGATGCCGGTCTCCTCTTCGAACTTCTTCAGAAGCTCCGGGCTGGTGTAGTTGCCCCAGTTGTACAGGTTCAGCACCCCTTCGGCGCCGGCAAGCGATGCCGAGGCCAGAAGCAGCGCGGTGGCAGAAAGAAGTTTCTTCACAGGTCGGACTCCTTGATGGTTGTGGGTGGGGCGGTTTCAATCCCGCTTTCGGGTCAAAAGGAAAAAGGCGGTCAGCAGGATGACCGTCAACGCCAGAAGGGCGGTCGAGATCGCGTTGACATCGGGTGTCACGGCGCGGCGGATCTGGCCCAGCATATAGGTGGGCAGCGTATCCTGCCCGCCTGATTTCACGAATTCGGTGATTACCACATCATCCAGCGAAATCACGAACGCCAGCATCGCCCCGGCGATGATGCCGGGTGCCAGAAGGGGAAGGGTCACGCGGCGAAAGGCCTGCCAGGGTGTGGCGTAAAGGTCCGCCGCCGCCGTCTCCAGGCTCAGGTCCATGCCTTCCAGCCGCGCGCGGATGGGAAGATAGGCAAAGGGAATGCAAAAGGCCGAATGGGCGGCAATCAGATAGCCCAGCCCCTGATACCCCGTCGCAACCTTGATCCAGGCAAAGAAGATCAGCAGCGCCACGGCGGTGACAATCTCGGGCACCATCAGCGGCTGGTTGATGATCACATAGATCGCCGTCTGCCCGCGAAAGGCCGCGCGGCGCGTGGTGCCAAGGGCGGCCATGGTGGCGACCGTGGTCGCAATCAGCGCAGCCGAGGTGGCGATGATCAGCGACCTGACGGCGGCTTCCTTGACCAGGGTGTTCTCCCAGGCCACCTGATACCACCGCCAGGAAAGCCCGCCCCAGACGGCCACCGAATTTGCATCGTTGAAGGAAAAGACGACAAGGGTGATGATCGGGGCATAAAGCGCCAGAAAGACCACGATGGCCACGGTGGCAAAGCCCGGAAGGCGGGTTGCGGAAAACGCGCGCTCAGCCATGGGACCTGTCCCGGTTGGCCGCACGCACATAGACCAGCAGTGCCACGGTGACGATCACAAGCAGCGTCATCGACAGCGCGGCCCCAAGCGGCCAGTTGCGGCCCTGGCCGAACTGCAGTTCGATGAAATTGCCGATCATCATGTTCTTCCCCCCGCCCAGCACGCGCGGCGTGACATAGGCCCCCAGCGAGGGGATGAAGACCAGGATCGATCCCGCAACGATGCCCGGCTTGACCAGCGGCAGGATGACGCGGCGCAGCACCTGCAGGCGGCTTGCATAAAGGTCATAGCCCGCTTCCAGCAGCTTCATGTCAAAGCGGTCGATCGCGGCGAACAGCGGCAGGACCATCAGCGGCAGATAGACATAGGCCATGCCGATCAGCACCGCGGTGTCGGTATAGATGATGCGCAAGGGCTGGTCGATCAGCCCGGCCCGGATCAGCAGCGTGTTGATTACCCCTTCGTTGCGGATCACCTCGTTTATCGCGACAGTGCGGATCAGCAGGTTGGTCCAGAAGGGAATGGTGATCAGGAACAGCCAAAGCGCGCGGCTTTTCGCGGGCCGGGTGGCGATGAACCAGGCTGTGGGAAAGCCCACCGCAAAGGTGATGGCCGTGGTCAGAAGCGAAAGTTTGACCGACCGCCAGAAGATTGACAGATGCGCATCGGCCAGTTGCAGCGTGCCGTCGAAAATGTCGCGCGTGAACAGGATGCTCTGCCAGGCCTCAAGGGTAAAGGGCCGCTGCACGCCCGTGTAATCGCCCGGCGACAGAAAGGAATAGACCAGCACGATCAGCAGCGGCCCCGAGGCCGCAAGGATCAGCACCACCAGCGCCGGGGCAGACAGCAGCCAGGCGGTTCGGGTGCTGGCGGCGCGCTGGCGGTCTTCGTTTGCCGACACGGTCAATCCCCCAGCACCTGCGCCGCACCCGGGGCAAAGCGCAGCGCAACCGGTTTGCCCCGCTCCAGCCCGGACTCGCCGCTGGCGGGGTTTTGCAGGCGGGCGACAACCTGGGTCCCGTCGGACAGGGTCACATGGCAATGGGTATCGGTGCCGAAATAGACCCAGTTTGCGATGGTTGCGGCCAAGGCACCGGGTTCGCCCGCGCGGGTCAGGCGCACCTGCTCGGGCCGTACAGCCAGCGTGACCTGCCCTGATCGTCCTTCGGTTCCCGATGCCTCGACCAGATCGCCAGAGGGCAGGCGCACGCCGCCCGGTTCGACCTTGCCGGACAGAAAGTTGGTCTCGCCGATGAACGCGGCGACAAAGCGGTTCAGCGGGCTTGTGTAAATCTCGCGCGGCGTGCCAATCTGCTGAAGTTTGCCCGCGCTCATCACCCCGATGCGGTCACTCATCGTCAGGGCTTCTTCCTGATCATGGGTGACAAAGACGAAGGTGATCCCAGTCTCAAGCTGCAGCCGCTTCAGTTCGATCTGCATTTCCTTGCGCAGCTTCAGGTCCAGCGCCGACAGCGGCTCGTCCAGCAGCAGCACCTTGGGCTGCGGGGCCAGCGCGCGCGCCAGCGCCACCCGCTGCTGCTGGCCGCCGGACAGCTGGCTGGTCTTGCGCTGCGCCATCGGCCCAAGCTGCACCAGCGCCAGCATGTTTGCGGTGACGGCCGCGATTTCGGCTTTCGGGCGACCCTGCATCTCAAGCCCGAACCCGATGTTCTGCGCCACCGTCAGATGCGGGAACAGGGCATAGCTCTGGAACACGGTGTTGACCGGGCGGCGGTTTGGCGGATCTTGGGTGATGTCCTTGCCGTCCAGCAGGATTTCCCCCGAGGTGGGCGTTTCGAATCCGGCGATCAGGCGCAGCAGCGTGGTCTTGCCGCAGCCCGAAGGCCCCAAAAGGGTAAAGAATTCGCCCTTGCGAATGTCTACCGACACGTCGTCAAGCGCCCGCACGGCGCTGTCGCCCTGGCCGAAGGCCTTTACAGCGTTGCGGACTTCCACCGCGACGTCCTTGTTCACAAGCCAACCCCCCGCTGCCCTGCCGTGATCGTAAAGGTCGGCGTTTGGCAAATGCAAGCCCTTCTCATGCGCTCAGGCATGGATCGCAGGGCGCAGCCCGATCCAGGGGCGGGCGGCCTCGATCTCGGCGCACAGTGCGATCAGCTCCTCATCCGCCCCGAACCGGGTGGCCAGATGCACGCCGACAGGCAATCCGTCCGGCGTCGCGTGCAGCGGCAGCGAGGCGGCCGGCTGGCCCGAGGCGTTGAAGACCGCGCAGAAGGGCGAATAGGCGAAAACGCCGTCCGGGCCGGTCCGGTAGGCCACGTAATCTTCGGTCCCATGGGCAAAGCGGCCCACCTTTGCCGGTGGCTCGGCCAGCGTTGCGGTCAGCAGAATGTCCCAGCCTTGCCCCGTCTCGGGGTCAAAGAACGCGGCCATTTCCCGGCCGAAGGCATGGATTTCGCCCACCGCCTGCAGATAGCGTTCCCCCGACAGGGTGGCGGCATGTGCCATGGCCCCGCGCCCGACGCCTTCGACTTCCCCCGCCAGCAGGGCGCGCCCGCGCAGCGCCGCATGAATGCCCAGCGCCGTGCCGCAGGCGACGATGTCGGTCCAGGCGCGCATCATGCGCAGCACATCCGCCTGCGGGCGGGCCGGTTCCACATGGTGCCCCAGGTCCGACAGCAGCCGGGCGGCCTGATGAACCGCCGCCCTGCAGTCCGCATGAATGGGGTCCCCGGTCAGCGTTGTATCGCACAGTGCGATGCGCAGGCGGCGCGGCGGGCGGCTGATGGCATCGGCATGGCCGCGCAGCAAAGGCGGGGCGCAATAGGGTGCCCCCGGATCGGCCCCTTCGCAGGCATCCAGCATGATGGCGGTGTCGCGCACCGACCGGGTCAGGAACCCGTCAATCGCCATTCCCGCCCAGCCTTCGCCCGCATAGGGCCCGTCCGGCAGGCGGGCGCGGGTGGGCTTGAACCCGAACAGACCGCAGGACGAGGCCGGAATGCGCACCGACCCGCCGCCATCCGACCCATGCGCAAAGGGCACGAGTCCGGCCGCCACCGCCGCCCCGGCCCCGCCCGATGACCCGCCCGAGGTATGGTCCAGGTTCCACGGATTGCGGGTGGGGCCGCCGTAGACAGCGGCTTCGGTCGCAGGCCCGATGCCGCCTTCGGGCGATGTGGTGCGCCCGAAGGTTACAACACCCGTGGCCCGCATCCGCTGGAAAATCGCCGAATCGCGGCGGTACCGGGTATTGGCCAGCAGGCGCGAGCCGTTGTGCGACGGGAAATCCACCGCCTCGCAGCCCAGATCCTTGATCAGGAACGGCACGCCCCGGAACGGCCCGCGCGGCAGGCCTTCGGCAATGGCCTTGCGCGCCGCGCCTTCCTGAACCAGCACAACGGCGTTCAGGACCGGGTTCAGCCGGTCAACCGCTGCCAGGGCCGCGTCCAGCAATTCTTCGGGCGACACATCGCCGCGCGCAATGTGCCGGGCCGTTTCGGTGGCATCCGCACCATATCCTTGGGTCATCGCCTTCTCCGCCTTTGCGCTGTCATGCTGCGGCGGGCAGGCGCACCGCGCGCCACCGTTCCCGCCCCTTGCGGGTCGCAAACCGGCCTTCGGTCAGGTCCCGCCCCGCAATGTCACCGTCTGGCGCAAGGTGCCCGTCGCCCGGTCAAAGATCAGGATCTGATCGTCGGCGGTCACCACCGCATACCAGTCGGACCCCTGGGTAAAGGCCGTGGCGCGGGTGCCGTCCGGCAGGGTGATGCTGTCAGGCAGGTCAGGCGACCGCTGCATCGCCTGCGGCATACGGGTGACAATGACCCAGACGATGGTTATGACCCCGACGATCATCGTCAGCGTAAGCAGGATCACAAGAGCCTTGAGAAACCGAAGGCCGGGCGGAAGCCCGTCCGGGACCGGAGCCGTATCCATGGGCAGCACATCCTTTCCGACGGGGCGAACCTTTAGCGTAACGATCGGAGCGGCCCCGCCCGACCGCCTTGATAAGGCGCTGGCGCGCGACGTGCCAGAAGAAGCGGCGCTGTCGCGCTCGCGCCTTGCCCGGCTGATTGCCGACGGGGCCGTCCTGCACAAGGGCGCTGCTGTCACTGATCCCAAGGCGAAGGTTGCAGAAGGTGATGTGCTGCAAGTCACCGTGGCCGGGGCCGACGACAGCGCCACCCTTGCCGAAGACATCCCCTTGACAGTGCTTTGGGAAGATGCCGACCTGATCGTGGTCGACAAGCCGGTTGGCATGGTGGTGCATCCGGCACCCGGGTCATGGTCCGGCACGCTGGTCAACGCACTGCTGCACCATTTCGGCGGCAATCTTTCGGGCGTGGGCGGCGAAAAGCGCCCCGGCATCGTCCACCGGATTGACAAGGATACGTCCGGCCTTCTGGTGGTGGCAAAGTCGGACCGCGCCCATCACGGGCTGGCGGCGCAGTTCGAGGCGCATAGTGTGAACCGCCGCTACCTGGCCGTTGTCCACGGCGTGCCCGACGCCGCCGACCCACGCCTGCGGGGGGTCGGCGGGGTCAGCTTTGAGGCCGGGGGCATCCTGCGCATCGCCACGCACCTGGCGCGCCACCGCACCGACCGCCAGCGGCAGGCCGTGCTGACCGAAGGCGGGCGGCACGCGGTGACGCGGGTCCGGGTGGTGCAGGCCTTTGGCACGCCCCCGGCTGCGGCACTGGTGGAATGCTGGCTGGAGACGGGGCGCACCCATCAGATCCGGGTCCATATGGCGCATGTCGGCCATGCACTGCTGGGGGACCAGACCTATGGCGGGCGGCGGCGGCTGGGGGGCAAGACAGCGGGGGCCGGGGCCGCCAACGCCTTTCCCCGCCAGGCCCTGCATGCCGCCACGCTGGGGTTCAGGCATCCGGTGACCGGCGAGATGCTGGAATTCACCTCGCCCCTGCCGCCGGATATGGCGGATTTGATCGCGCAGCTTCGCATCCCGTGACATTCGCGTGAGCCGGGTGACATCCGCTTTCGCCCGGTGGCGGCGGCGCATAGCATAAATGAACCGATCAGTTCAGAAAGGTCTTGAACGCCAAACGGCAGGGGCATAAATTGCGGGTTCCGCTGCGGCAATGACCGTGGCGGGCCAGGAGGGTCTTACATGAGCAGCTATGCCAATCTTCCCGCACCCAGCCCGGAACAGGGGCTGAACCGCTACATGCAGGAAATCCGCAAGTTTCCCCTGCTGGAACCGGAAGAGGAATACATGCTGGCCAAGCGCTGGGTCGACCATCAGGACACGGCGGCGGCGCACAGGATGGTCACCTCGCACCTGCGTTTGGCGGCCAAGATCGCCATGGGCTATCGCGGCTACGGCCTGCCGCAGGCCGAGGTGATATCCGAGGCGAACGTGGGGCTTATGCAGGCGGTCAAGCGGTTTGACCCCGAAAAGGGCTTTCGCCTTGCGACCTATGCGATGTGGTGGATCCGCGCCAGCATTCAGGAATACATCCTGCGGTCCTGGAGCCTGGTCAAGCTGGGCACCACCAGCGCGCAGAAGAAGCTGTTCTTCAACCTGCGCAAGGCCAAGGCAAAGCTGGGCGCGCTGGAAGAAGGCGACCTGCGCCCCGAGAATGTGGCCCAGATTGCCCGCGACCTGAACGTGACCGAAGATGAGGTGGTGGATATGAACCGCCGCCTGTCGGGTGGCGATGCCTCGCTCAACGCGACGGTGGGGTCGGACGGCGATTCGGTGACCCAGTGGCAGGACTGGCTGGAAGACACCGATGCCGATCAGGCCGCAGATTACGAGGCGCGCGATGAGCTGGACATGCGCCGCGAGTTGCTGATGGTGGCCATGGAAGCCCTGAACGACCGCGAAAAGGACATTCTGGTGCAGCGCCGCCTGTCGGATCAGCCGGTGACGCTGGAAGAGCTGTCGGAAAGCTATGGCGTCAGCCGGGAACGCATCCGCCAAATCGAGGTGCGCGCCTTTGAAAAGCTGCAATCGCGCATGCGCGAGCTGGCGCGCGGCAAGGGGATGCTCATTCCCGCCTGACAGCGGCGCATCCCGCAATCCGCCTGTCGCCAAGACCCCGCCCGCTCGGCGGGGTTTTCCTTTGCCCCGACCTGCCCCGTTTTTCCGTTTCCCCTGCCCCGCCCCTGCGATAGCCTTGCCCCGTCAGAACAACGGGGAAGGACAAGATCATGGTCAAGGTGTTGCGCTGGGGTGTGCTGGGGGCATCCAATTTCGCCTGGGAACAGATGGCCCCGGCCATTCATGCGGCGGAAGGGGCGGAGCTTGCCGCCCTTGCAACCCCGCACCCAGACAAGGCGCTGCGGTTCCAGGCGTTCTGCCCGTCGCTGCGCGTTCACCCCGGCTATGACGCGCTGCTGGCGGACCCTGCCATTGATGCCGTCTACATCCCGCTGCCGAACAACCTTCATGTCGAATGGACGAAAAAGGCCCTGCTGGCGGGCAAGCATGTTCTCACCGAAAAACCCATCGCCATGAAAGCGGCAGAGATTGATGATCTGATCGCCCTGCGTGACAGCACCGGCCTGATGGCGGCCGAAGCCTTCATGATCGTGCAGCATCCGCAGTTCCAGCGTGCCAGGCAATTGGTGCAGGACGGCGCAATCGGGCGCATCGAACATGTCGATGTCGCCTTCACCTACGACAACCGCACAGACACGGCCAATATCCGCAACCGCCCGGAAACCGGCGGGGGCAGCCTGCCCGATATCGGCGTCTATACCTTTGGCTCGGCCCGTTTCGTCACCGGGGCAGAGCCGGAGCTGGACAGCCTGCAATCGCGCATCCGGTTTGAAAACGGGGTGGATGTCTATGCCCAGGTCACCGGCCGCTTCACCGGGCCTGGTGGGCCTTTCACCTATTCCTCGATCACCTCGATGCGGCTGTTCCCCCGGCAGGAGATCGTGTTTCAGGGCGAAACCGGTCTGATCCGCCTGACCGCCCCTTACAACGCCAATGTCTTTGGCGAGGCGCGGGTGGAACTGCACCGCCCCGGCCTGTCGGTCACGGTGGAACGGTTCCCCGATGCCCGCCATTACAAGCTTCAGGTCGAAGCCTTTTGCCGCAGCGCCCTGACGGGTGCCCCCTATGCCTGGCCGCTGGAACAGGCCAGGGCCAGTCAGGCCATGATCGACCGGGTGTTTGCGGTGGCGCAGCCGATCTGACCCTGGCCGTTCGAGAGAATCCTTCCGCGGAATGCGCCAGGGGATTCTCTCGAATTCGTGACAGCGCCGGTGGGCCGCCTGCGCGATTGGCCGGGTGGCCCCCGTGCTCTGCGGTGCAACGATGCTCAATCGCTTGCAAATTCTGCAGGGCGGCCGAAAAAACTGTCAGGCTTGATTGACAGGAATTGTTTGTTAAGGTGGCCTTGGGGAGCACCAAAGGAAGCCACCAGACTAAGGGGTTCAGTCGCAGGCAGGCAGCACGCCTGAGCCGGAGCCATTTTCGCAACGACTCCCCCTGAAAGCAGGATGACATGCCTCGCAAGCCCCATGGTGATGGCGGCCTCGACAGGGAAGCGTTCGACAAGGCGCGTGGCCTTTTCACGAAGCGCGCCGGTTTCATGCCCGACACGGCAGTCCACGCTTTGGCGGCCGAGGTGATCACCCGGCTGGAACGCCGGGGCAGCGCCGTAGCGGAACGGCTTCCTCCCGATGCTGATATCGACGCGCTGTGCGATGCGCTTGTTTGCCCCCGCGAAGAGGCGGCGGCAGACCTTGTGCTGGAAGCGCGCCTTGGCGGCATGTCGATCGACATGGTCTATCTTGGGTATCTGGCCGCGTCGGCGCGGCGGCTGGGCGAACGCTGGGACGAAGACCGCACGACATCGGCCCAGATGACCATCGCGGCAGGCCGGATTTATGCCATCATGCGCGGATTGCGGCAGGCCTTCGCCTCGGATCAGTACCCCAAGGCAGGTGCGGCACGCGCGATGTTCGCCTCCACTCCGGGTGAAACCCACACGCTGGGCGTGACAATGGCGGCAGATTTCTTCCGCAGGCGCGGCTGGCAGATCGATCTGTGCACGGGCCTTGGGCATCACGAATTGCTCTCTGCCGCCGAAGCGGTCGCCTATCCGATCATCGGGGTTTCTGCGGGCAGCGAACGGATGGTTTTTCCGCTGGCGCGCCTGATCGTGGCGCTTCGCATCACCAGCCCCGCCGCATGGATCATGGTCAGCGGCAAGATCATCGACCTTGTGCCGGATATCCTGACACTGGTCGATGCCGACGGGGTGGCGGGGGATGCCGAAGTGGCGCTGTCCCAGATGGTGAACCATCTTGAGTCTGCCCGGGCCCCGGGCCGGATGACGAAGTGAACAGGTCCGGGCCGCCCCGTGCGGGGTGGCCCGGCTGTGGCGTGATCAGTCTTGCATCGATTCAAGTTCATCGATGAAACCGGCGATCATGCTCAGGCCCTTGTCCCAGAACTTCGGATCGCTTGCGTCCAGCCCGAACGGTGCCAGCAACTCTTTGTGGTGCTTGGATCCGCCGGCCTTCAGCATGTCGAAATACATTTCTTCGAAACCGGGCTTGCCATCGGCATAGACGGCATAAAGCGCATTCACCAGCCCGTCGCCAAAGGCATAGGCATAGACGTAGAAGGGTGAATGGACGAAATGCGGGATATAGGCCCAGAAGGTTTCGTAACCATCCATGAACTCAAAGGCATCGCCCAGGCTTTCGGCCTGCACGCTCATCCACAGCGCGTTGATGTCATCGGGGGTCAGCTCGCCCTCGCGGCGGGCGGCATGCAGCTTGCATTCGAAATCGTAAAAGGCGATTTGCCGGACCACAGTATTGATCATGTCCTCGACCTTGCCGGCCAGCAGGGTCTTGCGTTCTGCCGGGGTCGTCGCCCCGTCCAGCAGCTTGCGGAAGGTCAGCATTTCGCCAAACACACTGGCCGTCTCGGCAAGGGTCAGGGGAGTCGAGGACAGAAGTTCGCCCTGGCCCGCCGCCAGCACCTGATGCACGCCATGGCCCAGCTCATGCGCCAGCGTCATCACGTCACGCGGTTTGCCCAGGTAGTTGAGCATCACGTAAGGATGCACCGTTGTCACCGTCGGGTGCGCGAAGGCACCGGGGGCCTTGCCGGGTTTCACGCCGGCGTCGATCCAGCCCCTGGTGAAAAACGGCTGCGCCAGGTCGGCCATCCGGGGCGAAAAGGCACCATAGGCCTGGAGCACCGTCTGGGTCGCCTCGGCCCAGTCAACGGTCCTTGGCACTTCGATGGGCAGGGGCGCGTTGCGGTCCCAGACCTGCAGCTTGTCCAACCCCATCCATTTTGCCTTCAGCCGGTAGTAGCGGTGCGACAGCTTGGGATAGGCGGCGACCACGGCATTGCGCAGCGCCTCGACCACTTCCGGCTCGACATGGTTCGACAAGTGGCGCCCCGTCTGCGGGGTGGGCATCTTGCGCCAACGGTCGGAAATTTCCTTTTCCTTTGCCAAGGTGTTGTGCACCCGGGCAAAAAGCCTGACGTTCTTGTCGAACACCTCGGCCAGCGCCCGCGCCGCCGCTTCGCGCCTGGTGCGGTCGGCATCGGTCAGCAGGTTCAGCGTGGATTCCAGGTTCAGCGGCTCCGCCTCGTTCGCGACGGCGAACATCAGCCCGGCCATGGTTTCGTCAAACAGCCGGTTCCAGGCGGCGGCACCCACGGTCGACTGATCGTGCAGGAATTTCTCCAGCTCGTCCGACAACTGATGGGGCCGCATCGCCCGCATCCGGTCGAACACCGGCTTGTAGCGGGCCAGATCGGCATTCGCGGCCATCAGGCGCGAAAATGCGTCTTCGTCCAGGCGGTTGAATTCCAGACTGAAAAAGACCAGTGCCGCTGTGCAGTCCGTTACCTTGTCCTGCGCATCGGCCATGAACTTGGCGCGGTCACTGTCCAGCGTGTTCTGGTAATAGCGCAGCCCGGCAAAGGACATCAGCCGCCCTGCGGTGATGTCGATCGCCTCATAGGCTTTCACGCAGTCGAGCATCGCGGTGGCATCCAGAGTGGCAAGCTTACCCTCGAAGCGCGCGGCAAAATCGGTGCAGGCTGTTTCCAGCCAGTCCATGTCGCGCGAAAACTCGGGCGCGTCGGGCGCAGGGTACAGATCCGAAAGGTCCCAGTCCGGCAAGTTGCCCAGGCCGCCCGAAGCGGCATTGGCATCGAACAGGGGGAACGGCAGGGGAAGCGTCATGGAAAACCTCTTGCGTTGTTAATCCCGATGTAGGTCTCCGTCAGGGAAAAGCGCAAGGTATCCCGCCCCATTCCATTGCCTGTTCTCAAATATCCTCCGGGGGTGCGGGGGTGGAAAACCCCCGCTGCCCGGCCAGCAGCGCGCGCAGCGTCTGGATCGTGTCAATCTCGGCCACCGGCTTGTCCTGGCGCCAGCGCAGCATGCGCGGAAAGCGCAGGGCAATGCCGGACCTGTGCCGGGGGCTGGCCTGAATGCCTTCAAAGGCAATCTCGAACACCATCTCCGGCACCACCCGCCGGACCGGGCCGAACCGTTCCAGCGTGTTCTTGCGCACCCAGTCGGTGATCTGGCGGAATTCATCATCGGTCAGGCCGGAATAGGCCTTGGCAAAGGGCACCAGATCATCGCCATCGCGCAGCGCAAAGGTGAAATCGGTATAGAGCGTGGCGCGTCGGCCATGCCCCGCCTGGGCATAGATCATCACGGCATCGACGGTAAAGGGATCGAGCTTCCATTTCCACCAGTCGCCCCGTTTGCGCCCGACATGATAGGCCGAGGACAGCCGCTTGAGCATCAGCCCCTCTGCCGCCCGATCCCGTGCGGCAGCGCGCAGGGCAGCCAGCGCGGGCCAGTCTGCCGCAGCCAGCGCAGGCGACATGCCGATGGGCAGGCTGGGTGGCAGGGCGTGCAGCAATGCCTCCAGCCGGGCGCGCCGCAGGCGAAGGGGGGCCGCACGCAGGTCTTGCCCCGCCTCTTCCAGCAGATCATAGGCCAGCAGATGCGCAGGTGCCTCGGCCAGCAGGCGCTTTGGCAGCGATGTGCGCCCGATCCGTTTCTGAAGGACAGCGAAGGGCAGCGGGCCGGTGCCGCCCCATGCCACCACTTCGCCATCAATCACTGTGCCTGCGGGCAGAAAATCCGCCAGCGGTACAAATTCGGGAAAGCGGCCGGTGATCAGCTCTTCCCCGCGCGACCACAGGGCGAAGGTGCCGACGCGGTGGATCAGCTGGCCCCTTATGCCATCCCACTTCCATTCCGCCAGCCAGTCCTGCGGATCACCCAGGGTTTCCGGTGCGGCCTCCAGCGGGGCGGCCAGCGCAAAGGGGTAGGGTCGTGTGGCGTCAGACTGCGGATCGCCGGTTTGCACCAGCGCCGCAAAGCTTGTGGTCAGCGGCGACCAGTCCCCCATCAGCCGGTGGGCAACCGTGGTTTCGGCAACACCCGTCGCCTGCGCCAGCGCGCGCGTCATCAGCCCCTGGCTGACCCCCATGCGGAACCCGCCTGTGATCAGCTTGTTGAACAGGAAGCGCTCATCAGGCTGAAGCCCGTCCCAGGCCGACAGAATCGCTGCCCGGCGCACAGATTCGGGCTGCCCGGCAAGGGAAATCAGTCCGCGCATATGGACGCTGAGCGGCACCTCGCTGTCCGTTCCGGGCGGCGGCAGAACCAGCGCAATGGTTTCGGCCAGATCGCCAACCACCGGATAGGCTTCCTCAAACAGCCACAGCGGAATGGCTGCGGCCTCTGCCGCCCATTCGCGCAGTTCGGTTGCCGTGACCGCCCGTTTCGGACGGCGGCCTGACAGCAGCGCAATGGTCCACAGACGGTCCTCTTCCGGGGCGTCGCGGAAATAGGCGGCAAGGGCGGCGGTCTTTGCCGCAGTCTTCGTGGTGCCGTCGAGGGCCGCGAACAGGCGGGCAAATCGCCTCATGACCGGCGGCGGGGCGTTGTCTGCCCCCCCAGCCCGGCCAGGGGCCGGGCGTTCTTCGCGCATCCCCGCCACCGGAGGGTTTCTGATCGCTGATCACCCCCGGGGATATCTGTGAACAGATGATGATCAGGGCGTTTCATCCGGGCACATCCCCTGCCTTGTCGGGCTGAGCGCTTTCAATGGCTTCACCGTCGTATTCGGTCTGCACGATGCCCGCGTCATAGCCCTGGCTTTCCAGCCAGCGGCGGAACACCTCAGTATAGCCATGGGTGACAAAGACCCGCTCGGCCCCCGTTTCACGGATTGCGCTGTTCAACCCCGGCCAGTCGGCATGATCCGACAGCACGAAACCGGTCTCTGCCCCCCGCCTGCGGCGCACCCCGCGCAGGCGCATCCAGCCCGAGGCAAAGGCGGCAGCGGCGTTCGGGCCAAACCGGCTGGCCCAGGGCGTGGCTTCCGCCGAAGGCGGGGCGATCACGATGGCGCGCGGATACGACTTCGCATTCACCCCGGCGGTCACGGCGACGGTTTCGGGCAGGACGCAGCCCTGGGTCCGCAGGATTTCGGTCGTTGCCTCGACTGCCCCATGGGTCAGGATCGGGCCGATCCCTGCGTCCAGACCCGACAGTATGCGCTGCGCCTTGCCCAGGGCATAGGCGCCCAGGATTGATATGCGCCCTTCGGCGGCATTGGCGGCCCACCAGCGGTTGATCTGCGCCAGGATGACCTCCTGCGGTTCCCAGCGGAACACCGGCAGGCCAAAGGTACATTCGCTGATGAAGCTGTGGCAGGCCACCGGTTCGAACGGTTCGCACAGCCCGTCGGCGCAGACCTTGTAATCCCCCGAGGCCACCCAGACCTCGCCGTCCTGCTCCACCCGGATCTGGGCCGACCCCGGAACATGGCCTGCCGGGTGGAACGAGACGGTGACCCCGCCGATCCGGCGGCTTTCGCCATAGCTGATCGTCTCCAGCCGGACCGGCCCAAGGCGATGCCGGATCACCGGGGCGGCCTGCCTCGTGCACAGATAGCGGCCATGGCCGGGGCGGGCATGGTCGGAATGCCCGTGCGTGATCAGGGCGCGGTCCACCGGGCGCCAGGGATCAATGTGGAAATCGCCGGCGGGGCAGAAGATGCCCCGGTCGGTAAAGGTCAGGACGGGTGTGCGCGCCATGCGGCGAACCTAGCGCGCCGGACGCCCGGGGTCACGGCAGAGTTGCGCCCGGTTTCTGGCAGAGGCCGATCCCCCCGGCCCCGAAACAGCCGACCGGGCTTCGGCGAGGAGTGTCGCGGCGGTCATCCGCGATCCGCGTGCAGACAACGCGCGGCATGACCTTTGCGACCTGCAGGTCGCAGGCTTTGTCGCGGTTCTGTGCGGGGCAAGCAGCTATGCTGAGATGGCAGATTTTGGTCGGGCAAAAGAGCATGTTTTCAGGGGCTTCCTGAAGCCCATGCATTCCATCCCCTCGCAGGATACCGTCTTCACCGTGGTCCGGATGATCGATCCGAAGGCGCTGGATGCGGCCTTCGGCCGGGGTCTGGCACAGATCGCGGCGCTGCCCGGCGATGGGGATGTGATCGCGATCAACGGCAATCCTCGCGCCAGCGCCGCCTGTTCTTGCGGATCGGGATGATGGCAGTCGCGTTGCGGTCGGGAGCGGCAACTTGACCGGGACCTTGACCGGCAGGCACAGCCGGATCGCCGTGTCCGGCAAAACCACAGGCCTGCCCAACTTCCCGGCAGACCCTGCGCGCCACTGCATCTGTGGATCGATCAGGATCATTATCGACCCTCGGCACCCAAACGCGCGGTTCTGCGCCGGCCAGTTGGTGGTACGGTGGCGGGGCGGTTGTGGCTTGCTCGTGACGCCTGTCCAACCAACTGGACTGGCCAAGTGACTCCTCAAACCAAAGACTTCTAAAACAACGCTGGTTTGGTCCTGAAGCGGAATGCGCCAATCCCCGCCCCGAAGCGGGATGCCGCGCGGGGCGGATCTGATGATCAGGTCAGCCCTTCGGCACGGCGGCCAGCAGGTTCAGCACCTGCGGTCCCAGCCCCTCGACGATTCGCGCCACCCCGTCCCGGTTGGGATGCAGCCCATCGGGTTGCAGATAGCGCGCCAGACTTGCCGGATCGGCCCCCTCCTTCAGCAGCGGAGCAAAGAAGCCTGGTGCCAGAAGCGCGCCGTACTGCGCCGCAAGATCGGGATAGATCGCATCAAAGTCGCGCTTGTATTCGGGGCCGTAGTTGCCGGGCGCGGACATGGCGACCAGCAGCACGGGAAGCTTGCGGGCCTGTGCGCCCTGCAGGATTGCGTCCAGATTGGCCCGGCTTGCGGCGGGGTCGATCCCGCGCAGCAGGTCGTTGCCGCCCAGCGTGACGATCATCGCATCCACCTCGGGCGTCAGTGACCAGTCAAGCCGTGCCAGCCCCCCCGCAGTCGTGTCGCCCGAAACGCCGGCGTTCACCACCACCACATCCTGCCCCTGCGCCGTCAGCCAGGCCTGCAGCTGCGGCACAAAGCCGTCTTCCGGCGGCAGGCCATAGCCCGCCGTCAGACTGTCGCCCAGGGCAACCAGTGTCAGGGGGTCTGCCAGCGCGGGCGTTGCAAGGGCACAGGCGAAGATGAGGTTGCGGATTGCGCGCAATGCGCCATATCCCAGACATGTGGTGAACTGCGGGGCAGCCTTCATGACCGATCCGATCCTTTCGCTGCGCGATGCGCGCCTGACGCTTGCAGGCAATGCGGGGCCGGTGGAAATCCTGAAAGGGATCACGCTTGACGTGGCGCGGGCAGAGACGCTGGGGCTGGTGGGGCCGTCGGGTTCGGGCAAGTCATCGCTCCTGATGCTGATGGGCGGGCTGGAGAAGGCCACCGGGGGCCAGGTGCTTGCCCTGGGGCAGGACCTGACTGCGATGAACGAAGACCAGCTTGCGCGCTTCCGTCGGGGGAATATGGGCGTTGTGTTCCAGTCCTTCCACCTGATTCCGACGATGACCGCGCTGGAGAATGTGGCCGTGCCCATGGAACTGGCCGGATTGCCCGATGCCTTCGACCGGGCGGCGGCGGAATTGCGCGCAGTTGGCCTTGCCGCCCGCATGGATCACTATCCCGGCCAGATGTCGGGGGGCGAGCAGCAGCGCGTGGCGCTGGCGCGCGCGGCGGCACCCCGGCCCGCGATCCTTTTGGCCGATGAGCCGACCGGCAATCTGGACGGGGCCAACGGGGCTGCGATCATGGATCTGCTGTTCGGGCTGCGCGACCGCCACGGGGCGACGCTGGTGCTTGTCACCCATGCGCCGGAACTGGCCGCGCGCTGCGACCGGGTGGTGCGCCTGGCCGACGGGCTGGTGCGCGCCGATGACCGGAGGGCGGCATGACCCTGGCCGTCGCCGCCCGGATCGCCCGGCGCGAATTGCGCGGCGGCCTGAAGGGGTTCCGCATTTTCCTGGCCTGCCTGACGCTGGGTGTGGCGGCAATCGCCGCTGTGGGGCTGCTGCGCGCAGCGATCGAGCGCGGGCTGCAGGATCAGGGCGCGGTCCTGCTGGGCGGCGATGCGGTGATGGAATTCACCTATCGCTTCGCCACTGACGAGGAGCGCGCCTATATGGCGCAGATTGCCACCCGGCTGTCCGGGATCGTCGATTTCCGGTCCATGGCCGTGGTCGGTGACGGCGATGCCGCGCAGCGCGCGCTGGTGCAGGTCAAGGGCGTGGATGATCTTTATCCGCTGACCGGATCGGTTGTGCTGGACCCCCCCGTTCCCCTTGCCAGTGCCCTGACCGGATCAGAGGGCCTGCCCGGCGCGGTCATGGACAAGGTTCTGGTGGACCGGCTGGGTCTGGCGGTGGGCGACAGCTTCCGGCTGGGCCTGCAGGAGTTCCGGCTGGGTGCGGTCCTGCTGCGGGAGCCCGATTCGGTGGCGGGCGGGTTTTCTCTGGGTCCGCGCGTGATCGTCCCGACGACCGGTCTGGCGAAATCTGGCCTGCTGGAACCCGGAACGCTGTATGAAACCGAATATCGCCTTGATCTGCCCGACGGGGCCGACCTTGCGGCGCTTGAAGCGCAGGCAGAGGCCCGTTGGCGCGACAGCGGCATGAGCTGGTCCGACAGGCGGCGCGCCGCGCCGGGTGTGGAGCGGTTCGTGGACCGCATCGGGTCGTTTCTGGTGCTGGTGGGTCTGGCGGGTTTGGCGGTTGGGGGGGTGGGCGTATCGGCCGCCGTGCGCGCCTATCTGGAAGGCAAGATCGCCACCATCGCCACGCTGAAAACCCTGGGTGCCGAAGGGCGCACGATTTTTCAGGCCTATCTGTTGCAGGTCGGCGTGCTGACGCTTCTGGGCATCGTGCTGGGGCTGGGGCTGGCCAGTGCGCTGGTTCTGGGGCTGGCCGATGTCATTGCCACGCGCCTGCCGTTTCCGGCAGAGATTGCGCTTTATCCCGGCCCGCTGGCGGAAGCCGCGCTTTACGGGGCGCTCACGGCGCTGATCTTCACGCTTTGGCCGCTGGCGCGCACGGAAACCGTGCGGGCGGCGGCGCTTTACCGGGGTGGCGAGGGGACGGCGGGCCGGCCGGGGACGGTCTATCTGCTGGTGCTGGGCGGGTTCGTGGCCCTGCTGATCGGGGCCGCCGTGTGGTTTTCCGGGGTGCCCTTGCTGGCGCTGGGGACCGCAGGCGGGGTGCTGGGGGCGCTGGTGGTCCTTGGCCTGGCCGCCTGGGCCGTGCGGCGCGGCGCGCGGCGGGCGGCGCGCAGCCATTGGGTGCGGGGCCGCAGCGCGCTGCGCCTTGCCCTTGGGGCAATCGGCGGGCCGCGGGAAGAGGCATCATCGGTGATCCTGTCACTGGGGCTGGGCCTGTCGGTGCTGGCGGCTGTCGGCCAGATCGATGCGAATCTCCGGTCCGCCATCGAGCGCGATCTGCCGGAACGGGCACCGGCCTATTTCTTTGTCGATATCCAGAACGATCAGATCGACGGTTTCCTGCAGCGGCTGGCCGACGATCCGGCGGTCAGCAAGGTGGAAGACGCACCCATGATGCGGGGCGTCATCACCCGGATCAACGGCCGCCCGGCCCGCGAGGTGGCGGGTGAGCATTGGGTGGTGCAGGGCGACAGGGGCGTCACCTTTTCCCCCGCCCCGCCAGAGGGGACAACCGTGACGGCGGGAACCTGGTGGCCCGAAGATTACACAGGCCACCCGCAGATTTCCTTCGCCGCCGAAGAGGCCGAAGAGATGGGGCTGAAGCTGGGGGACCGGATCACCGTCAATATCCTGGGCCGCGACATCGAGGCAGAGATTACAAGTTTCCGTCTGGTCGACTTTTCGACGGGCGGCATGGGTTTCGTGATGTCGATGAACCCGGCGGCGCTGGCGGGGGCACCCCACACCTATATCGCCACAGTCTATGCCGAAGAGGCCGCCGAAGCGCAGATTCTGCGGTATCTGGCCACGGCCTATCCCAACATCACCGCCATCCGCGTGCGCGACGCCATCGGGCGGGTGTCCGAGGCGCTGACCGCCATTGCCCAGGCCACCGCCTGGGCCGCAGCGGCAACGCTGGTGACCGGGTTCATGGTGCTGATCGGCGCGGCAGCGGCGGGGGAACGCGCGCGCCTGTACGAGGCGGCCGTGCTCAAGACGCTGGGGGCAACCCGGGGGCGCATTTTGCTGAGCTTTGCGCTGCGCTCGGCCCTGCTGGGGGCTGCAGCAGGGATCGTGGCGATCATTGCGGGCGGGCTGGCGGGCTGGGCGGTGATGACCTTTGTGATGGAGGCCGATTATGCCTTTGAGCCGGTTTCGGCCCTGGCCATCGTGCTGGGGGGCGTAATCGCCACGCTGGCCGCCGGTCTGGTCTTTGCCTTGCGTCCGCTGGCGGCGCGCCCGGCGCAGGTGCTGCGGGCGCAGGAATAGCTTTCGGGCAGGGGCTGGACGGTACCGCCGTTTCATGGCCCTGTTGTCCAAATTGCCGAACCCCTGACAAAGGAGACCGACATGACAGATTTCACCCAGGAGCTGGAAGAGCGCCTGATCCGCTATGCCGTGATCGACACGCAAAGCGACGAGACATCGGCCACGTCGCCCAGCACGGCCCGTCAGCTTGACCTGCAGCGCCTGCTGGTGACGGAACTGCAGGCGATCGGTGCGCAGGATGTGCGGCTGACCGATTATGGCGCGGTGCTGGCGACCATTCCGGGCACGGTGCATCACACCGTCCCGGTCATGGGCTGGCTGGCCCATGTCGATACCGCGCCGGCCTATGCCGCAAGCGGGGTCAAGCCCGTGGTACACCGCGCCTATGACGGCGGGTCGATTGCCTTTGCCGATGCGCCGGACCTGGTCCTGTCGCCCGTACAATCGCCCTATCTGGCCGGCAAGGTGGGTGATGACATCATCACGGCCAGCGGCACCACCCTGCTGGGGGCGGATGACAAGGCGGGGATCGCCATCATCATGACGGCAGCGCGGCATCTGCTGGCCAATCCCGATATCCCCCACGGCCCGATCCGGATCGGCTTTACCCCCGACGAAGAGATTGGCCGCGGCGTGGGCGACGAAATTGTGGCAGATCTGGGGGTGGCCTTTGCCTATACGCTCGACGGGGCAGAGAAGGGCGAGATCGTCTATGAAACCTTTTCGGCCGATGCGGCAGTGGTGAAGGTGACGGGCGTCTCGATCCATCCGGGGCAGGCGAAAGGCGTGCTGGTGAATGCGCTGCATCTGGCGGCAAAGATCGTGGATACCCTGCCGCAGGTCACGCTTACCCCGGAAACAACCGGGGACCGCGAGGGTTTCATCCATCTTTACGCCCTGTCCGGCACGGCGGCCGAGGCGGAGCTGAAATTCATCCTGCGCGACTTTGAACGCGACGGGCTGGAGGCGCATGGTGCCCTGCTACGCCAGGTCTGCCAGGCGATCCAGGCGACAGAGCCGCGCGCAAAGATCGACTGCACGATCACGCCGCAGTATCGCAACATGCGCTACTGGCTGGAAGAGGACATGACCCCGGTCGATCTGGCCCGCGAAGCCTGCCGCGCCGCCGGAATCGAACCCTGGTCCGTCCCGATCCGGGGCGGCACCGACGGGTCGCGGCTGACCGAAAAGGGCGTGCCCACGCCGAACATCTTCACGGGCATGCAGCAGATTCACGGCCCGCTGGAATGGGTCAGCGTGCAGGACATGGCGGCGGCAACGCGCGTGTGTCTGGCGCTGGCGGAACTGGCGGCCCGGCCGCGCGGCTGACCCAAGGCCGCGCTGCGCACCCTACACATCGGCCCGCCAGGCGCTTAAGGTTGGATCATGGCCGATCTGTTTGACACCCTGCCCACCGCCGCCCCGGGCGCGCCGCGCCCGCTGGCCGACCGGCTGCGGCCAAAGACGCTGGCCGAGGTGATCGGGCAGGAAAAGGTGCTGTCGCCGGACGGTCCCCTGGGCGCGATGCTGACGGCAGGCAGCCTGTCGTCGCTGATCCTGTGGGGGCCGCCGGGCGTGGGCAAGACCACCATCGCACGCCTGCTTGCGGCCGAAACCGATCTGCATTTCGTGCAGATCAGCGCCATCTTCACCGGTGTGCCCGACCTGCGGAAGGTCTTTGAACAGGCGAGACTCCGGCGCACGACCGGGCAGGGCACGCTGCTGTTCGTGGACGAAATTCACCGTTTCAACAAGGCGCAGCAGGATGGGTTCCTGCCCCATATGGAAGATGGCACAATCCTGCTGGTCGGGGCCACAACCGAGAATCCGTCGTTCGAGCTGAACGCGGCCCTGCTGAGCCGGGCGCAGGTGATTGTGCTGGACCGGCTGTCCCTGCCCGACCTTGAGCGCATGGCGCAGCGGGCGGAACAGGACCTGGGCCGCGCCCTGCCGCTGACAGGCGATGCGCGCGATGCGCTGCTGGACATGGCAGACGGCGACGGGCGCGCACTTTTGAACCTGATCGAACAGGTCGCGGCCTGGTCCCTGCCCAAGCCGCTGGACCGTGCGGCGCTGGCCAACCGGCTGATGCGGCGGGCGGCGAAGTACGACAAGTCGGGCGAAGAGCATTACAACCTGATCTCGGCCCTGCACAAATCCGTGCGCGGATCGGACCCGGAAGCGGCGCTGTACTGGTTCGCCCGGATGCTGGAAGGCGGCGAGGACCCGCGCTTTCTGGCCCGCCGCATCACCCGCATGGCGGTCGAGGATATAGGGTTGGCCGATCCGCAGGCACAGTCCGTCTGCCTGCAGGGTTGGGAAACCTACGAACGGCTGGGATCGCCCGAGGGCGAGTTGGCCCTTGCGCAGGCGGTGATCTATCTGGCGCTGGCCCCGAAATCGAACGCGGGCTATGTGGCCTGGAAGGCGGCGAGAAACGCGGCCCGCCAGACGGGGTCAGAACCGCCGCCGCTGCATATCCGCAATGCCCCGACCCGGCTGATGAAGGACATCGGCTATGGCGCGGGCTATGCCTATGACCATGATGCGGAAGACGGCTTTTCCGGGCAGGATTGCTTTCCCGAAGGCATGAAGCGCCCGGTCTGGTACCAGCCCCCCGAACGCGGGTTCGAGCGTGAGCTGAAAAAGCGGATCGACTACTTCGCAAAGCTGCGCGCCAGGCGGCAGGCAGAGTGAGCGATTTTTCTGGCGAGAAATCCGGTCGCGCGATGGGATTTTTCGCCAGAAAAATCGTTCCGGGCGGCGCGGTTGACAAGGCGGTCTGACGGGCAGAAAGAGACGGGATGTTCAGAACCTTGCTTGAAGTCGCCCTTGGCGGGGCGCTGGGGGCATCGGCCCGCTTTGCGGCCTACGCCGCCCTTTCGCGCGCCGACGGGCAGGGGTTTCCCTGGGCCACGGTCTTTGTGAACGTGCTGGGGTCATTCCTGATGGGCGTTCTGGTGATCTGGCTGCAGGAAAAGGGTCTTGCCCGCCATGCGCCAATCCTTCTGACGGGCGTTCTGGGCGGTTTCACCACCTTCTCGGCCTTCTCGCTGGATGCCATGAAGCTGTGGGAACAAGGGTCTGGCGGTCTTGCTCTGGCGTATATCGTTGGCTCGGTGGCGGCTTCGATCACGGCACTGGCGCTGGGCATGTCGCTGACCCGGGGTTGGTTTGCATGAGTGCCGTCCAGATGTTGACCGTGGCCGAGGAAGAGGGCGAGCAGCGCCTTGACCGCTGGTTCAGGCGCCGCTTCCCGCATGTCACGCAGGGTGCCGTCGAAAAGATGTGCCGCACCGGTCAGCTGCGCGTGGACGGCGGGCGGGCGAAGGCTGCGGACCGTGTAGCACCGGGCATGGAAATCCGGGTGCCGCCCCTGCCCGCAGGCGAAGCGCCCGCACCCGTCGAAAGCCGCATGGCAAAGACGGATGCGGCGATGATTCAGGATGCCGTCCTGTGGAAGGACGAGCATATGATCGTTCTCAACAAGCCGGCCGGGCTGCCCTCGCAGGGTGGGTCGGGTCAGGGCACGCGCCATGTTGATGCCCTGGCCGAAGCGCTGAAGTTCGGCTACAAGGAAAAGCCCCGGCTGGTCCACCGGCTGGACAAGGATACCTCTGGCGTGCTGCTGCTGGCCCGGACCGACCGTGTCGCCCGCGCCCTGTCCGAAGCACTGCGCCACCGCGAGGCCCGCAAGATTTACTGGGCCGTGGTCGCCGGTGTCCCCGATCCGCGCCAGGGATCGATCAGGTTCGGGCTGGTCAAGGCCCCCGGTCGCGGGCGCGGCGGCGAGGGCGAAAAGATGCTTTGCGTCCATCCGTCCAAAGTGGACGGAACCGAAGGCGCAAAACGGGCCCGGACCGATTATTTCACCCTGTGGTTCCTGGGCACGCGTCTGTCCTGGATGGCGTTGGAACCGGTGACGGGCCGCACCCACCAGCTGCGCGCCCATATGGCCGAGATCGGTCATCCGATCCTGGGCGACGGCAAGTACGGCGGGTCGGGGCAGGAAAATCCGGGCGACGGCTGGGGTGCGACAAGCGGTGGCGACATCAGCCGCAAGCTGCACCTGCACGCGCGCAGCCTGACCATCGAGCATCCCGTCACCAAGACGGTGATGACCTTTACCGCGCCCCTGCCCGATCACATGGCCCGCACCTGGAAGCTGATGGACTGGAAGGAAACCGATGTGCCCGCCGATCCCTTTGCGTCGATCAGATGAGCGGGTGGTCTGCGAGACGCTTCTGGACCGAGACGCGCGTCGAGGCGGTTGACGGCGGCTTCACTGTGCGGCTGGACGGCCGGGCGGTGAAGACCCCGGCGAAGACGCTGCTGGTCGTGCCGACCCTGGCAATGGCCGAAAGGATTGCCGCAGAATGGGACGCGCAGCAAGGCAAGGTTGATCCCCGCACCATGCCCTGGACCCGGTCCGCCAATGCGGCGCTGGACAAGGTCGCGGCCCGGTTCGCCGAGGTTGCGGCTTTGCTTGCGGCCTATGGCGACACCGACCTTCTGTGTTACCGCGCCGACGGCCCGGCAGAGCTTGCGGCGCGCCAGACCAAAGGCTGGGACCCGCTGCTGGCCTGGTCCGCCACCGCGCTGGACGCGCCGCTGACGGCCACCGTTGGCGTCATGCCTGTGGCGCAGCCGCCCGACAGCCTTGCCCGGCTGACCGCCCGGATCGGGCAGATGATGGCCTTTCAGCTGACCGGCTTTCACGATCTGGTCGTGATTTCCGGATCGCTGGTTCTGGCGCTGGCCGTGACCGACCGGAGGCTGTCCGCAGAAGAGGCATGGCGGCTGTCCCGGCTGGACGAGCACTGGCAGGCCGAGGTCTGGGGCCGCGACGACGAGGCCGATGCGCTGGAGGCTGCACGGCACGAGGGCTTCCTTCATGCCGAGCGATTCTATCGGTTCAGCGGCTGATCAGGGGGTGCCCTGCGCCGCGCGAAGGCTTGAATCTTGTGCATTGACCCCCCGGAAGCGAAGAATTTCCCCATTTCGGCACGGTTCCGCCAGAAGTCTTGACCTTTCAAACCGCTTCGGCCCACACTCGACGGTACTGAAAGAAACAATTCCTCCGTTTCGCATCCGGCATTGCCGGAATGAAAAAGCCGCCTGAAACAGGACGGATCATCAGGAAGAGGTAAGCATGAAAAAATCCTTGTTCTTCGGCACGCTGGCAGCAGCCAGCGCGCTTGCGGGGTTCGCTTCAGCCGATACGCTGGCCGATATCAAGGCGCGTGGCGAGTTGCTTTGCGGCACGAACACCGGCTTGACCGGCTTTGCCGCCCCCGACGCCAATGGCGTCTATCAGGGCTTCGACGTGGCCGTCTGCAAGGCCATCGCAGCCGCCGTTCTGGGCGATGCCACCAAGGTGCGCTATGTGCCGACCACCGGCGAGACGCGCTTTACGGCGCTGGCCTCGGGCGAGGTTGACCTGCTGGTGCGCAACTCGACCTGGACCTTCACGCGCGATACCGACCTCAAGTTCGATTTCGTCGCCGTCAATTACTATGACGGCCAGGGCTTCATGGTGAAAAAGGACCTGGGCGTCAGCTCTGCCAAGGAACTTGATGGCGCGACCGTCTGCATCCAGACCGGCACCACGACGGAACTGAACCTGGCCGACTTCTTCAAGGCCAACAACATCAGCTACACCCCTGTGAACGTGGCTGACGATTCAGAAGCACAGCGCCAGTATGTCGCCGGTGCCTGCGACGCCTACACGACCGACGCCTCGGGTCTTGCGGCCACCCGCGCGACACTGCCGGATGCAGAAAACCACATCATCCTGCCTGAAATCATCTCCAAAGAGCCGCTTGGCCCGGTTGTGCGCCATGGCGACAACAACTGGGGCGACATCGTGCGCTGGACCTTCTACGCCTTGGTCGCCGCCGAAGAGCTTGGCATCACTTCGGCCAATGTGAATGAAATCGGCACCAGCACCGTAAACCCCGAAATCAGGCGTATCCTGGGCACCGAAGGTGACATGGGTGCCATGATGGGGCTTGATGCCGAATGGGCCAAACGCGCCATCGCGGCAAACGGCAACTACGGCGAGATCTTCGCGGCCAATATCGGTGAATCGACCCCGATCGGCCTGGCCCGTGGCCTGAATGCGCAGTGGACCCAGGGCGGGCTGATGTACGCCCCGCCCTTCCGCTGATCTGAAAAACAGGACGGGCGCGCAGAAGCGCGCCCGTTGCCTTTCCAGAGGTCGTCTGCCGACAGGGAAGCACCAGACTTCTTTGACATCCGGACAGCCGGGGTCACGGTCAGGCAACAGGGGGTAGCGAATGGCCTATGCCGGTGGGGTGCCGAAACCGGGGTTTCGGCCAAGCATGCTTATCTACGACACGCGGTACCGGTCGCTGACCATTCAGCTGATTGTTCTTGTGCTTTTCGCCTTTGGCGTCTCCTGGCTGATCAACAATGTGATCGTCAACCTGGCGGCAAAGGACAGGACCTTTGACTACGGATTCCTGTGGAACCGGGCCGGCTATGACATCAACCAGACCCTGATCCCCTATACCAATGACAGCACGCATGGGCGCGCGCTGTTCGTGGGGTTGGTCAACACGCTGGTGGTGGCGGCGCTGGGGTGTTTTCTGGCCACGGTTCTGGGCGTCATCATCGGCGTTCTGCGCCTGTCGCAGAACTGGCTGATCGGTCGGCTGATGACGGTTTATGTCGAGGTGTTCCGCAACATTCCGCTCTTGCTGTGGATTCTTCTGTCTTTCGTGATCCTGACCGAAACCACGCCCTCGCCCAGGGATTTCCGCGTCACCGACGAAATGATCGCAGCCGGTCAGGCCCCGGCGGCGCGGATGTTTCTGAACGACTCGGTTGCCATCACCAACCGGGGCATGAACGTTCCGGCGCCGCTGTTCAGACGCAGTCTGGGCATGGCAGGGATTGGCGAATTTCAGATCTCGCTGAACTTTCTTGCGATCTTCGCGGTGATCGGCGCATCCGCCATCGTGAACCGCCGCATGGTCAGGCGGGCCAGGGCAATACAGGAAGAGACCGGGGTGCGTCCCGTCACTTGGTGGAAAAGCCTGCTGCTGCTGTTCGTCCCCGTGATCGCCCTGCTGCTGGCGCTGGGCTTCCACCTGGAATACCCCAGGATGACCCGGTTCAACTTTTCTGGCGGGATCGAGGTGCTGCACAGCTTCACGGCGCTGCTGGTTGCGCTGGTGCTGTATACGGCAGCCTTCATTGCCGAAATCGTGCGGGCCGGGATTATGGCCATTCCCCGTGGCCAAACCGAGGCCGCCTTCGCCCTTGGCCTGCGCCCCGGCCGGACAATGAACCTGATCATCCTGCCGCAGGCGCTGCGGGTGATCATCCCGCCGCTGATCAGCCAATACCTGAACCTGACCAAGAACACCTCGCTGGCCATTGCCGTCAGCTATATGGACCTGCGCGGCACGCTGGGCGGCGTCACCCTGAACCAGACCGGCAAAGAGCTGGAAAGCATGTTGCTGATGATGCTGATCTATCTGACGATCAGCCTGATGATTTCCTCCGTGATGAACATCTACAACGCGGCTGTCGGACTGAAGGAACGCTGAGATGGCTGAAAGCAACCATGCCTTCGTCCGCACGGCGATCCTGCCGCCGCAGGCACCGCCCCTGACCGAAAAGGGCGCGATCAGGTGGTTGCGCGAAAACCTGTTCTCCGGCTGGTTCAACACCATCCTGACCCTGGCCGCCCTGTGGGCGATCTACAGCCTTGTGTCGGCGTCGCTGCCCTGGTGGCTGAACGGCGTGTGGAATGCCGGATCGCTTGGGGAATGCCGCGCCATCGTTGCCGAACGGGCCGGGCCGGACGCGACCGGGGCCTGCTGGGCGATGGTCCGCGACCGCTGGCATCAGTTCATGTTCGGCTTTTACCCGCAGGACCAGTACTGGCGCCCGACGATTGCCTTCGGCCTGCTGTTCGCCGCGATCACACCCGTGCTGTTTTCGGGGCAGAAGCGCCTTCGGACCTTCATGCTGATCGGGGTTGTCGCATTTCTTGTGGCAACGCTTTGGCTGGCAACGGTGCCGATGCTGCCTGCCGGGCTGACAATCATCCTGATGCTTGCCGTGCTGGCGCTTGCGCAGGTGCGGCCCGCTGCATTGATGTGGTTCACCGTGATCTATCCTGCGCTTGCCTTCTTTCTGCTTTGGGGCGGGTCCTTCTGGGTTCCGGCAGCGGCAATGGCGGGACTGCCGGTGCTGTTGCTGGCGTATCGGCTGTTGTTGCCCTGGACAGGCGTTGGCATTGCGGCGGGGGCTGGCATCGGGCTGGCCCTGCTGTGGTGGGCCGTGCTGGATGCCCCTGTTGCTGCGGGACTGGCGCGGCTGGCCCCCATCGGGCTGGAACCTGTGGCGTCAGACCGGTTCGGCGGCTTTCTTCTGGCGCTGACCATCGGGGTGACGGCCATTTCCTTTTCGCTGCCGATGGGCATATTGCTGGCGCTGGGCCGACAGTCCGACATGCTGCTGATCAAGACGCTGTCGGTCGGGTTCATCGAATTCATCCGCGGCGTGCCACTGATCACGCTTTTGTTCACCGCATCGCTTCTGCTGCAGTATTTCCTGCCGCCGAATACGAATTTCGACCTGATCCTGCGGGTGATCATCCTCGTCACCTTCTTTGCCGCCGCCTATATCGCCGAGGTGATCCGGGGCGGTCTGGCCGCATTGCCGCGCGGCCAGTACGAGGCCGCCAATGCGCTGGGCCTGGATTACTGGAGCGCGCAGCGCCTGATCATCATGCCGCAGGCGCTGAAGATCGCCATTCCCGGGATCGTGTCCACCTTCATCGGCCTGTTCAAGGATACCACACTCGTGGCCTTCGTCGGCCTTCTGGACCCGCTGAAGGGCATCACCCAGATCGTCCGCGCCGACATTGCCTGGAAGGGCATCTACTGGGAACCCTATATCTTCGTCGGGGCCATCTTTTTCGTCATCTGCTTCGGCATGTCGCGCTATTCGATGTATCTCGAACAGAAACTCAAGCGCGACCACCGGTAAGGAGCCCCGCCCATGACCGATACCCTATCTGTTGGCACCGTGACCCGCAGCCGGTTGCAGGTCAGCGATGAAGTTGCAATCCAGATCACCGGCATGAACAAGTGGTTCGGCACATTCCACGTGCTGCGCGACATCGACCTGACCGTGCAGCGCGGCGAGCGCATCGTCATCGCCGGGCCGTCCGGCTCTGGCAAATCAACGCTGATCCGCTGCATCAACCGCCTGGAAGAACATCAGTCCGGCCAGATCATCGTCGACGGCACCGAGTTGACGAATGACATCAAGAACATCGACAAGGTGCGGTCGGAAGTTGGCATGGTGTTCCAGCATTTCAACCTGTTTCCACATCTGACCATCCTGGAGAACCTGACGCTGGCCCCGATCTGGGTCCGCAATATTCCCCGGCGCGAGGCCGAGGAAACGGCGATGTATTTTCTGGAAAAGGTCAAGATACCGGAACAGGCGCTGAAATATCCCGGCCAGCTTTCGGGCGGCCAGCAGCAGCGCGTGGCCATCGCGCGGTCGCTGTGCATGAAGCCGCGCATCATGCTGTTTGACGAACCGACCAGCGCCCTTGACCCCGAGATGATCAAGGAAGTGCTGGATACGATGATCCAGCTTGCCGAAGAAGGGATGACCATGCTGTGCGTCACCCATGAGATGGGGTTTGCCCGCCAGGTGGCGAACCGCGTGATCTTCATGGATCAGGGTCAGATCGTGGAACAGAACGAACCGGAAGAGTTCTTTCGCAATCCGAAGTCAGACCGCACCAAGCTGTTCCTCAGCCAGATACTGGGACATTGACGCGCCGTCAGGCCGCCGCTGTGGCAGCGGCTCGCGGCCGCTTGACCTGCATGGCAGCACCGTGGCCCCCAGGCGCCCGACACCGGCGGTCAGTCTGCAAGCTCCCGCGGGACGATGAAATCCAGCACGGCCGCCATGCCAAAGCCTGCCTCGGCCCATGAGGAAATGGCGAACTCGGCAACCAGCGTTGCACCGGTCGGATAGCGATGAAACTCCGGGTGCAAAGGATCTGACGCAACCAGCCGGTTGGCGAATTCGGCAATGCCGGGATTGTGCCCGATCATCATCACGGTGTCTTCCCGGGCATGGCGCAGAACCGCAAGCATCACATCCGGCCCGGCATTGTAGAGGGCGGGCTTCAACTCCAGTATCGGGTTGCCGGGCAGGGCCGGGGCGATGCCTGACCAGGTGTTGCGGGTGCGCAGCGCATCGGAACACAGCACCTGCTGCGGGATATAGCCGCGCGAGGCCAGCCAATCACCCAGATCGGCCGCCGCCGCCTTGCCGCGGTCGTTCAGCGGGCGGTCGTGATCGGGTATGTTCGGATCGTCCCAACTTGATTTTGCATGCCGCGTCAGGATCAGGCGCTTGGTCATCGGTGAAACTGCCTCATGTGATAGGCGGACTGGTCCTGCATCCTTGCATGCCGGGCCGAGACCGGGCAAGCGCGGCGCACGGCACAGCCGCCGGTCATGCAGTCCTGCCCTGCTGCGCCGTCCAGCCAGGCGTGGCAGGCGGGCAGGTCATAGCCTGCGTCTGTCAGGGCACCAGCCGGGCAGGCGGCACGGCAGGGCTGGCCATCGCAGCTGTCGCAGGGCGAAGCAGGCGGGGGCGGCAGATCGAACCGCTCCTTCAGCGCCAGAGCGCCCCGGAAAGACACCATCAACCCGGCCTCGTCATGGACCAGCAACCTGACCGGCGACGACCAGACGCGCCCCGTGCGCAGCGCCCATGCGTAGAACGGCCGGTGCGGCGGGCCGCCAAAGGGAAACAGCGCCTTTGCCCCCAGATCGCAGGCGATCCGGCCAATCACCCGGCGCGACCAGCGGTCGACCGGATCGGGCGCACCGTCCAGCCATTCCGGTTGCACGGTCAGGTGTTGCCAGAAGCCCGGCTGGCGCGGGCCGACAAGCAGCAGGGTCCGGGTGCCGGCCGGCACCGCGTCTTGCGGCACGGCCAGGAATCCGCCAAGAACCGTCAGCGCATGGTCGGCCAGCGCGGCCTTGATCTGCGCCAGCGCGGTCATTCGCCGCGCGGCTTGATCCGCGGCTCGGTGGACCGGATCAGAGAGCCGACACCATGATCGGTGAAAAGTTCCAGCAGACAGGCGTTGGGAATGCGCCCGTCCAGAATGACCACGGCCCGCACACCCTGCTCCAGCGCCAGCAGTGCCGTTTCGGTTTTGGGAATCATCCCCCCGGCGATGATGCCACGCGCCGTCATGTCGCGGACCTGATCAGGGGAAAGCTGTGTCACCACCGCACCGCTTTCATCCTTGACGCCGGACACATCCGTCAGCAGCAAAAGCCGGTCCGCCTTCAGCGCGCCCGCAATCGCCCCCGCCGCCGTATCGCCGTTGACGTTGAAGGTCTCGTTATCCGCGACACCTGTGGCAACCGGGGCGACGACCGGGATGATCCCGGCATTGTAAAGGTCGCGCAGCACCTGCACGTTCATTTCCACCGGGCGACCGACGAAACCGAGGTCAGGGTCATCGGCGACGCAGACCATCAGGTCGTCATCCTTGCCGGAAATGCCCACGGCCCGCCCGCCCTGATCGTTGATCGCCTGTACGATGCGCTTGTTGACCGCGCCGCACAGCACCATCTCCACCACCTCGACCGTGGCCTTGTCGGTCACGCGCTTGCCGCGCACGAATTCCGACCTGATCCCAAGCTTCGCAAGCAGATCGTTGATCATCGGCCCACCGCCATGCACAACCACCGGGTTGACCCCGACCTGGCGCATCAGCACGATGTCGCGGGCAAACTCGGCCATGGCATCTGCGTCGCCCATGGCATTGCCGCCGAATTTCACAACCACCACGGCACCGGCATAGCGTTGCAGATAGGGCAGCGCCTCGGACAGGGTGCGGGCAGCGGCGACGGGTTCACGGGTCATGGCAAGCTGCTTTTTCATTGGGGAATCCTGACTGCGCAGTGTTTGGTAGCCCCTTTGCGGACCCCTGCCAAGGGTCGCGGCCAAAGCGGGCAGGGCCATCGCATCTGGATTTCTTTTCAGCGGTCGCAGGAACAGCTTGTGAACAGAAAACAGGCCCCGGTCGATATCGTCACCAGGACTTCCTGCAAGAGACGCCGGGGGCGGCCTGTGACATTCAAAGGCGCGTCCCCTGCCCCAGGGGGTGCCTTGCCAATCCCGACAAAAGCGATAAGGTATTTTCGGTCATGCACAAGGGGGTGCAACGGTGATGCCAGAGGTAAGAACGCTGCTTCTGACGGGGGCAAGCCGGGGCATCGGGCACGCCACGGTCAAGCGGTTTTCGGCCGAAGGCTGGCGCGTCCTGACCTGTTCGCGCCAGCCCTTCGATCCGCGCTGCCCCTGGCCCGGCGGCGAGGAAAACCACATCCAGATCGACCTTGCCGACCCCAACAAGACCATATCGGCCATCGAGGGGATCAAGCAAAAGATCGACGGGCGGCTGCATGCGCTGGTGAACAACGCGGGCATCAGCCCGAAAGGGCCGGGTGGCGCGCGTCTGACCACGCTGGACACCGACCTGCGCATCTGGGGCCAGGTGTTTCACGTCAATTTCTTTTCCTGTGTCGTGCTGGCCCGCGCGCTGCAGGCGGAACTGGCGGCGGCACGGGGATCGGTCGTCAACGTCACCTCCATCGCCGGATCGCGCGTGCATCCCTTTGCCGGGGCGGCCTATGCCACGTCAAAGGCGGCGCTGGCCGCCCTGACCCGCGAGATGGCGCATGATTTCGGCCCCCTGGGGGTGCGCGTGAACGCGATTGCACCGGGCGAGGTCGAAACGGCAATGCTGTCGCCCGGCACCGACAAGATCGTGGAAAAACTGCCGATGCAGCGTCTGGGCCAGCCGAAGGAAGTTGCGGACGTGATCTGGTTTCTGTGCTCGGATCAGTCCAGCTATATCTCGGGGGCCGAGATCGAGGTGAACGGCGCGCAGCACGTGTGAAGGGGCTTGCGGATTCGTCACGTGACGCCTAGATTTTCGTCAGATGACGAATGGCGGGGGGCCGCGCGATGAACGCAAATGACATGGCAGGCAAGGTGCAGGCCGAAAGTGCGGGGCAACCGGCGCGGATCGGTGAGATGCTTGGCCTGAACGCGATTGCGCTGGATGATGTTGGGCTGGCCCGCGTTGTGGTACTGGGCTTGCCGGCGTCTGCGGCAGAGGCGCTGGGCAGGGTGATCGGGCGGGCGCAGGTTGTGGGGCCGCTGATCCCGGAAGCCACGCTGCGCCGCGCCCGGCGGGAACGCAAAGCGCTGTCGCGAGAGATGAGCGGGCGGCTTTATGAGCTCAGCCGGGTGGTCGATGCGGCAAACCGCAGCTTTGGCGATGACCGCGCGGCGGTGGACCGGTTTCTGGCCCGCCCGCATCCGCTGCTTGACGGGATGACGCCTTTGGCCATGGCACAGTCAGGTTCTGCCGGGGCACAGGCGGTGATAAACCTGATCCGGCGGGCAGATGCCGGCGTCGCAGTGTGATCCGAGGCCTGCCGGAACCGATGGTCTGTTACCGGATCGGCGATCCGGGCGGTGAGTATCCGATCTGGGATGCGGGCGGTGCCCGGCAGGTTGATGGTCGCTGGCACGAAGCCGGGGCATCCGTGATCTATGCGACCGAGCATTATTCGACCGCGATGCTGGAAAAGCTGGTGCATTACGCAGGGGAAATGCCGCCGAACCAGCATTTTCTGACCGTGACCCTGCCTCAGGGCATCAGGTGTGAAGTGGCAAATCCCGATGCGCTGGAAGGCTGGGCATGCGCAGATTGCCGTGTGGCACGGACGTTCGGTCGGCGATGGTATGTCGAAGGGCGGTCTGCCGTGCTGATCGTGCCGTCAGTGGTGGCGCGGATGGAGCGCAATCTGGTGATCAATGCGCTTCATTCCGACTTTGGGCGTATCCGCCCGGGGCTGGAGGTGCCGGTCTGGTGGGATGCACGGCTGTTTGGGTAGCCTATTCCAGCGTCGCAATCACCGCCCGCAGGGTTTCGATTCCGTCACCCTTTTCCGAAGATGTCACGATGATCTCCGGATAGGCCGCCGGATGTTTGGCCAAAGCGCCGCGCACCTGCAGGATGGTCGCCTCACGTTCCGCCTTGCTCACCTTGTCGGCCTTGGTCAGCACCGCCTGAAAGGTGACTGCCGACCGGTCCAGCAGGGCCAGAATCTCTTCGTCCACCGCCTTCACACCGTGGCGCGTGTCGATCAGCACGAAGGCGCGCCGCAGGGTCTGGCGGCCGGACAGGTAGCTTTTCAGCAGCCGTTGCCATTTTTCCACCACAGGCTTGGGCGCTTCGGCATAGCCATAGCCGGGCAGGTCAACCAGATAGCGTGACGGGCCAAGCGCGAAAAAGTTGATCTCTTGCGTGCGTCCGGGGGTGTTCGAGGCGCGCGCCAGCGACTTGCGCCCGGTCAGCGCATTGATCAGGCTGGACTTGCCCACGTTGGACCGGCCGGCAAAACACACCTCCAGGCGGTCCGCCGGGGGCAGGCCATCCATCGCAACCACGCCCTTCACGAAATCCACCGGCCCGGCAAACATCAGCCGCCCGGCTTCGCGCGCGGCCCCTTCCGGTTCCGGGCTGAGGGGAAAGGGAAGTATGGTCACCTCAAGGTCACTGTGTCGCCCAGGGAAATTGTGCCGCCCTTGGTCACAACCGCGTAAAGCCCGAAATCCTGGTGGCCAAAGGCCGCATCCAGACCGCCGAGCGTGTCTGCATCGATCCGGCCTGTTTCAGGATTGGCCGAGGTTGCCCGACAGCGGGTGATACGCTCTTCGATCCGCAGTTCAGCCTGGCCAATGTGCAGGGTGCGCCCGATCCAGTCCCATTCCGCCCAGGGTGCGGCCCCGTCCAGCCACAGGTTGCCGCGCCAGCGGTCGGCGGACAGGGGCTGCTCCATGCGCGCGGACAGATCGGCAAGGGAAGCCAACGACAGGATCGAAACCGAAGGAAAGTCACTGTCGGTCATGCCGCGCCCGGCGCTGACGATCTGCGCGGGCCGGGCGCGGTCCGCCGGGACCAGCGGCGCAATCCAGGACAGAAAGGCCGCAAAGTCTGCAGGATCATCGGGTCGGAAGGTCAGCGCCCCAAGTTCGGGGTGGCGCAGCGTCACCGCGCCGCTTTGCTCATCCAGCGCCGAGGTTATGGCCATCAGCCCCGGCACCTTCGCCCCGCGCGTGAAATTGGCGCAAGGCACCCAGCCGCCGCCGCCCAGCTTTGCCGCCTCATGCGCAACGGCCCAGTGCCGGTCCCAGGGCAGGCAGGCCCCCGCCGAAAGAAGAACGGACCCAAGGTCTTCGCGCCCGTGCGCCTTGATCGGATGGCGGCAGATGCGGGCCAGCCGGAGGGTCATTTCCTGGTCGGCGCTTTCTTGACCGGCGGCGCTTTACTGGCGGCGGAGTCGGCGGCAATGGTGTCCTTCTTGCGGTTCATGCCGGATTTGATGTTGCCGAAGATATCCGGCTTGTGCCCGTGGCTGCGCATGATCAGGTATTGTTGCACGAAAGTGATCGTGTTGTTGGCGATCCAGTACACCACCAGCCCGCTGGCAAACCCACCCAGCATGAACATGAAGACCCAGGGCATCCAGGCAAAGACCATCGCCTGGGTCGGGTCCGTAGGGGCAGGGTTCAGCTTTTGCTGCAGCCACATGGTGATGCCCAGCAGGATCGGCAGCACCCCGATGAAGATCAGCGCCAGCAGCGTGCCCTGCGCCGGGGCCGCCCAGGGAAGCAGGCCGAACAGGTTGAACAGCGACGACGGATCGGGTGCGGACAGGTCGCGCAGCCAGCCGAAAAAGGGCGCATGGCGCAGCTCAATGGTGACGAAGATCACCTTGTACAGTGCAAAGAAGATGGGAATCTGGATCAGAATCGGCAGACAGCCCGCTGCCGGGTTCACCTTCTTGTCTTTGTACAGCTGCATCATTTCCTTCTGCAGCTTCTGCTTGTCGTCGCCTGCGCGTTCCTTCAGCGCCTCCATCTCCGGCTGCAACTCCTTCATCCGCGCCATAGACACGTAAGACTTGTAGGCCAGCGGCAGCACGATGATCTTCAGCACGAAGGTCAGCCCGATGATGGCAAGCCCCATGTTTCCGATCTGGACATTCAGCCAATGCAGAACCAGGAAAATCGGCTTGGTCAGGAAATAGAACCAGCCCCAGTCGATGGAATCGATGAACCCGGCAATGCCGCCTTCGTTCTGATAGGCCCGGATGGTTTCCCATTCCTTGGCCCCCGCGAACAGCCGCGAGCTGGACGATGCCGTCTTGCCTGCGGCAACCGTGATGATGGGCTGGCGGGTTTCCACCTGAAACACATCGGTGGCCGCCACATATTTTGTTACGGCGGTGAACGGCTTGCCCTGTTCGGGGATCAGCGTCGTCATCCAGTATTTGTCGGTGAACCCGATCCAGCCATCGGTGGTCGCGTCAAGGATCTCGGCCTGCGCGCCTTCCCGGTCGATTACGGGAAGCTCGGTCAGGGCGCTGTAGGTGGTTTCGGTCAGGGTGCCGTCGGTCCGCCCGACCACGCCCTCGTGCAGCACGAAGAAGTTCTGCAGATCCGGCGGCGTGCCGTGGCGGGCCACGATGCCATAGGGGGCCAGGCTCACGTCGGTGGCACCGGTATTCTCGACCGCCTGGGTGACGGTGAACATATAGTTTTCGTCGATGGACAGCGTCCGGCTGAAGATCAGGCCCTTGCCGTTGTCCCAGCGCAGCGTGACGGGTGCCTCAAGCGTCAGGGTGGTGCCGTCGGCCACGGTCCATTCGGTGTTGGGGCCGGGGACATCCTCGAACCCAAGGTCGCCGCCCGGGGCCCAGCCGTATAGGGCATAGTATGATCCGGTCTGGCCAACCGGCGTAAGCAGCCGTACCAGTTCCGAATCCGGGTCCAGCGTGACCCGGTAATCCTTCAGCTTCAGGTCATCGATCCGCCCGCCAAGCAGGGTGATGCTGCCCTCGATCCGGGGGGTGTCGATGGCAATGCGCGCAGCCTCGGGCGCGGCCTGGGCTGCGGGGGTGGCACCAGTGGCGGCCCCTGTCGCGGCCGGTGGCACCGCCGCGGGCGTATCGGTTCCCGTGACAGTGGCAGGCTGTGGCGGGGCCACGGGTTCCGGTGGCGGAAACAAGATGAACCAGGTCAGGATCACAAGGAAACTGAGCACGGTTGCAAGGATGAGGTTCTTGTTCTGATCGTCCATCCGGACCACCGCCGTTCCTGAAAGGGTCAGCGGTGCTTCAACAGAGGTGGGGGGCAAAGGTCAAGCGGTTTTCCCCTGTGCCGGCGGGGGCGCGCCGCTTTGGCCCGGCCCGCCGGGGGTCTTGGCGCCTTCAAAATGCCGCTGCACTCGGGCTTTGCCGCGATAGCCCTGCAATCCGGGCACGGTGGCGAGCCATCCAATCTGCGGTCTCCTCAAGGGGCATGGGGCGACCGATGCCGAACCCCTGGGCATGGGTGAACCCAAGCTGGGCCAGCATGGCCTGCTCGCCGGATGTTTCGACCCCTTCGGCAACCGTTTCCAGGCCAAGCCGTTCCGCCATGGACAGAACGGCCGAACAAATCCGCTGCTGGCCAGGGTCTTCGTCAATCCGCGTCACAAAGCTGCGGTCGATCTTCAGCCGGCGCAGGGCAAAGCGCCGGATATTGGCAAGCGAGGTCTGGCCAGTGCCGAAATCATCCAGATCGATGCCGCAGCCCATTTCGGACAGCGACGCGATGTTGCGCACGATCACGTCATTGTCCGTTTGCGTGACGACCGATTCCAGGATTTCGATCGTCAGGCGACCAGGCTCCAGATCGAACCGGTCCAGCGCCCATCCGATCTTTTCCGGCAGCAGCGGGCTGCGCAGTTCCTCGGCCGAGAAGTTGACCGAGACGCGCGGCACGGTCAGCCCGGACTTGTCCCAGCGCGTGATCGCCTGCAGCGCGTCATGCAGGATCACCACGCCCAGCTTCTCCAGCAGGCCGGCCCGCTCCAGCGAAGGCATAAAGACGCCGGGGGCCACCAGTCCCCGCTCGGGATGGTGCCATCGGGCCAGCGCCTCGAACCCGGTGACTTCGCCGGTGTCGGTCGAAACCTGCGGCTGGAAATGTGCGCGGATCTGGCCCTCATCCAGGGCCGTCTCCAGCATGTCACGTTCGGCATCCCGGTCTGCGGCGACCTTGCCCATTTCTGCGGAATAGCTGCGGATTGCGCCGGGGCCGCTTTGCCAGGCGGCATCCGCAGCGACCACGGCGGCTTCGTACAGCGCGCGACCGGTGGGTTCTGGCGTGCGTCCCGGCAGGCAGAAGCCGACAGAACAGGTGACATAGAACTGGGTTGCATCCAGCACCAAAGGCGGACTGACCGCCTTTTGCAGACGGGCGGCCATCTGCACAAGCGTCTCAAGATCAAGCTGCCGCACCGGCCCCAGCGCCACGACGAGACCGCCGTGATCAAGCCGCGCCGTGGTGTCGCTTTGCCGCAGGACGCCTGTCATGCGCTCCACGCAGGTTCGCATGGCGTCCTCTGCCGCCGGTTTGCCAAAACGGTCGGCCAGCTGATCCATGTCGTCGAACCGCACCGCAAGGCAGGCCGTGGTCAACCCCGTTGCGGGGCCGATGCCCAGGATCGCCTCAAGTGCGGTGACGATCTGCGGCGGCGTCACCATCCCGCCGGTGGCGCGGGTGACGGGTGCCAGAAGGTCTGCCTCGCGCAGCGAAACGGCCCCAAAAAGCCCGATCACCAGGGGCAGACCCAAAGCGGCAGAAATCAGCGCGCGCTCGCCCCCCAGCCAGAAGGCGGCCAGTGTCAGCGCCGGAAGAACGACCATCATTTCGGGACGCCGGAGCACGGCCCCGATCCGCACGATCACGCGCCCGGCAGGCAATCCCAATACCCTCATCATGCCCTGCTTTCCTTCTGCTGCAACCTGACAGTCAGGCTAGGGACAGAGGGTGATCAGCAAATTAACTTCAGGGGTCTGGCCGTGAACTGTTTTCGGCAAATTTTACAAGGTCCGGCACCAGCCCGGCAAAATCAAACAGGGTCGGGTCCAGCAGATGTGACGGGCGGATGTTCATCAGGGCGCGGAACATCACCTGCCGCCGTCCCGGACTGCGGGCTTCCCATCCATCAAGAATCTGCTTGACCTGCTGGCGTTGCAGGCCGTCCTGACTGCCGCACAGATCACAGGGGATGATCGGAAAGTTCATCGCCTTTGCAAACCGGTCGCAGTCGGCTTCGGCGACGAAGGCCAGCGGGCGGCACACGACCAGATCGCCCTCGTCGTTGAGCAGCTTTGGCGGCATCGTGGCCAGCCGCCCGCCGTGGAACAGGTTCATGAAGAAGGTTTCCAGAATGTCGTCGCGGTGGTGCCCCAGCACAACGGCTGAACAGCCTTCCTCGCGGGCGATGCGGTACAGATTGCCGCGCCGCAGCCGCGAACACAGCGAACAGAAGGTGCGCCCTGCGGGAATCTTGTCCATAACGATGGAATAGGTGTCGGCATATTCGATGCGGTGGGGAACCTGCATTCGGGTCAGAAACCCGGGCAGGACGGTGGCCGGAAAATCCGGCTGGCCCTGATCCAGATTGCAGGCCAGCAGATCCACCGGCAGCAGTCCGCGCCACTTCAGTTCCAGCAGCACGGCCAGCAGCGTATAGCTGTCCTTGCCGCCGGACAGGCAGACCAGCCAGCGCGCGCCGGGGGCGACCATGCCATAGGTTTCGATGGCGTCGCGCACCTCGCGGACCAGCCGCTTGCGCAGCTTTCTGAACTCGGTGGTGTCTGGCGCGTCCCGCAGGATCGGCGGCAGACCGTCGGTTTCGTCGAACATGGGCTGTCCTTCGCGGCGCGAGGCATCCGGTTGCCGTCGGCCTGCGTATAAGACAGGTAATCATTCTGGGGAAGTGTGCGATGCGGTGGATCATTCTGACAGGATTTCTGGCCCTTGCCGCCTGCACGGGTCGCCCTGGCCCGACGGACCCGCTGCTGAGCACGCGGGAGTTGGCCCTTGAAGAATTCTTTGATGGCAAGACCGTGGCGCATGGGCAGTTTCAGGACGTGTTCGGAACCGTCCGCCGCCGCTTCGTGGTCGACATCGACGGCGACTGGGACGGCGAGGTTCTGACGCTGGACGAGAACTTCGTCTACGAGGATGGCAGCACCGAAAACCGCAAATGGACGCTGACGCGGACCGGCCCCGACAGTTGGCAGGGAAGTGCGCCGGGCGTGATCGGCACCGCCACCGGCGAAGAGCGCGGCGATACGTTCAACTGGCGCTACCGCATCGATCTGCCGGTGCCTGACGGGACGCTGCGCGTGGATTTCGATGACTGGATGTGGCTTTTGACCGAAGACCGCCTGCTGAACATCGCCTATATGCGACGGGCCGGTGTGACCATCGGGCAGGTGATTATCTTCTTCGAAAAGCAGTGACCGGCAGGGCCACAGGCGCGGTGCAGGCCGCGCCTGTGGCGCGTTCAGTCTTCGGTCGCGGGCGGCACCGGATCAAATCCTGATCCGCCCCAGGGATGGCAGCGGCACAGGCGATGCGCCGTAAGCCAGCCCCCCTTCAGCGCGCCATGCCGGTCCAGCGCCTCCAGCGCATAGGCCGAACAGGTGGGCTGGAACCGGCAGCCGTGCCCCACCCAGGGGCTAAGCACCAGCCGGTAGGCGCGGATCGGCAGCGCCAGAATCTGCGCAGCAGGGGTCACTTTGGCGCACGTGCGGCATGCACGCGGCCCAGGGCATTGGCCATGTCCGCCAGAAGGTCGGAAAACACCCGGTCCGCCGTTGCGCCGGGACGGCCGACCAGAACGTAATCCCACCCCGGAAGAGCGCCCGCAGGCAGGGTAGCCCGGGCCACCTCGCGCAGGCGGCGCTTGGCGCGGTTGCGGGCCACGGCATTGCCGATCTTCTTGGAACAAGTGTAGCCAACCCGGATGTCGGCACTGTCATCGCCCCGGCACCGGGCCTGCAACACAAAGCCCGGCATCGCCTGTCGCCGGGCTTGGGCTGCACGCAGGAAGTCGGCACGCTTTGCAATCACGGTCAGGCCAAGGCGGACCACCGGCGGGACCGAGCCTTCGGCATCACTGCCTGGTGCCCCTGCCACCGGCGGCGTCATGTCATGCGTCCTTCAGAAGGCGCAAAGGCCGGATCAGGCCGACAGCTTCTTGCGGCCCCTTGCGCGGCGGGCAGAAAGCACAAGGCGACCGCCTTTGGTGGCCATGCGGGCGCGGAACCCGTGGCGACGGGCGCGAACCAAGTTCGAGGGTTGAAACGTGCGCTTCATCGCGGCTCTCCATCACTTCGGCAGCCCGCACCCGGTGGATTCGGGGGCTATCCTGTTCGAAGCCCGTCCTTTACGGGGGGCGGGCGGGCAAGTCAATTCGTCGGCACCGCTTTCTTGCGGCACATCTGCCCGCAACGGCCCGAAGGCACGGGGTGCCGCACGCGCGGCGGCATTCGGAATGTTGCAGATCATCAATGCCGCGTGATGGGGCTGTCGCCCGCCCCCCGGTTCAGCGCATTCTGCGCCGGCAGACAAACGGAAGGTACGGCAGGTGAACAGGACAACCCCAAAGCAATGGCACCGCCTGCGCCGCAGGCTGCCGATCCTGATCATCGGGGCCACGGCCCTGATCGGGGCGCTGACCCTGCGCGACCAGCTCAGCTTTCAGGTGCTGGCGCAGCATCGCGAAACGCTGATTGCCCTGCGCGATGCGCATTACCTTCCCGCAGTCGTGATCTTCATTCTGGCCTATGCCGCGATGGTGGCGCTCAGCCTGCCCGGCGCGACGGTGGCCACGCTGACCGGCGGGTTTCTGTTCGGGCTGTTTCCGGGTGTGCTGTTCAACGTGGCCGCGGCCACGGTCGGCGCAATCGGTGTCTTTCTGGCGGCCCGGCTGGGCTTTGGTGCCGAACTGGCCGCCCGGATCGAAGCGGGCGGCGGGGCCGCAGCACGGCTGCAGGCGGGGCTGCGCCAGAACGAGATTCCGGCGCTGTTCCTGATGCGCCTCTTGCCGGTGGTTCCGTTCTTTCTGGCAAACCTGATCCCGGCGGCGATGAATGTGGCACTGTGGCGCTTTGCCTTCACCACCTTCTTCGGCATCATGCCGGGCGCGTTGATCCTGACCTGGGTTGGCGCCGGATTGGGCGAGGTGTTCGCACGCGGCGAGGAGCCGGACCTGAGCCTGCTGGCGGACCCGCGCTTTCTTGGCCCGCTGCTGGGCCTGGCCGCCCTTGCGGCACTGCCCGTCCTTGTCCGGGCGGTTCGCCGGAAGGAGCCATGACATGACCCGGATCGAGACAGACATCTGCGTGATCGGCGCAGGCTCTGGCGGCCTGTCGGTGGCGGCGGGCGCGGTGCAGATGGGCGCGCGCGTCGTGCTGATCGAGGGCGCCGAGATGGGGGGCGACTGCCTTAATCACGGCTGCGTCCCGTCCAAGGCGCTGCTTGCCGCCGCCCGGGCGGCGCATGCAATGACGGCAGGGGCGGCCTTGGGCATCGCGCCCGCCGCGCCGCAGGTGGATTTCGGCGCGGTCAAGGATCATGTCGCCCGAACCATCGCCGCCATCGCCCCCCTGGACAGCCAGGAGCGCTTTGAGGGCCTGGGTGTCACCGTGATCCGCGACTGGGCCCGTTTTCTTTCGCCCACAGAGGTGCAGGCGGGCGCGGCCCGCATCACCGCCCGCCGCTTTGTCATCGCCACCGGGTCACGGCCCGTTGTGCCGCCGGTGCCCGGCCTGACGGACCTGCCTTATCTGACCAATGAGACCATCTTTGCGCTGCGCGAAAGGCCGTCGCACCTGCTGATCCTGGGGGGCGGGCCGATCGGGCTGGAGATGGCCCAGGCGCACCGCCGCCTGGGCTGCGAAGTAACGGTGATCGAGGCTGGGCGCGCGCTGGGCCGCGAAGACCCGGAACTGGCGGCCGTGGTGGTGCAGCAGCTGCGCGCCGAAGGGGTGACGATCCTGGAAGGCACCGCTGTCAGCGGCGTTGCGGGGGGCAGCGCCATCACCGCCACCCTGTCAGACGGCCGGACGCTGGCCGCGTCTCACCTTCTGGTCGCTGCCGGGCGCAAGGCGGCCCTCGATGGGCTGGGGCTGGATGCCGCCGGTGTGACCCGCAACGACCGGGGCGTCATCGTTGATGCCAGCCTGCGGTCCTCGAACCGGCGCGTCTATGCGGTGGGCGATGCGGCGGGCGGCGCGCAGTTCACACACCTGGCCGGCTACCACGCGGGGGTGGTCATCCGGCAGATGCTGTTCGCGCTGCCCGCACGGGCCGACATGGCCCGTATTCCCCGCGCCACCTACACCGATCCGGAACTGACGCAGGTCGGCCTGACCGAGGCCGAGGCGCGGGCGCGCCACGGTGACCGGCTGACAGTGCTGCGCTGGCCCTTTCACGACAATGACCGGGCGCAGGCCGAAGGCCGGACCCGGGGCCTGATCAAGGTCATGGTCGTCAGGGGCCGCCCGGTTGGTGCAGGCATCGTCGGTGCCCAGGCCGGCGAACTGATCGGCCTTTGGGCGCTGGCCCTGTCGGCCCGGCTGAAGATGGGATCGCTGGCGGGCATGGTTGCACCCTATCCGACGCTGGGCGAAGTATCAAAACGGGCCGCAGGGGCCTATTTCTCGCCGCGTCTGTTTGATAACCCTATGGTCAAGCGGGTGGTGCGGCTGGTACAGCATTGGCTGCCCTGATACCCGCCCGGTCCGACCGCGCCGGTGGCCTGTCTGCGCCCCAGCCCGGCCAAGGGCCGGGCGTTCTTGGCGGAAACCCGGCACCGCAGGGTTTCTGACCGCTGATCACCCACCGGGGATATGTTTGAACAGATAATGAACGAGACGGCAAAGGTCAGGAAACGCTCCGTGCTGAACACGCTGTCAGGGCGTTTCCTGTTGCTGACGGTGGCGTTCGTCATGCTGGCCGAAGTTCTGATCTTTGTGCCCTCCGTGGCGCGGTTCAGGGCGGACTACCTGCTTTTGAAGCTGGAACGGGCGCAGATCGCCTCGCTGGCGACCCTGGCCACCGACGAAATGATCAGCGCCGAACTGGAAAAAGAGTTGCTGGCGAACGCGGGTGTCTTCAACGTGGTGCTGCGCCGTGACGAGGTGCGGCAACTTGTGCTGTCGTCGGAAATTCCCGAACCGGTCTACGCGACCTATGATCTGCGCCAGGAAGGGTCCTGGCGGCTGATCCGCGATGCCATCCTGCAAATCCTTGATCCACAGAACCGCGTGATCCGCGTGATCGGCAATCCCGTGCAGGAAGCGGGTCTGCTGATCGAGATCACCACCGAAACCGCCCCCCTGCGCAGTGCGCTGCTGGAATATGGCGGGCGCATCCTGATCCTGTCCGCCTTGATCTCGGCGGTGACGGCTGTTCTGCTGTTTCTGGCCGTGCGCCGTCTGCTGGTGATGCCGATCCGCCGCGTGGTCAACCACATGACCGCCTATGCGGATGCGCCCGAGGATGCCCGGCGCATCATCACCCCCACCGCGCGCGTTGCGGAACTGCGCGAGGCGGAAGATGCCCTTTACGGGCTGCAGACGCAGCTTACCGCCGCCCTGCGCCAGAAAGAGCGGCTTGCCCAGCTTGGCGGCGCGGTTGCCAAGATCAGCCACGATCTGCGCAACCTTCTGACCACGGCCCAGCTGTTCGCCGACCGGATGGAGGGCAGTGCCGATCCCGTGGTGGCCCGCGCCGCCCCCAAGCTTGAGGCGTCGATCCGCCGTGCGGTTGCCTTGTGCGAATCGACGCTGACCTTCGGCAGGGCTGAAGAGCCGCCGCCGCAACTGTCGCGCTTTCCGCTGCGCCGTCTGGCCGATGAGGTGGCCGAAGGGGAAGGCCTGGGTCCCGACGGCCCCGTTGCCTGCCTGATCGACATTGCCCCCGGAATGATGGTGCGCGGCGACCGCGAGCAACTGTACCGCGTGCTGTCGAACCTGCTGCGCAATGCCCGCCAGGCCATCGAGGCCACCGGCGCAGTGGGCACGATCAGGATCAGCGGCGGCGAAGATGACAGCGACTGGTGGCTCAAGGTGGGCGATACCGGCCCCGGCCTGCCGGCACGGGCGCGCGAACACCTGTTCACCGCCTTTCAGGGCGGGGCGCGCAAGGGCGGGTCCGGCCTTGGGCTGGCCATCTCGGCCGAGCTGGTGCGCGGCCATGGCGGGCGGCTGGAGCTTTTGCGCAGCGGCGATGACGGCACCGAGTTCGTGATCCGGCTGCCAAAGACAATCGGCCCCACGGACCTGCAGTAAGCCGCGTTTTCGCCCTTGCAATGGGTCAGGGGCGGGGCTACATCGCCGTGCAGTGGACCCGTAGCTCAGCTGGATAGAGCATCAGACTACGAATCTGAGGGCCGGGCGTTCGAATCGCTCCGGGTCCGCCAAGAAAACCCAACTTGCTGACAAGTCGCTCGGGCCGCCTGCGGGGTGGAGGCGATCTGTGTTGCGCCGTGATCCCTGACACCGGCCGCGGTTGGCGCGCAGGGGTCTGCGCGCCCGGTCGCGTGTCATTCCGCCACGTGCAGCGTCTTTGGCCTGCGCCTTCCGAATGTCCCCTGTTCCAGTGCCCCGATCCGCGTATCCAGCTCGGCAATTTCGGCCGAACGGGCCGCGATCCCGGCGGCCAGTTCCTGCGCCGCAGGTTCGGCGGGCTCGTCTTCTTTCGGTCCGATGAAGCGCCGGAACAGCCGGCCAAGCAGCGAGGACAGATCATCCATGATCAGGAAGAAGGCGGGCACGATCACAAGACTCAGCACGGTCGACGCAATGATGCCGCCGATGACGGCGGTTGCCATCGGCGCGCGGAACGATCCGCCCTCGCCCACGCCCAGGGCAGAGGGCAGCATCCCTGCCGCCATCGCGATGGAGGTCATCACAATCGGCTGTGCCCGCTTGTGACCCGCCTCGATCACGGCGGTAAAGCGATCCATGCCCTGCCGCCGCATTTCTATCGCGAAGTCCACCAGAAGGATGGCGTTCTTGGTGACGATGCCCATGAGCATCAGGATTCCGATCAGGACCGGCATTGACACCGGGTTGCCGGTCATGATCAGGGCCGCCGCCACGCCGCCGATCGCCAGAGGCAGCGAGAACAGGATGGTGAAGGGCTGGATCACGCTGGCAAACAGCAGGATCAGCACCGTCAGCACCAGCATAAGCCCCATGATCATGGCATTGCCAAAGGCCGCCGCCACTTCCTGCTGAACCTCGGCATCGCCCGCTTCCTGAACGCGCACGGTGGGCGGAAGCTCGACACTGCTGACAATCTCGTTGAACCGCTCGCTTGCGGTGCCAAGGGCAACGCCGACGGGAAGGTTGGCCCCGATGGTGGCGCGGCGTTCGCGGTTCAGACGGTCCACCATGCTGGGACCTTCGGCGATGCGCACATCCGCCACAGAACTCAGCGGCACGGCAATGCCGTTCGCGGCCTGCACCTTGAGGGCACCCAGACGGGCCAGATCCTGCTGCGAGGCTTCGTTCAACTGGACCCGCACCGGAATAAGGCGGTTGTCGATGGACAGTTTGGCCAGGGCTGCGTCCCCGTCGCCGATTGTGGCGACGCGGATTACCTCGGCGATCTGGGCCGTGGTGATGCCAAGACGCGCGGCCTCTTCGTTGCGGGGTGTGATCTGGATTTCCGGGCGCGGCAGGGCACCTTCCGAGGCGATATCGGCCAGGGCCGGGTCGCCGCGCAATGCGGTCTCCAGCAGGGCAACGGCCGTGTTCAGGTCCTGTTCGCTCGACGACAGGATCGAAAAGGACAGATCCCGCTCGCCCCGGTCATTGAGCTTGAACACGCGCACATCGGGGATGGTCTTTACGGCCGTGAAAATCTCGGCCTCGATCTGGCTCTGCGGTCGGGTGCGTCCCTTGGCCTGCAGTTCCGGCAGCAGGGGGCCGACCACGGGAATGCTGCGCGCAATCCCGGTCACGCGGTGCAGCAGCGAATGATCCAGCTTGTCAAGCAGCACCGTGATGCTGGCACGCCGCACGTCGCGGTCGCCGGTCGGCGAGGTGCCGCCCAGCACGAAGACGCTGTTCACCCCGTCGATGTCGCGGATCCGGGCCACTATGGCCTGGGTTGTCCGGTCGGTTTCCGCCAGCGTGGCCCCCGGCGGCAATTCCACGCTGAGCGGAATGCGGCTGACGTCTTCGGGCGGAATGAAGCTGCCCGGTATGCGCAACATGAAGAACAGCGACACCGCCAGCACGCCGATTGCGGCAACCAGCGTCAGATAGCGGGCAGGGATCACCCAAAGATGCCCCGATGTGGTTACCTTCACAAAGCGCAGATAGCCGCGCATGATCCAGCTGTCTTTCTGTTCATGCCCGTCTGCGTCCTTGTCGCGCATCAGATAGGCGGCCATCATCGGTGTGATCAGGCGCGCAACCAGCAGCGAGAAGATCACGGCAATGGCAACGGTCAGGCCGAATTGCCGGAAGTATTGCCCCGGTATTCCAGGCATGAAGGATACCGGTACGAAGACCGCAACGATGGTGGCCGAGGTGGCAATCACCGCCAGCCCGATCTCGTCCGCCGCCTCGATGGCGGCGCGGTAGGGTGTCTTGCCCATGCGGATGTGGCGCGCGATATTCTCGATCTCGACAATCGCGTCGTCCACCAGAATGCCGGTCGCCAGCGTGATCGCAAGGAAGCTGATCAGGTTCAGCGAAAAGCCCAGCAAATCCATGATCCAGAAGGTCGGGATCGCCGACAGCGGCAGGGCGACGGCCGCGATCAGCGTGGCACGCCAGTTCTTCAGAAAGGCCAGAACCACCAGAACGGCCAGAATGGCCCCTTCGATCAGGGTGTGCAGCGCGGCCTTGTAGTTGCCATAGGTATAGTAAACGGTGTCGTCGATCAGCGATATCGCCACTTGCGGGTTCTCGGCCCGGATGCCGTCCATAACCTGATTGACGGTCTCGGCAACGCTGACTTCGCTTGCCCCCTTGGCACGGAAGACCGCAAAGGTGACAACCTGATCGCCATTCATCCGGGAAAACGACCGCAGTTCCTGATAGGTATCCACAATCTCGCCAAGGTCCCCCAGCCGCACGAAGCGGCCCGACGGAAGGGCGATGGTCGTCTGGGCAAGGCTTTCGACCGTTTCGGCATCGCCCAGGGTCCGGATTGCCTGTTCGCCGCTGCCGATCCGGGCACGGCCCGCGCCAAGATCGGTGTTGGTGGCGCGCAACTGGGCATTCACGGCCGCGGCGGTGATGCCGAAACTGTCCAGTTTCACCGGGTCCAACTCGACCCTGATCTCGCGGTCGGCCCCGCCGTAACGGTCCACCCGGCCGATGCCGGGGCGGCCCTGCAGCGCGCGGGCGATCGTGTCATCCACGAACCAGGACAGCTCTTCCAGAGACATGTCCGGCGCAGACACCCCGAAGGTCATGATGGCCTGACCTTCCACATCGATCCGCGTCACGATCGGCGCTTCGACATCGCCCGGCAGATCACCCCGGATCTGGTCAATCGCGTCCTTCACATCCTGCACGGCCTTGTCGGTGGGCACTTCCATGCGGAATTCGACGGCGGTCTGCGACACGCCATCGGTAACGGTAGAGATGATGTTCTTCACGCCGGTGATGCCGGCGACGGCATCTTCGATCCGTTTGGTCACCTGCGCTTCCATCTCGGCGGGTGCGGCACCTGATTGGGTGACGGTCACTGCAACCAGCGGCACGTCGATGTTTGGAAAGCGCGTGATCGGCATGGCGGTGAACGCCTGCCAGCCCAGCACGATCAACATGGCGAAGGCCAGGATGGGTGCAATCGGGTTTCTGATCGACCAGGCAGAGAAATTCATTGCGGTATCCTCAGTTCGTGCCGGCAGAGTCGGGCACGGGATTGATCTTGTCCCCTTCGCGCACGAAAGCGGCGGCTTTTGTGACAATCAGATCGCCGGCCGCGACACCGCTCAGCACTTCGACAAAGCTGCCGTCGCGGATGCCCAGTTCAACCGGAACCCGCGCGACCAACCCGTCCGTGACGCGCATCAGCGTTGCGCCTGTGTCGCTGGCCCCCACGGCTGTCACCGGAACCGCCAGCGTTTCGCGTTCCGCGACAAGCACTTCGGCATCCATGAACATGCCGGTGCGCACCATTGTCGGATCATCGATGGTCACCCGCGCCTGCCCCAGCCGCGAGGCTTCTGCGATGGCCGGCTCTACCAGCCGGACAGTCCCGGTCAGCGAGGCAGGCTGGCCCACGCCACGCATCAGAACCTTCTGTCCGGGCTTGATCTTCAGCATGAAGCGTTCGGCAAAATCGGCGCGCAGTTCCAGTTCGTTGTCCCGGATGATCGCGAACATCGGCTCTGACTGCGCGGTCGCGATGCTGCCCACCAGGGCAGAGCGCACCACGATTTCGCCCGCAACGGGGGCCACGACTTCGGTCCGCGACAGTTGCAGCTTTACATCCTCGATCTGCGCGTCAACCAGCGCCAGTTGCGCCTTGGCCGCTTCCAGCCCCTGGACGGCCACGGTGACGCGGGCCGCCGCGGAAATGGCATTGGACGAGGCGGTATCCGCGGCCGCCTGCGAAGATGACCCTTGCGCGCGCAGTTGCTGCGTGCGCTCGTTGATGCGTGTCGCCTCGTCCGACGCTGATTTGGCTTCCAGCAGCTGCGCTTCGGCCTGGGCGATGGCCGCAACCGCCGAAGCCCGCGATGCGGCAAGCTGGCTTTGCTGCAGCATCAGCGTTGAACTCGACAGCCGGGCAAGCACCTGGCCCTTGGTCACGATATCGCCGACTTCCACTTCCAGCGATTCGATGGGTTGCCCTTCGATCAGGGGTTGCACAAGCACCCGTTCGACTGGCGTTACCAGGCCGGAGCCGATGACACGGTCGCGCAGGACCCGTTGCGAAACGGTGGACACCGTGATTGCAGGCAGGGCTGGCGCCATGGTCTTTGGCGCGACGGGTTCGGTCTGGGCAAAAGCCGGGGCAGACTCCAACCCTGCGGCACCGTGGGCAGTCGCAAGCACGAGAAGCAGAAGTTGTAACCGTTTCATGTCAGGCCTTTGACGTGTCGTTGGCGATTTCATCAAGAATTCTGTCGATTGTCCGCAGGATAAGCTCATCAAGACCACGATCCTCTGATGCGGCTTCGGGCATCAGCATTCCTCTGGCCTGGACCATCATCAGGATCAGCAAGGCATGGCTGCCATAGCGGCGCTGTGCCTCGGCAAAGGGCTGGCCGGTTACCGCCGCGAACACAGTGGCCAGGTAGCTGCGGATGCAGCTTTCAAGTTGCCCCACCGCAACGCTGACTTCCGGCCTTCTGCGGCCGGCGGCGTTGATTTCGGCCCAAAGAGCGCCATCGGCGCGGCATGTTTCACAAATGTACCGGCGCAAGACCACACGCAACATTCCAAGCGGATCGTCCGAGCCGATGACCGTCGCAAATTCGGCTTCCACATCGGCCAGATCCCGCATCGCGATGGCCGCGATGATTGCATCCTTCGACGGAAAGTACCGGTAGAAGTTCCCCACGCTCATCCCGGCGGCGCGCGCAAGGTCCTGCATCGAGGCACCATCGAAGCCCTTTTCGATGAACGACGCGCGAATGGCATCCAGAATACCCGACTGACGCGCATCCGGTGCGGCTTGCAGGCGAAAGTCCGGGGACTGAAGCGTCATCTTGCGGGGTTTCCTGAAGTTGCTGAGTCGCTGCGTGAATGAACATTCATTCATTTAGCAGATGGTGGCAATGCGTCAAGTAAAATCGCCATGCTGAATGGAAGCTTCCGGGTGCAGGCGGCGCGGATCAAGGCTGCTGGACAGATGACAGCGGCCAATCCGCCCCGTCGCCAGCCGGCGCTTCGCCCCCGCCGGGTCGGGCGCTGGCCTTTGTTGTGCGTGGCTGAAGGGTCCTTTTGCCACGGTGGCCCCCGCCCGGAATGCTGTTTCAGCACCCCGCTGAACCCGTTCGCCGCTAAACCCCTTCGTCTTTGAGCAGCAGGACCAGCGCCAGGGCGGTCAGACCCACGCCGGGCAGCACCGCCAGGCCCGGACGCTCCAGTCCCAGGGCAATCTGCCAGAGGATGACCCAACTGGGGACAAGGTAGGTATAGGCCATGACCTTGGAGGACGGAAGCCGCAGGGTTGCATACTGGATGCACAGGAAACTTGCCGCTGTCGCAAAGACAACAAGGTAGCCCAAGGTGATCCAGAAGACCGGCGGCAGGGCGGCCCAGTCAGTGGACAGGAGTGACCGCAACCCCCAAAGCATCAGCAACAGGCATCCCGCAGCCAGCGTGCCGAAGGTAAAGATCACCGCCGGTTCACCCCGGTTCAGCTTGCGCACCATCGGCGTATAGGCGGCATGGGCCAGACAGCCCCAGAAATAGATCGCCTCTCCCTGACCGATCCTGAGCGCCGCAAGTGCGGCAAAGTCGCCGCGAAAGATCACCCACAGGGCACCGGCCGCCCCGATCGCCAACGCCAGCGCGATGCGGGATGACATCCTCTGGCCAAGCAGAAGCCACCCGAAACCGGCCGCCATCACGGGTGTCAGGGTAAAGACCGCAGCCGCCGGGACAGGAGGCGCGGATTTCAGGCCTTCGAACATCGCGACGAAGTAGATGGCGAGCAATCCGCCCAACACCCCATAGCGCCAGGGTGCCCGCGCCGCTGACCGGGGCAAACCTTCGGTGGCCAGCGCCACCGCCCCGATGACCCCGCCGGCCAGAAAAAACCGCACCGCGCTCAGGGCGGCGGGATCGATCAGCGGTGCGGCCAGCGATCCAAGCGAGAATGACCCTGCAACCAGCGCCGAAAAGGCCAGCATCGCCAGATGCCCGCCCCCGGTTCCGCCCCGGACGGTCAAGGCGCGTCCCAGCCCTTGGCAGCGTGCTTGATATGGGCGACAAAGGCCTGCACCTTGGGGGTCCGGTGAAGATCGACATGGGTCACCAGCCAAAGCGGTACTTCCCATTCCGGTTGCGATGGCATGATCTCGATCAGGTCCGGGTCGTTCTGCGCCTCGTGAACCGTCAGAAACCCGATCCCCGCCCCGGCGCGGATCGCTGCGGCCATTGTTGAGCTGTCCGAGGCGACAAAGCAGAAAGCCTCGTCGCTGACCCGTTCGCGCAGCCAGCGGTGGAACGGTGCGCGCAGCGCATCGCCACTGGTCGTCACAAAGCGGTGTCGGGCAAGGTCGGCCTCGCCGGTCGGGGTGCCATGGGCGCGGACATAGGCCCTTGCGCCGTAAAGACCGGCGCGAAGCATCGCCAGCGGCTGCACGACATTGTCGGGCTCTTGGGGACTATCGCCCGCACGCAAGGCGACATGCGCCTCGCCATAGTCCAGCCGGAACAGCCGGGTGTCTGCCATGAAGCGGACCCTGACGCCGGGATGTGCCGCCTGGAACGAGACAAAGACAGGGGCCACAAGGGGTGCGACGCCGACGATGGAGGTGACAAGAAGCTCGCCCGTCACCGTATCGACCTGGCCCCGGATGCGACCGGCCAGCTGGCTGAACCGGTCTTCCGTCGCCAGGGCGACCGCCTGCAGGTCCCGACCGGCCTCGGTCGGGGTGTAGCCGCGGGCATGACGCTGAAACAGCTTTGTTCCCAGCCGTTTTTCCAGTGCGTCGATATGGCGGATCACGGTTGCATGGTGTACGCCCAGCGCTTCGGCGGCACCCGAAACCGTGCCAAGGCGGGCCACATGAAACGCCGTGCGGATTTCATCCCAGTTGTCGAACCCCATGCCCGGCCTCGTGCCTGCTGGCGCAAGCGCCCCTGCGCGCCGGCACCGAGGCTATCCGCAATCGCACCGACTGCAAGTGCAACCCGCCGGACCGGCGCTTTGCACCGACTGTGCTGGTATAGGGGAGTGGGCCGGGCGGGCCGGATCGAAAGCGGTCATGGGGCAAGGGCCCTTTTCCGTCGCGACCCTGCCCCGGACCGCCCCGCCTGACCGCCGGGCCGGTTGCCGCCTTTGCCCTCGTCGCAAAAGACCGTGGCATTTGCGTTACCCTGCGGCCTTTCCCGGCTGGTCAGGACGGCTTCCGCGCTGTGATAGGCGGCCACGGCATCGCCGCCCTGCACCGGATCGGCCACAAGGGACCGACGCCATTCTTCGGCCCGCGCAAGACGTTCTGCAGGCAGGATCTCGGTCAGGGTGGTCAGCCGGTCGGGCGCGCCGCGCAGGTGCTGCAGCAAACGGTGCGAATGCATGATCGTCGGGCGGGCATCCAGCGGTTCCCAGGCGTCCAGCACCGTCACCCGCCGCAGATTGAACTCTGGCGGAAGAACATAAAACCGCAGATCGCTGGACCAGAGCAGATCACGAAGGGTCGGCTGATCCCGCGGCTTCCCGGCCAGGGTATAGGCCTTTTGCCAGTTCCGCAGGAAGCCGCGCATCACGGTCGAGCGCCGGTACAGCATCACCCCGGCGTTCATTTGCGGAAACGCATAGGGCGGACATTCGGTGGCCCCTTCGCGGATCAGATCCGATGTGCGCCGGACGTCATGTGCAATCGCCAGTTCGAACCGGGTCAGTATCTCGAAAAGGTCATCCAGGGGCGCAAGGCACAGGGTGTCGCAATCCAGATAAAGCGTCCGGTCGAAACGGGTCGCAGGCAGGCTGGCCAGTTTTGCTGTAGGGCCGGCAGGGATCGGCTTTACCCTGTCGAAAAGTCCGCTGCCTGTCGCCTGATCGGTAAAGAGGTCGATCGCAAGTTCCGGGTTCAGCGCCTTCAAACTGCGCGCCGACTGCACAGCCAGGTCCAGATAGTCGCTGCCCTCTGCCACGTAGATCACACCATCGGCCATACCGCTGCCCCCCGCACCGCAACCCGCGGCCTGCAACCGCTGCAAGGAAAAGTAGTGCCCGGCCTTGCGGCGGCCAGTACCCTTTGCTTGACTTCGCGCTTCAACGGGATTAACCGCAGCGCGACCCCGGAAGTGCAAAGCCCTTCCGGTCCCGGTCAGTTCCCGGGATCGCCGCCCATCAGCGCGTTGCGCCCATGGGCGTTGTTGTCGTTTTGATCGTCCCGATCCCTGTCGGGACAGGGTGCAGCAGGAGACGGGCCGTGTTCGAGACTCTGTCACAACGCCTTGGCGGCGTGTTCGACCGGCTGACAAGGCAGGGTGCGCTGAGCGATGCCGATGTCGCCACCGCCCTGCGCGAGGTGCGCACCGCCCTGCTGGAAGCCGACGTTTCCCTTCCCGTCGCCCGCGATTTCGTCAAGGCTGTGCAGGACAAGGCAACGGGTCAGGCCGTGACCCGGTCGGTCACGCCGGGCCAGCAGGTGGTCAAGATCGTCCATGACGAGCTGATCCGCGTGCTGTCGGGCGACGGCCCTGCCGATGCGCTGAAAATCGACAATCCGCCCTCGGCCGTTCTGATGGTCGGCCTGCAGGGGTCGGGCAAGACCACCACCACGGCGAAGCTGGCCAAACGCCTGAAGGAACGCAACGGCAAGCGGGTTCTGCTGGCCTCGCTTGACACCAACCGCCCTGCGGCGATGGAGCAGTTGCAGATTCTTGGCGCGCAGATCGGCGTCGATACCCTGCCCATCGTCAGGGGCGAGACCGCCGTCCAGATCGCCCGCCGTGCGAAGACGCAGGCCAGCCTTGGCGGCTATGACGTGTTCATGCTTGACACCGCCGGTCGCCTTCACATCGACGACGTGCTGATGGACGAGGTGCAGGCGGTGCGCGACATCGCCCAGCCGCGCGAAACGCTGCTGGTGGTCGATGGTCTGACCGGCCAGGACGCGCTGAACGTCGCCACCGAATTCGACGGCAGGGTCGGCATCACCGGCGTCGTGTTGACCCGGATGGATGGCGACGGGCGCGGGGGTGCCGCCCTGTCGATGCGCGCCGTCACCGGCAAGCCGATCCGCTTTGTCGGTATGGGCGAAAAGATGGATGCCCTTGAAACCTTCGAGCCGGACCGGGTCGCGGGCCGCATTCTGGGCATGGGCGATATCGTGGCCCTTGTCGAAAAGGCGCAGGAAACGTTTGAGGCCGAACAGGCCGAACGCATGATGAAGCGGTTCCAGAAGGGGCTGTTCAACATGAACGACCTGAAGGGCCAGCTTGACCAGATGCTGAAGATGGGCGGGATGCAGGGCGTCATGGGCATGATGCCCGGCATGGGCAAGATGCAAAAGGCAGCGGCCGATGCGGGCATGGACGACCGGATGCTGCGCCACCAGATCGCGCTGATCAATTCGATGACGAAAAAGGAACGCGCCAACCCCGATCTGCTGCAGGCCAGCCGCAAGAAACGCATTGCCGCCGGGTCGGGGCTTGAGGTTTCGGACCTGAACAAGCTGCTGAAACAGCACCGCCAGATGGCGGACATGATGAAGAAGATGGGCAAGGGCGGCATGATGAAGGCCGCGATGAAGCAGATGATGGGCAAGGGCGGCATGCCCGACCCGTCCGCGATGTCGCCCGACCAGATGGAGCAGGCGGCGAAGGCCATGCAGGGCAAGCTGCCTGCGGGGCTTGGCGGGCTGGGCGGGATGGGCAAGGGTCTGAGCCTGCCGTCGGGCCTGTCCGGGCTGATGAAAAAGAAATGAACTGGCCCATGCTGAAAAACGAATTTTCTTGCGAAAATTCTGTGCACCTGGGTTTTGGCCAGAAAATTCGCACGTCGGGGCTGCGCGCATGATTACCCATACGGCCCAGACGGCCTTTTCGCTGGCCCCGACCCTGACGACAGCGCGTCTGACGCTGCGGATGCCGCGGATGGATGATTTCGGTCATCGCGCCGCCTTCTATGCGTCGGACCGCGCCGTTCACGAAGGTGGCCCGTTCAGCCGCGAAGCCGCCTGGCGTATCTTCGCGTCCGAGGTCGGGCAATGGCCGCTTTTCGGGTATGGTCCTTTCAGCGTTGATGACCGGGAAACCGGGGATTACCTGGGCGAGGTTGGGATTTATCAGCCCGAAGGCTACCCGGAACCGGAACTGGGTTGGTTCGTGACCGAAGCGACCGAAGGACGGGGCATTGCCGCCGAAGCAGCCCGCGCCGTGATGCACTGGGCACGGCAAAGCTTTGGCTGGGATCATATCGACAATTACATCGGCCCCGCAAACACCCGGTCCATCGCGCTGGCGCTGCGGCTGGGCGGACGTCGCGTTGATGCCCCCGGCGTTGATCCCGACGATGTGGTGATCCGGCATGATCTGCGGGGGCTGGAATGACCGAACCCTGGCTTCAGCCGCCGCAGGGCCGGGCCGCAGACGTCGCAGCTGCCTTTGCAGATGCCGTCCCGGTTATCGATACGTCGCGCCTGCGGCTGCGCGCGCCGGTTCTTGGCGACTTTCCCGCCTACGCAGAGGTTTTCACAAGCGAACGGGCATATTACATGGGCGGCCCCTTTACCGGGGAAGAGGCGTTCGCGGATTTCTGCCAGGGCATCGCGGGCTGGATGCTGCGCGGTGCAGGGATGTGGACTGTGACCCTTGCGCGGGCCGATGTACCCTTGGGCTGGCTGTATCTTTGGAAGGAATGGGGCGGCCCCGAGCCTGAACTGGGCTGGGTACTGACCGTGGCCGCCGAAGGGCACGGCTATGCGCGGGAAGCCGCTTTTGCGGTGCTGCCCCATGCGCTGGCCCTGTACGGTCCCAACGGCTTTGTCAGCTACATTGATGCGGGCAACATCCGGTCGGCCCGCCTGGCCGCAGCACTTGGTGCCGCGCGCGATATTGCCGCCGAAGCGCAGATGGCGGCACAGGGCGAGCCGGACCTGCAGGTGTGGCGCCATTCCGGCACAGGGCGGGCCGAATGACCAACGCCGCATCCCTTGCCCAGGCCCTGCTTCGGGACCATCGCGACAGCATCGACAGGCTGGACGCGATCCTGGTCTACACCCTTGCCGAACGCTTCAAGCAGACGCAGGCGGTGGGCCGCCTCAAGGCCGAACACAACCTGCCGCCGTCCGACCCGGCCCGCGAGGCGCAACAGATCGAACGTCTGGAACGGCTTTCGCAAGAGGCTGATCTGGACCCTGAATTTGCCAAGAAATTCCTGACCTTCATCATCTCGGAAGTCATCAGGCATCACGAAAACCTGCAGAAATGACCGGGGCTAGCCCGGTTCAAACCAAACCCAAGGAGACTGTCCCATGTCCATGAAAATCCGTCTTGCCCGCGGCGGCTCCAAAAAGCGGCCGTTCTATTCCATTGTCGCCACCGACAGCCGCATGCCGCGCGATGGCCGCTTTCTGGAAAAGCTGGGCGTCTATAACCCGCTGCTGGCCAAGGACAGTGAAGACCGGATCAGGATGAACGTCGAACGCATCCAGTACTGGCTGGGCCAGGGCGCGCAGCCGACCGACCGGATCGCGCGCATGCTGGAAGCTGCCGGCCTTAGGGAAAAGACCCTGCGCAACAACCCCAAGGCGGCCGTCCCCGGCAAGCGCATGGCGGACCTGGCCAAGAAAAAGGCCGCCCGCAGCGCCGAAGCCGCCGCCGAGTGATCCCCCCTTCGGGTGGCCCCGACCGGGCCGCCCGATCCCCCGGAAAGTGACAGCATGACCCAATCGGATCGCGTCTGCGTCGGTGCCATCGCCGGATCGTTCGGGGTGAAGGGCGAATTGCGTCTGAAAAGCTTCTGCACCGACCCCGAGGCCATTGCCCGCTACGGCCCGCTTTACACCGAAGACGGAAGCCGCAGCTTTGTCGTCACCCTGACCCGCGCCGTGGCAAATGGATTGGGCGTGCGTCTGTCGGGGGTGCTGACAAAAGAGCAGGCCGATGCGCTGAAGGGCACCAGCCTGTATGTCGCGCGCGAAAAGCTTCCAATGACGGGCGACGATGAATTCTATCACGCCGATCTGATTGGCCTTGACGTTCATGACACCGGCGGCGCGCCGATCGGTCGGGTTCATGCCGTTTACAATCATGGCGCGGGCGACTTGCTGGAAATCGCCGGTCCAGGCATGAAGACGGCGCTGCTGCTGCCCTTTACCCGGACCGTGGTTCCGACCGTCGATCTGGCCGCGCGCCGGGTAATCGTTGATCTGCCTGAAGGGCTGGAGTGATGGCCCCGCCCCCGGACCGGACAGCCAGATCACACGGGCGGCTGAACATTTCGGCCTCTGCCGTTCCGCGTGACCTGATGGAAGAGCCGCGCGTGGTTGCTTCGGCCTGGAAAGCCCGTGTGATCACGCTGTTCCCCGATGCTTTCCCGGGCACGCTTGGACTGAGCCTGACGGGCAAGGCGCTGGAGTTCGGCCTGTGGTCGCTGCAAACGCTTGATCTGCGCAGCTTCGGCGAAGGGCGGCACCGCAATGTCGATGACAGCCCGGCCGGGGGGGGTGCCGGAATGGTGCTGCGCGCCGATGTGGTGGACCGCGCCCTGCGCGCGGCTGCCGAAGGCACGCCGCCGGACCGGCGACAGTGGCCGGTTGTCTGCCTGTCGCCGCGCGGCACGCCCTTTACCCAAGGCACGGCCCGGCGCTGGGCGGCGGGGCAGGGACTCACCCTGCTTTGCGGCCGCTTCGAAGGCGTCGATCAGCGCGTCATCGACCATCACGGGCTGGAGGAAGTCAGCCTTGGCGACTTTGTCCTGACCGGGGGCGAGATTGCCGCACAGGCCTTGATTGATGCGGCCGTCCGCCTTATACCCCGTGTGCTTGGGAATCAGGACTCTGCCGAAGAGGAAAGCTTTTCGGAGGGGCTGCTTGAGTACCCGCAATACACCAAACCCCCTGTCTGGGAAGGTCGCGCGATACCCGGGGTTCTTCTGTCGGGGCATCACGCGAACATCAGCGACTGGCGCAGGGGAATGGCCGAAAGGCTGACAAAAGAACGCAGGCCTGACCTCTGGCGGGCTTACTGTGCGGCGCATGGTAGGGACCCGGATGAAGACCAAGAGCTCTGGGGCGGCATCACTTCGCGGGCACAACCGCGAACATAGGAAAGGACCTGCGATGAACCTTATCGCGCAGATCGAGGCGGAACAGATCGCCAGCCTCGGCAAGACCATCCCCGATTTCAAGGCCGGCGACACCGTGCGCGTCGGCTACAAGGTGACCGAAGGCACCCGCAGCCGCGTGCAGGCCTACGAGGGCGTCGTGATCGGCCGCAAGGGCGGGGCCACGATCAGCGCCTCGTTCACCGTGCGCAAGATTTCCTTCGGCGAAGGTGTGGAACGTGTGTTCCCGCTGTATTCGACCAACATCGATTCCATCGAAGTGGTCCGCCGTGGCCGCGTGCGCCGCGCCAAGCTGTATTACCTGCGGGATCGTCGCGGCAAATCCGCCAGGATCAGCGAAGATACCACGTACAAAGCCAAGGACGAGTAAGGATCCGGATCATGAAACAGGGCATTCACCCCGATTATCACCTTATCGACGTCAAGATGACCGATGGCACCGTGTTCCAGACCAAATCGACCTGGGGCAAGCCGGGCGACCAGATGGCGCTGGACATTGATCCGCTGGCGCACCCCGCCTGGACCGGTGGCTCGGCCAAGCTGATGGACACCGGCGGCCGCGTGTCGAAGTTCAAGAACAAATACGCGGGCCTTGCCTTCTGAGTATCCGGTGCTTCCCAACGGTTTGCACCCAACATATAGAGAAGGCGCGCCGGGCGACGGTGCGCCTTTTTCTTTGCAAGCGGGGGCCGGGTCATGGCGCATATCATCGTTGTCGGGAACGAGAAGGGGGGGTCGGGAAAATCGACCACCTGCATGCATGTGGCAACGGCGCTGGCCCGCATGGGGCACCGCGTTGGGGCGCTTGACCTTGACCTGCGCCAGAAGACCTTCGGCCGCTATGTCGAGAACCGCCGCGCCTATCTGCAGCGCAGCGGACTTGACCTGCCAACCCCCGATTACCGTGACCTGCCAGAGGTGGAAAAAGAGGCGCTTGGCCCCACCGAGAACGCCTTTGACCAGCGCCTGTCGGCAGCGATTGCAGCGATGGAAGCCGAATGCGATTTCATCGTCATCGATTGCCCCGGATCGCACACGCGCCTCAGCCAGGTCGCCCATTCCCTTGCCGACACGCTGATCACGCCGCTGAATGACAGTTTCGTGGATTTCGACCTGCTGGCGCGGGTGGATGCCGAAACCGGCAAGGTGAAGGGGCCGTCGATCTATTCCGAAATGGTCTGGAACGCCCGCCAGCTGCGGGCGAAGGCCGGGCTGAAGCCGATCGACTGGGTGGTGCTGCGCAACCGGCTGGGCGCGCAGCAGATGCACAACAAGAAGAAGGTCGGCCAGGCGCTGGAAGACCTGTCAAGGCGCATCGGCTTTCGTGTGGCACCCGGCTTTTCCGAACGGGTGATCTTCCGCGAACTGTTCCCGCGCGGCCTGACCCTGCTTGACCTCAAGGATACCGGGGTGGACCAGCTGAACATCTCGAATATTGCGGCGCGTCAGGAAGTGCGCGACCTGATCAACGAACTGCGCCTGCCAAACGTCACCCTCAACTTCTGAGGGTTGAGCCACAGGGCGGCGCGTGCCATGACATGGGCAGCCATCCGCACAGGCCATGACATGACCAACCCGCTTCATGACGCGCTGTTCGCCCCGCTGTCCGGCCGGCACAGCCCGCTGCTGATCCTGCAGGACGGTGCCACCCTGTCGGGAGACAACTTTCTGCGGCTTGTGTCGCGCCAGGCGAATGCCCTGCGCGGGTTCGGAGTGGGCAAAGGTGACAGGATCGCCGCACAGGTCGCCAAGACCCCCGAGGCGCTGGCGCTTTATGGGGCCGCCGTTGCCCTGGGTGCCGTCTTCCTGCCGCTCAATCCCGCCTATACCGCCGAAGAGGTGGCCTATTTCCTGGGCGATGCGACGCCCCGCGTCTTTCTGTGCGACCCCGCGCGGCAGGCATCGCTTGCCCCCGTTGCCGCCCGGCACGGCGCAGCCCTGTGGACGCTGGATGCAAAGGGCGGCGGGACGCTGACCGATGCGGCTGCGGCGCAGGCCGATGTTTTCGAACCGGCCCCCTGCGGCCCGGATGATCTTGCCGCCCTTCTTTACACCTCCGGTACGACGGGCCGCTCGAAGGGCGCGATGCTGACCCAGCGCAACCTTTTGTCCAATGCGCAGGCGCTGGCGCAGCTGTGGCGGTTTGACCGCGACGATGTGCTGCTGCATGCCCTGCCGGTCTTTCATACCCATGGGCTGTTTGTCGCCTCGAATGTCTCGTTGCTGACGGGGGGCGCGATGATCTTTCTGCCCGGCTTCGATACGGACACCGTCCTGCGCCTGCTGCCGCGGGCCACGGCGATGATGGGCGTGCCCACCTTCTATACGCGTCTTCTGTCCGATCCCCGGCTTGACCGCGATCTTGTGGCGCATGTCCGTCTGTTCGTCTCCGGCTCTGCCCCGCTTCTGGCCGAAACCCATCAGGCGTTTGAGGCCCGCACCGGGCAGCGCATTCTGGAGCGTTACGGGATGACCGAGACCAACATGAACACCTCCAACCCCTATGATGGCCAGCGGCGGGCGGGCACGGTCGGCTTCCCCCTGCCGGGGGTGGAACTGCGCCTGACGGACGGTGATGCCGAGGTTGCCGCAGGCGACATCGGCCAGATCGAGGTGCGCGGGCCGAATGTCTTCGCAGGCTACTGGAAGATGCCGGAAAAGACCGCCGAAGAGCTGCGCCCCGATGGTTTCTTCCAGACCGGCGACCTGGGCCAGCTTGATGCCGACGGTTATCTGAGGATCGTCGGCCGGATGAAGGACCTGATCATCTCGGGCGGTTTCAACGTTTACCCCAAAGAGGTGGAACTGCTGCTGGACGAGGTGCCGGGCGTGCAGGAAAGTGCCGTCATCGGCCTGCCGCACCCCGATTTCGGAGAGGCGGTCTTTGCGGTTGTTGTGCCGCAGGCGGGCGTCCTGCTGGATGCGGATGCCGTCCTGTCGGGGATCAGTGGCCGCCTGGCGCGATTCAAGCAGCCCAAGGCGGCGGTCGTGGTGGCGGACTTGCCGCGCAACGCCATGGGCAAGGTGCAAAAGAATGTGCTGCGCCAGACCTATGCGGGGTGGTTCGCGGACTGAGCGGCGGGGGCTTTGCCCCCGCACCCCCAGGATACTTTCAAACAGATAATGAAGAAGCGGGATCGTCAGGGCCGGGGTCGTCGAGCTCCGCCGCCAGAAACCGCTCTAACCCGTCCAGATCGACCGCCTCGAACTGGCCGAAGCCCTGCATCCAGACAGAGGCGGCCCGCAGCGCGTCAGGTTCCAGCTTGCACCATTTCACGCGGCCGCGCTTTTCCTGCGTGATCAGCCCGGCCTCGGCCAGCACGCAAAGATGTTTCGAAACGGCAGCCAGCGACATGGAGAAGGGTTCGGCCACATCGGTGACGGCCATGTCATCTTCCAGAAGCATCGCAAGGATGGCGCGCCGCGTGGGATCGGCAAGCGCGGAAAAGACCTGATCAAGCGGGTTCGACATGGTGCAGCTATGTCGCGCAGGCGGCATATCGTCAACCATCCGGTTGAATATGGCAGACGGGCGGTGCGGACCCGATCTGTCGCGCGAGGTGCCGCGCGCATTCGCAAGACGGCAGGAATATGATCGAAATATCAATGATCTAAACAGATTGCCGCAGGGCAGATCGACGCTTGACTCATCCCTGCACCCTCCGTAGGTTCCGCCCGACTGCCGAGGGGCGCGCAGATGGCTGACGAACCCGATCCCGACCGCCTGCGTGCCTTGGAAGCGCGGCTGAACCGGGTGAAGGGCCAAGCCGTGAAAGCTGACGCATCGGTGGGCACAGGCTTTTCGCAGGGCGAGCTGGCCTGGCGGATGATCATCGAACTCGTGACCGGCATGGTGATCGGCATGGGGATTGGTTATGGGTTGGATATGCTGTTCGGCACCCTTCCCGTCTTGCTGATCATCTTTACGCTTTTCGGGTTTGCCGCCGGCATCAAGACGATGCTGCGCACGGCGGACCAGATGAAGAAACAACAGGACGCGGGCAAGCCCGGGTTCAGCGATGGGGGCGAATAGCGTGGCTACGGAAGGCGAAAGCAGCGGTTTTGCGATTCACCCGATGGATCAGTTCGTGATCAAGCCCCTGTTTGGCGGGACAGAGATCTACTGGTATACGGTCACCAACGTGACGCTGTGGATGGCGATTGCCGTGCTGTGCATCGCGGGTCTTCTGGTTCTGGGCACCCGCCGCCGCGCGATCATCCCGTCGCGCACGCAGTCCGTGGCCGAGATGATCTACGGGTTCATCTACAATATGGTCGAAGACGTGACTGGCCATGACGGGGTCAAATACTTTCCCTATGTCATGACGCTGTTCCTGTTCATCCTTTTTGCCAATCTGCTTGGTCTGGTTCCGACCAGCTTCACCACGACCAGCCATGTCGCCGTCACGGTGACGCTGGCACTGATGGTGTTCCTTGGCGTCACGATCCTTGGGTTCATCCGGAACGGCGTCGGGTTTCTCAGCATGTTCTGGGTGTCGTCGGCCCCACTGGCCGTGCGCCCGATTCTGGCGGTGATCGAGGTGATCTCTTACTTCGTCCGCCCTGTCAGCCATTCCATCCGGCTTGCCGGCAACCTGATGGCAGGCCATGCGGTGATCAAGGTGATTGCAGGCTTTGCATCCCTGGCCGTCGTATCGCCCGTCGTGGTCGGCGCTGTCGCGGCAATCTACGGTCTGGAACTGCTTGTCGCGGTTGTCCAGGCTTACGTCTTTACCATTCTGACCTGCGTCTATCTGCGCGATGCCGTAGGCGGGGCGCACCACTAGGGTCCGGACGATCAACCAATCCAATCCACATTCCATAAGGAGCTGAAAGCTATGGAAGGCGATATCGCAGAAATGGGCAAATTCATCGGTGCAGGCCTGGCCACGATCGGTCTGGGCGGCGCTGGTATCGGTGTGGGTCACATCGCTGGCAACTTCCTGTCGGGTGCGCTGCGCAACCCGTCGGCTGCGCCCGGCCAGATGGCCAACCTCTTCGTCGGCATCGCCTTTGCCGAAGCGCTTGGGATCTTCTCGTTCCTGATTGCCCTGCTGCTGATGTTCGCGGTCTGATCGCGCAAACCGTTGCTTGCGGTCGGAGCGGGCATGCCCTCTCCGGCCAATCCACTGGGTCTGCAGGAGAACGACATGGCGACTGAAGCCACAAAGGCGGCCGGCCAGGGCGGCGAAGCCGTTGGAATGCCGCAGCTCGATTTTTCGACATGGCCGAACCAGATCTTCTGGCTGCTGGTCACGCTGGTCGCGATCTATCTTCTGCTGACGCGCATTGCGCTGCCCCGGATCGGGGCGGTGCTTGCCGACCGCAAGGGGGCCATCACCAATGACCTTGCGGCGGCGGAAGAGCTGAAGCAGAAGGCGCTGAAGGCCGAAAAGGCCTATAACGAGGCGCTGGCGCAGGCCCGCGCCGATGCCGCAAAGATCGTGGCCGAAGCCCGTGCAGTCATCCAGAAAGACCTGGACGCGGCGCTTGCAAAGGCGGATGCCCAGATTGTCGCGAAATCCGCCGAATCCGAAGGGCGCATCACCGAGATCCGGGAAGGTGCTTTGGCGGCCGTGACCGAAGTTGCCAAGGATACCGCCAGGGAAATCGTGGTGGCCCTGGGTGGCAAGGCTGATGCCCGGTCGGTGGCGGCGGCTGTCACGGCGCGGCTGAAAGGGTAAGGGCGATGATCCGGATCATTCTTGCCAGCCTGCTGGCCGCAACCCCCGCACTTGCCGCGAAGGGTCCCTTCTTTTCGCTGCATAACACCGACTTCGTCGTGCTGATGGCGTTCATCGTCTTTGTTGGCATCCTGCTTTATGCCAGGGTGCCCGCGCGCCTGACCGCGATCCTTGACGCCCGCGCGGTTCAGATCAAGGCCGACCTGGCTGAGGCCAAGGCCCTGCGGGAAGAGGCGCAGACAATTCTGGCATCCTACGAGCGCAAGCAGAAAGACGTGCAGACCCAGGCTGACCGCATCGTTGCAACCGCCAGGGAAGAGGCGATGGCGGCCGCCGCCGAGGCGAAGGAAGAGCTGAAAGCATCGATCACCCGGCGCCTGGCAGCTGCTGAAGACCGCATCGCTTCGGCCGAAACCGCCGCATTGCGTGAGGTGCGCGAACAGGCCGTTTCGGTGGCCATTGCGGCTGCGGGCGATCTTCTGGCCAAGCAGATGACCGCCGAAGGCGCAGGGACGATGATCGAAGCTTCGATCAAGCAGGTCGGACAGCGCCTTCACTGATCTGCGCTGAGCATGCAGACCCGGTCCGGTTTTGGCACGGCAAGTATTTTCCCTTTGGGGTCAGGCGGGGGACATCCGCCGCAGATGCCGGGTGCCGCATCGGTCATGTGCGGCGCTGTTCATGCTCCAGCCGCTGCAGGGCGATGGCCTCGTGCCGTTCGGCACGGTGCTGGTTGTGCAGGGCCGTCTCCACGTAACTCATATGCGCCTCAACAGCGGCGCGCGCCGCGCCGGGGTCGCGGGCCTGCAGGGCGCTGTTGATCGCCCGGTGCTGGTCCAGCAGGGCCTCGCGGGTGGTGCGTTGCCTGAATATGATTTGGCGGTTGTAGAACACGCCTTCGCGCAGAAGCTGGAACATCGAGCGCATCATGTGCAGCATGACGACGTTGTGGCTTGCCTCGATGATCGCCATGTGAAAGCCGGCATCCAGTTGCGCCTCATCCTCGGGGGCACGGCGCGCGTCGATCTGTTCCATCTTGCGCAGGATCGCGTCGATCACCTGCAGGTCGGTGTCCGAGGCAAGGCGCGCCGCCCGCTCTGCCGCCAGCCCTTCCATATCCCGCCGAAAGGCGATGTAGTCGAACACGGCCTCTTGATGGGTTGCAAAAAGCTGGACCAGCGCATCAGAAAAGGCCGATCCCAGCACATCGGCAACAAAGACCCCGGCCCCCGGCCGGCTTGTCAGCAGGCCGCGCTGTTGCAGGTCGGCCACCGCTTCGCGCAGCGACGGGCGCGAAACCCCAAGCTGTTCGGACAGATCGCGCTCTGATGGCAGGCGCTCTGCGGGCCGCAGGATGCCGCGCAGGATCAGCAGTTCGATCTGCCGCACCACGGATTGGGCCAGTTTTTCCTGCTCGACCCTTTGGAATGGCATCTGTCCCTCTGTCCGGGGGGTGGCGCGCGGTGCGCGAGCCTGCGGAGTTTCCCGCCGACACGGGGCCGGGCCGCAAGCCCGGCACCAGTGCGGCAGGCAGCGTCAGGTGTTGGGGCGGATCACGATCTCGACACGCCGGTTCAGGGCGCGGCCCTCGGGCGTCAGGTTCGAGGCGACCGGAAAATCCTCTCCGCGGCCGATGGCCACGATCCGGCGGCTGGGCACGCCGGCGGTGCGCAGCTTATCGGCCACGGCACCGGCGCGGCGCTGCGACAGGTCCTGGTTTAGCGCGGCCGTGCCGGTGTTGTCGGTATGGCCCACGATCTCGACCGTGCTGTCAGGATATCTCAGCAGGTTCGTGGCCAGCGCATCCAGGTCGCGCAGCAGGTCCGGGCGCAAGGCGGCGCTGTTGGTGGCAAAGAGGATGTCCTGGGGCATGGTCACGGTCAGTGAGTTGCCGTTGTTCACCACCCTGGTCTGGTTTGACACGCTGCCCTGAAGCTCTGCCGCCTGACGATCCAGCGAGGAGCCGATGACCCCGCCCACAGCACCACCCAGAATGGCACCCGCCGCCGCCTGGGCCAGCCGGTTGCCGCCCGAGGCATTCGCCCCGACCGCAGCGCCCACCAGCGCGCCGGTCACGGCACCTGCGGTGGCCTTCGGGCCGCCGGCGATGGTCTGCGTATCCGGGGCGCAGGCGGCAAGGCCCAAAAGGGCCACGGAAGCGATGACGAGCGGAGTTCTTTGGTTCATGGTCTGCCTCTTTTTTTATTGCGCGAAAGCCTGTGTCCCGCGTTCATACAGCAGCCCTTGCAGGGCGTCAAAACCCTGCTTGGGTCTTGCTACAACGGACAGGCCGGATCAGGCTGCGTCAGACCGGGCGGATTCCCAGGCCAGCATCGCGCGTTTGACCGGAAGGCCCCAGTGATACCCGCCCAGCCCGCCAGACTTGCGCAGCGCGCGGTGGCAGGGGATCAGCCAGCTCACCGGATTGCGCCCGACCGCCGTTCCTACCGCCCGGACGGCCTTGGGGTGGCCGACCGCTGCGGCAAGGTCCGAATAGGTGGTGACCTGGCCGCTGGGGATGCGCAGCAGCGCCTCCCAGACCTTGATCTGAAACGGGGCACCGATCAGGTAAAGCGGGGCGGGCTGCGCTGCTGTGGCCTGTCCGAATGCGCCGCGAACCCAATCGTGCAGGCGCTGGGGCGCTTCGACAAAGTCCGCCTTCGGCCAGCGCCCCCGCAGATCAGCCATCGCCCCGGCCTCGCCGGTTTCGGCGGTAAAGGCCAGGCCGCAAATTCCCTTGCCGGTCCCCATGGCCAGGACCGGCCCGAACGGGCTGTCAAAGCGGCCCCAGAAAATCTGCAGCCCCGCGCCGCCGCGTGCGAATTCCCCCGGTGTCATCGCTTCCCAGCGCAGGAACAGATCATGCAGCCGCCCGCCCCCCGACAGGCCGGCGGCAAGCGATGTGTCCAGCACGCTGTGCCGTTCGGCCAGCAGGTGCCGGGCGTGGTCCAGCGTCAGATATTGCTGATAGCGCTTGGGCGAGACGCCGACCCAAAGCGAGAAGACCCGCTGGAAATGCGCCGTGCTCATGCCCATGCGGCTGGCCAGATCGTCCAGCGTCAGGCCAGGCCCGCCGTCGCCAATCAGGCGCAGGGCACGGGCAATGACGGCATAATGGTAGGGGTCCTGTGGCAGGTCTGACATGGCAAAGCTCCTTTTGCGGGGCCAGTCTAGGGGGGCTGTGCCTGGCGCGCGACCCGGATCTTGCGGGTTCCTGCGGAAAGGCCCCCACGGCGCTTGCCCAAGGGCGCGGCGTTTGGCAGAAGGCAGGCATGGCACGCCAGCTTGATTACCCCACGATCCGCGAGATCTTTACCCGCTTTCAGGCGGCCGAGCCCGAACCGAAGGGCGAACTGGAGCATGTGAACGCCTATACCTTGCTGGTGGCGGTGGCGCTTTCGGCCCAGGCGACCGATGCGGGCGTGAACAAGGCGACGCGCGCGCTGTTTGCCGTTGCCGATACGCCCGCCAGGATGCTGGCCCTGGGGGAAGAGGCGCTGACCGGGCACATCCGCACCATCGGCCTGTTCCGCACCAAGGCCCGGCATGTGATGAAGCTGAGCCGCCTTCTTGCCGAAAAGTTCGGCGGCGAGGTGCCGTCTTCGCGCGCGGCGCTGCAATCGCTGCCAGGGGTGGGCCGCAAGACGGCGAATGTCGTGCTGAACATGTGGTTCCGCTATCCGGCGCAGGCGGTGGACACCCATGTATTCCGGCTCTGCAACCGCACCGGCATTGCGCCCGGCAAGACTGTTGAGGCCGTGGAAACGGCGCTGGAGGATCATCTGCCTGCCGAATTCGCGCTGCATGCCCATCACTGGCTGATCCTGCACGGGCGCTATACCTGTGTCGCGCGCAAGCCCAAATGCCCCGCCTGCCTGATCCGCGACCTGTGCCAACATGAGGACAAGACCCGATGAAAGCCTACCATGTCGTCGGCATCGGGAACGCGATTGTCGATGTCTTCACCCAGGCCGATGACAGTTTCATCGAGTTGATGGGCATCGAGAAAGGCATCATGCAGCTGGTGGAACGCGACCGGGGCGAGATGCTGTACGGCGCGATGGCGGACCGGGTGCAGGCACCCGGCGGGTCTGTGGCCAATACGCTGGCCGGGCTGGGCAACCTTGGGCTTGACACCGCCTTCATCGGCCGGGTGCATGACGATGCGTTGGGGCGCTTTTACGCGCGGACCATGGCCGGGAACGGCACCGATTTCGTCAATCCGCCGGTGCCGGGGGGCGAATTGCCGACCTCGCGTTCGATGATCTTCGTCTCTCCTGACGGCGAGCGATCAATGAACACCTATCTGGGGATATCGTCGGAACTTGGCCCCGATGACGTGTCGGATTCGGTGGCCGGCGGGGCGCAGTTCCTGTTTCTGGAGGGATATCTTTACGACAAGCCAAAGGGCAAGCAGGCGTTCGAACGCGCGGCCCGCCTGTGCCAGCGGAACGGCGGCAAGGCCGGCATCGCCCTGTCGGACCCGTTCTGTGTCGACCGCCACCGCGACGATTTCCGGCGGCTGGTCAAGGATCTGGATTATGTCATCGGCAATGAACATGAATGGTGCGCGCTGTACCAGACCGACCTGTCCGCCGCACTGGAGCAGGCCGCGGCTGACGCGGGCATGGTGGTGTGTACGCGTTCGGGGCAGGATGTGATCCTGGTGCAGGGCGAGGAAGAGGCGGTCGTGCCCGTCCGCCGGATCGTGCCGGTCGATGCCACCGGGGCGGGCGATCAGTTTGCCGCCGGCTTCCTTTATGGGCTGGCCACCGGCCAGTCCCTGGCCATCAGCGGCCGCATGGGCTGCGTCGCGGCCGCCGAGGTGATCAGCCATTTCGGCGCCCGCCCGGAGACCGACCTCAAGGCCCTGTTCCGCCGCAACGGATTGATCTGACTGCGGTAAAGCGCCCGCCAAGGGCCATCCTGCGGCGGCCATCGGCGGCCGCCGCCGCCGCGCCTGGCCAGAAGGTCCGTGTTTTCCCGCCAGCGCCGGGGGCTGTCTGCCCCCGGACCCCCGAGGATATTTCCGAACAGAAAATGGGGCGGGTCACGGGGAAACGCATCCTGAAATCCGATATCGCGGCTGTGATCGGCTTGCAGGGTCAGGACCCGTTGATTTACGGGCTTCAGCGCGCTTCGCCGCTGCGCAAATTGGGCGGTGACGTGAGCGGTTTATTCTGCCTGATGAATGCGCAGATGGGGCGTCTGGAACCCGTCTTGCCGAAGCCCCAGGGCAAGCCACGGGCCGATGACAGGCGCGGGCCGGGCGGGATGATCTTCATCAACCGCAATGGCTTGCGCTGGCGGGACGCACCTGCCGGGGGGGCACCGCCCGGACGATATACCAGGCACTGATCGTCCGGCCAGAGCGCGCCGCGCGCATGGTGCTGCCAAACAAGGCCGCCGCGATCCCCCGCCAGGCACATTCGGGCCGAAAAGAAAACGGCGCGGGGCAGGTGCCCGCGCCACTGCCCGGTTGTGTCAGTTCCGCGCGCGGTCCACCATCTTGCCCTTGGAAATCCAGGGCATCATCGCGCGCAGTTTCTCGCCGACCTTTTCGATCTGGTGTTCGTCGTTGATCCGGCGGGTTGCCTTGAACATGGGCTGGCCCACGGCGTTTTCCTGCATGAAGTCGCGCACGAACTTGCCGGTCTGGATATCGCGCAGCACCGCCTTCATCCGGGCCTTGGTTTCGTCATAGGGCAGGATGCGCGGGCCGCTGACATATTCGCCGTATTCGGCGGTGTTGGAGATCGAGTAGTTCATATTGGCAATGCCGCCTTCATAGATCAGGTCCACGATCAGCTTCACCTCGTGCAGGCATTCGAAATAGGCCATTTCCGGCTCGTACCCGGCTTCGACCAGGGTCTCGAACCCCATGCGGATCAGCTCCACCAGCCCGCCGCAGAGCACGGCCTGTTCGCCGAAGAGGTCCGTCTCGCATTCCTGGCGGAAGTTGGTTTCGATGATGCCGGACCGGCCGCCGCCGATGGCCGAACAGTAGGACAGGCCGATTTCCATGGCCTTGCCGGAGGCATCGTTGTGCACGGCCACCAGGCAAGGCACCCCGCCGCCCTTGACATATTCGCCGCGCACAGTGTGGCCGGGCCCTTTGGGGGCCATCATGATCACGTCAACACCGGGTTTCGGCTCGATCAGGCCGAAATGCACGTTCAGGCCATGGGCAAAGGCAATGGCCGCACCATCGCGCAGATTGTCATGCACATGTTTGCGGTAGGTTTCGGCCTGCAGCTCGTCGGGCATGGTGAACATGATCAGGTCGCACCAGGCGGCGGCTTCGGCAATCCCCATCACCTTCAGGCCTTCGGCCTCGGCCTTTCTGGCGGAAGGCGAGCCGGGGCGCAGGGCGATCACCAGGTTTCTGGCACCCGAATCGCGCAGGTTCAGCGCATGGGCGTGGCCCTGCGATCCGTAGCCGAGGATGGCCACCTTCCTGTCCTTGATCAGGTTGATGTCGCAGTCACGGTCATAATAGACGCGCATGGCGTGTTCCTTTGCGGTAAGTGTCCAAGACGCAGCATAGGAGCTGGCAGGCAGAAAGCTGTGCAAAGTTTGACTTGATCCCCGGTCTGGGCAAAAGATCATGCGCAGCTTGAAGGATTGGCGAAGAAATCATGCTTGACGATACGGATCGGCGCATTCTGCGCCGCCTTCTGGCAGAGCCGTCGCTGGGCACGGCCGGGCTTGCGGCGCGGGCCGGGGTAACGGCCGCCACCTGCTGGCGCCGACTGGCGCGGCTGGAGGCGGAAGGGGTCATCGGCGCGCGGGCGGCGGTGATCGACTGGCGGCGGATGGGCTATGAGGTGGAGGTCAGCTTGCGCTTCACGCTGGACAAGACCGATCCGCGCGCCTTCGACGAGTTTCTGGACGGGGCACGGGGCGTGCCCGAGGTGGTGTCGATCGAGACCTTTCTGGGGCGGGTGGACGTGCGGCTGACCGTGATCGCGCGCGACATGAGGCAGTACCAGGAGATCTACCGCAGCCGCATCCTGACCCTGCCGCATATCGCCGACATCGAGGCGCTGATGCTGGTGGCGACGATCAAGGACGAGGGGGCGTTGCCGCTATGATCGATCTGGATGACATCGACCGCGCGCTGCTGCGGGCCCTGGCGGCGGATGCAACGGAAAGTGCGGGCGCGCTGGGGCGGCGCTTTGGCCTGTCGCAGCCGGCGGCCTGGCGGCGGGTGCGGCGGCTGGAACAGGCGGGAATCCTGGCCGGCCGGCGCGTTTCGGTTGACCGCGCCGCGCTGGGGTTCGGGGTGACGGTGTTTCTGGGGGTGAAGCTGGCCACCAAGGGGCGCGTCAGCCTGGAGGATTTCGAACGCGCCGTGACGGCTATCCCCGAGGTGCAGCTGGTGCAGCATGTGCTGGGGCTGTTCGATTACCGCCTGCGGGTGGTCGCGCGCGACATTGCCGATTTCGAACGGGTGCTGCGGCGGCGGATCATGACGCTGCCCGGCGTGGGCCAGGTGGAGGCGAATGTGCTGCTGAGCGAAGAACGCAGGCCGGGGCCGCTGGGCTGAGGGCGGACCGGGGGCCAGCCCCCGGACCCCCGGGGTATTTCCGCCGAAAAGAAACCTGTGGCATGGCAAGGGGCAGGGGCGCTAAAGAGAAGTCGCAATCTGGACCGGAGGACCTGCCCATGCCCGCCTTGCTGCCTTACGTCGACCCGGACGGGTTGCAGGAGTTTTCCGTGGTCTTTACCGACCGGTCGCTGAACCATATGTCGGCGAAGTTTCAGGCCGTGATGCGCGATATCTCTGCCATGCTGAAAGAGGTTTATGCCGCCGATGCCGTGGCGGTGGTGCCGGGGGGCGGCACTTATGGGATGGAGGCGGTGGTGCGGCAGTTCGGCACGGGCAAGCGTGTGCTGATCGTGCGGAACGGCTGGTTTTCCTTCCGCTGGAGCCAGATTTTCGACATGGGCGGCTTTGCGGCCGAGACCGAAGTGGTGATGGCCCGGCAGGAGGGCGCAGGCCCGCGGGCACCCTATGCGCCGCCGCCCGTTGACGAAGTGGTGTCTGCGATCCGCCGGATGCGCCCCGAGGTGGTCTTCGCCCCGCATGTGGAGACGAGCGCAGGCATCATCCTGCCCGATGCCTATGTCGCCGCGATGGCCGATGCCGCGCATGAGGTGGGCGCGCTTCTGGTGCTGGACTGCATCGCGTCAGGCTGTGTCTGGGTCGACATGGCGGCAACGGGCGTGGATGTGCTGATCTCGGCCCCGCAGAAGGGCTGGTCGGCCTCGCCCGCCGCCGGGTTGGTGATGCTGTCGGCCCGGGCCGGGGCGCGGCTGGCCGACACCACATCGAACAGCTTTGCGCTGGACCTGAAGAAATGGCGCGCCATCATGGCGGCCTATGAGGGCGGCGGACATGCCTATCATGCGACGATGCCCACCGATGCGCTGACACTGTTCCGCGATACCATGGCGGAAACCCGCGCTTACGGCTTTTCGCGCCTGAAAGAGGCGCAGTGGAAACTGGGCGAGGGTGTGCGCGGCATGCTGGCGGCCAGGCAGGTGGCCAGTGTTGCCGCAGACGGCTTTGGCGCGCCGGGGGTTGTGGTCAGCTATACCGACGATCCCGACATTCAGAACGGGCGCAAATTCGCCGCCGAGGGCATGCAGATTGCCGCCGGGGTGCCGTTGCAGGTGGGTGAGGGGACGGAATTCCGCACCTTCCGGCTGGGGCTGTTCGGGCTGGACAAGCTGTATGACGTGCCGGGCACGCTGGGGCGGCTGCAGGCGGTGGTCGACCGGGTGCTGTAATCGCGGCGCAGTACCGGCAACAGGGCTTGACAGGCCGTGCGGGCAGCGGCGGTTCAGCTGATCCCCAGCCCCGCCTTCATCAGCGATCTGCGCAGCGGGGCCACCGAATGAAGCGTGTTCAGCGCGGCGGCGCGCAGGCTGTGCAGGGCGGGGTCGCCCATCATCGAGGCGCGGTTCAGCGCGTCGATTCCGGTGATCCGGGCCTGCACCTGCCAGTGGCGCAGTCTGTGATAGGCATCGAGCATCTGCGGTCCGCCCAAGCCTGCCCGATCAGCCAGCGCCAGCGCCAGAAGCACGCGCAGGTCAGCCAGGCTCATGTTCAACCCCTGCGCGCCGATGGGCGGCAGGACATGGGCGGCTTCGGCCATCAGCGCGCAGCGTTCACCTGCCATGCGGTCGGCGATCTGGCTGATGATCGGCCAGACCGTGCGGCGGCCGGTCAGCGACAGCGGGCCAAGAACGGCGCTGGACCGGTCCGTCATTGCCGCTTCGAACTCCGGCACCGGCAGGGCGGCCAGGCGCAGCACCTCTGGCCCGGTTTCCATCCAGACGACCGCCGAGCAGGGGGTACCGTCCCGGTCGGGCAGCGGCACCAGGGTGAAGGGGCCACCCGAGCGGTGGATCTCGGTCGAGATGTTCTGATGCGGGACGGGGTGGGTGACGGCAAAGGCCAGCGCCTTTTGCCCGTAGCGCGTGGTCTGCACGCCGATGCCCAGCGCCTGGCGGATGGTGGAATTGCGCCCATCGGCGGCGATCACCATGCGGGCGGCCACGCGGGTGCCGTCGGACAGGGTCACCAGCGCCTCGGACCCGCGCGTGAGCAACCGGGTGGTGGCAAGGCCGGGGCGGAAATCGACAACCGGCAGGTCGGCCAGACGTGCGACCATTTCGCGGCGCAACAGCCAGTTCGCCACGTTCCAGCCAAAGGGCTGGTCGGAAATGTCGGCGGCAACGAAATCCCGGACGAGGCGCGGCACCGGCCTGGGGCTGCCCGCATCGATGATCCGCATCACCTGCAAGGGGGTGGCAAAGGGGTGCAGGCGCGCCCACAGGCCCGCTTGCTGCAGCACCGGAACCGAGGGTTGCAGCACGGCGGTGGTGCGCAGGTCCGCACCCACGGTTCCGGCATCGGTGATCGGCGCGTCCGGATCGACGCACAGCACCGAAAAGCCTGCAGACCCGAAGGCGGCGGCGGCTGTCAGCCCGGCAACGCCGCCGCCGGAAATCAGGATATCGGTGGTGATCCGGGTCATGTCGCCTCTGTTCTTGCCCGAACCAGAGATAGGGCAGGGCCAAGGAAAGGTCCAAGCGGCAATTCGCCCGGGGTCAGCCCCCGGGGCATGGTGATCGGCAGCACGAACCCCGCCGGCGTGCCGGGCGCAAGGGCAACAAGACCCCCGATTGGCGCCGCCACCACAGTACCGGCTGCGCGAAAGGTCGGGGGGGTATTGGCACGAGAACTCTCCGGCTGCTTTCGCGCGGGGAAAAGTGGCGGCGCGCAGGCACAGCACGGCGGGGTGCCGCAGGCCGGTGTCATCAGGGCACAAGGAAGGCCAGGAATTCGGTCAGGTCGGCGTGGTGGTGGTGGATATGCGGGGCGGGCAGCGGATCGGGGGCGATGTGGATGGTGCGCATGCCCATCTCGTGCGGGGCCGCCAGGTTGCGCGCATCATCCTCGAACATCGCGGCGCGGGCAGGTGTCAGGCCATCGGCGGTGAAGACGGCCTCGAAGGCGGCCCGCTCGGGCTTTGGCAGGAAGCCTGCATGTTCCACCCCGTAGACGGCATCGAAGAGGTTGGCCAGCCCGCGCGCTGCCAGCACACGTTCGGCATAGGGGGCGCAGCCATTGGTATAGACGATGCGCCGCCCCGGCAGTGCCGCGATGCGCCGCGCCAGAAGCGGGTCCGCTTCCAGATGCGCAAGCGAGATGTCGTGCACATCGGTCAGGTAGGGGCCGGGATCAACCCCGTGTTCCTGCATCAGCCCGGCCAGCGTCGTGCCATAGGTGGCCCAGTAATGTTGGCGCAGACGGTCGGCTTCGGGGCGGTCCAGGCCGAGGGTCTGCATCACCCAGGCGGTCATGCGCACTTCGATCTGGTCGAAGAGACGGGCCGAGGGCGGATAAAGCGTGTTGTCCAGATCGAAGACCCAGGCATTCACATGGTGAAAATGATGTGCAACCATATGCGCCACACTATCCGCCGCCGGCGCGGTGTTCAATGTGACGCCGATCCGTTTGATCCCGCCCGGTCCGCAGGACCGGGTCGGGGCCCACGACACAGGAACGCCCGATGCCCGACCTCAGGCCACCGATGAAGGATGCCTATACGCTGATCCTTGAGGCGATCGATGCCGGGGTCTACGGGCCGGGGGACCGGCTTGTGGAATCCGAACTGGCCGAGCGTCTGGGGGTGTCGCGCACGCCCGTGCGCGAGGCGCTGCAGCGGCTGGAGACGCAGTCGATGCTGACGCGCGACGGGCGCAGCCTGATCGTAGCCTCGCTCGATCATAACCAGCTGTCCGAGCTTTACGTGGTGCGCACCGAGTTGGAGGGGCTGGCGGCACGGCTGGCGGCACGCCATGCCTCGGACGAGGAGATCCGGGTTCTGCGCGGCATGGTCACGGATGACCTTAAGCTGCTGGGTGGCGATCCGCGCGCGCTGAGCCGGGCGAACAAGCGGTTTCACCGCCAGGTCCATCTGGCGTCGCACAACCGGTTCCTGATCCAGCAGCTGGATCTGGTGCACCGGTCAATGGCGCTGATGGCGACCACGTCTTTCGCCGCCGAAGGGCGCGACGGGGTGGCGCTGGCCGAACATGCCGCGCTGGTGGCGGCGATCGAGGCGCATGACGGCGATGCGGCCTATGCGGCCCTGAAGACCCATATCTCGAAAGCCTTCGAGACGCGGCTGCGTGTGGATGCGGGCGAGTTGAAGTTCAGGTAGCGGGATCACTGCAAAGGCCGTGCTGCGTCTTGTCCCAGTAGAAGGGCCGGCGGATCATCTCGTACAGGGCCTTGCCGGCCGCAAGGCAGGCCAGCGGCTGTACCAGGTGCGGCAGGACCACCCAGGCAAGGGGCAGCTTCCGCCCCCGCGCGCGCAGGCCTGTCACCGCAAGGGCAAGGCGGACTGACTCGCTCAGCAGACCCAGCCCAAACAGCACCAGGGCGCCGCCCGGCGGCAGCAGATGCAGCAGCGGATGGGGAAACCCCAGCGAGACGGCCCAAAGCAGCAGCAGCGCGGGAAACAAGGCGGCCTGCGCGATGCTTCCCAGAAACAGGATGTTGAAGGCGATGAACCCCTTCAGGCCCAAAGCGCGCCACAGCAGGTGCGGGCGGCGCATATGGACGCGCCATGTCATCATGTAGCCCTTGATCCAGCGCGACCGCTGGCGGACCCAGAGCCAGGGGCGGCAATTCGCCTCTTCCCGCGTGACCGAGGTGATGATGTCCGTCCGGTAGCCGTGGCGGACAAGCCGGATGCCAAGATCGGCATCTTCGGTCACGTTGTGGGCATCCCAGCCGCCGACAGCCTCCAGCGCGCTGCGGCGGAAGAACAGGGTGGTGCCGCCCAGCGGCACCGGCAGGCCCAAGCGGCTGAGGCCGGGCAGGACCACGCGGAACCAGACGGCATATTCCACCGTAAAGGCGAGTGACAGCCAGTTGCGGGCCGGATTGTAGAAATCGAGCACGCCTTGCAGGCAGGCCACCTCGGGGCCACAGTCGGCGAACCGCCGGACGACGGCCCTGATCTGGTCAGGGTCGGGGGCATCTTCGGCATCATAGACGCCGATGATGCTGCCCCGGCAGAACGGCAGGGCATAGTTCAGGGCGCGGGGTTTGGTCTTCAGCGTGCCGCCCGGCACGGTCAGCAGGCGCATCCAGGGCGGAAGCCGCGTTTGCAGCAGGGCCGCCCGGGTCTGGTGATCATCCTCCTCCAGCACAAGGATAATCTCCAGCCGGTCGCGCGGATAGTCGATCCGGCCAAGGCGCTGCACCAGCCGCGCGGCGATATTGGACTCGCGGTAAAGCGCCACAAGGACAGAGACCTGGGGCAAGGGGGCCGGGGCGGCAGGTGGCACCGGGGCGGCAGGCCGGCGCAGTGCGGCAAGAAGGGCTGCCGCCGAAAGGGCGGTGGTCAAGACCATTGCCAGCAGGGCGGCGAAGGTGAGGAGGATCAGCAGGGCACCGGGGGCAATTGTGCCAAGACCGGTCACGGCCGCGCCAAGAAAAAGCAGGCTTCGGCCCGGTCGGGCCATGCCCCGGCAGCTTTCGTCGGCGGGACTGAGCGTTTCGGCCTTCCGGCAGAGTTCATCGCCCCGGCAGCGGACGAGGGCGGCCTCGATCCGGTCGGCCGGGGCCAGTGCGAAGCGCACGCGGCCGAAGACTGCCCGGACCAGATCGATGCGACGTTCGATCTGGCCGGGACTGGCGACCAGCACGCAGGTGATGCCACGGCGCCTGCCCCAGGGAAGGATGCCAAGCCGAAGGCAGGCTTCCGCCCCAAGACGGTCGACCAAGGCGGGGTCGGGGGGCAATTGCACCGGATCGATCAAACCAAGCCCGGCGTGGCGGGCCAAAGACTGCGTCAGGGCGGGATTGCTGGCAAGACCCAGCGAAAGCAGGGTCTGGGGCAGCCTTTCGTCCCCGGCTGCCGGATGGGTGACGATGGTTGCGACGGCATGGCCATCAATCACGCCGTCGGCCAGCAGCTGTTGCGCCAGATCCCGTGCCTGTTTGCGGTACGCGGGCAAAGGCGGGCGGTCCACCACCCGAAGGCGGCGTTCCGGCAAGGGGGACAGCTTGCGCAGTGGCAGGACGGACATTCGGCGAAACCCTTCAACTTCGCCGAAAGGTTGAAATATCGCGGTTAACAGAGGGTTAATAATGAGTTAATCTGTGAATAACTATTTCTGACGTGCCGGGGCCGGGCGGTGCGACAGGGTTGCCGCTGCTGTCTGGCCGGTCAGGCCACCCGGCGCTGGCGCATGGACCCGGCGAAGCGGTTGAACAGATAGTAGCTGTCCTGCGGGCCGGGGCTGGCCTCGGGGTGGTACTGTACCGAGAACACCGGCCTGCCGTCTATCCGGATGCCGCAGTTCGAGCCGTCGAACAGGCTGATGTGGGTTTCCAGCACGCCCGGCGGCAGGGTCTGGCTGTCGACGGTGAAGCCGTGATTCATCGAGGTGATTTCGACCTTCCCGGTGTCAATATCCTTCACCGGGTGGTTCGCGCCGTGGTGGCCATGGTTCATCTTGACGGTGCGCGCCCCCAGCGCCAGCGCCAGCATCTGGTGCCCAAGGCAGATGCCGAACAGCGGCAGGTCCGCCTCCAGCACGCCGCGAATCATCGGGACCGCATATTGGCCGGTCGCCGCAGGATCGCCGGGGCCGTTGGACAAAAAAACGCCTTCCGGTTGCAGCGCCAGCACATCTTCGGCAGTGGCACTGGCGGGAAGAACGGTCACCTCGCAGCCTGATGAGGCAAGGCAACGCAGGATGTTGCGTTTGGCACCGTAATCCACGGCAACCACGCGCAGCCCCGCGCCCTGACGCGGCTGGTAGCCCTGCGGCCAGGCCCAGCGCATTTCATCCCAGCGATAGCTTTGCGCACAGGTGACGTCACGGGCCAGGTCAAGTCCGACCAGACCGCGCCATGCGCGGGCCCTGGCCACCAGGGCGGCAATGTCGAAGTTGCCCTCGGGATCATGGGCCAGGGCCACATGGGGTGCCCCCTGCTGGCGGATGGCGCGGGTCAGGCGGCGGGTGTCGACGCCGCCCATGCCGATGCGGCCCCTGGCGGTCAGCCACTGCACCAGATTGCCGGTGGCGCGCCAGTTCGACGGCTCGGTCGGGTCCCATTTCACGATCAGGCCGGCGGCAACCGGACCCGCGGCCTCGTCATCCTCGGCGGTGACGCCGACGTTGCCGATATGGGGAAAGGTGAAGGTCACCACCTGCCCGGCATAGGACGGATCGGTCATGATTTCCTGATAGCCGGTCATCGCGGTGTTGAAGACCAGCTCTGCCACCGTTTCGCCGATTGCGCCAAAACCCTGTCCGAAAAACAGGGTGCCGTCTGCCAGGGCAAGGCAGGCGGTGGGGCGCGGACCGGACGTCTGGCTCGAGGCGGACATGGCGCGACTCCCTGGCATAAGCGGGCGGACCCTACGGTTTGGGGCGGGCAGGGTCAAGGCCATGCGGAAAATGTCTTTTCTTTTCAGAACAATATCTTGTGCGACCCACATGTGTTGTCTTGACGGGCCAGGGGATGTATTGTGCCGGTCCGGACAGGGGGAAGGTAAGCGATGACCATGCGTGAGCGGCTGCAGGCCGCCCTGAAGGATGCGATGCGGGCGAAAGAGGCGGCGCGCCTTTCGACGCTGCGCCTGATCAATGCCGCCATCAAGGACCGGGACATCGCCGTGCGCGGCGACGGGCAGGATGCGGGGGTGTCGGATGCCGATATTCTGGGCATTCTGGGCAAGATGGTGAAGCAGCGCCAGGAAAGTGCCCGCGCCTATGAAGAGGGCGGGCGGCTGGAACTGGCCGAAAAGGAACTGGAAGAAATCCGGGTGATCGAGGAATTCCTGCCGCGCCAGCTTTCGGCAGCGGAAGTGGACGCGGCGATCACCGATGCCGTTGCCGAGGCGGGGGCCACCGGCATTCGCGACATGGGCAAGGTGATGGCCGTTCTGAAGGGCAAATACACCGGGCAGATGGATTTCGGCGCGGTAGGGCCGCGGGTGAAGGAGCGGCTGTCCTGAGGCGTCGCAGATCACCGGGAAGTGCCGGGACGGTACCGTGCGGCCCGCTGTCTTTGGTGGCGCACCGGCCCGACCGCCGACAGATCGACCGGGACGTCCCCCAACCCTGAAGGGCGGTATCAGTCCATGGGCGTGCAGATTTCAACAAGCGTCCCTTCGGGCGCGCGGACATAGCTGATCGTCTGTCCCCAGGGCATGTCCGTTGCCCCCTGAACCAGGGCGGCCCCGGCAGACAGGGCGCGTTCAAGGGCGTCGGGCACATCCTTTGTGGCAAAGGCCAGGTCGAAACTGGGCCGCTCCGGCGCGGCGGTGGCCACCTGTTTGCCAAGGCTTTGCATCAGCGCGATGCTGGAAAAGGCCAGCCGGGTGTCGCCCGTGGCCATTTCGCCGTAATCGCCGCTGTCATGCAGAAAACGCCGCTCAAGCCCGAAGGCATGGGCGTAGAAGTCCATCGTGGTCCCAACATCCGGGACATACAGAATGACGTAGCGAAGCTGCATGGTTCATCCCCCCTGTAGTGCGGGGCAAAGGTGACAGGTTCGGGTGCCGATGTCACGCCTTTGGCGGTCCGGTCAGCGCAGGTCGGCAAGCCTCTGGCGTACCTCGTGCCGCAGGGCAAGCCGTTCGTCTTCCGACAGGAATGCACCCAGTTCCACCTCGCGCCCTGCGCCGCGCAGTGTCAGGTATTGCGGCACGGGGCCGCCCTTTTCGTGCAGCGACACCGTCACCCAATGCGGGTTCGCCTCCCAGGATTGCCGGCGCTGGCCCGGCCCGTGGCGAGTCAGTGTGATCCGGTCAGGCCACAGGATCAGGTCTTCCAGGATCTCGCCGTCGCGGTAGCTGCGCGCCAGCGCGGTCCAGATCGACCAGATCGCCAGCAACAGAAAGGGCAGGACGCCCCAAAGCACGGGCGAGCCGAGCAGGGGGATCAGCGGAACGGCAAGCAGGGCCGCCGTGGTGCCGATGAACCACACGAAACCGCGCCTGGGCAAGGACCGGAATGGCCAAAGCCGCAGATGCGCCAGCGGCCGGTCCGCCTCCGGCAAAGGGGCCCCGGAATGATCTGGAACCCCCTGCATGTCGTTGAGCCATTCGTAGGGCATGGCGGTATTTCAGCCCTGGAACGGCGCAAGACCACGCTCTGCCCGGTATCTTTCCGCCCAGATGGCGCTTTCCGCGTTGGCCATGCGACGGTTGGCGACGGTCAAGGCGGTGTTCGTATCAAGGGCAAGCCCAGCAGCGGCAAGCAAGGCATGCACGTGATGCTGGGGGTCCTTGGCGAACGTTTCATAATCAAGAATGACAGGCGCAATCGCATTGGCCGCAAACCATTGCACCCAACGCGCATTACCCTGCGCGATCTCGGCACGAAACGCATCGATGCGCGCGGCATCGTAACTAGCACGACCTTGGGGGATTTTCGGTTCGGTTCCGTCGAGATGCCATATCTGACTGACCTCAGCCTTCAATCGTGATATGCTTTGCGCCACATCGTCGCCACGGCGGCACCAGATGAAATGGCAGGGTCCGAAGGCTTTGGCGAATAAAGCGCCATCATCGCCGGTGTCGGGGAAAAGGCTGCGAAGTTCATCCATGAAATCGGGAAGGGTTGCTGCCTGAATGCGAATTCCGCACACGCCATTTTCGGATTGCCCGGCTCGGATTGCCGCATGAAGATAACTGGCGGGATCAGGCGATCCGCAAGAGTCGCAGGTCACGCCCCATTCTTCCGCCCATTCGGCACGATCTTCTGCCCGATAAAAGCTTTCAGGTCGACCTGCAACACCAGTTGCCGCAAGAAGCGCACATAGCAGTGTGCTGCCGGTGCGGGGGGTAGCGCAGATCACAAAGGTCAGCGGTGGGTGCATCATGGTCTTGAGGTAGGTCGGCCCCGGGTTTCCCCAGGGCCGTTATGATTTCTGACGCAGTCAGTGGGCGTGGCCCTTGTCCCAGTCGGACTGCTTCGGCAATTGCTCGAAGGTGTGTTCCGGCGGGGGCGAGGGCAGCGTCCATTCCAGAGTGTCGGCGTATTCGTTCCAGTAGTTGTTCTCGGTCACCCGCGCGCCAAAGCGCAGGGTGTAGAACACGATCCCGATAAAGAACACGAAGGACGCAAAGGACAGGAAGGCACCCATCGACGAGAACCAGTTCCAATAGGCAAAGGCCTCGGGGTAGTCGATATAGCGGCGCGGCATTCCCTGACGGCCCAGGAAGTGCTGGGGGAAGAACGTCAGGTTCGAACCGATGAACATCGTCCAGAAGTGCAGCTTACCCGCCCATTCCGGGTATTGCCGGCCTGACATCTTGCCGATCCAGTAATAGACGCCCGCAAAGATGGCAAAGACGGCACCAAGGCTCATCACATAGTGGAAATGCGCCACGACGTAGTAAGTATCGTGATAGGCGCGGTCCACCGCCGCCTGGCTGAGCACGATGCCGGTCACACCGCCGACGGTGAACAGGAAGATGAAGCCGATGGCAAACAGCATCGGCGTCTTGAACTCGATCGAGCCGCCCCACATGGTGGCAATCCAGGAGAAGATCTTGATGCCCGTCGGCACCGCGATCACCATCGTGGCCAGCATGAAGTAGCTTTGCTGGGTCAGCGACATGCCGACCGTGTACATGTGGTGCGCCCAGACCACGAAGCCCAGCGCGCCGATGGCCACCATCGCATAGACCATCGGCAGATAGCCGAACACCGGCTTGCGCGAGAAGGTGGCAACAACATGGCTGATGATGCCAAAGCCCGGCAGGATCACGATATACACTTCCGGATGGCCGAAGAACCACAGGATGTGCTGATACAGAACCGGGTCACCGCCGCCCGAGGGATCGAAAAAGGTCGTGCCGAAGTTCCGGTCGGTCAGCAGCATGGTGATGGCACCTGCCAACACCGGCAGTGCCAGCAGGATCAGCCAGGCGGTGACGAAGATTGACCAGGCGAACAGCGGCACCTTGTGCAATGTCATGCCGGGTGCGCGCATGTTCAGGAAGGTGGTGATGATGTTGATCGCCCCCAGGATCGAAGACGCGCCGGAAAGATGGATGGCGAAGATCGCAAGGTCCATCGAATAGCCCGTTTCCAGCGTGGACAGCGGCGGATAGAGCACCCATCCCACACCGGCGCCCTGCAACCCTTCCCCGCCCGGCGCAAAGACCGAGGCGACGGCCAGCGACGCACCGGCGATGAAGAGCCAGAACGACAGGTTGTTCATGCGCGGAAAGGCCATGTCCGGCGCGCCGATCTGCAGCGGCATGAAGTAGTTGCCGAAGCCGCCGAACATGGCCGGGATCACGACAAAGAACATCATCAGCACGCCATGGCCGGTGATCAGCACGTTCCACAGATGGCCGTTGGGCGTGCATTCGGCCACCGTCGCCGCTGCCGTCAGCCGCGCACCTTCAAGGCACATGTACTGCACGCCGGGGTGCATCAGCTCCATGCGCATGTAGACGGTGAAGGTCACCGAAAGCAGGCCAAGAAAGCCGCCTGCGAACAGATACAGGATGCCGATGTCCTTGTGGTTGGTTGACATGAACCAGCGCGTGAAGAAGCCGCGCCTGTCGTCTGTCTGGCCGTGGATGGCTGCGTCTGCCATTCTTGCCTCCGTTGGGTTTATAGGGCAACGGAGGGTCGGGCCCCCGTCAATTCTGCTCTGCTTTTAGAGACGCGGGTGCGCCTGGGCAATCTCTGACTTTGGCGGGACGCGAGAAAATTGCTGCAATCGTGCGGTCTTGACCGGCGTCATTCGGACGCAGGCGCGACCGAGGCAAGATAGGCCGCCATGTCTGCGCCGCCCCTGGCAAGCTTGAAGGACATCTTTGACTTCGCCCCTGCATCGCCGGTTGCGTCCTTCAGCCATGCGGTCGGGTTGGCGACATAGGCGGCCAGTGCGGCCTCGTCCCATGTCCTGCCGGCCGCCCCTACGGATTTCAGGCTGTCGCCATAGGCGAAATCGGCGGATGCCACCGTGCGGCCCACGATCCCGTACAGGTTGGGTCCGGTCTTGCCGCCTTGCTGGATCGCCGTGCCGTTGGGGGCGATGATCGCATGGCAGGCCTTGCACTTCTTGAATTCGGCTTCGCCCTTTGCGGCGTCCTGGGCAAGGGCGGGCGCGCAGGCTGACAGCAGCGCCGCAAGCGCGGGAAAGGGGGCGCGGAAGATCATGGAACCTCTGACGATGATGGACCGTATCATTACCGTCGCAAAGGAAGGCCGCTTCGGCAAGCGGCGGTGTTGCCGCAGGGGGCATCAGGGGAAATGGCGCGGAAAGGTCCGTGCCAGCGCCGCATCCAGATCGGCCATGCTGACAGGCAGGCCCAGATCGACAAGGCTGGTCACGCCATGGTCGCGGATGCCGCAGGGGACGATGCCGGTGAAATGGTCAAGGTCCGGCTCCACATTGATCGAAAGGCCGTGAAAGCTGACCCAGCGGCGCAGCTTCACCCCGATGGCCGCAATCTTGTCTTCCGCCGGGCTGCCGTCGGCATGGCGCGGTCGGTCCGGGCGCACCACCCAGACGCCCACGCGCCCCGCGCGGCGTTCGCCCCGCACGCCGAATTCGGCCAGCGTGGCGATCACCCAATCTTCCAGCGCGCAGACAAAGCGGCGCACATCGCGCCCGCGGGTGTTCAGGTCCAGCATGGTATAGACCACGCGCTGGCCGGGACCGTGATAGGTATACTGCCCCCCGCGCCCCGCCCGATGCACCGCGAAGCGGTGCGGGTCCCTCAGGTCTTCGGGCCGGGCCGAGGTGCCGGCGGTGTAAAGGGCCGGGTGTTCCAGCAGCCAGACCGCCTCGGGCTGCGTGCCCGCGGCAATGGCGGCGACGCGGGCCTCCATCGCGGCGAGCGTTTCGTCATACGGGGCAAGGCCGGGAAGGTGAGTCCAGTCGGGCATGGTGGTTCCGCTTCGGTGCCGGGCAATGGCAAACGTCAATCATACCGCGCCGAAGCGTCCGCGAAAAGGCGGGGCAACTGTCCGCAATGCCTGACAGGGTCCTGGCACAGAAGCGGACCTTGTTCCACTCAGGCCCAGCCCCCTTTTTTCGAAGGCAGGGGCTTGCAAGCCTTCACACATCCAGCCCCCAAGTCGGGACGGTTCCGGCTACAGTATTGTCAGTCGGAAGTTCTGAAAATGATCTGAGTAGTTACAAGACCGTTCCCGTTGGCGTCTGCGCTGCGGCAATAGGTTCCGGCCTGTGCCGGGGTAATCGAGGGAGAAGAGTCAAAGAAATGGGGAACTGATGGACCACCAAAAACTTCGTCCGAGAAAGATGCTGCACCAAAAGCCCCATTGGCGTATCTGGTATCCCGACGCGAAACGACAAACAGACGGGAGCAAAGATTGACGGGCATGTTCTGTTGAAACAGAGCAATGGTACTTGTTCCGTCTGCCGCAAGGAGAACGCCAAGGGTAGCAGACATGTTCGGGAACGGAAGCCGAAGGCGTTCCCCCGGGGGTTTCGTTGCGTCCCAAAGCTCTGCCGGAAGGGCACCTCTGGCATAAAGGAGGTCCTCGAAGTTGCTACCCGCATCACCTTCTATAGAGAAGCCTTCGCCCGTCACGGTGCGCGCTTCCGCAATCAATGCTGAATATGTGCGGACAACACTATTCATCCGGGATTGAAACGCGGCCTGCTGATAGAAAACCAGCCCCCCGACAATCAGCGCCAGTGCCACTGAAATATAAAGCACAGCCTCGATAAGGGTTACCCCACGCCGCCGCTTCACCGGTTGAGGCACTTTCGGAATACCCTTCACTTTTCACCTTTACACGCAACATTCCCTGCGACCACCACAGGAACAGACCTTTACCACATGTCACCCATGCGGTATAATACTGTTTACGCCTTGTGATAGTCTTCTTTTGATTCAAGGTCAAGACATGCCCGGAAGGCGGATGTCCGGTGCCCCGCCAGCGGCCCCGGCCCCGCAATCACATGGGCCGGGATTGCCGTGATCGTCTGATCCGGCCTGTGGATCATCCTGCGCGAGCGGGTCGTGGCCCGCAGCAGACGCGCAGCGGCGGCACCCTTGCCTTGAACAGCGCGCCCTGCAGTTGACGCGGGCGGATGTCCGGCAGGGGCGCAACCTTCGGACAAGGCGCCGGACCGCCGCGCGCGGCGGCAGACGGCAGGGTCACCGCAACGGAACACCGACCCGGCCATGCCCCGTGTCGGTGTCGATGGTGGCGACCTCGGCCTTCGGATCGGCGAAGACGGCCTCGATCTCGCCGATCAGGCCGGGCTGATGGGCCTTGCCCGTCAGGAGACAGTCCGCCCCCGCGTTGCGGATCGCCTGCGCGGTGTCGGCGTTGCAGGCGATGGCATCGATCAGGACGAGCGCGCCCTTGATCTGGCCCCTGCGCGACAGCCTCTCCCGCAGGAGCGGGATCGTGGTCTGCGCGCAGGCCCCGTCCGTGACCGCCTCCCGGTCCAGCACCAGCTTCCGCGCGTGGCGAAGGCCGAGACCGGGTGCAGCGCGGCGCGCCCGTTGCCGTGATCGTGACTGCCGCGCAAGATTTTGCCTTCGATGGCCACCTTTCGGCCCGGCGCGCCGGGCCGAAAGGTGGCCGCCCAAGACCGGATCATCGCGGAAACCAGCGCCGGATCGATCCGGTTGCGCAACACTTGCAACCGGCGCGAGCCGGGAATGCCGTGATAAAAGGGCAGACAACACCACAGGAACAGCAGGTTGTTCCCGCCCCCGCCACCCTTGCCGTCAACCCGAGCGCACGGCTGTGAGGCCGTTTTCGTGGGCTTGACCGGTTAACCATGGCAGGACACGATCCTGTGAAGGCTGCGTGAGTCGTGCGCTGGGCCACGATCAGGCGACCCGAATTGCACCGTCACAGGTCCGCCTCGCTGGCGCGGCGGGCGTGACTGGAAGGAGTCCGTCATGCGATCTTCGATAAAGCTGTTGCTGTGCAGTCTTTTTCTGGCGGGATGCGCCGAGGCGGAGCCGGAGGTTTCAGCGGCGACGGTCGATTTTTCCAAACCGGTGCCGCCGCACACCTTCTTTGTGGAATGCGGCCCGCTGGAGGGCATCACCATGTATCCGGTGCCGCTGGCGGGCAAGTACACGGTTGGGGGCAAGTATCGCCTGTCGAGTTCGAGTAACGATTTGACAGTGATGGATATGTCTAAGTTAAGACGGGGTGACCGCGTTATCATTAGTATCCCCGAAGATGATCGGGACGCCGGTTTCAATGCCAATTTTTTTGTACATGGTCTGGCGCATGGCTGCACGGGTGTGTTCGCGGCTAACAGAGTGGATATTATGACAACCCAAACGATGCTGGCAAGCGCGTCGGAGATCGGCTTGACCCTTTCGCCGGATGTAAACGAAGCATACTTTGCCATTGAGAAGGATAACGTCAAGAGGTTGAACATGGAACGAAATGCGTTGTTCATCGACATCTATGCCATGGAAAGCCCAAAAGTCGAATCTGCTGGTACATTCATGATATTGGATGGCGATGTCGTTGCATCAGAAGTTGTGAAACTGGGTGAATAGCGCAGTTCAGGCTCAAGTTTCAAGTGCAACACCCACGGCGCGCAGGGCATAGGATGTTGTGATGGACAGACGAAGCAAGCACCTCGGCAGCAAGGATCGTGGCCATGAACCTGATCCGGAACGCAGGCGGAAAACACAGCCTCAAGGCCCGCCGGAGAGCCGCCGCCCAGGATCACGACTGCCTCAAAGCCCTCATCACAGGAACCGCATAATGACCATCAGGCGGGTCCCCCGGGGAATTCGTCCGCGACGGGCAGGGTGCAAGAACGCATTGACCCCAGGCTGAGGGGCAGGGTGCGTGCAAGCCTGCGCCTTGCCCCGGTTCGCTGATCCATCCTTACCCCGCCCGCCGCAGTCCCTTGATTTCCCTCAACCCGCCATGCCGCCCGGCGGGGTGCGTGCCCGCCTTCCCCCCGGCGCGCCTTTCCGCTATACCGCGTGCCATGTCGCAGAACCCGCCCGGCCTTCGCCCCGACACCGTCACCGCGCGCGTCCCGCGCGACGCCCGCGCGGGCGTCCCCGGTGACCGGCGGGCGGGCCAGCCCACCATCGGCATGGTCAGCCTGGGCTGCCCCAAGGCGCTGGTGGACAGCGAGCGCATCCTGACCCGCCTGCGCGCCGAAGGCTATGCCATCAGCCCCGATTACCAGGGGGCCGATGCGGTGATCGTGAACACCTGCGGCTTTCTGGACAGCGCCAGGGCCGAAAGCCTGGATGCCATCGCCGAGGCGCTGCGCGAGAATGGCCGGGTCATCGTGACCGGCTGCCTTGGCGCAGAGCCGGACTATATCACCGGCGCACATCCCCGCGTGTTGGCCGTCACCGGCCCGCACCAATACGAACAGGTGCTGGACGCCGTCCATGCCGCCGTGCCGCCTGCGCCCGATCCCTTCATCGACCTGCTGCCCGCCTCTGCCGTCACGCTGACCCCGCGCCATTACAGCTATCTGAAGATCTCCGAAGGCTGTAACCATAAATGCAGGTTCTGCATCATCCCCGACATGCGCGGTCGCCTGCAAAGCCGCCCCGCCCATGCCGTGCTGCGCGAGGCTGAAAGGCTGGTGGACGCTGGGGTGAAAGAACTGCTGGTGATCAGCCAGGATACCTCGGCCTACGGTGTGGACCGCAAGCATGATCTGTCGCCCTGGCAGGACCGCCAGGTGCGCGCCCATATCACCCATCTGGCGCGCGAGCTGGGCGGGCTGGGGGCCTGGGTGCGGCTGCATTACGTCTATCCTTACCCGCATGTGCGCGATCTGGTGCCGCTGATGGCCGAAGGGCTGGTCCTGCCCTATCTCGACATTCCGTTCCAGCACGCCCATCCCGAAACGCTGCGCCGCATGGCCCGCCCCGCCGCCGCCGCCCGGACGCTGGACGAGATTGCAGCCTGGCGCGCCACCTGCCCCGACATCACGCTGCGATCCACCTTCATCGTCGGCTATCCCGGCGAGACGGAAGAGGAATTCCAGACCCTGCTGGACTGGATGGACGCGGCACAACTCGACCGGGTCGGATGCTTTCAGTATGAAAACGTCGCCGGTGCCCGCTCCAACGCGCTGCCTGGCCATGTTCCGGCAGAGGTCAAGCAGGAGCGACGGGACCGTTTCATGGAAAAGGCCCAGTCCATTTCCGCAGCCAGGCTGGAGGCCAGGGTCGGATCGGTGATCGAGGTGATCGTGGACGAGGTCGATGGCGAAGGCGCCACCTGCCGCACCAAGGCCGATGCGCCGGAAATTGATGGCAACCTTTTCATCGACGAAGGCTTCGAGGGGCTGGCCCCCGGCGATCTTGTGACCGTCCGGGTGGACGAGGCCGGTGCCTATGACCTGTGGGGCACCCGCCACGGGGCGTGACACGACGCCCGCCCTGCCGCCCCGCTGACGCTGCCATTCAACCTTCGGCATATCCTAAAGGACGGATGGATAACAACTTTGCCGTGATTTATGGTTCGAACGCGGTTATTTGGCACGCGCGGGTCAAAGGGGCAGATGGTGACTGGGGCAAGACACGACCGGAACCTGGCAGCGCGGCGGTTGCGCGCCGTGACTCTGATAGAGTCCGTGCTTTTCATCTCGGTGGCGCTGGGGCTGATCGTGGGTGGCCTGTCGGTCTACCAGCAGTCGACGCTGTCGGAACGCTCTGCCAGCCAGATGCGCATGCTGGGCTCAATCGTCGCCGAAACGCGGATGCTTGTTGACCAGAAGCTGAACTTGCCAGCCGTGGCCAGCACGGGTGATCCCATGGTGCTTGCGGCGGTGGTGGATAACGTGCTGGTCAAGGCGGACGCAGTCGCAACATCATATGTCAATCCGAGCGCCCCGCCAAACCGTCTTGGATGGCCCTCACCGATCCGTCATGGCTGGCAGGGGGCCATGAACATTCTTGCCGTAAGGCGGGACGGAACAGTGCCGCATATGCTGGTCTATCTCGAGGATATTCCCTCGGAGGTTTGCCTGCGGCTGTCCTCGATGAGCGAAACCGGCAAGACCGGCTTTGTCGAGCAGATGACCGAGATTGTGTTTCAGGTGCCCGACGGGGCAGGTGGCTTCAATACCGCCAAGCTGCCGTCCCTTGCCTATCCGCTGCCCATCACCCCAGACGAACTGGGGCTTCCCGGCCACTGCGGAACTGTGGGCGGGCGCGTGAACGTGATCTACTGGATCCCGCTGGACTAGGGATTTTTGCGTGCCGCAGACTGCTTACGGCTGGGTCACGGGTTCGGTTGGGGGTGGCTGATGTATACGGCCCGCAGGGTGGCGGCGCTGACGCCGGACCTGGCCGTAAGCGTTTTCTGGGCGGCACCTTCCCGGTTTTCGGCTGACCTGCGACTCCGCTTTTGACGGAACTGGCGCGGGAGTTTCGCGATGGCGACTGCGGTGGAGTTTCTCAGGGACTGCGGGGTTGAGATAGGGACCAATGGCCAGAAGCGGTGGCCTGATACCAGTGGCCCTTTTAACTGACCTTTGCCCATTCGCGTGAGGTGATGGATGCGATGGCCTTTGGGTCGTTGGCGAGGAAGTTCCACGCGTTGCAACAGGCGTCGACGATTTCTTCGTAGGTTTTGAAGACTGTGATGGCGAGCTTGTTGGCGCGGAGGTAAGCCCAGACGTTTTCGACGGGGTTCAACTCCGGGCTGTAGGGCGGCAGGCGCAGGAGGCTGATGTTGTCAGGGACGGTAAGGGCTTTGGCACTGTGCCATCCG
>JADCEN010000060.1 GCA_020250175.1 Rhodobacter sp.
CGCGCCAGAACCTTCAACGCCGTCGTCTGCTCTTGCGTCGCCGTTACAGGGGATATTCCAGCCATGTCGTGCCTCCGCCAAACCACGACAAAACTGAATCACAGCCGCAATACGTTGGACAGCCCGCGCGAACATGCTTAACCCTGCGGCGTCATCGCCTTGCGCTGGCGGGCGCGTTCCAGGCCCAGTTGCCGCTCGCGCCAGATGATCAGGATGCCCGCCGTCACGATCAGCAGCGCGCCCGTCAGCATCGTCAGCGTCGGCACCTCGTCAAACAGGAAATATCCGAAGGCCAGCGCAAACAGCATCGAGACATATTCGAACGGGGCCACGACCGAGGCATCGGCCTCGCGGTAGCTGGTGGTCAGCAGAATCTGGCCGACCCCGCCCAGAAGCCCCGCCGCCACCAGCATCAATGCCTCGGCCGGTCCGGGCACGACCCAGCCGAAAGGCAGCGTCACCAGCGACAGGATCGTGGCTGTGGCCGAAAACCAGAAGACGATGGCCGATGTCGTTTCGGTCATCACCAGACGGCGCACGAAAACCTGCGCCAATGCCGCGAACACCGCCCCGCCCAGCACCAGCGTGGCCCCCAGCGCCTCGGCGGTCTGGACCTGCCCGTCGGTCAGCGTGGTCAGGCGCGGTGACAGCACGATCAGCACCCCCGCCAGCCCCAGCGCGACCGCGCTCATCCGGAAAAGGCGCACATTCTCGCCCAGGAACATTGCGGCGAAGACCACGGTCAGCAGCGGTGCCGCATAGCCGATCGCCGTCACCTCGGGCAGCGGCAGAAAGCCCAGCCCGGCAAACCCAAGGCCCATGGCGCAGGTGCCCACAAACCCGCGCCAGACATGCCCCATCGGCTGCGCCGTGCGCAGCCCTGCGCCAAGCTCGTTGCGCCAGGCCAGCCAGGCCACGATCACCGGAATCGCGAACAGCGAGCGGAAGAACACCGCTTGCCCCGGCGGCACATGGCCCGAGGTTGCCTTGATCAGCGCGGCCATCACGATGAAGACCAGAACCGAGGCGATCTTGAAGGATATGCCGCGCAGGGGGCGCATGGCCGCACTCCGATGGGGATGACCGGGTGATAGCCCCCCGTGCCGCAGGCGCAAGGGCCAAGTGGCATTGGACGGGACGGCAGGGCTGCGCTTGATTGCCCTGAAAGGGGTCCGCCATGCAAAGACCGAACCTGTCCGACCTGATCGATCAGGGACGGGGCATTGCCCCCGCAGATATCGTGCTGAAGGGCGGGCGGGTGTTCGGCCTGATCACCGGCGATCCGGTGGAAACAGATGTGGCGATCTGCGGCGATACAATTGCGGGTGTGTTCGGCAGCTATGAGGTGTGGCAGGTGATCGACTGCGCGGGGCAGATTCCGGTGCCCGGCTTCATCGACCTGCATCTGCACATCGACTCGTCGCTGGTCACCCCATATGAGTTCGACAGCTGCGTGGGCCCGCGCGGCATCACCACCGCAATCTGCGACCCGCACGAGATTGCCAATGTCTGCGGCCTGACAGGCATCCGGTGCTTTCTGGACGCCTCGGCGGAAACCGTGATGGACATTCGCGTGCAGCTGTCGTCCTGCGTGCCGTCCACCACATGGAAACCGCGGGTGCCCGGCTTCTGGCGGCAGACCTTGTGCCGCTGATGGACCATCCCCGTGTCATCGGCCTGGCCGAGTTCATGAACTTCCCCGGCCTGCTGTTCAAGGACCTGGGCTGCCTGGAAAAGCTTCAGGCATTCCGGGGCCGCCACGTCGACGGTCGCGCGCCGCTGCTGCGCGGCAAGGACCTGAACGGCTGTATCAGCGCCGGCATCCGCACCGGGCATGAGGCGACTTCAGCGGAAGGGGCGCTGGAAAAGCTGCGCAAGGGACTGCGCGTGCTGGTCCGCGAAGGGTCGGTGTCCAAGGACCTGCACGTGCTGATCCCGGTCCTGACCGAACGCCACGCGCCCTTTCTGGCCTTCTGCACCGATGACCGCAACCCGCCGGATATCGCGGAACACGGGCATCTCGAATACATGATCCGTACCGCCATTGCGCTGGGCGCGCCTCCGCTGGCGGTGTACCGCGCCGCCAGCCTGTCGGCGGCGGAAGCCTTTGGGCTGAAGGACCGGGGTCTGATTGCGCCGGGCAAGCGCGCCGATATTGCGGTGATCGACACGCTGGACCGCCGTGCTCAGTTTGGGTGTGACACTGGACGAGCCGTTCCTGCAACTGGCCTTCCTGTGCCTGCCGGTGATCCCGCATCTGAAGATCACCGACCATGGCATGGTGGATGTGGACCGGTTCGAGGTGATCGGGCCTTAGCATATTGCTGCGGGTCCAATGCGCTGCCCTTGAGCGCTGCCGTCAATCGTCGCGCCCGGACCGGCCAGGTCACGCTCTGGGGGAGCGTGGCCCGGTCCGTTGCCCGAAGGCGCAAGCCGAAGGGCAAGGGGCTATCTGCCAGGCCCGTGGGTTGATAATCAGGGCGCGCCTGCCTGGGCGGGCGCGGAAACGCGCCTGCCAGGGGCAGGCAGGCGCGGTCGTCGGGGCAATGCCCCGACTTGACGCGTGTCAAATCAGGCAAACAGAAGAACTGCCGGAACTGGGACGTATCAATTCTGGGTCTTCAATTCAGCCCGCAACGATCCCCAGCCCCACCGCCCCCGCCAGCCCCCGTGTCGCACTGCCCGTCGCCGGAAGCAGCGGGATCAGGCAGGCCTGCACGGCATGGTAGAGGTCCGGCTTGCCGGTGAAGACGCTCGAGACGGGCCGCAGGTCATCATCCAGTTCCGGCCACCAGCCGCCGCCCTGACGGTCGATCACATGGGTGGCGACAAAGCTCCAGATCCGGCGATACCACCCTTCGAACCGGGGATCGTCGCTGATCTGGCGCAGCACCGAGGCCGCCGCGATGCCTTCGGCCAGCGGCCACCAGTAGCGGTCGGTCCGCTCGGGACGGTCATCCCAGCCCAGCGTGTAGTAGAACCCGCCCCTCGCCCTGTCCCAGCCGATGTCGCAGCTGTGCAGGAACAGCGCCTGCGCCGCCTCGGGCAGCCAGGCATGGGCGCGCCCGCCCAGCTCCCACAGCTGCACCAGCAGGCGGGACCATTCCAGCGCATGGCCCGGTGTGGTGCCGCCGGGGCGGAACATCGGGTTCCCGGCATAGGCGCGGTCCACCGACCAGTCGGCAGTGAAATGCTCGGCCACGCGCCAGCCTTCGGCGCGGGCATGGCAGTTGATGATCAGCGCCGCGATGCGCTCGGCCATGGTCAGATAGATGCGATCCCCGGTCGCCTCGAAGGCGGCCATCAGCGCCTCGGTCAGGTGCATGTTGCTGTTCTGGCCGCGATAGCTGCCCAGGGGTTGCCAGTCAGCCGCGTATTCCTCGGTGGTGGCCCCGGCAGCCTCATCCCAGAAGCGGCGCAGCAGCACATCGGTCACATCGGCCAGCAGGGCATCGGCATCGGGGTGCCCCACGACCTTGGCGGATGAGGCCGCCAGCAGCACAAAGGCATGGCCGTAGGCCTGCTTGCTGTCATCGACCGGGCCGTTGTCATTGACCCTCCAGTACCAGCCGCCCCGCCGGGCATCGTGATGCGCCCCGCGCAGAAATTCCACGCCGTGGTCGATCATCCGGTCGGCCCCAGGCAGGCCCAGCAGATGGGCCATGGCAAAGCAATGCACCATCCGCGCGGTGTCATGCAGCCCGCGCACCGTGCCGCCCGCATCGGGGGCGGGCAAGGGCTGGCCCCGGTCATCAAGGCTGAAGAAGCCACCCCCGGGGTTGACCGCCGCCCGCTGGAAAAAATCGAACAGCCCGCGCGCCTGATCGATAAGCCAAAGGCGGTGCGCCGGGCGGCGCAGGAAATCCGGACCGCCGGTTGCGGCCCAGCCGGGAAGTCGGGTGTCGGTCATCGCGGTATCTCCAGCAGTCGGTCAGGCGAGGCGGGGCAGGGGCAGGGCAAGGCCCGGCCCTCTGGCCCCGTTAAACACGGTTCCGCGCCGCTGGAACAGCCCGGTCAGACAGCGCCTGCCCATGCCGGGACCATTCCATGCCGGACGAGCTTCAGAGAATTTCCATCTCTGCCAGGCCGGGTCTTTGGAACAAAAAAACACGACTTGTCTTGTAGGGTTAACGAAAGCGGACGACCTGATTCCCTGCCGCCACCCGCATAGGGCACCGCATGACCAAGACGCTGATCATACCCGGCCTTGATGGCTCGCCCGCCCCGCACTGGCAGCACTGGTGGGCGATGACCGACCAATCGGCCCTGCTGGTGGATCAGGCGAACCGGGCCGCGCCCCGGCCCGAGGCGTGGGAGGCAGAGGTGGCAGGCGCAATTCTGCTGCACCCCGGATCGATCCTGGTCGGCCACAGCCTGGGGGCGGTTCTGATTGCGCGGCTCTTGGCGAAATGGCCGCAGCTGCAGGTGGCGGGGGCGCTGCTGGTGGCCCCGGCGGAACCGGCCCGCAGCCACCGGCTGGCATCGTTCAGCCCCGTTCCGACCCTGCCGCTGGGGGTGCCCGCCTGCGTGGTGGCCAGCCGCAACGACCCCTGGATGAGCTTTGGCCAGGCCGCCGCGCTGGCGCGGTGCTGGCAGGCAAGGCTGGTTGATCTTGGCTTTGCCGGGCATGTCAACGTGGCCAGCGGCTATGGCCCCTGGCCGGGCGGATTGCGCCTGCGCGATGCCCTGCGCGCGGCATGGGCACCTTGCATCCCCGGCCAGACCCCTTCGGAATTCACCCTGGAAAGGAGAGCATGATGCGATCTGGCAGTTCTGACCGCAGGCCTTCGGGGGCTTTGCTGTTGTTCCTTGCGGTCTACCTCGCCGCCTTCGGCCTGCTGTTCGCCCCAAAGGGCACCTTCGTGTCCGCCCCGGCCCCGACCACCCTGTCCACCCCCTGACAGATCGGAGGATACCATGTTCTACTGTGCCCACGACCCCGGCCTTGCCCTTCTTCTGGCGGGGGAAGACGGCAGAACCCCCGAAACCGCCCCCGCGCCCGCTGCGGTTCAGGCCATCATGATCGGCATCCTGGCCCTGAACGCCGCAGCCCTGCTGATGATCGCACTGGCCTGACGGCAGGTGACCCGTATTTGAGAACTGGGGGTGTCGCAGGGATGCGGCGCGCCGCCCTTCCGGCTCTTGCGCATCACCTCCCGGACCCGGACCGGGCCCTTGAACGCGTCCCCTCGCCCGGGGCTGACGTGACCGACCTCGGCCCCGACCGGGGCGTCATTCCCGCGCGGCACCGCGTCCCGGACCCGGCTGTCACGGGCCTGGGCGATGTCATATCCCGTCAGGACCTGTGGCCGCCCCCTGAACAGCCGCAGCCTGGGTTTGTGACAGCCCTTCATCGCGTGCAAGGGCACCCTGCCGCCAGGGGCGGACTGCGGGGGGGCCGGATATGGCGGTGCGGTGCCATCCCCGGGTCCCCGCCGGACCGGACGTGGCAGCCTTGCGGCACTTCTGCGATCCGCCTGTTGAAGCGCCCGGCCCTGCCGGTCCGGGGTGGGTTCGGCGGCGTCACACGCTGCCCGATGCCCGGTTCGGTGCAAGGCCTGTCGCACATATGCCCGCCCGTCGCGGCGCGCCTGCGCAGACCACAAAGGCGATCCGTGAATTCCTTGCGATTGGCGCCGCGCATGGTGCGGATCGGCATCGGGCAAGCGGCCATTGGTGCCCCTTTGGCTTGTCCCGAACGCTTTGGACCAGGCGGCAAGATCGAAAGCGGGCAGAAGCAAAACCCTGCATTCCGGCGTTGCCGGTTCATTCTTCCTTTACATTTGTTCATCTATTGTTCACCTTGTCGGATCACCGGGGGACCCGCAAGATGTTGGATATGAGCACAGGCGCCCCACAAGAGCTGCATGATTTTCTGGGGTCGGACAGGTTCGGCTGCGTTCTGGCCGACCCACCCTGGCGGTTCCAGAACCGGACCGGCAAGGTTATCGGAGGCGACGATGAATGATCTTGGTTTCAAGCAATTGGCGGCGTCAACGACCGCGCCAGCCTATCAAGCCGTAAAGGATGACAACCGCTGGTTCATGGACAACTTTCCGGCGGATCATTTCAAGCTGATCGTGACGTCCCCTCCGTACAACATCGGCAAGGTGTACGAGCGCAAGTCATCCCTTGCCACCTATGTCGACGCTCAGACAGAAGTCATTTCCCGCTGTGTCAAGCTGCTGCATCCGCAGGGGTCGATCTGTTGGCAGGTCGGCAACCATGTCGATGACGGTGAGGTCTTTCCGCTGGATGCCATCCTCTATCCCGTGTTCAAAAGGCTTGGACTAAAGCTTCGGAACAGGATCGTCTGGCATTTCGGCCACGGGTTACACTGTTCGCGGCGCCTGTCCGGTCGGCACGAAACTATTCTCTGGTTTACGAAATCTGACGACTACACCTTCAACCTCGACCCAATTCGCGTGCCTTCGAAATATCCGCAGAAACGCCATTTCAAGGGGCCTAGGGCAGGCGAATTGTCTGGAAACCCGCTTGGCAAGAACCCGACAGATGTCTGGGAGATTCCGAACGTCAAGAATAACCATGTCGAGAAGACGTTGCATCCGTGCCAGTTCCCGGTCGAGTTGGTTGAGCGTCTGGTCCTGTCCATGACCGACATCGGTGACCGGGTCCTCGACCCGTACATGGGCGTAGGCAGCGCACTGGTGGCAGCGGTTCGGCATGGACGCGAAGCCTATGGTTGCGATCTTGTCCCGGAGTATGTGCGCCTTGCAAACGAACGACTGGCGCGCTGCGTTCACGGCGATCTGGAAACGCGGCCAATGTTCAAGCCGGTCTATGATCCTTCGCTCCCGCGCGGAGGCCATTGATTGCGGATTGTCCAGATATACTCGCACCTGAACGGATACGAATACCTCTGTTATCGAAAGCCGCATCTTTGGGGCGAAATCGAGTCTGCCATCACAGATGTCGACGCGAACACATTGGAAAAGAAGATATCCAAAGAACAACGTATGGTCGGGCGCGAATTGTTTTCGCCGCCTGCAATGAATGCGGCCGTGGGCGACGCCTTTCGGGCGCGTGGCTGGGCTGAAACGCGGACAGGCTACTGGGTAACGAGCGACGCGCAATTGATACGCAAGACCATGGCGCTGCCTCCCGCCGAGCAGAAGCTGCTGATCGAGGAGTCGGGCGCTGTTCCCATTGCGTCCTACAACCAGACTGATTTCGTCAAGGAACGGATTGCGGTTGAGGTGCAGTTCGGGAAGTATGCCTTTGTGGCCTATGACCTTTTCGTAAAGCACATGGCGTTCTTCGTCGGTGATTTGATCGATCTCGGGATCGAAATCCTTCCCATGAAGGAATTGCAGAGCCGGATGTCCTCTGGCCCGGGCTACTACGAAGGTGAGCTTTACAATCTGATACGGCAGGGCCGTGGCGTGCCGGCGGTGCCGTTGATCCTGATCGGCGTTGCGCCCTAATCCTTCGGCACCACCCGCAGCCGCAATTCGCGCAACTGCTCGTTGGTGGGTTCGCTTGGCGCGCCCATCAGCAGGTCTTCGGCGCGCTGGTTCATCGGGAACATGATGACCTCGCGGATGTTGGCCTCGTCGGCCAGCAGCATCACGATGCGGTCGATGCCGGCCGCGCAGCCGCCGTGGGGGGGCGCGCCGTAGCGGAAGGCCTTGACCATGCCGCCAAAGCGCTTTTCCACCTCGGACGCAGGGTAACCGGCCAGTTCAAAGGCTTTGAACATGATCTCGGGCTTGTGGTTGCGGATGCCGCCGGAAATCAGTTCATAGCCGTTGCAGGCCAGGTCGTATTGATAGGCGTAAACGGATAGCGGGTCCCCGTTCAGCGCCTCCAGGCCCCCCTGTGGCATGGAAAACGGGTTGTGGCTGAAGTCGATTTTCCCGTCGTCGGTCTTTTCATACATCGGGAAATCGACGATCCAGGCAAAGCGGAAGGTATCGGTTTCGGTCAGCCCCAACTCCCGCCCGATCTCATTGCGCGCCCGGCCTGCGACGGCCTCGAAGGTTTCGGGCTTGCCGCCCAGGAAGAAGGCGGCATCGCCCAGACCAAGGCCGAGCTGCTGTCGGATCGCCTCGGTGCGTTCGGGGCCGATGTTCTTTGCAAGGGGGCCGGCGGCTTCTATTTCTGAGAAGTACGCTCCCCTAAGCAAGTTCACGGTATGAGAGTCACCGTTTTCAAGGGCTTCAAGTATTAGTAGCGCGGCTGATGCTATTTCCGACTGTTCACCTCGTGCCTCTTCAACCAGTTGCGAGAAGCGAATATCAAGTTCCGACTTCAGTCTGGTTGATCCGTCATCATTATCCAGATGAGCGTCCAGCAGTTCGTTTATTTGGGACATTTCACGGAGCGTCGCTGTGCTGCCCGCACCAAACTCGCGTTTCCGCCAGAAGATATAGCCCATTCCCGGCAGACCCTGCGCCTGCGCGAAGGCGTTCATCCGGTCGCAGAACTTGCGCGACCCACCGCCGGGCGCGGGAATGGCCCGCACCTCGGTCCCCTCATTTTCCAGCAGCTTCGCAAAAATCGCAAATCCCGATCCCCGGAAATGCTCACTCACCACCTGCATCCTGATCGGGTTGCGCAAATCCGGCTTGTCCGATCCGTACCACAGCAGCGCATCCCGGTACGCAATGCGCGGCCAGTCCGCCACCACCTTCTTCTCCGGCGCGAATTCCTCGAACAGGCCCTGGATTACGGGCTGGACGGCAGAGAACACATCTTCCTGCTCGACAAAGCTCATCTCGATGTCCAACTGGTAGAAATCGGTGGGCGAGCGGTCGGCGCGCGGGTCTTCATCGCGGAAACAGGGGGCGATCTGAAAATAGCGGTCGAACCCCGCCACCATGATCAGCTGCTTGAACTGCTGCGGGGCCTGCGGCAGGGCATAGAACTTGCCCGGATGCAGGCGGCTTGGCACCAGAAAGTCGCGCGCCCCTTCGGGCGACGATGCGGTGATGATCGGCGTCTGGAACTCGGTAAAGCCCTGCGCCCACATGCGGTTGCGCAAGGACCGCACCACGTTCGACCGCAGCATCATGTTGGCATGCAGCTTTTCCCGCCGCAGGTCCAGAAAGCGGTAGGTCAGGCGGGTTTCCTCGGGGTAGTCGACATCGCCGAAGACCGGCAGGGGCAGGTCATCCGCCGCCCCCAGAACGGTCAGGCCGGTGGCATAGACCTCGATCTCGCCGGTGGCCAGCCTGGGGTTGACCAGCGCCGCATCGCGCGCCTTGACGCGACCGTCAATCCGCACCACCCATTCGGCGCGGACACGCTCGATATCGGCAAAGGCCGGGCTGTCGCTGTCGGCCAGCACCTGGGAGATGCCGTAATGATCGCGCAGGTCGACAAACAGCACGCCGCCATGGTCGCGCACCCGGTGGACCCAGCCCGCAAGGCGCACGGTCTGGCCCACATGGGCAGTGTTCAGGTCGGCGCAGGTGTGGCTGCGATAGGCATGCATGATCGTCCCCTTGCCCCGAAGGCCGTCTTTGTCCGCGCCGATACAGCGCGCCCATTGCGGGAAGTCAAGGGAACTCGGGCCGCAGGGCAGCGCCATCGCATTTGGCCGATGATGGGTTTTGCGCAGTCGCCGGACCATCCTGCGCGTTTGCGTCTGGCGGGAAACGGGGAGTTTGGGGGGGGCGGGCTTTTCGCAGAAGGTTGAGGGCGAGCTTTCGCAGAAGGCTGAGGGTTTCCGCCCCGTTGTCTTTGCGGTTGCGGGCGCGGTCCTCGCCGAAAGCCATATCGAGCACCCGGTGCTGGCAGTTCCCGATCAACCTACGGGTGCCTGCGGCTTTCGCGACGGCTTTGGATGTCAGCCGGGCCGGGGAGACATGGAAGCGCCTGGCCGTGCTCTCGCCGAACTGGCGGCCGGACGGGACGCAGGCGATCATGGCCAGACCGGGCAGGCCTGGCCCGTCCGTGCAGCGGCGGCCCGTCACCACATGCAGGGGCGCGCGCCCTGCCGCGCGGTCGAACGACCGGCGCAGCGTCTTGCCACTGGTCGCCAGCACCCCCGGCCCATCGGCACCCGGACCGTCCAGAAAGGCCTCAAACACCCACCCGAAGGCCTGCGGGTCCCGCAGCCGGACAGGCGGCTGAACGTGTCATGGCTCGGCAACCCATTCCCAAGGCGCAGAAATTCCCGCAGCAGACGCTCCCGATCCGCAGCAAATTCCGCGAGATCCACGCATGTCTCTGCCCCGCAGACCGAAGCCGCCGGTGCGATCACCGCCATGTCCAAAAGGAAACGGCGCTGCGCGTTCCCCCTGCCGGAATCAGGAACCGAACCCAAAATCATAAGTCATGAACCCATTCTCACCTCCATGAGGTGAGACAGTCAGACTCCTTTCCCAAGCGTCACACCGGTCAATTCTTCAAATGCGAGTCCCATGGGCGGTTGCAAGATCGGCCTTTGCACGCAAGAACTCTCCGGACCAAGAGGATGGCACATGACACTGACAACCATCGGTTTCGATGCAGACGATACGCTGTGGCATCACGAAACCTATTTCCGGATGACCCAAGGCCATTTTGCCCGCCTGCTTGCCGGATACGCAGACCCCGACCACCTGCATGGGCGCCTTCTGGAGGCAGAGCGGCGCAATCTGGGGCATTACGGTTTTGGGGTGAAGGGCTTCGTGCTGTCCATGATCGAAACAGCCATCGAGGTAACGGACGGGCGCGTGCCCGCCACGGTCATCAGTGACATCATGGCTGCGGGCCGCGAGATGCTGTCGCACCCGATCGACCTTCTGCCCGATGCCCGCGCTGCGGTGTCGGCGCTGGCCCGGACCCACAGGATCCTGCTGATCACCAAGGGCGACTTGATGGATCAGGACAGAAAGCTGGCCCAGTCCGGCCTGGGGGAGATGTTCTATGCTGTGGAGGTTGTATCGGACAAGACGGCATCGGTCTATGCCCGCGCCTTTGCCCGGCACGGAACCGGCGCGGCGCAGGCGATGATGGTCGGAAACTCTCTGAAATCCGATGTCCTTCCGGCAATTGAGGCGGGTGCCTGGGGCATCCATGTGCCCAGCGGTGTCCCTTGGGCGCTTGACATCGCCGACCCGCCGACAGGCCATCCCCGATACCGCGCCTTGCCCGGCCTTGGCGCGCTTGTCCCGCTTGTGTCGATGCTGGATGGCTAGCTACCGCATCTTGCGCCCCATGCTGGCGGTCCGGCCATATCTGCACATCGGCTTGTGTGAGACAGTTTGCAAAACCCTTTGGCACAAAGGGGTTTTCGCAAATGGAAGCCTGTGCTACCTTATCAGCGAAGCAGTGAAAGCCCCAAGAAAAAACCGGGGCATCAAAGGCAGGTAAGGACAATCGACGTGACATCGCGTCTGTGGCGGGCTTTTGCCTGTAGCTTGGTCATGGCAGTGACAATTGCCATAAACGCCGGTTTTTCCGGTTCCGTTCAGGCCGCGCCCTATGCCGCCCTGGTGATGGATGCGCGGACGGGCGAGGTGTTGTATGAAACCAATTCCGAGACCCGCCTGCATCCGGCCTCGCTGACCAAGATGCTGACCCTTTACATCGCGTTCGAAGCCATCGAACGCGGCGAGATTTCGCTTGATACAATGGTCAAGATCTCGAAACACGCCGCTGCCGAACCGCCGTCGAAGCTTGGCCTGAAGGCGGGGCAGAGGATTCAGTTGCGCTATCTGATCCGGGCGGCCGCCGTGAAATCCGCCAATGACGCCGCAACCGCCATCGGCGAGGCCATCAGCGGCAGTGAACAGGCGTTTTCGAAACGCATGAACCGCACCGCCAAGGCCATCGGCATGAAGAAGTCCACCTTCAAGAATGCCAATGGCCTGACCCAGGAACGGCATCTGTCCACCGCCCGCGACATGACCGTTCTGGGGCGCCGACTGTTCTACGATTTTCCGCAATATTACAACATCTTCTCGCGCCGGTCGACAGACGCCGGGGTTGCGACGGTGAACAACACGAACCGGCGCTTTCTGGACAGCTACAAGGGTGCCGACGGCATCAAGACCGGCTACACCAACCCGGCAGGCTTCAGCCTGACCGCCTCGGCGGAACGCGGCGGCAAGCGAATCATCGCAACCGTGCTGGGTGGAAAATCGACCGCCCATCGCAACGCAAAGATGGCCGAACTGCTGGATATCGGCTTCGGAGAAGCGCCGGCGAATGCCATTGTCAAGAAACCTGCCGCCCCGAACTACGATGCGGTGGCGCAGGCCGAGATGGAGGAAGACGGCGCAGGCAAGACGATCCGCGTCATGACGGCTGTGGCGAAGTCACCGCGCCCCAGATCGCGCCCGGACCTGACACCGCCGCCGGAAGACCTGATGATCGCCCTGCAGGACGGGATCGCAGGCGCGCTGGCCGAAGCAGCTGCAGAGGCACCCGCGATCGCGGTGGCGGCGGCAGTCAGCACCGCCCCCCCGGCAGAGCTTGTGCTTGCCGAACCGGAAGCGGTGCCGGAGCCAGCAGCCCCGGCGGTGGCACTGGCCGATACCGGACCGGCAGAAACCAGCACAGGGCCGCTGCCTGCACCCGTCATTGATCCCACCACCCTTGCCGTGGCAAAGGCCGTGGACGCGGCACCCCCGGTTTCGCCACCGGCTTCAGCAGCACCGCGTCCGCGCCCGGAAGACATGTTTGCCGATGCCGCTCCGGTTCCGGACGCAATGCAGGAGACGCCCGAAGTCGTCACCCGGATCAGCACGTCCGGCGGCAGGCATTGGGGCATCAACGTCGGCCGCTACCCGTCGCGCGCCGGGGCGGAACGGCAGTTGCTGCGAACCGCCCTTGCGGAAACGGCCACACTGAACGACGGGTTGCGCAAGGTGGTGGAACGCGGCGGCGAATATGACGCGAACTTCGTCGGGCTGACGCAGGATCAGGCAGACCTCGCCTGCCGCCGCCTGCAGGCGCGGGCCGTACAATGCTTCACGATGGGCCCCTGACCGGCTTTGTCATTCCCGCCCCGACGCAGCCCGCCCTTGCCCCAAGACAGCCCTTTCCCGGGGCAAAAACCGTCAGGGTTTCGGCCGGTCGTCCCAGTCCTTTGTCAGGATGCGGTTGGCATCGCCCTGGGGGTCTTCGTACTGGCGGTTTTTCAGTGACCAGAAGAAGGCGGCAAGACCGATGCCGCCCAGAAACAGCGATACGGGAATGAGGATACCCAGGATCGTCATTTCAGCCTCAGCGCATTAAGCGAAACCGTGATCGATGACAGCGACATCGCCAGCGCCGCAGCCAGCGGCGTTGCCAGCCCGACCAGGGCCAACGGAACAGCAACCACATTGTACAGGATCGAGATCGCGAAGTTCTCCTTGATCCGCCGGGTCGCCTGCGCGGCAATCCTGGCCGCGTCACCGATCGGGGCGATGTCCTGGCCCAGCAGCACGATATCCGATGCCACCCGCGCCGCATCCAACGCCGAGGCGGGCGAGATCGAGACATGAGCCGCCGCCAGTGCCGCCGTATCGTTCAGCCCGTCGCCCACCATCAGCACGCGGTGCCCCTGCGCTGACAACTGTGCCACCGCCGCCGCCTTTTCCGCAGGCAAGGCACCGGCGGTCCAATCGGTGATCCCCAGGCGCTGCGCCAGATCGCGAACGGCACCTTCGGCGTCGCCAGAGATCAGCAGCACCGTCTTGCCCTGTGCGGCAAGTGCCTGAACAGCAGCTTCGGCCCCCGGACGCAGGCGGTCGGCAAAGGTGAACCCATGGCTGGCCTCGCCCAGCGACAGATAGGTCGCGGTGACGTCCAACGGTTCGGCCCCGGTCCAATGTGCGCGGCCCAGCCGCACGCGACGCCCGCGCCACTGCCCTTCGATGCCGTAACCCGGCACTTCGAAAATCCCGCTGACCTCGGCCGCTTCGCCGCCGCCCGCAGCCAGTGCCATGGCAAGCGGATGCGACGAGGCGCGGGCCAGGGCCACCGCAACAGCCCGCACGTCGGCCGGATGATCCTGCAGGTTGGTCGGCTCGGGCATGCCCAGGGTCAGGGTTCCGGTCTTGTCGAAGACCACGGTGTCAACCTCGGCCAGACGCTCCAGCGCGGTGCCATGCTTGATCAGCAGGCCCTTGCGGAACAGCTTGCCGCTGGCCGCCGTCACCACCGCAGGCACCGCCAGCCCCAGCGCGCAGGGGCAGGTGATGATCAGCACGGCGGCCGAGATGTTGATGGCAAAGCGGACATCCCCGCCGGTAATCCACATCCAGACGGCAAAGGCCCCGAAGGACAGAAGATGCACGCCCGGCGAATAGAGCCGCGCCGCCCGGTCGGCCAGCGAGGTGTAGCGGGTTTTGGCACTTTCCGCGATTGCCACCAGATCGGCCATGCGGTGCAACGAGGACTCCTTGCCCGCCGCCGTCACCCGCAGCGTCAGCGGACCGGTCAGATTGACCTCGCCCGCGCTGATCACCGTGCCCGGCCCGGCATAGACGGGCAGGCTTTCGCCGGTCAGCAAAGACCGGTCCACCTCGCTGCTGCCTTCGGTCACCACGCCATCGGCCGGCATCCGCCCGCCTGGGCGCACCAGCACCAGATCCCCCGCCGAAACCTGCGAAATCGGCAGAACCAGTTCCATCCCGCCGCGCAGCACCGTGGCGCGCGGCACCTCCAGGGCGGCCAGCTCTTCGGCGGCAGACCGGGCAACCGCGCGCGTGCGATGGTCCAGATAACGCCCCGCGAGCAGGAAGAAGGTCAGCATCACGGCGGCATCGAAATAGGCGTGATGCCCGCCCTTGGCCGTCTCATAAAGCGAGATCGATGAGGCCAGGATGATGGCAAGGGAAATCGGCACATCCATGCCCAGCCGCCCCACCTTCAGCGATGTCCAGGCCGAGCGGAAGAACGGCTGCCCGGCAAAGATCACGGTCGGAATGGCGATGGCGGCGGAAATCCAGTGGAACATGTCGCGCGTCGCGTCTTCCGCCCCGGACCAGACGGCAACCGACAGCAGCATCACGTTCATCATCGAAAATCCGGCCACGCCCAGCCGCATCAGCAGGTCGCGCCCCTGCCGGTCAGTCTCGGTGGCCGACAGCAGCCCGGCGTCCAATTCGTGCGCCTCGTACCCAAGGCGCTTCAGCGTCAGGATCAGCGTTTCGGTCAAGACGTTTGGTTCGGCATCCACGCTGACGCGCCGAAGCGTCAGGTTCACCCGCGCCGACCGGACGCCCGGAAGGCTGGCCAGACCGTTTTCGACCGTGGAAATGCAGGCCGCGCAATGCACGCCGGGCAGCGACAGCATGATGCGCCCGCTTGCCGCGGCCGACAGTGCCGCCAGCCGTTGGACTGACGGGACAACCGCGCAGGCAGGGCAGGCAGAAGGCGTCGTTTCCAGCCGTGGAAGCGCCGTCATCGGATCACCCCTTCACGAACAGATCGAGCCGCCGGAAAAACCGCGTTCCGTCGGGCGCACGGGCCTCGACCTTCAGCATCCATTTGCCGGGGTTCAGGGCCAGCGGGGCGCGGTAGGTTCCGCCTTCCTTGACAAACACCGGATAGCTGTCTTCGCGGGCCTCGGTCGGCCGGCCGACCAGCACCGAAAGGTCACCCACCGGGGCGGGCGCGCCTTTGGCATCCGTGAACACCAGCTCCAGAACCTGGCCCCTGTGGTCATAGTCCGCCGCCAGCGACCATCCCAGGGCCAGCTGCGCCGCGCGGTCGGCATCGAAGGTCTGGCTTGCGACGTAGGAATTCGGAACCTCCAGACCCGGAAATGTGGAAACGGCCTTGTATGCCAGCAGAAAGTTCACCGCGATGATCACGCCAAAGGCGGATACGGTGATGACAAGCACCTTGCGCCCGGTCATTTCTGCCATGTCAGTCATCCTTCCCTTCGGCTTCTTCCCGGTCCAGTCCGTTGAAGATGGTCCTGTGCGAGACGCGCTCGTTGGAAACACGGTCTTCCACCCAGAATGTCACATCGGTGCGCTTGTCATTGGCGGCCGGGCTGCCCGGTTCGGCGGTCAGATACACCCGCTGCGTCTTGGTCTGGTTGGCCGGCACGGTCACGCGCAGCTCTGTCGTGCCTTCCAGCGACACACGCATCGCCGCGTCCGATGACACCGAGATGTAGAAGTCGCGGTCTTCGCCATGCTTGTTCAGCAGGCGGAAATCATAGGCATTGCGGATGGACCCATCCGACAGTGTCACAAAGGTCGGGTTGCGGACCGGTGTCACGTTGACGTCAATCTCGGTGCGCAGGAACAGCGCCACCACCAGGGCAATGCCGACGGTCGCCCAAAGCAGCGTGTAAAGCATGGTCCGAACGCGGAACACATGCGCCCAGACCGACTTCGGCGGATTGCCCGCCCGCTCCAGGGCCTCGTCTGTCAGTGCAAGATAGCCGATCAGGCCACGCGGCTTGCCGATCTTGTCCATCACGTCATTGCAGGCATCGATGCACAGCGCACAGGTGATGCAGGCCAGTTGCTGGCCATTGCGGATGTCGATCCCCATCGGGCAGACGTTGACGCAGGCCATGCAATCAATGCAATCGCCCTGCCCGTCGGCCAGGGGTTCGCCATGTTTCAACTTGCCGCGCGGCTCGCCCCGCCAGTCGCGGTAGGCGACCGTGATCGAATCCTCGTCCAGCATCGCCGCCTGAATGCGCGGCCAGGGGCAGGCATAGATGCAGATCTGTTCGCGGGCGAAGCCACCAAAGACAAAAGTCGTCATCGTCAGGATGAACATCGTGATATAGGCAACGGGCGGGGCGCTGAAGGTCAGAAGCTGGCCCAGCAGGGTGGGCGCATCGGTGAAGTAGAAAATCCAGGCCCCGCCGGTCGCCAGCCCGATCAGGAACCAGACCGTCCACTTGACCGCCCGCTTGCGCAGCTTTTCGCCGTCCCATTTCTGCCGGTGCAGGCGGATGCGCGCGTTGCGGTCGCCCTCGATCCAGCGCTCCACCAGAATGAACAGGTCGGTCCAGACCGTCTGCGGGCAGGCATAGCCGCACCAGACCCGGCCGAGCGCCGAGGTGAACAGGAACAGACCCAAGCCCGCCATGATCAGCAAACCGGCGACGAAATAGAACTCGTAGGGCCAGATTTCGATCATGAAGAAGAAAAAGCGGCGTCCGGCCATGTCAACCAGCACGGCCTGATCCGGCAGGTTCGGCCCGCGGTCCCAGCGCAGCCAGGGCGTGACGTAGTAGATGCCCAGCGTCACCGCCATGATCCACCACTTCAGCGTGCGGAAATTGCCTTTCACCCGGCGGGGGAACACCGGCTCGCGCGCGGCATAAAGGGCTTCCGGCGGACTGTCGGGATTGCTCAAGACTCTGCCCCCTTCGTGCAGCGCCCCTTGAAAAGGCCTGTGGGACCCGACCCATTGGCCATCGCCGCCTGGCCAATGGCATTGCGGACAGGCCATACGAGCCAGTCCTTGCAATCGCGGAAAATCCTGAACCCCTGACCTGAATCCGGCATGGATTTGGTTCTTTTAGCCCGCATCGCGCTGCCGAAATGCCAGAGATGCTGCACTGGACTGGTTGCGAACCCAATCCCGGAACTGACGCGCCACTGCCCGGAGCGGGCCGCGCGGGACCACAAGGTAGTAGCCTTCGTCTTCATCATCTTCAAAAAGCACCCGCAGCCGACCGGACTCGATATCGCCTTCGACAAAGGCACGCGCGACCACAGCCACCCCCTGTCCGTCTCGCACAGCGTCCAGCACCATGTTCTCAGGCAAGAACGTCATGCCTGATCCGCCGTGCCTTGTCAGACCATGCCTGCTGAGAAACCCGGTTGCTTCGGAAGTTCCGATTTCCTGAAACCACGTCATTCCGGCCAACTGTTCCAATGTCGTCTTCCCGTCTGTTGCCACCAAAGCCGGGGCGCCGACCACACACAGAGCCGAACGCAAGACCGGCTCTGCAAGCATGCCCGGCCAGACGCCGCCGCCGTGCCGCAGGGCGATATCCGCCCCCCCGGGCTCCAGCGTCCGGACTTCCGGTGTCGGATCAATGACCATATCGCTGCCCGGATACTCCGCGCGGAACTGCGCCAACCGGGGAAGAAGCCATTGTGCAGCAAAGGCCGGCGTCGTTGTCACGACCAGGGGCCTGTCAGAGTCAATATCGGACATCGCGCGAATCGTGCGGGTGATTGTGCCAAAGCCAAGTTCAAGTGCCTCGGACAAGTGGGTACCATTCGTTGTCAACACCCCCGCACGCCCCGAACGGTCAATGAGTTGAACGCCCAACTCCTCTTCTAATGTCCGGACGTGTTGGCTGATTGCAGCATGGGACACATTCAGCCGCATGCCGGCCTCTACCACGCTGCCTGTGGTCGCATAGGCGTGGAACGCCCGCAGCGCCGAAAGAGATGGAACGTCCCGCCAGTCTATCATGTAAGTTCAGCTTTCATATTGAAAACATTCCAGAGTCGATTCAGCCCGTATTCCGCCTTAAGATTAGCCATACACCATTCGTTCAGGGAACAGATCATGTTAGAACTACTGGCAGATGCTCTTCTGATACTCCTGCGTGCTGATGCACGCAAGCCGTCCGGACCAAACTGGAAATCCGAACCGGACGGCTCGCTGTCTTCAAGGGAAGCGCCTCGCTTGCGCGAAGGTCATCACTCGCCGCCACCCAGACTGTGGACATAAAGCGCAACCGACCGGATTTCAGCCTCGCTCAGCCGGGTGTTCCAGTTCGGCATCACGCCAAAGCGGGCATTGGTTACGGTATAGGTCAGATCCGCCACCGTGCCGCCATAGAGCCAGATCGCGTCTGTCAGATTGGGCGCGCCCAGGGCCCGGTCGCCTGTTCCGGCTTCGGTGTGGCAGGCCGCGCAGTTCTCGGCGAATACGACCGCACCTTCGGCGGCCAGGGCCGCATCATGCTCTTGCCCCGAAATGGCAAGCACGTGCTGCACAACGGCATCGATCTGCGCCGGTTCCAGCAGCCCGTCCACGCCAAAGGCGGGCATCTGGGAATAGCGCGCCTGGTCATCGGTGGTGTTGCGGATGCCATGGGTGATGGTGGTGTGGATATCCTCCATCGCGCCGCCCCAGATCCAGTCGTCGTCCAGAAGGTTGGGATAGCCGCTGGCCTGCACACCGGCAGCGCCGGAGCCGTGGCATTGCGAACAGTTGGTCCGGAACACCGCCGCCCCGGCAGAGGTTGCGAATTGCAGCAGTTCGGGGTCGTCCTTGATTGCGGTCAGATCCGCCGCCACCAGCCGGTCGCGCATCGGCGCGTTGGCCGCCTCGACGCGTGCGATCTCGGCCGCGACATTGGCGCGGGTCGAAAACCCAAGCAGGCCCGGCGTCGCGCCGCTGATCAGTGGCCAGGCCGGAAAAAGGATGGTGTAGATCAGTGCCCAGAAGATCGTTGCGTAGAAGGTCCACAGCCACCACCGCGGCAGCGGGTTGTTCAGCTCTTCGATCCCGTCCCATTCATGGCCCGTGGTTTCCACCTCGCCGGGCTTGCGGGTGAGGTTCCGTTCACTCATTTCGAAAGCTCCTTCGACGGTCTGTGGGCCGTTTGGGTGTCGCGCGCGGGGCTGGCATCATGCCGGAAGATGCTTTGCGCCGCATCGTCATGCATGGCCCGGCTTCCGGGCCGCCAGGCCCAGAAGATGACCAGAACAAAAACAACCGTCAGCGCCAGAAGCATCCAGCTGTCGGCGAATTCGCGAAGCAGGCTGTAGGTTTCCATGTCCTGCCCCCTTACCGGCTTGCCACAGGCGTATAGGTTGAAAAATCGACCATCGTGCCCAGGACCTGCAGATAGGCGATCAGCGCATCCATTTCGGAAATACCGGGTGCCGCATCAAAGTTGCGCAGATTGACCTTGCCATAGCGCTCTTCCAGGCCGGCCGTGTCCGCGTCGGGATTGGACTGCGCCTTGAAGTCCGCCAGCGCGTTTTCAATCATCGCGTCGCTGTAGGGCACACCGACCATGCGGTGCGTCTTCATGATATCCTGGATGTAGCGCCCGTCGATCAGGGTATCGGCCATGTAGCCGTACTTCGGCATCACCGATTCCGGCACGACCGACTGCGGATTGGTCAGGTGATCCACATGCCAGTCATCCGAATAGCGGTTGCCGACCCGGGCAATATCCGGCCCGGTCCGCTTGGACCCCCACTGGAACGGATGGTCATATTGCGATTCGGCCGCCAGCGAATAATGGCCATAGCGTTCCACCTCGTCGCGCATCGGGCGGATCATCTGGCTGTGACAGACATAGCAGCCCTCGCGCAGGTAGATATCGCGCCCGGCCAGTTCCAGCGGCGTGTAAGGACGCATCCCTTCGACGTTCTCGATGGTGTTTTCCAGATAGAACAGCGGTACGATCTGCACCAGCCCGCCGATTGTCACCACAAGAAAGCTGAGAACCAGCAGCAGCGTGGCGTGGGTTTCGATTGCCTTGTGCTTTTCAAGAATTGCCATGGGTGGTCCCTCCGGTCATTCAGCGGGAACAGCCGAGGGTGCCGTGGATCTGCTGTCCACAGACGTCACGGTCTTCCACAGGTTGTAACACATGATCAGCGCACCGGCCAGGAACAGCGTCCCGCCAAGGGCCCGCACCACATACATCGGGAACTTCGCCGCAACGGTGTCGGCAAAGGCGTTCACCAGGAACCCGTTGGCATCCACTTCGCGCCACATCAGGCCTTCCATGATCCCCGTCACCCACATGGAACTGGCGTAAAGCACGATTCCGATGGTCGCGAGCCAGAAGTGCCAGCTGACCAGCTGCAGGCTGTACAGCCGTTCGCGGTTCCACAGGCGCGGGGTCAGGAAGTACAGCACCCCGAAGGTGATCATCCCGTTCCAGCCCAGCGCACCCGAATGCACGTGACCAATGGTCCAGTCGGTGTAATGCGACAGCGAGTTGACGGCGCGGATCGACATCATCGGGCCTTCAAACGTGCTCATCCCGTAAAAGCCGATGGAGACGACCATCATCCGGATGATCGGGTCGGTGCGCAGCTTGTCCCAGGCCCCCGACAGCGTCATCAGGCCGTTGATCATGCCGCCCCAGCTTGGCATCCACAGCATGACGGAAAACACCATACCCAAGGTACTCGCCCAGTCGGGAAGCGCCGTGTAATGCAGATGGTGCGGACCGGCCCAGATATACAGAAAGATCAGCGCCCAGAAGTGGATGATCGACAGCTTGTAGCTGTAGATCGGCCGTTCGGCCTGCTTGGGCACGAAATAGTACATCATGCCCAGAAAGCCCGCCGTCAGAAAGAAGCCCACGGCGTTATGGCCGTACCACCACTGCACCATCGCATCCTGCACACCGGAATAGACCGGCACGGATTGCGAGGAGAAGATGGAAACCGGAATCGCCGCGTTGTTCACCACATGCAGCATCGCCACCGTCACGATCATCGACAGCAGGAACCAGTTGGCCACATAGATGTGCGGCTCTTTCCGGGACATCAGCGTGCCAAGGAAGGTCAGCAGGAAGGCAACCCAGACCACCGTGATCCACAGGTCGATATACCAGACGGTTTCGGCATATTCCTTTCCCTGTGTCCCGCCCAGAACATAAGAGGTTGCCGCAAGAACAATCATCAGCTGCCAGCCCCAGAAGACGAACCAGCCCAGATTGCCGCCCCAAAGCCGGACGGCGCTGGTGCGCTGCACGATGTAGAACGACGACATGATCAGCGCGTTGCCGCCGAACGCAAAAATCACGGCGCTTGTGTGCAGGGGGCGAAGCCGCCCGAAATTCAGGATGCCCTGGGACCAGGCGGGGTTAAGCTGTGGAAAGGCAAGCTGAAAGGCAATCACCACCCCCACCAGAAAGCCCACGATCCCCCAGAAGGTTGTGGCGATCACACCTGCCCTGACCACACCGTCATTGTAGTTGGCGCTGACATCCGCCAGCGAAGGCGCATCGCCGACATGGCGAAGCGTCCACAGGAAAGTGATGGCAGCCGCCAGCATCACCACAACGGCGTTGACCATGTAGGGCAGGTCATGTGCGTAGTTCGCCGCAATTGCGGCCCCCACGGCAACGACGGCCAACACGATCAGTTTCAGGTATTCCCACATCTTCGGTCCCTTCGTCCTGGCCAGGTTCGGGTCCGACCCCGACCCGGCACTTTGCGACTGATGTGCCTTTGTGCCGCCAACACGGGCGGGCGACCTTGATCCATGTCAAGAAAAGCCGGCCCCCGCCTTGATCGAAGTCAAGGCGCGGCGGAAGTTCTGCGGCTTTACTGCGCCGATAGCCCAAAGGAGTCTCGCCATGTCTTACAAGACCCTGCTGACTGTTCTTACCGACCCTGCAAAGGTAACGCAGGTGCTGGACTCTGCCGTCCTGCTGGCTGCACGGCAAGATGCCCATCTTGATGTGCTGTCGCTTGGCATCGACCGGACCCAGATCGGGTATTCCTATATCGGCGGGGCCGCAGTTCTGGCCCAGGCCACGATGGACCGCGCTGCAGAGGATGCCGAAAAGCTGGATGCCGCAGCCCGTACCATTCTGAACCGGCAGGACGTGCGCTGGGCCGCAGAAGCCGCCGTGGCCCAGCTTGGCAGCTTGGGCACCATCGTATCGAGCAAGGCACGGTTCGCCGATCTCGTCCTGCTTGCGCATCCCTATGGCACCGAGGGTGCCGCAGAAGCAGAGGCCGTTCTGGAATCGGTCCTGTTTGAAGGTGCCGCCCCGGTGCTTCTGCTGCCGGACAGCCTTCTGTCCGATACCCTTGGCAAGCGCGTGGTGATCGCGTGGAACCAGGGGCCCGAGGCGATGGCGGCCATCCGCTGCGCGCTGCCATTGCTCAGGCAGGCCGATCTTGTGAACATCGCGGTCATCGATCCGCCGAACTATGGTCCCGAACGGTCCGATCCGGGGGGCGCGCTGTGCCAGATGCTTGTCCGCCACGGCGTCAAGGCCGAGGTTTCGGTTCTGGCCCGGACGATGCCGCGCATCTCTGACGTCCTGGTGCGGCACGTGCGCGACCAGAACGCGGATCTGCTTGTGATGGGTGCCTACGGCCATTCGCGGTTCCGCGAGGCCATCCTTGGGGGGGCCACGCGTGACATGCTGGAAATGGCCCAGGGGCCGGTCTTCCTGGCCCGGTGACAAAAGGCATGCCTTGCGGGGCGCGCGCCCCTGCCGGACAGTCAGGGCCTGCGGCAGTCAATGCCGCAGGTCGTCATACCGGATAGCCACCATCGGAATCGTCACCGGCAACTTCCAGCAACCTGTCAAAGTCGTTCACCGTGACATGCCGCTTGCCTTCCAGCAGGATCACCCCGTCACGCTTCAGCGCCGAGACCTGCCTGCTGACCGTTTCCAGTGTCAGCCCAAGATAGTCGGCCATTTCTTCGCGTGTCAGCGGCAGATCAAACACGATGGGTCCGGACTTGCGCGGGTTCAGGGACACATCCCGGCGGGCAATGATTGCCAGAAGGCTTGCAATCTTTTCGCGCGCGGTCTTGCGGCCAAGAAGAAGCATCCATTCGCGTGCCGCATCCAGCTCGTCCAGTGTCATTTCCAGCAGGCGCTGACTGATATGAGGGGTACTGAGGATCAAGTCCTCGAAGGGTTTCTTGCGAAAACAGCACATCAGCAGGTCGGTCGTCGCCGTCACGTCATAGGCCGCCGTACTGCGGCCGGGACGGCCCACGAAATCGGACGGCAGAAGCAGGCCCACCATCTGTCGGCGGCCATCCTCCATCGTCTGGGTCAGGGTTGCGATGCCGGAAACAACCGAGGCCACGAAATCCATCCGGTCGCCTGACCAGATCACGGTCTGTCCGGCTTCAAAACTGCGGTAATACTTCATCTGCTCCAGCCGCAGCAACTCATCGCTGTCACAACGTGCGCAGACCGCCCGATGCCGGATCGTACAACTGCCGCAGTCCTGCAAATGCGGAATAATGATCGGTTCCCGAAGTGCCATGAAGTCTGTATCCTGTTTGATCTGCATCAAGGCCGGGCATACCCGTGGGATTTAGCCTATACGAATGGACACTCATTCGCAACTCGCGCGGCATGGCCTGTTCGATGCCCGCGTCCCCCGCTATACCAGCTATCCGACGGTGCCGCATTTTGGCGCGACGATTGGCCACGGAACCTTTTCGGACTGGATCGAAAAGGTCCCCGCAGGATGCGCCATTTCGCTTTATCTGCATGTGCCCTTCTGTCGGCGGCTGTGCTGGTTCTGCGCCTGCCGCACCCAGGGAACGCACAGCATTGATCCGGTCATCGCCTATGTCCGGACCCTGAAGCAGGAATTGGCCCTTCTGCGGCAGCGCCTTGCACCCGGAATCACCCTGGCGCGGCTGCACTGGGGTGGCGGTACGCCCACAATGATTCCGCCCGACCTGATCCGTGATCTGGCCGATACGATCTTCAGCATGGCCCCGCTTGCGCCAAAGGGCGAGTTTTCGGTCGAGATTGATCCCGACGAGATTGATGCGCCCCGGCTTGATGCCCTTGCCGCAGCGGGCATGACCCGTGCCTCGATCGGGGTGCAGGATTTCGACCCGGAAATTCAGCGCACGATCGGCCGCGCGCAAAGCTATGAGTTGACCAAGTCGGTGGCGGACATGATCCGCGACCGGGGTGTCAACAGCCTGAACGCCGATATCCTGTACGGCCTGCCGCACCAGACAACGCCGCGTATCGCCGGGTCGGTGCAGAAACTGCTTACGCTGTCACCCGACCGTGTTGCCCTTTATGGCTATGCCCATGTGCCATGGATGTCGCGACGCCAGCAGATGATCCCGTCCGACGCCATCCCGAAACCCGAAGACCGCCTGTGCCTGTTCGAAACGGCGCGTCGGCTGTTCACCTGGGATGGTTACGCCGAAATCGGCATCGATCATTTCGCGCGGCCTGACGACGGATTGGCCATCGCGGCGGCGACCGGGCATCTGCGCCGGAACTTTCAGGGCTACACCGATGATACCGCCCCGGTCCTGATCGGTCTGGGTGCCTCGTCGATCTCGCGCTTTCCGCAAGGCTATGCGCAGAACGCAAGCGGCACGTCCGAACATACCAAGGCAATCCGCGCAGGCCGGTTTTCGACCCACCGCGGCCATGCCTTTGCGGGGGAAGACCTGTTGCGCGCCCGGATCATCGAGGCGCTGATGTGCGATTTCCGCGTCAGCCGCGCCGAATTGCTGCGCGACTTCGCCACCACACCGGCGCGCCTTGATGATCTGTTCGCTGCCGCCAAGGCGCGGTTCGGCGATTTCTTCGAGGTGACGGCAGAGGGTGCCGCCATTCCCGCATCGGGGCGCCCCCTGACCCGGATGATTGCACGGATGTTCGACGAATATGACCACGGCAAGGCCCGGCACAGCGCTGCGGTCTGATCTGCGCAAGGCCCCGCGCCGGACGGTGGCGCGCCGTCAGACCGCCGCCGTCTAGCCCAGGGCGGGCTGACCCCCGCCCATGCCGAAAGCCGCAGCCAGCAGCGCCCGCGTGTAGGGATGCTGCGGGTCTTCAAAGACCTGCGCGCCCACGCCCGCCTCGACCACATCCCCGTCCTTCATCACGATCACCTTGTGCGCCAGCGCCCGCACCACGCGCAGATCATGGCTGATGAACAGATAGGCCAGCCCCCATTTCCGCTGCAGCGCGCGCAGCAGCTCCACGATCTGCACCTGCACGGTCATGTCCAGCGCGCTTGTCGGCTCGTCCAGCACTACCAGCCGGGGGCGCAGGATCATCGCGCGGGCAATCGCCACGCGCTGGCGCTGCCCGCCCGAGAATTCGTGCGGGTAGCGGCCCATCGCGGCGGGGTCAAGGCCGACCTCGGCCATGATCCCGGCCACCATCTGGCGCTTGTCGCGGCCCGGCTCCACCCCGTGCACGCCCAGACCTTCGGCAATGATCTGTTCCACCGTCATCCGGGGGGACAGGCTGCCGAACGGGTCCTGAAACACGATCTGCAGGTTGCGCCGCAGGTCGCGCAATTCCCTGCCGTGCCGCGATTGCAGGTCCTGCCCAAGGAACACCACCGGCCCGGTTGACGGGATCAGCCGCAGGATCGCCAGCGCCAGTGTGGTCTTGCCCGATCCGCTTTCACCGACGATTCCCAGCGTCTCGCCCGCGCGCACCGACAGGGTGGCCTGGTTGACCGCTTTGACATGGCCGACCGTCTGGCGCAGAAAGCCGCGATGGATCGGGAACCAGACGCGCAAGCTTTCGGTGCGCACGATCTCGGGCGCATCCGCTGCAACCGGGTCGGGGCCGCCCTTCGGTTCTGCCGCCAGCAGCTTTTGCGTATAGGGGTGCTGGGGTGCGCCGAAAATCTGCGCCGCCGGCCCCTGTTCCACAATCGCACCCCCCTGCATCACGCAGACCCGGTCGGCAATCCGCCGCACCACGCCAAGATCATGGGTGATGAACAGCAGGCTTAACCCTTCGGTCCGCTTCAGATCGGCCAGCAGTTCCAGGATCTGCGCCTGGATGGTCACGTCCAGCGCCGTGGTCGGCTCGTCCGCAATCAGCAGGTCCGGCCCGTTGGCCAGCGCCATGGCAATCATCACCCGCTGCCGCTGCCCGCCGGAAAGCTGGTGCGGATAGGCCTCCAGCCGGCTTTCCGCATCGCGGATGCCGACCTTGTTCAGCAGTTCGATGATCCGCTTTCGTGCGGCATCGCCGGTCAGCCCCTGGTGCAGGGCCAGGCTTTCGCCAAGCTGGGTCTGGATGGTGTGCAAGGGGTTCAGACTCGTCATCGGCTCCTGAAAGATGAAGCTGATGTCATTGCCCCGGATGCGCCGCAGGTCGGGCTCTGCCGCACCTACCATTTCCGTGCCGTTGTAGCGCACCGAGCCTGAAACCTCGGCGCTGTCGGGCAGCAGCGAGACCGTCGCCAGTGCCGTCACCGACTTGCCCGATCCGCTTTCGCCCACCAGCGCCACCGTCTCGCCTTTGCCGATGGTAAAGCTTACGCCCTTGACCGCATCGATGATCCGCCCGTCCTGACGAAAGCGGATGCCAAGGTCGCGCACCTCCAGAACGGTTGCGGGCGCGGTCATCGGAAGGTCTTTCGCGGATCAAAGGCATCGCGGATGCCTTCAAAGATGAATACCATCAGGCTGAGCATGATGGCGAAGGCGAAAAAGGCGGTGAACCCAAGCCAGGGCGCCTGCAGGTTCTGCTTGGCCTGAAGGGTCAACTCGCCCAGCGATGGCGACGAGGATGGCAGGCCGAAGCCCAGAAAATCCAGCGCGGCCAAAGAGCCGACCGTGCCGGTGATGATGAAGGGCAGCATCGTCAGCGTCGCAACCATGGCATTGGGCAGCACATGGCGGAACATGATGACCGGGTTCGGCACGCCTAGCGCGCGGGCCGCACGCACATACTCAAAATTGCGCGCCCGCAGGAATTCGGCGCGCACCACGCCCACCAGCGCTGTCCAGCCGAACAGCACCATCAGCCCGACCAGCAGCCAGAAATTCATCTGCCAGATCGCCGCGACGATGATGATGACATAAAGGCTGGGCGTGGACCCCCAAAGTTCGATGATCCGCTGAAAGGTAAGGTCGGTCAGCCCGCCGAAATACCCCTGCACCGCCCCCGCCGTGATGCCGATGACCGATGTCAGGAAGGTCACGATCAGCGCGAAGGCCACCGACAGGCGAAAGCCGTAGATCACCCGCGCCAGCACATCGCGCGCCGTATCATCGGTGCCCAGCCAGTGCCGCGCATCGGGGGGCGATGGGGCGGTGCCCTGAATGTCGTTGACAGTGTTGAAACTGTAGGGAATGGGCGGCCAGATGATCCAGCCCGCCTGCACCTGTTCGCCCGCCGCGGTGCCGCTGGCCCGCGCCTCGGCCAGAATACCTTCGGGATCGTCCCAGCAGGCCTGCGATCCGGCCGCGACGATCAGGCACTGCACCTCGACATCGCGATAGACCGCTTCGGTCTGGAAATCGCCGCCAAAGGCGGTTTCGGGATAGAACCGCAGGATCGGCAGATAGAAGGCCCCGTTGTGCCGCACCAGCAGCGGCTTGTCATTGGCCAGCACCTCGGCGAACAGCGACAGCCCGAACAGGATCGAAAACAGCACAAGCGACCAGAAGGCGCGCCTGTTGGCGCGGAAGTTGCGCCAGCGGCGCTGGTTCAGGGGGGACAGGGCCATGATCTATCCCCTCCGCTCGAAATCGATGCGCGGGTCGATCCAGACATACATCAGGTCAGACAGGATGCCCATCAAAAGGCCCATCAGCCCAAAGAAGAACAGCGTGCCGAAGATCACCGGATAATCGCGCGACACCGCCGCCTCGAACCCCAGGCGGCCCAGACCATCCAGCGAAAAGATCGTCTCGATGATCAGGCTGCCGCCAAAGAACACGGCAACAAAGACCGAAGGAAATCCCGCGATCACGATCAGCATCGCATTGCGGAACACATGGCCATACAGGACGGCACGTTCCGTCAGCCCCTTGGCACGCGCGGTCATCACATACTGCTTCTTGATCTCGTCCAGAAAACTGTTCTTGGTCAGCAGCGTCAGCGTGGCAAAGGACGCGATGGTCGAGGCGAGCACAGGCAGCGCGATGTGCCAGAAATAGTCGCCCACCTTGCCCAGCAGGGTAAGCTGATCCCAGTTGTCCGATGTCAGCCCGCGCAGCGGAAACCATTGCAGGTAGGACCCCCCCGCAAACAACACCAGCAGCAGGATGGCAAACAGAAAGCCGGGAATAGCATAGCCGATGATGATGGCCCCGCTTGTCCAGGTGTCAAACGCTGTTCCGTCCCGCACCGCCTTGCGGATGCCCAGCGGGATGGAAACGAGATAGGCGATCAGCGTGGACCACAGGCCCAGCGTGATCGACACCGGCAGCTTTTCCAACACCAGATCCACGACCGAGATCGACCGGAAATAGCTTTCGCCGAAATCGAAGCGCATGTAGTTCCACATCATGTCCAGAAAGCGCTGCAATGGCGGCTTGTCAAAACCGAACTGGCGTTCCAGATCGGCGATGAACTCGGGCGGCAACCCGCGCGAGCCGATGTAGCGTTCATCGCCGCCCGAGGCCTCGTCCGTGCCGCCACCGGCATCGCCACCACCCGCGATGGTCTGGAATGCGTCGCCGCCGCCTTCCAGCCGGGCCAGCACCTGTTCAATCGGGCCGCCGGGCACGAACTGGGTCAGGGTGAAGTTGATGACCATGATCCCGAACAGCGTCGGAATGATCAACAGCAGCCGCCGAAGGATATAGGCACCCATGCCTGCTGCCTGCTCCGTTCCCGCCCGTGACCCTGGTCTATCGCAACACGCCAGAGGCTTTCAGCGCCTCGGCCTTGTCGGCGTTGTACCACCAGAATGAAAGCTCGCCCAGCGCATAGGGCGGCAAGGTTTCGGGGTGCTCGAACATGTCATAATAGGCCACGGTGTGGGTGTTCTTGTACCATTGCGGCACCCAGAACCGTTCCAGCCGCAGGACGCGGTCCAGCGCCCTGGTGGCAGTGGTCAGATCATCCTTGGTCTTGGCGGCCATCACCACCTCGATCAGCGCGTCCACGGCCGGACTTTTCAGACCCATCATGTTGAAGGACGACACATCGGCAGTGGCAGAGCCGTAGTATTGCTTCAGCTCGGACCCCGAGAAGTAATTCGACCGTGCATTCCCTACTGCAAGATCAAAGTCATATTCCGGCGGGCGCGTGCGGCTTTCTATCTGGGCATTGTCGATCCGCGTCATTTTCGCGTCCACGCCCAGCGCCCGCAGGTTTTCGACATAAGGGTTGATGACCCGGTCGAAGGTCTGGCTGTCGTTGATGATCTCCAGCCGCAGGGTCTCGCCCTTGGCATTGCGCCGCATCCCGTCATCGCCCACGGCCCACCCCGCTTCGTCCAGCAGGGCCGATGCCTTGCGCAGATTGCCCCGGTCCATTTGCCGGTCACCGGAAACCGGGGCCACCACCGCCGGGTCGGTCAGGATCGATGCGGGCAACAGGCCCTGATCGACCAGCGGCTGCAGGATGGCCACCTCTTGGGGCGAAGGCACACCGTCTGCCTCCAGCCAGCTGTTTTCCCAGACCGAGTCGATGCGCGCGTAAAGCCCGTAGAACAGCGTGGCATTGGCCCATTCAAAGTTGAACATCAGCCCGATTGCCTCGCGCACACGCGGGTCCTGAAACTGCGGGCGGCGCAGGTTGAACATGAATGCCTGTCCGCTGGCCTTGGCACCCGACGGCAGCGCCACCTTGATCACCTGGCCATTCACCACGGCGGGAAAATCATATCCCGTCGCCCAGGAAATCGAAGATGCCTCGTTGCGGAAGGTATAAGTGCCCGCCTTGAACCCCTCGAAAGCCGCGTTGTAATCGGCGTAGTATTCGATCCGGATCGTGTCGAAATTGTTCTGGCCGCGATTGATCGGCAGGTCTTGGCCCCAGTAATCGGGGTTGCGCCGGTAGACCAGCGTCTTGCCGGTTTCCATGCGGTCCAGAACATAGGGGCCGGACCCCAGGAACGGCTCCAGGCTGGACGCTTCCATGTCGCGGTTGTTCTTAAGGTAATCCGCCTTGGACAGGATCGGCAGGCCGCCAACGGTGGCGGGCAGATCACGGGTCGGCACATCCGGCTTGAAAGTGAACTTGACCCGATGCGGCCCCAGCACCTCGACACCCTGCACCTGTTCGGCAAACACGGTGCGGAAATCGGTCAGCCCCTTGGCCAGGAACGTCTCGTAGGAAAAGGCCACGTCATCGGCGGTCAGCGACGAGCCATCGGAAAACCGCGCCTCGGGACGCAGGTTGAAGATCACCCAAGACCGGTCTTCGGGGTATTCCAGCGTTTCGCACAGCAGGCAATAGGTGGCCCCGATCTCGTCCGCCGTGCCGACAAGGATCGATTCATACAACCCCGAAGACAGCGCCCCCGCGCGGCCCTTGACCGAATAGGGGTTCATCGAATCGAACCCGCCAAAGGCCCATTGCGAAATCTCGCCACCCTTGGGCGCATCGGGATTGACATAGTCCAGATGGGCAAAATCCGCCGGATATTTCAGATCGCCAAAGGTCGATATGCCATGCGCGGTGATCACCGTCTCGGCGCGGGCCGCCAGGGTGAACGCGGCCAGGGTCAGCAATGCCGCCCCGGCCACCAGTGCGGCGCGCAGCGGACGGACATCAATCCTGCGCGCCTTAGCGGCAGCAACCCTGTGGCGTTCGGTCATCCGGCACCTCCTTTGTCTGTGCGGTCGGCACGGTTTTGCCACTAATTGACAGGAAATCGCCGTTTGTCGATGGTCCTGAACGCTATCACGGCGCAGTTCGCGCGCTTGTGTCCGCAGCGTGAGCCGCAATGACAAAGGCCGCCCCAAGGGGCGGCCCGGCACGGCGGGATCACGCCCGATCCGTCAGGGGACCGACGCAAGATAAGCGATCAGATTGGCGCGGTCTGCCACCTTGGGCAGGCCCGCAAAGCTCATTTTCGTTCCCGGCATATAACCCTTGGGGTTTTCCAGAAAACCGTTCAGATTCTCAGGTGTCCAGGATTGGTCGGCCACCGCCAGGATCGCATCGGAATAGCCAAAGCCTGCAACCGCCGCCTTGGCACGGTCCACGACCCCGTTCAGGTGCGGGCCGGTGCCATCGGTTCCGTCCATCTTGTGGCAGGCCTTGCATTTGGCAAACACCTTCTCGCCCGCAGCGGCATCGGCAGAAGCATAAATCTCTTCAAAGGCAGGGCCGGCGTCGGCGACTTCGGCGGTCGCCTCGTCCTCGCCGGTATCGATCATATAGGCCTGCGCTTCAGCCTCGCCGCCGTGGCCGCCGCCGGTGTAGAACAGGGCAGAGCCGACCCAGCCGATCAGAAGGAAGACCAGCAGCGATCCGCAGAACGCGCCAATCGCCTTGGTTAAGGTCATCGTATCGAACATCTCGGCCGGTTCCTTGCTTGTCGTTCCGCGCGGGTATCTACCCGCTTCCCCTGCCCGGTTTCAAGGTGTAGTAGCGCGACGAAACGCCCCTGGGGACAGGTCCGTGTCTGAAATGCCCGGACCCGCCATAGAACGGAGCTGCCATGACCGCGCATACAACCGGACGCATCGCGTTTCAGGGCGAACCGGGCGCCTATTCGCACGAGGCCTGCCGCCAGGCGCGCCCCGGGATGGAGGCGCTGCCTTGCCGCACCTTCGAGGATGCCATCGAAGCGGTCCGCAAGGGTGAGGCGGACCTGGCCATGCTTCCGGTGGAAAACTCCACCTATGGGCGGGTTGCCGACATCCATTCGCTGCTGCCCGGCTCGGGGCTGCACATCATCGACGAAGCTTTCGTCCGGGTGCATATCAACCTGCTGGCCCTGCCCGGAACGCCGCTGTCGGCTGTCAGATCGGCAATGAGCCACACGGTCCTGCTGGGCCAGTGCCGCGAATTCCTGCGCGACCATGATCTCAGGGCGGTGACCGGTGCGGATACTGCCGGGTCCGCCAGGTTTGTCGCTGAACGGGGGGACCCGTCACTGGGGGCGCTTGCCTCGGAGCTTGCAGGCGAAATCTACGGCCTCGACGTTCTGGCGCGCAAGATCGAGGATCAGGCGAACAACACCACACGCTTTCTGGTCATGGCACCGCAGCCCGACCTGACACGGCGCGGCGGGGGCGGCATGATGACGACCTTCACCTTCCGCGTGCGCAACATTCCGGCGGCGCTGTACAAGGCGATGGGCGGATTTGCCACCAATGGCGTGAACATGACCAAACTGGAAAGCTATATGGTCGGCGGGTCCTTCACCGCGACCGAGTTCTATGCCGACATCGAAGGCCACCCCGAAGATGCCAACGTCGCCCTTGCACTGGAAGAGCTGCGCTATTTCACCAGCGCGCTGAACATCCTTGGCGTCTACCCCGCCGACCGTCGCCGGGGATAGGCGGCACCCGCACCGCCTAGTCCAGCCGGTCCGCCAGCCACGCCGCCACCAGGAAATGTGCGATCGCGCCCTTGCGGGGCGCGCGGATTTCGGAATGCCCGCCGGCCATGACCGTGACCATTTCTTCCCGCGTCAGCCACAGCGCATCTTCGATTTCAACCGGGTCAACGGTGATCGCACCGTCCAGCGCCCCGGCATGGCAGCCGACCATCAGCGAGGCGGGAAAGGGCCAGGGCTGGCTTGACAGATACCGCACCGCCCCGATCCGTATACCGGCTTCTTCGAACACCTCGCGCCGGACAGCCGCCTCAAGCGTCTCGCCCGGCTCCACAAAGCCCGCCAGCAGCGAATACATGCCCGGCGGCCATCCCGGCGACCGGCCGACCAGCACCGAGTTTCCGCGTGTCACCAGCATGATCACCACAGGGTCCGTGCGGGGAAAGTGATGCGCGCCGCAGGACGGGCAGATCCTTTGCCAGCCGGCCATCGCCACCGCAGAGGGTGCCCCGCAGGTGGCGCAGAACCCATGGCTGGCATGCCATTGCAGCAGGGCCTTCGCAGTGGCCAGAAGTTCGGCCTCACGCGCGGTCAGCCGGGTCATCGCCCCGCGCAATTCCGCAAAGACATGGTCCGGCGGCAGGGCCGGATGCCGCTGTTCAGAGGCATCGAAGAACCCGGCCTGAACAGCCTCGGCCCCCGCCTCGGGCGCCCAGGCCGAGATATCCTGCGCAAACCATGCAATACCGCCATCCAGGCCCAGAAAAACCGGCTGTCCGCCCTGCGCCAGCGCCGGGTGACCCGCCGGAACCCAGCCTGCGGCGCAGGTCCCGGCCCCGATCAGCAGCGGCTTGCCGCGCCAGACGGGCAGCACCCTGCCAGAGGCAAGACGGGCAGCCATGGCGACCGGATCCGCGCGCAGCGCCGCAGCCCGGTCCAGGCCCGATCCGCCGAAGGTGACCGTTTCTGCAATCCGCATGGCGCTGCCTTTCCCTGCCGCCGTTCCGTCCAGTCATGCCTGACCGGCAAGGCAAAGACCAGCCACACCGCAAAGCGGCAATGGGTTGCAAATGCAACCCAAGCGCTATTTTATTCAAAACGTTTCGCGCAAGTCTCTTGGCAAGGGCAAGGGCCCCCCGTAGCCTTCCGTCACCGCCCATGACCGAGGCCGATGTGACGCCCCACAGCCTGCTTTCATCCGATCCGGCACCGCACCAGGCTCATCTGCGGATCATGGCAACGTCGGACCTTCATGCCCACATCCACCCGTATGACTACTTCTCGGATCAGCCATCCGGGACCCTGGGCCTGGCCCGCATCGCCCCGCTGATCGCAGCGCTGCGCGCCGGGTCGCCAAACACCCTTCTGGTCGATAACGGCGACCTGCTGCAGGGCAGTTCGCTGGGTGATTTCATCGCCGAAGTCCGGGGCCTGCCCGAGGGGGGCCTGCATCCGATGATTGCAGCGATGAATGCCCTTCGCTTTGATGCGGCAACGCTTGGGAATCACGAATTCAACTACGGGCTGGACTTTCTGCTGCGCAGCATCGGCACCGCCGGCTTTCCCTTTGTCTGCGCCAATGCCGTGCTGAAGCTTGGCCGAACGCCCGGCAATGATGTGCCGCTGATCCCGCCCTTCGTGCTGCTCGACCGGCAGATCACCGACGGGGCGGGCCGCCCGCATCCGATCCGGATTGGCGTGATCGGCTTGCTGCCGCCGCAAATCATCACCTGGGATGCCAACCATCTGCGCGACCGCCTGCGGACACGCGACATGGTCCAGTCGGCACGGCACCACGTGCCGCGAATGCGCAAGGCGGGGGCGGACCTTGTGCTTGCCCTGTGTCATTCCGGAATTGGCCCCCTGCGTCCGAAACCGGGCGCGCAGAATGCGGCAACGGCTGTTGCCGCCCTGCCCGGCATTGACGCGCTGATTCTGGGGCACAGCCATCTGGTCTTTCCGTCACCGGATTTCACCGCACAGGCCGAGGCAGACCTTGCCCGCGGCCTGCTGTGCGGAAAGCCCGCCGTCATGCCGGGGCGCTTTGGTTCGCATCTTGGCCTTGTCGATCTGCTGCTGGACCGGACGCAGGACGGCTGGCGCGTCGCCGATGCCGGGGCTAGGGCGGTCGTACCCCCGCAAGCAGAGACGGCGGCAAGCCGGGCGATCTGCGCAACTGTCGCCGACGACCATGCCGCCACCTTGCGTCACATCCGCCGGCGCATCGGCAGAACGGCGGTTCCGCTGAACAGCTTCTTCGCGATGCTGCCGGGCAATGCCGCCCTGCGGGTGGTGGCGCAGGCCCAGCGGGATCATGTGGCCAAGGCCCTGCGGGCCACGGCCCATGCCGACCTGCCGGTTCTGTCCGCCGTTTCGCCTTTCAAGATGGGGGGGCGCGGCGGCCCGGACTTTTACACGGATATCGCGGCGGGCGATCTGGCGATCCGCAACATGGCCGATCTTTACGTTTTCCCGAATCTGATCCGGGCCATGGCCATCACTGGCGCTGACCTCGCGCAGTGGCTTGAACGATCCTGCGCGCTGTTCAACCGCTTGACACCGGGTTCGCCGGACCAGCCGCTGATCAACCCGGCGATGCCGCCGACGGAATTCGACGTGATCGAAGGCTTGACCTGGGCGGTCGATCTTGCGCAGCCTGCGCGCTACGCAGCCGATGGCCAGATGACGGACGCGGGGGCATCGCGGATCAGCGACCTGCGGTATCAGGGGCAGCCCGTCCACCCGCAGGACCGGTTCATCATCGCCACCAACAGTTACCGCGCCAGCGGTGGATCACCGTTCCCCGGTGCCGCCGACAGCCATATCATCTTCAGCGAGAACCTGACCAACCGCGATGTGCTGCGGCGCTACGTGGCCGACAGGGGGACAGTCGCGCCCGAAGCGCACCCGGACTGGAAGTTCCTGCCAATGCCCTGCACCACCGCGCTGTTCCAGACGGCGGCGCGCGCGGCCCTGCATCTTGGGGGGCTGCGCGACCTGAATGTCGAACATGTCGGTCCGGGACCGGCAGGCTACAGCAGCTTTCGCCTGCATCTTTGACCCGGTCTTTCCAGCCGGGCGCCAATCCGTTACAGCCGGGTCATTCATCCGGACAAAGGCCCCACCATGTATGACGCCGTGATCTTCGACCTTGACGGCACGCTGATCGACAGCGAAAGCATCACCCAGGCTGCGGGCATCGAAGCTTTTGCGGCCATGGGGATCGATATCGACCCTGCGTTCCTGCACTCGCTGATCGGGGTGGATGACAGGACCGGCTCCGGTGTGATCCGCGCGCGCTTTCCACAGCTTGACACAGACCTTTTTGCAAAAGCCTGGTCCGATGCGCTGCGGCGTCGCTGGGACCATGGCGTGCCGCTGAAGGCGGGCACGCAAGAGGTGCTGTCGCGCATCATCCTGCCCAAGGCGCTTGCCACATCCTCCACCCGGCTTCAGGCCGACCGAAAGCTGATGCTGACCGGCCTTGGCGTGCACTTCTCGCAGACCGTCACGGTGGACGATGTCATGGCACCAAAGCCCGCGCCCGAGCCCTATCTGCTGGCCGCCAGCCTGCTGGGCGTCGATCCGGCCCGCTGCGTCGCCTTTGAAGACAGCGAAACGGGGGCAAGATCGGCCCATGCCGCAGGCATGACCGTGGTCCAGATTCCCGACATCGTGCCAACCGACGGGGCCTATGCCCATCATGTTGCCCCCGACCTGATCAGTGCCGCACTGAAACTCGGGCTTATCTGAGGGTCATCACCAGGCCCGGATCAAACAGATAGGGCGCGATCACGCCGCAGGTATCGGCCAGCGGAAGCAGCGTTTCGGGCACATCAAGCCCGATCACATCGCGCATGAACCGCGCCCGTGCGGCACAGCGGGCGGCCACGGCGGGAAAGCGGGCGTCCAGATCGGCACGCAGGGCGGCGTCTGCAATCACATAGCCGTCTTCCATCCGCGTCGATCCGTATATGGGGTGGCCGGGGATCACATCGCATTGTATCGCCATGCCGGACCGCAGCGGCAGGTCGGACCCGACATAGACCGGCGAAGAGACCCATTCATCAAGGCCGATCAGATGACCCGGATTCAGATCGATCCCGAAGGTTTCGTGTGGCAGGCGCGCCATCACCTGCTGCCATACCGTCCCGCCCGGTACACCGGGCTGCATCAGGCTGAACCAGTGGGACAGCCCCTTCAGATAGGGGCCGGCAAAGGCATCAAGGTAGTCGCGGGCCATCCCGGGAAGGTCGTCCGGCCCGGTGGCAAGCCATCCGGCCCGGCAGATATTCGCGCCCCAGTGACAGATGTTGAAGGAAATCGGACTGCCCCGGCGCAGAACCTGCCCCGTCGGCCCGCTTAATCCCTGCGCGGCCCGCGCACCGGTGGCAAAAGTGGCATGACAGCCCAGCGGCAACCCGCCCACCGCCGCCGCCTGAAAGGCTGCAAAGTCGGTCATCCCCTCGGCAAAGGCGAAGACCATCCGCCGCAGGGCCGCTGCGGCCATATGGTTGGCAAATTCCAGACGCGCAATCTCGCCCGCATCCACGGTGCAGCGCAGGCCATGACCGGGGTGCATGAACAGATCGGTTGCATTCGCCACCGCCCCCGCACGGGTCCGCAGCGGATCGGCGATGAACGCGGGCAGGTCCAGCGCCGTGGCCGGATCATCCACCTCGTCAGCCCCGAAGTATTTCCATCCCGCAGCACCCACCCGTGCCCCGGCGGGAACCTCTGCCTTCAGGATATCGGCCAGCCGTGCCGTGCCCCGCGGCTGCGAGATCAGCGAGAAGGACGCGCAATGCGCCACCCGGATCGCCCCGCGTTCCACCAGTGGCGAAATGCCCGTGTAGGGCAGGCATTCGTTGCCCGCGATCAACAGCGCGTCGTCGGGCCGCACCACCAGCAGGGCTTCTTCAAAGCGCGGATCGAAGCCCGTCAGCCAATGCAGGTTCGCCGCATGCTCGCGGTCGCCATAGACCGCCAGCGCGTCCAACCCCCGCAGCGCCATTTCGCGGCGCACCGCCGCCAGCCGTCCGGCCATTTCGCCGGGCGTCGGAGTCTGCGGCACCTCCGGCTGTCCGCAGTCCGGCCAGTCGATGCGGATCAGTCTGACTGTCATGTCCTTGCCCCCCGGTTTGCCCGAATGCTACCCGCCCGGACCGACTTGCGAAAGCCCGGCCTGCGGCCTATATCTCGGCCCGAGAGGTTGGCGCGGGCAGGCGCCTTGCCAACCCGGTCAGGTCCGGAAGGAAGCAGCCGTAACGAGCTCCGCTTGGGTCGTTGTCAGCCTCTCACCCAGCCGCCTGCAGGAGGATTGCATGATACCTGTCGCACCCCCACGGGCAGGCGCGGTCTGGTCGCGCGGCGGCCTTTGTTGACCGGTCATCGGGCCGCCCCGCCTTTGGCAAGCATCTGCGCAGCGCGCAGGGCATTGCGCAGATGACCGCCATCCTTGCAGGGCTTGGCTGGTCCGCCCCGTTCCGGGATCAGATCACACCGGACGATTCCCTGCTGCGCCCGGCCCGCATCGCGGCGGTGCATCGCGACCGGGTCGATGCGCTGGGCGAAGACGGCCCGCTGTCGCTGACACTGCCCCCCGGCCTGATGACCGGTGCCGTCGCGGTGGGCGACTGGGTTCTGACCGATGGCACGGTCCTGCACCGCCTGCTGGACCGCAAAAGCCTGCTGACGCGCCGTGCCGCCGGCAAGGGCGCGAACCGTCAGCTGATTGCCGCCAATCTGGACCGGCTGGCGATCATCACCTCGTGCAATGCCGAATTCAACGTGGCGCGGCTGGACCGCTACATTGCGCTGGCCCACGCGGGCGGCATCGCCCCGGCCATCATCCTGACCAGGGCCGACCTGACCGACCCCGCCCCCTATATCGCCCATGCCGAACGGGCAGCGCGGGGCGGGCCGGTTCTGGCGCTTGATTCGCGCGATCCCGCAGCGGCAAAGGCGCTGGCACCATGGTGCGGCCCCGGCCAGACGCTGGGGCTGGTGGGATCATCCGGGGTCGGCAAATCCACGCTGGCAGGCAGCCTGACCGGCATCGAACAAAAAACCGGGCCGATCCGCGCGGCGGATGCGCGCGGGCGTCACACCACATCGGCGCGCTTCCTGATCCGCACGCTGTTCGGCGGCTGGCTGATCGACACGCCCGGGATGCGCGAGTTGCGCCTTGCTGAAGCCGCCGCAGGGATTGGCGCAACCTTTGACGATCTTGATGCGCTGGCCCTGACCTGCCGCTTCACGAACTGCGGCCATGACAGCGAACCGGGCTGCGCCGTTCGCGCCGCCGTCAGCGCCGGAATCGTGGAACCGGACCGGCTGCACCGCTGGCGCAAACTGATCGCGGAAGACCGGCACGAGACCCGCAGCCGCAGCTTCGGCAAGACGGAAAAGGTCGCCGCACCCCCCGGCAAGGGGCGCAGGCACTGACCGGGGCCGTGCGCCTGTCCGCCGCCAGAAATCATGCCTGGCACCCCATGCCGCCGGTTGTCCCCGCGCGCCCCCCCGTCTAGACTGCCCAGACCCCGTCCGAGGCCCGCATGTCCGACACCCCCGCCTATCAGGTTCTTGCCCGGAAATACCGGCCGCAAACCTTTGCCGACCTGATCGGACAAGAGACGATGGTGCGCACCCTGCGCAATGCGTTTGAGGCGAACCGCATCGCACATGCCTTCGTGATGACCGGTGTGCGGGGCGTGGGCAAGACCACAACGGCAAGGATCATCGCCAAGGGGCTGAACTGTACCGGCCCCGCCGGGGCTGGCGGCCCCACGATCGAGCCTTGCGGCGACTGCGGCCCCTGCCGCGCCATTGCCGAAGGCCGCCATGTGGACGTGCTGGAATATGACGCAGCCTCGAACACCCAGGTCGACAAGATGCGCGACATCCTGGCGTCGATCCCGTACCGGCCCACCGAAGCGCGCTACAAGATCATCATCTTTGACGAGGTGCATATGCTATCGACGGGGTCGTTCAACGCGCTGCTGAAAACGCTGGAAGAACCGCCCGCACATGTCAAGTTCATCTTCGCCACCACCGAGATCCGCAAGGTGCCGGTCACCATCCTGTCCCGCTGCCAGCGCTATGACCTCCGGCGCATCGAACCCGAGGTGATGATGGCGCATCTGCGCGGCATCCTTGCCGCCGAAGGGGCCGCCTTGGCCGACGACGCCTTGGCGCTGATCACCCGCGCCGCCGAAGGGTCGGTCCGCGATGCCCTGTCACTGCTGGATCAGGCGATTGCCCATGGGGCCGGCGAAACGACGGCGGATCAGGTGCGCGCCATGCTGGGCCTTGCCGACAGGGGCCGGGTGCTGGACCTGTTCGATCTGGTGATGCGGGGCGATGCCGCCGGGGCGCTTGCAGAACTCTCGTCGCAATATGCCGACGGGGCAGACCCGATGGCGGTGCTGCGCGATCTGGCGGAAATCACCCATTGGATCAGCGTGGTCAAGATCACGCCGGATGCGGCGGACGACCCGACCACCCCGCCAGATGAGCGCAAGCGCGGGCAGGATATGGCACAGCGCCTGCCGATGCGCGCGCTCAGCCGGATGTGGCAGATGCTGCTCAAGGCGCTGGACGAGGTGGCCCTGGCCCCCAATGCCATGATGGCCGCCGAAATGGCGATCATCCGGCTTACGCATGTGGCCGACCTGCCCGACCCGGAAACGCTGATCCGCCGCCTGCAATCCCGGCCGCCGCCGGCCGCCGTCGCCGACCCGCCCACCCGGCACGCGCCACCGACCGGGCCGCGCATGGCGGGTGCCCCGCAGGTCAGCAGTCACGGCCCGGTTTCGCCGCAGGGGGCGGCCACCGCCGCGGCGCTGGCACCGGATGCCGTGGCCCGGCTGATCACCTTTGATCAGGTCGTGGCGCTGATCGGCGAAAAGCGCGACATGAAGCTGCTGGTCGAGGTGGAGAACAGCCTGCGTCTTGTCCATTACGCCCCCGGTCGCATCGAATTCCAGCCAACCGGGGATGCCGCGCCCGACCTTGCCGCGCGGCTGTCCCAGCGCCTGCAAGGCTGGACAGGCATGCGCTGGGGGGTGTCAGTCACAGGGTTTGGCGGGGCCGCGACCATCGCCGAAACGCGCGACAGGGACCGGCGCGAGGCCGAGGCCGACGTGGCCCGCCTGCCCCTGGTTCAGGCCGTTCTGGCGGCTTTCCCCGGCGCGAAAATCGCCGGGATCCGCAGCCAGTCCTCTCTGGTTGCCACGGCAGCCGCCGAGGCACTGCCCGAGGTCGAGGATGAATGGGACCCGTTCGAAGACAACTGAAAGGATGACAGGATGCTGAAAGGTTTGGGCGGTCTTGGCGACATGGCCGGCATGATGAAGAAGGCCCAGGAAATGCAGGTCAGGCTGGCCCAGCTGCAGGAAGAGCTGGCCAACCGCACGGTCACGGGCGAATCCGGGGCCGGTCTGGTGCGGGCCACGGCAACAGCCAAGGGCGAGCTGACCGGACTGACGATCGATCCGTCGATCTTTGTGCCGTCAGAGAAAGAGATTGCCGAAGACCTGATCCTTGCCGCCATCAAGGATGCCCAGGCCCGGGCCGCACAGATGACGGCCGATGAAATGGCCCGGCTGACCGAAAGCTTCGGCATTCCCCCCGGCATGAAACTGCCCTTCTGACCGTGACCGATGCCCCGCGCGAGATCGAACGCCTGATTGACCTGATGGCACGCCTGCCGGGCCTTGGCCCGCGCTCGGCCCGCCGGGCGGTGCTGCACCTGCTGCGCAAGCGCGAGGCGGCGATGGCCCCGCTGGCCCAGGCGCTGGCGCAGGTGGTGCTCATGGCACGCAATTGCAGCCTGTGCGGCAATATCGGCACCGTGGACCCTTGCGAGATCTGCCGCGATCCGCGCCGCGCCACCGCAGAGCTTTGCGTCGTGGAAACGGTATCGGACCTGTGGGCGATGGAACGGGGCAGGGCCTTCAAGGGCCGCTACCACGTTCTGGGCGGGACGCTTTCGGCGCTGGATTCCATCGGGCCGGACGAGCTGCGCATTCCCGCGCTGGTGGCGCGGGTGGGCGACGGGCAGATTTCCGAGGTGATCCTGGCGCTGAACGCCACGGTCGAAGGGGCCACGACCGGCCATTACATCGCTGATGCCCTGGCGCACAGCGGCGTTTCCGTGACAACCCTAGCCCAGGGCGTACCGATTGGCGGCGAGCTGGACTATCTGGACGATGGCACCATCGGTGCCGCGCTGCGCGCCCGCAAGAGGTTCTAGCAGGGTGGAAAAAAAAGTGCCGGCCGCAGGCGCTGCCAGACCGAAAAGCAGGAAACTCTTCCGCCTGCGCGCGCCTCACGCATCCTGGCAGGGGCCATCGCCCCTGCCACAGTGCCGCGCTGATCCCGGGCCAGCCTTGGGCCTAAAGCCCCCGGCGGGCGCTCACCATCCTTTGTGCGGGCAGCACGGGTCCTGGTGGCAGCGTCGCGCGCGGGCGGGGGAAACGCGCTGCGTTTCGGGGTCCCGCCCAAAGGGCCAATCCCTTTCCCCGGATCGGAAAGCTTTTCCCGGCAGGCAGGCAGCCGGACTGCTTTTTCAGCACCTTCCCAAGGGCAATCAGCGACGCATGTCATCGGGCAGCGTGCCACCAGGTGACGCAGTCATGGCTGCGGATCAGTGCTTGTCGTCTTCCACTTGATCCTCGTCGTCATCCCCTTGGGGCAGATTGAAGAAGCTTTCGGCATCGCTGAAATCCGCCGGGCGATCTTCCGGCTCGGCCGCGAAGGCATCCAGACCCGCCATGCCGGACGGCATTTTCGGCGTGGGTGCCATGCCAAGCGACTGCTCGGTTGACACCAGCTTGCGCCGTTCATCATCATTCATCACCGCGCCTTCGGCGGCTTTCTTCTTCACAGCCTGCTGGACGGCGGCGTCAAGCTCGGTCTGGCGGCACAGGCCCAGCGCCACCGGATCAACCGGGGTGATGCTGGAGATGTTCCAGTGCGTACGATCACGGATCGACTGGATGGTGGGCTTTGTCGTACCCACCAGCTTGCCGATCTGACCGTCGCTGAGTTCCGGGTGAAACCTTACCAGCCAAAGGATCGCCGCCGGGCGGTCCTGCCGCTTGGACAGCGGGGTGTAGCGCGGTCCGCGCCGCTTTTCTTCGCCCACCGCAGCGGCGTTGAACTTCAGCCGCAGACGGTACAGCGGGTCTTTCTGGCCCCTCTCGATCTCGATCGGGTCCAGCTGGTTGTTGGCGACGGGATCAAAGCCCTTCACCCCCGCGGCAACATCGCCATCGGCGATGCCCTGCACCTCCAGCTCGTGCATGCCGCAGAATTCGGCAACCTGCCGGAAGGTCAGGGTCGTATTGTCCACCAGCCAGACGGCAGTTGCCTTGGCCATGAGCGGCTTGTTCATCGGGAACACTCCTTTACAAATCTCTCCCGTGCCGGGAAAACGGCTGCGACCTTGGTCGCGTCTTCTCGTTTTCGGGAAGTTGCCCGTGATATAGTCGCGTTGGCCCCGGGAGAAAAGCGAAAATGAAGGCGCTGTTGCTGTTGCTGCTGGCCCTGACGCATCCGGCCCATGCGGAAGGCGACCCGGCAGGCGATTTCGACTATTACGTCGTGGCCCTCAGCTGGTCGCCCACCTGGTGCGCCCTGACGGGCGATGCCCGCAGGCATGACCAGTGCGATGCCCGGCACGCCCATGGATTCATTCTGCACGGATTGTGGCCGCAATACGAGACCGGCTATCCCAGCGCCTGCCGCAGCCCGCAGCGCGACCCGTCGCGCGCCGAGACGGCGGCAATGGCCGACATCATGGGATCTGGCGGGCTTGCCTGGCATCAGTGGAAGAAGCACGGGCGCTGCACCGGCCTGACCGCCAATGACTATTTCGCCACCGCCCGGCGCGCCTATGGCGCGATCCGCCTGCCTGAGGTTCTGCAGTCCCTGAACCGCACGATCACCCTGCCCGCCCGCGTGGTGGAAGACGCCTTCGTGGCAGCCAACCCGGCCCTGCCGCGTGATGCGGTCACTGTCACCTGCAAAACAGGCATGATCCAGGAGGTGCGTGTCTGCCTGACCAAGAACCTGTCACCGCGCCGCTGCGGCGATGACGTGATCCGCGACTGCCGGTTGACCGACGCGGTGATGGAGCCGGTGCGGTAGGCTTTGATGTCCGGGTGACGCGTGTTCAGAACATGCTCCACAAGGGGCTGCCACATTTGCCACAGACGGACGCGTTGTCAGCCTGCCAGCCGGACATGCCGCCTGCACCAACTCCCCTGGTGCGGTTGGCACCTGTGTCCTGGCAAGCGAAGTCCGGCGCGGGGGGCGGGCGCTTCAGGAACGCGGTGCAGCCATGGAGCGGTGGCTTCGTGAAGAGCTTGCCGGAACCTGTGATGCGGCACTGGCACAGCCGGACCCTCTTGGGCCGCCGGATGATGTGATGGACCGCTGTCGCGCGCGGCATACCCGGAAGATCGGGGATGTTTGCTGCAGGAATGGACGGCCATTCTGACCGCTAAGGCGCAAACTGACCTGCTGCTGTACGGGTGGAGTGTCGGTCAAGCTTCGCCGCTTGTCTGACCGAGCGATGTCGGGCGGCTGAAATCGGTCCCCGACCATCCCGGTGCCGCATCGGACCCTGGCCGCCAACGCACCAAGGTCAGGCCCGGATTGCGGATCATCGGGTTCGGACGGCGCGTCACCATCGCATGCACCGTTGAACCGGGCCAGGCAGGTGTCCTGCGGCTTTCCTGCGCGGGCCGGAACCGGACCGGGCCGGTCTGACCTGACAGGCTGCTGAAAAAGCATGTCCCTTGCCTGACGGGCGAGAAATCTTCCTGATCCGCCGGAAAGGCGGCTTCCATTCCGGGCGGACAAGCAAACACATCGCGGCTCCCCGCCCGGTCCGGGACCACCGCCGCATCAGGACCCGTCGTGCAAGCGCAACGCAGGCCAGCGCCCGCCGGGGCTGGCCTTGGTTCAGCGGGGCGATATGGCAGGGGCGATGGCCCCGGACAGTGGCGCGGCGGAAGGTCATTCGCCGGTTCCGCCCCGTGACCTGTGCCGCGTTATACCCTTCTGCACCAAAGAAGCGCCCGACGCGTCCCGCGTACTGGCGGGGCTGTTCCCGGACGCAAGGGATGCCCAGGGCGGGGGTGCATCATGGCCGTTTTGTCGGGTTTCCTGCAAAGAGCCCGCGCGACTATCCTGCACCTTCCCACCCGCGTGGGCTGATGATCCTGGAGCTTCCCCGATGTTGTTTACTCAGTTCATGATCTGGGCAACCAATGCCATGATATTGATTTCGCCATTCCTTCTGGTAGCTATTGCGATCAGTCAGTGGCGACTTGCGTCACGCATCGCCGGTCTGCAGCGCATGATCCCGTCGCAGCAGGGCGTGGCCGGCCAAAGCACCGGTGTCATGACCGTGGGAGCCGCCGCTGATGATGCCTTGCCGGGCCAGGACAAGGTGACCAGCGGCACCGGCGGAACGCTGCCCCATTCGCCGCAACCGGTGGCTGCGGGCAAAGTCCCGGCAAAGGACCCATTTCTGCGCAAGCTGAGGCGAAACTGGATATGGATCGCTGCCGTGCTTTCTGCGATGTTTTTCTGGTCCCTGTTATTGCTGCTGGTGTGCTTGATCCAGGCAAGGCTGGTCTCTCAGGTCGACTCGATCAAGCAGGCCCTGGCCCCGGAAAAGGACCGGACCATCGCGGCAGAGATACCGCAAACCGGCATGGCCTTGGAAAATGCCCCGGCAGAGGCCGGCGCCCCAGGCCCGATGCCCCCAGAACCGTATCGCACCAATAGGGCGGGCACCTGGCTCAGCGCCGGTATTGCCGGGGTCCTAATGGTTGCCGGATACATTTTTGGACCCGCAGGCAATAGATGGAGCTTCCATTCCAACCCGCTGGACCCGCAGGTTCTGGTTGGCGTTGCGGTTGGCCTCGGCTTTGGCCTGATGGTTTACGGCGCATGGACGGAGCGCTGGCTGAAACGCAGGCCCAGCCAGGGCATCGCCTTTCTGCCCTTCATCTGCGCCGGAGCGGGCCTTTTTCTGCTGTACAGCGCCTGTGCCGTGCTGGTCACCGAGGGTCTTGTCCAAAAAGAAGACGCCGGACATCTGGTGTTTGGGGCTTTGCTGCTGATTTCGGCCTTCGCCATTATCCTCAGCGGGGTGAAAAGCCCGCTGCTGGTTATTCTGGGCATGACAGGCGCGGCGATGGCACCGTTTGCCGTGTATGTTCCCCGGATGGAAGCCTCACTTTACTCCATGCTGCCGCACTTCGCGGCGCTGGCGCTGATCGGTCTGTTGCTGGAACGTGTCCGGCTTTGGGGCGGGCCGGTCTGATCGGGCGGGTTTCCGCACCGACCGTCAGGGCAGCCGTGCCGCCGCGACGGATGCGGGGCCACTGACGGCACGGATTGGGTGCAGGTCACGTCTTCAATCGGGTCCCATCGTCGCGCGTCACCTGCCGCGCCGGTCCAATGCCCGGCGCATATTGCCCGCAGCCCGCACTGGACCGGGGCGTTGCCCGCGTCTATAAGCCCCGGCATGATGGATCGGTCAGCACCCCACCCGCTGCGAATTACCGGCCCGGCGCGCTGAACATCAGTCGCCGGGACAAGGTGCCAGCCGCACCGCCCTTCGCCCGACCCTTCCCCTTGCCAAGGACCGCATCCGATGTGCGCCGAACCCGTCAGCCCAGGCCAGACCGATTACCGCGACACCGTCTTTCTGCCGGAAACCGACTTTCCGATGCGCGCGGGCCTACCGCAGCGGGAACCTGACTGGCTGGCGCGCTGGGCGCGGATCGGCATCTATGACCGGCTGCGGGCAAAGGCGGCGCTGGCGGGCGGCACCCGCCCCCCCTTCACGCTGCACGACGGCCCGCCCTATGCCAACGGGCATCTGCACATCGGCCATGCGCTGAACAAGATTCTGAAAGACATGGTGGTGCGCAGCCAGCAGATGATGGGCCGCGACGCCCGCTATGTGCCGGGATGGGATTGCCATGGTCTGCCGATTGAATGGAAGATCGAGGAACAGTATCGCGCCAAAGGCCTGAACAAGGATGATGTCGATGTGGTGGCCTTCCGCCAGGAATGCCGGCGCTTTGCTGAAGGCTGGGTCGATGTCCAGCGCGAGGAATTCAAGCGCCTTGGCGTCACCGGCAACTGGGCCGACCCCTATCTGACCATGGATTACCACGCCGAAGCGGTGATCGCAGCAGAGTTCATGACATTCCTGATGAACGGCTCGCTCTATCAGGGGTCAAAGCCCGTGATGTGGTCCCCCGTGGAAAAGACCGCGCTGGCCGAGGCGGAAGTGGAATATCACGACCACACCAGCCATCAGGTTTGGGTGGCGTTCAAGATTGCAAAGGCCCCAAGAGAGCCATCACCGCTTGTTGGCGGTGCGCCGGAACGGATCGATATCCTTGAGGATCGAGCTGAACGAAATCTGGCCGCACGTGTGAAGTTTGAGGGTGCCCGCGTACTGATCTGGACCACTACGCCTTGGACGATCCCGCAGAACCGCGCGGTCGCCTTCAATCCCGACATCGCCTACGGGCTTTACGAGGTGACTGGCCGTCCGCAGGACAGCGCTGCTAGAATCGGCGCACGGTATCTCGTGGCGGACAAGCTCGCGGAACAGGTCTTTGCCGCCGCGAAACTGGACGGAAGCATATATCGCCGTTTGGGCGGCGCAAGTGCGGATGAGTTGGCTGGCCTTAGCCTTTCCCATCCCTTCCGCGCCATCGAAGGCGGCGAGGGCGAATGGGACTACGATGTCCCCATGCTGCCCAGCGACCATGTCACCGATGACGCAGGCACCGGCTTTGTCCATACCGCCCCCAGCCACGGCGATGACGACTATCAGCTTGGCCTGAAGTTCAAGCTGCCGATGACCTATAGCGTCGAACCCGACGGCTCCTACCGCGCCGATCTGCCGCTGTTTGGCGGGCAGCACATCATCCTGCCCGATGGCAAGGAAGGCCCGGCCAACGTCAGCGTCATCAAGCAACTGGCCTATTCCGGCGCGCTCTTTGCCAAGGCGAAGCTGAAGCACAGCTACCCGCATTCCTGGCGGTCCAAAGCCCCCTTGATCTATCGCAACACGCCGCAATGGTTCGTGGCCATCGACAAGCCCCTTGACGATGGCAAGGGTGCTTACGGCGATACCATCCGGCAGCGCGCCCTGACCAGCATCGACCAGCTGGTGCAATGGACCCCGCCCGGTGGCCGCAACCGGCTGCATTCGATGATTGCCGCCCGCCCTGACTGGGTGCTGTCGCGCCAGCGCGCCTGGGGCGTGCCGATGACCTGCTTTCTGCGCAAGGGTGCCAAACCCACCGACGCCGATTTCCTGCTGCGCGACCCGGCGGTGAATGCCCGGATCATTGCGGCGTTCAAGGCGGACGGGGCCGATGTCTGGTATGTGCCCGGCTTCAAGGAGCGTATCCTGGAAGGGCTGCACGACCCCGCCGCCTATGATCAGGTGTCTGACGTGCTGGACGTGTGGTTCGACTCAGGCTCTACCCATGCCTTCGTGCTGCGTGACCGCCCCGATGGCTCGGCCGATGGCATTGCCGACCTCTATCTGGAAGGCACCGATCAGCACCGGGGGTGGTTCCATTCCTCGATGCTGCAGGCCTGCGGCACCCTGGGCCGCGCCCCCTATCGCGGCGTGCTGACCCATGGCTTCACGCTGGATGAAAAGGGCATGAAAATGTCCAAGTCGCTGGGCAACACCATCGTCCCGGCACAGGTCGTGCAGGAACATGGCGCGGATATCCTGCGGCTTTGGGTGGCGCAGGTGGATTTCACCATCGACCAGCGCATCGGGCCGGAGATTCTGAAAGGGGTGGCCGACAGCTACCGCCGGCTGCGCAACACCCTGCGCTTCCTGCTGGGCAACCTGGCCGGCTTTTCGGAGGCGGAAAAGGTTGATCCCGCCGGGATGCCGGAACTGGAACGCTGGGTGCTGCACCGGCTGGCGGAACTCGACGCCGAAGTCCGCAAGGGATACAGCGCCTATGATTTCCAGGGCGTGTTCCAGAAACTGTTTCAGTTCTGCACGGTGGACCTGTCGGCGGTCTATTTCGATATCCGCAAGGACAGCCTTTATTGCGATGCCCCCGGCAGCCACAGGCGGCGGTCGGCGCGCACGCTGCTGGATATCCTGTTCCACCGCCTGACCACCTGGCTTGCGCCGATTCTGGTGTTCACCACCGAAGATGTCTGGCTGTCTCGCTTTCCGGGCGAGGAAGAGTCAGTGCACTTGCAGGACATGCCGGAAACCCCGGCGGACTGGCTGGACGACGCGCTGGCCGCCAAATGGGCGCAGCTCCGCCAGGTTCGCCGCGCCGTGACAGCAGCGCTGGAGGTGCAGCGCAGCGCCAAGGTCATCGGGGCCTCGCTGGAAGCCGCGCCGGTGGTGCATGTCGAGGATGAGGGTACGCTGGCCGCTCTGCGGTCGGTCGATTTCGCCGACCTCTGCATCACCTCTGGCCTGACACTCACCGCCGATCCCGCCCCGACCGAGGCTTTCCGCCTGCCCGAAGTGCCCGGCCTGGGCGTGGTCTTTGAACTGGCCGAAGGGCAGAAATGCCGGCGCTGCTGGAAGATCCTGCCCGATGTCGGCAGCCACAAACACCCCCACACCTGCGCGAGGTGCAACGACGCGCTGGGATAGGACAGTGGCGCGGCCCCTTGGCTGACCGACAGGCCGATCAGCGGCGCAGCCTTGTGCAGCTTTGTCGGGCAGGGTCCTGTTCCACCCTGGGCCAGGGCGACATTGGCATTCCAGACATTCCCGGCAGCCACAAGGCCGCAGCCATCCGCCGGGCAGTCCGGGCCGGGATGCCGGGCTGCGCCTTCACCCCGCGCACAGTGCCGACACCGCAGGCATCCGGCAGGTCTTGGCCAGGCTCGGACACCTGCCGCGAACGGCAGCGGACCGCAGCAGAGAAGCCCGCCGAAAAAGGATCGGCGGCCTGCCTGACCTGTTCACAGCGCAGGACTGCGAATACGGCCCCGGAAACTCGGGCTATGTTCCGCCTGGAGGCAGGCTGTTCCGGTCTCCGGCGACCAGGACGCGTTTGTCTTTGCCAGCTTCAGCATCAAGGCCCACATTCATTCCTTGCGGGTTCGCATCTCTATTTGGCCGCAGATGAATAAAGCCATCTTAATCGTCAGCAGCAAGAGCATCCAGCCGAAGAGATCTGTTCCGCCGGCCAGCCACCAAAGGATCGGAACCTCGAAAACGTGAATGGCAACGAAAAGGACAGACACCCAGACCGGCAACTCTGCGTAATATGCGCGTGTCGACCGCGCCGCATTGGCCACGGTGCCGGCCGCCCAGTCCAGCGCGAAAACGGCAAGCAGCGCGCCCTGCCAACCGCCGGGGCCGCTTAACCATACAAAAACGGCGGCAAGGCAGCCGATCACATAAATCACGGCCAGCACGGCAGGAATCGGGTCGCGTCCGTGCAGAAGAAGCATCATCTTGCATTTCCCAAACAGCCTGCGGCGTGTTAGCAGTGCTCTGCCTCGGGATCAATTGTCCTTCGTCGCGATAGGAACGGCTGTCGCGCAACCACCCGGACGTGGGCGGGGCCAGCCAGACAGGGGCACCATCGGCGCTTGGGCGGGGAAACCTTCCGCCACGCTATGCCGGTGCAGGTCTTTCCGGTGGATTTCCGGGCGTCAGGGCGGCCCTTACCCACTTGCCCTGCGGCTTGGCACCTTTGGGAAATCGGACCCGGAAAACGTCCAGTGGACGTTTTCCGGGTCCTCTGGCAGCGCCAATGTCGCAATCCGAAGTCAGCTCCGCCAACGAACGCAGCGAAGTCAGGGACCCTCCCTGCGTCTTGCGGAGGGCAGCCCCTGCGTCTTCAGGCGTTGGCCAGATTGCAGCGGATCGGCGGCGACATCAGGAATCCGATCAGCAGGCACCCCATGCAAGACCGCATTCCTGGTTTTCGTGCCGGATATCGCCCGCGCCAAATCCGGCGCAGACAAGGCGCTGCCTTGCCCATCCGCTGCCGGGCCTGTTCAATTGCCCCGCCGCTGTCATAAGGTCCCGGTCAGGCAAACCTGAAAGGCCGCGCCCATGTCCGACCCCCGCCCGCTTGTCATTTCCGCCCCCGAACCGCGCAGTCTGGATCTGATCTTCACGCCCGGGCAGCGGGCGGCGCTGAACGCAAGGTACCGGCTGGTCGAGGCCGGGGCAGAGGCGGTGGCCCGCCTGCCCGACGCGGTGCTGGCGCAGGCGCGCTATATCATCGGGCAGCCACCGCTGGACGAGGCGGCGCTGGCGCGGATGATCAGCCTGCGCTGCATCTTCAACGTGGAATCGAACCTGTTCCTGAACATGCCCTATGACACGGTCTTTGCGCGCGGCATCCATGTGGTCACCACGGGCGCGGTCTTTGCGCAGCCGGTGGCGGAAATAGGTCTTGGCTTTGCGCTGTCGCTGCTGCGCCAGATTCCGCAAGCCGATGCCGATTTCCGCGCCGGGCGCGAGCGCTGGGGCGGGGCGGGCAACGGCAAGGCGCGGCTTCTGACCGGGGCCGAGGTGGGCATCCTGGGGTTTGGCGATCTGGGCCGGGCGGTGGCAAAGGTGCTGACCGGGTTCCAGCCGCGCCTGCGGGTCTGCGACCCCTGGCTGGCCCCGTCGCAGATCCGCGCCGCCGGGGCAGAGCCTGCGGATCTGGAGACGGTGCTGGCGACCAGCGACGTGCTGTTCGTGACCGCCTCGGTCACCTCCGAGAACGAGGGGTTCCTGGGCGCGCGGGCCTTTGCGGCGATGAAGCCTGGTGCGGCCTTCCTCCTGCTGAGCCGCGCCGGGGTGGTGGATTTCGACGCGCTGATGGCGGCAGTGGCGCGCGGGCACATCCTGGCCGCCAGCGACGTCTATCCGGAGGAGCCGCTGCCGCCGGATCATCCGGTGCGGTCGCTGGAGGGCTTCCTTCTGTCGGCGCACCGCGCCGGGGCGCTGGACGTGGCCTTTACCCGGATGGGCGACATGGTGCTGGAAGATATGGCCCTGCTGGACAAGAGCCTGCCGCCGCAGCTGTGCAAACGCGCCGAGCGCGAGACGGTAAGCCGGATGCGGTCCAAGCCGGTGTCGGTGAACTGAGGGGGGCTATCCGGGCCGCTGGTCCAGAAGCCGGGTCACGGTCGGCACCGGGGCCAGCCGCGCCCCCATTCCTGCCCCGCGCCAAGTGCCAGAATGCAGAATGCGATCACAATCCTCGTGGAGCCGACGCGAGAAGATGGGTTGAACCGCGCCAGATTTGCCGCAGGCTGATCTCGACGCCGCGCAGCGGGGTCAAATTTGGACGCCGAAAAGGGGTCAGGTTTGCGAGCCGATTGACAGAAATCACTGAACCGGAGCATGTTGGGCAGCGGCACGCGGAACTGGCGGTTCACCTTGTCCAGCGGCCAGGGCACCTTCTTGTCCGGGCTCGTCGTCCTGTGCGGCTTTCTGCGGATAATGGCTTGAATCCCCACGCTCTTCATCAGCCGTGCCACCGAGCATCGCGCGGCATCGAAGCCCTCCCGGCCATCTCGCCGGAGATGCCCGCCCTCTTGCCACTGTCGCCCTCGGCCTTCCTGACCCCCTCGTTCAGGGCCTGCGGTGTGCAGCCGATCTTCGCCGCGACCGACAGGATCGCCTGCCAGCGCGACCCGTGCTGCCCCCCGGTGTCGAGGACCAGCCGCGCCGCCCGTTCACAGACTTCGGGGGAAAACCTGTTCGTTGTCTTGCTCATGATGCTCCATCCTCCTCAGGAGTCGGAGCCTCCGGCAAAACCGGCGCGGTTCATGGCCCGCAGGCCCCCGCTGCCGGATTACTGCCCCAACAGACCCAAGATCGAGTCCCTCGCCCCGGCCTGATCCAGCCATGGCGGCAAGCAGGTGACGAACCCGCGGCATGGATCGCAGTCTTGACGTGGGCACAGGAATCGCCGGTAGCGCCCTCGGGTCCCGCGCGGGATGCTGGCGATGTCGGAACCTTTCCTGGCCGACTGAAATCCAAGGATAAGTGTTCTGCCAAGGCAACGCGCCACCGTTCGGGTGGCGTCCTTTTGGACAGGGGGCCGCAGCGAAGGGATGATGGCAGGCTGTCTTGGTCGTCGCGCACCGGCGCGGTGTCACCCATCCGGGCGGCGGCAGGTTCCGCCATGTTGGTACGGCAGCGCGCGCCTGGCTGGAAACACGGCCCGGCGCAGGCCAGCCCTTGCTTCTGCGATGGTGGGGGTGGCGGGCCGATGAAAGATGTGACGGAAGCCGTTCGGCGTCTGTGCTGCGGATTTTACGGGCTTTCCCGCCGCGCACCGTGCCAGGCTGCACTCCACCAACCCCATCAATCGCCGCACCGGGGTCGTCGGGATATCTCCCAACGAAGATGCCATCACCGCCCGGCGCATGGCCGGACCGTCGGGCCATCCTGATGAAGCAATCGGCGGAATGGGCCGTCCGGCGCGCCCGCTGCAGGATCCCTGAACCCATGGCCCCCGTCCGCGATGATCCCATCGCCATGCGCCCGGCAGGCCCTGGCGCATGACCAGCCTGGACAGGTCCGCGATCACGGTAAGCACGAGAAGCTGCGCCACCTCATGGGACATGACCTTGGTCCGCCGGAACAAATCCCTCATGCGGCACCCCCTTTGGTGCCATGATTGAATCAGGCCAGGATCACCGGGGCAGGTGATTCAACAGGTCCTGACTCTGGCGGCACGTCCCCTGACCCTGGCGGCAGGCCGAAAGCGACGCGCCAAGGTCCGCCGCGGCGCGTCGTGCGGCAGCCACCAGGATCATCCGATCAGGTGAGTTCAGCCGCTGTTCCGGCGCTGCAAGGCTGAGCGCGGCAATGACCTTGTTGTCGTCATCCAGCACCGGTGCCGCAACACAGCCTGCGTGCTCGTTGGTTTCTCCGATTTCTATCGCATAACCCACTGCCCGCGCGGCGCGGATCTGGGCCATGAGCCGATCAACGTCGGTTTCCGCCAGACCGGTGGGCGAGGGGGCCACGGTGGAGGTCAGAATCCGCCGCAAACCTTCGTCATCAAGGTCCGAGACCAGAAGCCGGCCCGCCGCCGCCCAGTTCACCGGCACCCGCGATCCGGTGTTCGAAATGATCCGGACGGCGCGAAAGCCTTCTTCCTTCATCAGAACATGCATGAGCGGGCCTTCCATGGCGGAAAGCTGGACCGTCTCGCCTGTTTCGTCGCGAAGCGCGCGGACGATCCGGGCCCCTTCGCGCAGTATATCCACCTGCGCCCGGTACCCGGAGCCCAGTTCGTGCAGCCTGTGGCCAAGGGCAAACCGCGCCCCCTCGGCGGGCGTGAGCAGCCCTTCGTGCAGCATGGCGTTCAGAAGATCATAGGCTGTGGATTTCGGGATCGACAGGGCCAGGGCCATCTCGGCCAGGCTTTGCGGCTGGCCGCGCCGGTGGATCAGCGTCAGCATTGCCACGGCCCGGCGCAGGCTGCGCGCACCCGAGCCTGCCGGGGCGACCGTGGGCGCATCTGACGTGTCGGTCAATATGTTGCCCTTCCGCCGGACAGGTCAAAGACCGCGCCGGTGGTAAAGCTGTTCTCCGCTGAGCAGAGCCACCCGATCATTGCCGCCGCTTCCGCGACATCAAGGAACCGTCCGCGCGGAATCTTGGCCAGCATGTAGTCAATATGCGTCTGCGACATCTGGTCGAAGATGCGGGTCCGGGCGGCAGCGGGCGTTACGCAGTTGATGGCGATGTTTTCGCCCGCGTGTTCCTTGCCCAGCGACTTCGTCAGCCCGATCACCCCGGCCTTGGAGGCCGAATATGCGGCGGCGTTGGGATTGCCCTCTTTGCCCGCGATCGAGGCGATGGTGACAATCCGCCCGTATCCCAGGGCCTGCATCTGCGGCAGGACCGACCGGCAGCAGTTGAAGGTGCCGGTCAGGTTGATATCGATGATCCGACGCCATTCGGCAGGGTCATAGGCCGTAACCGGCCCGTTCGAGCCGGCGATCCCGGCCGAGGTGACCAGGATGGAGACCGGGCCAAGCGCCTCTTGCGTTGTTTCGGCGGCGCGGGCCACGGCCCCGGTATCGGCCACATCCACCCTATAGGCCCGTCCGCCAAGCGTGGCCGCAACCTTGCCGGCCAGATCGGCGTCCATATCCCAGATTGCCACCCTGGCACCATCCGCAGCCAGTCGCTGTGCCACCGCCAGGCCTATGCCCTGTGCCCCGCCGGTCACTACCGCGACCCGCCCCGCCTGACCTGTTCCGTCCATTTGCCTGCCCCCCGCCCCGCTTGACTCGCGGTTTGACGAACCCTAACCTGAACAAAACCCCGGATGCAATTCCGAAATCCCGGAAAGCCGGGGCTGCGAGGATCGGATGTCGCGCCAGACCCTTTCCGCACGACCCTGCCGAGGCCGCGTGTGAGCGGGCTTCTTTTCGGGCTGTCCTGTCTTGTCACCGGCGCGGGTCAGGGGCTTGGCCAGGCCATCGCCGCCGCAATGGCGGCAGAGGGCGCGCGGCTGACCCTTCTCGACTGCAACGCCGAAACGGTGGCACAGGCTGCCGGGGCAATCCGCGCCCGGGGTCACAGCGCAGAGGGCCACGCAATCGATGTAACGGATGCCGCCGCCTATGGCGCGCTTGTCGGCAACCTGGCCGACCGGCAGGGCATCGACGTGCTTGTGAACAATGCCGGGATCAACCCGCCCGCGCACACGATCCTGGAAGACATGCAGGAGGATTGGGACCGCACGATTGCGGTGAACCTCGGGGCGGTCTGGCGCGGGTCCAAGCTGGTCGCGCCGCACATGGTGCGGCGCGGGGGCGGGCGGATCATCCACATCTCTTCGGTTCAGGGATTTGTCTCAAGCGGCCGGTGCGGTGCCTACAACGCCGCCAAGGCCGGGGTGATCGGCCTTACCAAATCCATGGCCGTCGAACTTGCCCCACAGGGCATTCTGGTGAACGCCGTCGCCCCCGGTTTCCTGCGCACGCCGATGTCGGTGGTCGATGGCGTGGACGAGACCGAAACGCCCGAGTTCCGCGACTGGTATGTCGCGCGCGGTCGCATACCCCTGCGCCGGGCAGGGGAACCCGAAGACGTGGCGGGAAGCGTGGTATTCCTTGCCTCGCCGCTGTGCCGCTGGATGACCGGTCATGTTCTGGTCGTCGATGGCGGGATGACAGCGACGTTCTGAACAAACCGAAACAGGATCAAGGGAGGACGACATGACGACCCAGGCAAGACGCTCGCCCGATGCAGCGGGGCTGGGCCGCCGGCGCTTTCTGCAGGCGGGGGCGGGATTTGGGGCCCTGACGCTGACCGGCGGGCTGGCCGGCCGCGCGCTGGCCCAGACCCCGACGCTTGACATGTGGTGGTGGGGCGAACAGGAGCTGCCCGGCCTGCAGGCCTATCTGGACAAGGCAATCGCCGCCTTCGATCTGGCGCAGATCACCCCCATGCTGCAGGATACCGCAGTCGTGATCTCGCAGTTCCAGACGGCGGCGGCGGCGGGCAACCCGCCCGACATCCAGTATCTGTGGAACGGCATCTACCACATGGAAAGCGTCTGGCTGGGCTATCTTGCCGCGCTGTCGGACGTGATGGACCCGGGCATCCTTGCCGCCTCGAACCACGGGCCGCTGTCGCGGTTCGACGGCAAGGTCTGGCGCATGGGGTGGTACCCGCTGCCGATGCCCTGGTATTTCAACAAGGACCTTTTCGACCGCGCAGGCCTGAACGCCGATGCGCCGCCCGCCACCTGGGACGGGCTGCTTGCGGCCTGCGAGGCGCTGAAGACCGCCGGGATCGAGCCTTTTGGCGGCGGCGTGCAGGATGGCTACTGGGCGGAATGGTACCTGACCCATGCCCTGTCGCAGAACCTTGATACCGTGGGCGATGCGGTAAACCTTTTCATCGGCGACCTCGACTTCCGCGAGCCGCGCTATCACCAGCACTGGGTCAAGCTGGCCGAGCTGCGCGATGCGGGCTTTCTGAACAAGGACATGGCGAGCCTTGAACTTTACCCCGGCATCGATCTTTGCGTGAACGGGCAACTGGGCATCTGTTCCTCGATCGGCACCCGCCTGCCAGCGGACGCCAAGACCACGAACGGCCGGATCGGCTGCATGACCCTGCCGGTCTTTGGCCAAGGCAAGCTGGCCGGACGCCCGGTGGTGGACATGCAGGGGCTGGGGATCAGCGCAGGGTCCGAGGCGCCCGACATCGCCGCCCGCTTCCTTGAGTTCCTAAATGCCCCCGAACAGCTTGCCTCGTTCTGGGAAGCGACGGGCTGGATTCCCGCCGCCTCGGGCTTTGACGACAGCGTGATCTCGGACCCGTCCGTCAAGGACCTTTGGACCCGCTGGGGCAAGGGCAACAACATCACCAACATCACCAATCTGATGCCCGGCCAGTTCTACGAACAGGCGGCGATCCCGACCGGCCAGAACATCATCACCGCCGGCATGTCGGGCGAGGAGGCCGGCGAACTTGCCGCCCGGGTCGCGCAGGAATGGCGCGACTTCAATCCTGATCTGGTAGAGACGTACCGCAAATGGGCGGCAGAGCTTTCCGCCGGCTGATCCCCTTCGGGCGCAGCCGTCAGCGCTGCGCCCGACCCTGATCCCGAAAGCCCCGGATGCGCCGCAACAGCCCGCTACTTCCTTATCTTTTCGTCCTGCCGCTGGCCGGCCTGCTGACCTTTGTCTTCGGTCTGTCGCTTGTGCGGCTGGTCGAGTTCAGCTTCAAGCAGGTCCGTGGCATCGACGGCCCCTGGATCGGCCTTCGCAACTATGAACTTGTGCTTGGCCAGCCCCTGTTCCGGGAAGCGGTGTGGCACAACATCCAGCTTTTTCTTGTCATCCCGGTGATCGTTGTCATCGCGCTGGTGCTGGCGCTGCTTTTGTACGAACGCCTGCCTGGCTGGCGCATCCACCGCACGATCCTGTTCCTGCCCTATGTCCTGGCCATTCCCATCATCGCCGTGGTGATGAAGCAGTTGTTCCAGTTCTCCGGCCCGGTGAACACGGTTCTTTCGGCGCTTTCGCTTGACTTTCTGGTGCTGGACTGGATCGGGTCTGCCGATGTGGCGCTTTGGACGGTGATGGGGCTGATCCTGTGGCGCGAGACGGCCCTGGGCGTGATCCTGTTCCTGTCGCGCCTGATGGCGCTTGATGAAACCCTGATCGAGGCGGCGCGCCTGGACGGTGCCGGGTGGCGGCACCGCGCCTGGTACATCCTGATCCCGCAGATGCGCGGGGTGATCGAATTCTTCGTCGTCATCAGCGCGATCACGATGCTGTCGGCGGTCTTCGCCTATGTCTATGTCATCGGCGGCGGGCGGGGCGGGCCGGGAACGGCGACCATGGTGATCGAGCTTTACATCTTCAACGCCCTCGTCCGCACCAGCCTGCCGGGCGTGGCGGCGGCGGTCAGCGTGATGCTGTTCCTGGTCGCCCTGATCCTGATCCGGGCGCTTTTCGTCCTGCGGCGCAGGGAAGAAGACTGATGCGCCCCCTGCCGCATCTGGCCCTGATGATCGCCTCGGCCATTGCCCTTGTGCCGACGCTGTTCATGCTGGTCACGGCCCTGAAAAGCCAGGACGAGTATCAGGCCGACAAGACCGGCCTGCCCGATGCACCGGTGCTGGACCATTTCCGCCAGATCCTGTTCGACACGCCCGTCTTCCTGTGGATGGCCAACAGCCTGATCCTTGTGGCGGGGTCTGTCGTGCTGTCGCTGGCTGTTTCATGCCTTGCCGCCTATGCCATCGCGCGGATGGAGTTCCGGGGGCGCGATGCGCTTTTCACCCTGTCGACCGCGCTGATGGCCGTGCCGCCTGTGGTGCTGATCGTGCCGCTTTTCGTGCTTTACTCGCAGATCGGCCTTATCAGCACCTATTCCGGGACGATCCTGATCTATGCGGGGCTTGTCACGCCCTTTTCGGTCTACCTGCTTGTCACCTTTTTCCGCACCTTGCCGCAGGACCTGTTCGACGCCGCCATTCTGGACGGGGCGAGCCACCTGCAGATCCTGTTCCGCGTGGTCCTGCCCCTGTCGCTGGCCCCGGTTCTGACGCTGGTCATCGTCAACGCGCTTTTTGTCTGGAACGACCTTCTGATGGCCGTGATCTTTCTGCAGGACGACGCAAAGAAGACGGTAATGGCCGGAATCGCGGTCTTTCAGGGCCGCTACAACAACCAGATTCCCCTGACCATGGCGGGCATGGCAGTGGCGGCCGCACCGATGCTGATCCTTTATCTTGTATTCCAGCGCCATTTCGTGCGCGGGCTGATGGCAGGGGCAGTGAAGTGACGCCTGTCATCCTTGACAACGGCACGCTGCGGGCCACGGTCACCCCCGGCCTTGGCGGCACGATCACCGCGCTTGGCCACCTTGCCACGGGGGCCGGGCTGCTGGCGGGCACCCCCTGGACGACAACCTGCGACCCCCTTGCCTTTGCCCCTGACGAGGCAACCTGGCTGACCCGGTTTTCCGGCGGATGGCCGGTGATGTTTCCCAATGCCGGCGACGCCTGCGAAGATGGGGCCGTCCGGCATGGCTTTCACGGCGAAGGCTCGGTCACACCCTGGAAAGCGGACCGGGATGCAGGGGGCCTGACCCTGACACGGCGTTTTGATGCCGTGCCGGTAACGATGACCCGCCATATTGCGCTTGACGGCCCGTGCCTTTCGGTTCGGGAAACCGTCACCGCCCACGGCCCCTGTACCGTCGTCTGGGGCCAGCACATCACCCTGGGCGGCGATCTTCTGACTGGCCCGGCAAGCTTGCAGACCAGCGCCACGCGCCTGATCGCCTGCGCCGATTTCGCCCCGCCCCGCAGTCCGCTACTGCCCGGCGGCAGCGGTGCCTGGCCCATCCTTCCCGGCCGCTGCGGCCTTGTGGACCTGTCGCGCCCGCCCGAAGGCATTGCTCTTCTCGCCTGTCTGGCCGACCTTGGCCCCAGGCCCTGGGCCAGCCTGATGCGCGCAGACGGTCTGGGGGCCAGGATCGGCTGGAGCGCCGACCCCTGGCCGCTCGCCTGGGTCTGGGTGGAGACGGGCGGCACCACCGATCCGCCCTGGAAAGGCCAGGCCCGGATGATTGCCATCGAGCCTTGCACAACCTGGCCGGCCACCGGCCTTGCCGCCGCCCGTGCCGCCGGCGGGCGCGTGCTGACCCTTGCCGCAGGCGAGATCCGCCATGCACAGATTACCCTGACCGTCCTTGAACCCTGAGGCCCGGATGCGCATCGATGCCGTCGATTTCTTCTACCTGTCCATGCCCGAGGTGACGATTGCCGCCGACGGCAGTCAGGATGCCCTTGTCGTCCGCGTCAGCGCGGGCGGCCAAGTCGGCTGGGGGGAATGCGAGGCAGCCCCCCTGCCCTCCATCGCCGCCTGGATCGCGCCCATGTCGCACGGTGCCTGCCGGCCTGTGGGGGCTTCGGTCCTGGGCCGCAGGCTGAACGGGCCGCAAGACATTGCCGCCATCGCCCATGACGTGGCCTATAACTCGATGGATCTTCTTCAGGCCGCCCACACCTGGTCCGGGGTGGAGATTGCGCTGTGGGATGTCCTTGGCCGGGCGCGGGGTGAACCGGTCTGGCGGTTGCTGGACCAGGACAGGGCGCATCCGAAACTGCCCTACGCCTCGGTCCTTTTCGGCAAGACGCCGGAAGAAACCGGTGCTGCCGCGCGGGCAATCCGCCGGGCGGGCTTCACGGCGGCCAAATTCGGCTGGTCGCCCTTCGGCCTTGACCTGGCCGAGGATATACGCCACCTCGAAGCCGCCCGCGCGGGCCTGGGCGAAGACGGCATCCTTCTGATCGACGCAGGCCAGATCTTCGGCGAGGATACAGAGGCCGCCGCCTTGCGCCTGCCCGCCCTTGCCGCCGCCCGCGCCGCCTGGCTGGAAGAGCCTTTCGGCGGTTCGGCCCTTGGGGCCTATGCCGCCCTTGCCGCGCGGTCATCCGTGCCCCTTGCGGGCGGAGAGGCGGCGCACAACGCCGACATGGCCGAACAGCTGATCGACTTTGGTCGCGCCGGGTTTGTCCAGATCGACACCGGCCGGATCGGCGGCCTTGCCCCGGCCCGGCGCGTGGCGCTGAAGGCGGCGGCTGCGGGGGCCACCTATGTCAACCACACCTTCACCTCGAACCTTGCGCTGTCAGCGTCGCTGCAACCCTATGTCGGCCTTGAGGGCCACCGGCTCTGCGAATACCCCATCGGCCTTCAGCCCCTTGCCCGCGACCTTACGGTGACGCGGATCGCGCCCGGACCCGACGGCCTGATCCGTCTGCCTGACGGTCCCGGCCTTGGCGTCGAGGTCAATCCCGATGCGCTGATCCGCTATGCGGTCGAGGTCGAGATCAAGGTCGCGGGCCGCGTGCTGTTCGCCTCGGGCAAGCCATGACCGGGGCAGTGGTGCGGTTGGCAAGGGTCGGGGCGCGGGTCGGCGAGGCACCGCTTTGGCTGCCGGACCGGAAGGTCTGGCTGTGGCTTGATCTTCAGGGCCGCACGGTCCACCGCTATGACCCGGTGACGGCGACCGACCGGGTCATCGCCTCGGGCTTTGCCGAAGACTTGGCCTGTCTGGTCCGCTGGACAGAGGGGGCGGCCCTTCTGGTGTCGGTGCGGGGGTTTCACCGGCTGGACCCTGACAGCGGTCAGACCGCGCCCTTGCCCTGCCTGATCGACCTGCCGCCGGGTACGATCTTCAACGACGGTAAGGTCGACCGCCACGGGGGGCTGTGGGTGGGATCGTCGGATGCGGCGGAAGCGGCCCCGCTTGGCCGGCTCTGGCGTGTCCGGGCGGGCAAGATCACCGAGGTTGCCGCTGGGTTCACCGTCTCGAACGGGCCGGCCTTTGCGCCCGATGGGACTGCCGCCTATTTTGCCGACACTGTCGCCCGGCGGATCCTGCGCTTTCGCCTGGACGCGTCGGGCGCGCCGCTTTCGCATGACCTGTTCGCGGCGATTCCGGACAGTGACGGCTATCCCGACGGCATGACCACCGACAGTGCAGGCACGCTTTACGTCGGCCACTGGGACGGCGCGCGGATCAGCCGCTGGTCCCCCGGCGGCACCGCCTTGCCGCCGATCCCGGTGCCTGCACGGAATGTCACCTCGCTGGCCTTTGGCGGCGACGGGATGCGCACGGCCGCAATCACGACCGCCTCGCTTTTTCCCGGTCAGACGGGTGGCCCGGACCAGGGCTGGGACGGCGATCTTCTGGCCATACGAAGCGGGGTGTCCGGTCTGGCCGAGCCGATGCTGGCCGGCGGTTTTGCAGGCGAGGTGATTGCGCAATCCTGAACGACCGGTGTGCAGGCCTGCCTTGCGCGCGCAGGGTGCAAGGCTGCGCCCGATCACGTCCGATGCCGCCGGGCAGCGGGTTCGGCGATGGTCCCCGCCTGTTTCCCGGCTCCACCCGTGGAAGCCATGCCCCACTGTGCAAGACCGTCGTTGCCACCCGTGCTTCAGGACAGGGTCGGCAGGGGCATGGAACCTGGGGCATGTGACGCGGACTTTGCGGCGGTCCGTCGACCGGGCTTTCGGCCCAGGGCAGCCGTCTGACCCGGTCGCCATGGCGCAGGGCAGCGGCGGCACAGCAGCCGTCTGTGCACGGAAGGGGGCCGAAAATGTGCCGGCCGCATGGGCTGCTGGCCAGACACCGGGAAAGTCTTCCGCGCGCGCCCCTTGCGTTCCGGTCAGGGCGATGGCCTTTGGTGGTGCGGGGCACGGGTCATGGTAGAGTTCTCACGCGCGGGCGGGGAAACGCGGTGCGTTTCCTGTTCCCGCCCATAGAGGCGGTCCCGTGCATTCCGGGATGCCCGGTCTTTCTGGCAGGGGCCATCGCCCCTGCCACAGCGCAGCGCTGGCATCAGGACCAGCCGGGGGCCAAAGCCCCCGGCCAGCGCCCGACCCGCCCCCGGCGGGCGCTTCGCCCCCGCCGGGTCGGGCGCTGGCCTCTGCTGTTCCCGGACCTGCCGGTTTACGAGGCACCGTCGCGCACGGGCGGGGGAAACGCGGTGCGTTTCCTGATCCCGCCCGCACTGACGAAAGCAGTTTCACCACTTCACTGGCAAGGGCCATCGCCCCGAACGCCTTCCAGGCTTGATCGCCTGCCATCTCAGCTTCTACGGCCGCGCGAATCAATCCGGCTGACGTGCCATGGCCCGAGCCGCCGGATTTCCGCTTCACCTTATCCGTTGTCCGGCCTGATCGAAGACAAGCAGGTCTTCCGTCCTGAAGCGGGCTTCGAACCTTTGGCCAGAGGCCAGGTCCCGCCCGTTGTCCACAAGGGCCGTCAGCAGCCGTGCGGACCCGTCCGGGCGGGCGTGGACCAGAGAGGCCGAACCGAAATGTTCAACGATCTCGATCATCCCTTCCAATGACTGGTCCCCGGTACGCCCCAAGACCTGCGGCCGCAGGCCAACGGTAACCCCGGCCCCGTCGGCAAGGGCGGATCGAAGGTCCGGACATCTGATCATTTGCCCGCTGCATTCGGGAAGCATCAGATGCCCGCCCCGGCTGCGGGCGGCAAGGAAGTTCATCTTCGGGCTGCCGATGAAGCCTGCGACGAAAAGGGTGTCGGGATTGTCGTAAAGCTCCAGCGGGCTGCCCGCCTGTTCAATCCTGCCGTCGCGCAGGACGACGATCTTTGTGGCAAGCGTCATCGCCTCGACCTGGTCATGGGTCACATAGACGATTGTCGCGCCCAGATCCTTGTGCAACCGGGCAATCTCGACCCGCATGTGGACACGAAGCTCGGCATCAAGGTTGGACAGCGGTTCGTCAAGAAGAAACAGCTTCGGGGCCTTCACGATGGCCCGCCCGATGGCGACGCGCTGGCGCTGGCCACCGGACAATTGGGCGGGCTTGCGGTCCAGATAGGGTTCAAGCTGCAGGACGCGGGCTGCTTCGGCCACTTTGGCGGCGACCTCCGGCTCGGGCCGCCGGGCGGTGCGCAGGGCGAAGGCGATGTTGTCGCGCACCGACATATGCGGGTAAAGCGCATAGCTTTGGAACACCATGGCAAGATCGCGGTCATAGGCAGGTACATGGGTCAAATCCCGCCCGTCGACCAGGATACGGCCCGAATCCGCCTGTTCCAGCCCCGCGATCAGACGCAAGAGGGTGGACTTGCCACAGCCCGAAGGGCCGACAAGAACGCAGAAAGCGCCATCCTCGACCTGCAGCGACACATCTTGCGTGACCGTTTGGCTGGCAAAGCGTTTGGTCAGGTTTTCGATGCGAAGCCGTGCCATTGCTTATCCCTTCACCGCCCCGGCAACCATCGAACCGGTGATCCGTCGATACATCACCAGGCCCAGAACCAGCGGGGGCAAGGCCGCAACCACCATAACGGCGGCCGCCATCCCCCATTGCACGCCGCCGCCCGACGTGGCGAAAAAGAACGAGGCACCGACCGTCACCGGCACCGCGTCGCGGGTGGTCAGCATCAGGCCGAACAGGAACTCGTTCCAGGCGGTTATGAACCCGAAAATGAATGTGGTGATCAATGCAGGACGACAAAGCGGGAGGACGACCTTGAACAAGAGACGCGGCAGGCGGGCCCCGTCCATATGGGCAGCCTCTTCGATCTCGGCCGGAATTTCGGCCACCGCGTTCACCAACAGCATCACGGTCAGGGGCAGATTGACGACCGCCAGAATGAGGCCAAGCCCCAGCCTGGTGTCAAGCAGCCCCACGACCGAATACATCATGTAAAGCGGGATGGCGAAGATGATCAGCGGCAGCGCCCGCAGGTTCACCACCAGCGGAAACAGCACGCCCCTGCCCACCCCGCGCCGCACCATCGCCCAGGCCAGCGGCAAGGCCACGACCATCGGCAGCACCGCGCCGATCAGGGCAGCGAAGGTCGAGTTCCACAGATAGTGATACACATTCAGCCGGTCACTGACCGTCAGAACCGCGGCAAAGTTCTGCAGCGTCGGGGCCTCGATCCAAAGCGACGGGTTCCGCGCCACCTCGCCCGGCGGCTTGAAGGCGGTGATCAGGGTTGCCAGTACCGGGAAATTCATAACGAAGGCCGCGATGGCAAAGACGATCCAGCGCAGGGTCATGCGGGGCTTCATGCGGACCGCCCCCGCAAAAGACGCGGCGCAGCTGCCAGCACCACAAAGGCCGTGGCGAAGAGCAGGATCGCAGCGGCCAGTGCCTTGCCAATCTCGCCCCGGCGCAGAAAGGTTTCATAGATATAGATCGACATCGAAGTGGTTGAGCCTCCGGGGCCGGCGCCAACAAGGGTGTAGATGTTGTCGAAAACCCGGAACCCGTCGATGAACCGGATGAACAGCGCCACAAAGACGGTGGGCATCATCAGCGGCAGTTCGATCTTCCAGAACAGCCGCCAGGGCCGTGTGCCATCAACCGCCGCCGCCTCGCGCAGGTCTTCGGGGATTGACTGGCAGGCGGTCAGGAACAAAAGGAAAGCAAATGGTGTCCATTGCAGGGTCTCGGCCACGACAACGGTCTTGAACACATTCGCCGGGCCAAGAAACGACGGGGACCAGCCGAACCAGCTGTACAGGTAATGCGGGACCGGACCGGCGAATTCATGCAGGACCAGCCGGTACATCAGACCCATCATCGCCGGGGCCACGATCATCGGGATGATCAGGATGGCAACCGTCCAGCCGTGCCGCCGGGCCAGGGGTGCCAGATAGACCGCAAGGGCCAGACCCAGCCCGCATTGCAAAAGTGCGGTGATCGCCCCGAAGCGCAGGGAAAACCAGGCTGCCTGCCAGAAAGCGGGGTCGGCGGCAACATCGCGGAAATTCTTCAGCCCCGAGAATTGTGGCGTGGTCAGCGTCTGAAAGCTGGTTTCAGAAAAGCCGTAGATCAGGCTCAGCAGGGTCGGAAAGCCAAGAACTGCTAGCAGGAACAGCACCAGGGGTCCGGCGAGCAGGGCGTTTTCGACAGATCGTCGCGGTGTCATTTCCACCCCTCAGGTCAGGCACGGGCAGATCATGCCGCCCGTGCCCGCTTCTGTCACTTCAGGAGATCTGTCATCGCCGCCGCCGTATTCTTCAGCGCCGTGTCCAGATCCTGGGTGCCCGCCCAGTAGCCGGTGAACTCCTTGGCCTGCACTTCATAGACCGACAGCGCATTTTCCGAAGTGCCGCCGTTCATGACAAAGCCATAGGTCGAGGCATATTCGCCGACCTGAACCAGATCGGGCCGGTCGGCGGCCAGCTTGGCCGCCGTTTCGGATGCAAGCCCCGGCGCACCGCCCGCCTTGGCATAGGCAAGGGCGGCCTCTTCGGTTGACAGCCACTGCAGGAAGGCAATCGCACCTTCCTTGTTTTCAGCCGCCTTGTTCAGGCCCAGGCCAAGGCCGTGGATATGGGTAAAGCGCCCGTCCGGACCTGCGGGTGGCGCGCTGGTCCCGGTTGCGGCCTGCGCCGCAGTCAATTCGCCCGCCGCCGCGTTCCACTGCACCATGGCCGCCACCTGTCCCGAAGCATAGGCCGCGTTCGCCTCGGCATATTCGTAAGAGGTGGAATCGGGCGGAGTTGCGCCAAGGTCGAACAGCATCTTGGCCTGCGACAATGCGGTGCGGAACGCCTCGCTGTCGACGGTGATCGCGCCTGCGTCATCCATCCAGTTGCCGCCATAGCTGCGCGGCCAGGAATGGAACACCATCATGTTGAACAAAAGGTTCTTGGCCTGGATCACCGTGCCGTACCGCGTCGGGCTGTCAGGATTGATCGACTGGGTGAAGTACAGCGCGTTGGCCACGAAGTCTTCCCAGGTCCAGTCAGCAGGGGCTTTGGGTTCCATCGCCTTGCCAAGGTGTTTCATCGCGATTTCCGAATACTTCGCCTTTGCCGCGTCATCGGCCAGAAGCGCATCGATCAGGTCCGAGCGGTAGTACAGGAAATGCAGGGAAAGGTCGGTCGGCACGCCATACTGGGCACCGTCGAACTGCATGGTCTTCAGCACCGTGTCACCAAAGACGGCACCCGCCTGATCGGACAGGGTGATCGGTTCCATGAAGGGCGCGTAGCGACCGATCGAATAGGTGGCGATCAGATTGATGTCGAAGGCTGTGCTGCCTGCGGCGAGGTCGACCTGCAGCTTGTCGAAGAATCCATCGCGGGAGGTGAAGAGCAGCTCCACCTTGTTTTCCGCCGCAAGATCGGGCCTGGCGTTGTAAATCTCGGTCACGGCGCGCAGGGCCGTTTCCTCGGGGCCGCCGGGCCAGCCAAGCACGGTGACTTCGGCGTTGACGGCACCGCTTGCCATCATTGCCAGTGCCGCGACGCTGGCGTGTAGACAGGTCTTGAAGGTCATGGGCTTTCCTCTCTGTTTGGTTGTTTTTGTCTTGCAAGATCGGCAATTCCGATGACGCCGGCGTCCCTGCCAAGCGCTGCGGAGCGTAACGTGGGGCGCACCAAAGGCTGGAAATGCGCCACCGCCCTGGCCACACGGTCGATGTAGCCGGAAGCCAATCCAACACCACCGCCGATCACGGTGTAGCGCGGATCGAACATCAGTTGAAGGTCGTGGGCCAGCCGGGCAACCCGGCGCGCCGACGTCTCGATCACGGCATCGGCGGCGGCATTGCCCGCAGCCGCCGCCGCAAATACGGCGCGCGCGTCCGCTGCAAGGCCAAGGCGCGCCCCTTGCGCCGCAATCCAGCGGCCCGAGGCACCATCTTCGAACCGGGTCCCGTCGCCGTCCGGCAGGGGCAGGACCTGCCCGAAATGCCCCGCCACCCCGCCGCGTCCCTGTAACAGACGACCGTTGGCAACCACCCCGCCGCCGACCCCGGTTGAGATGGTCAGAAAAACAACATCCTTTCCCTCGCCGGCACCATGGGCGAATTCGCCCCAGGCGGCAGCCTGCGCGTCATTGGCCAGCGCCACTGGCACGCCCAAAGCCTCGCGCGCCGCCTTTTGCAAAGGAAAGCGCCCTTCGAAGGCCAGGGTCCCCGGATTCAGCGCGCGCCAGTGGTTGTCCTTGACCAGGCCCGTCACCGTCACGCCCGCGCTGTCGAACTGCCCGGTCCAGGGGCGGGCAAGGTCGGCCATCTGGCGCACCCAGGCCTCGGGTCCGGCATCACGGTCGGTTGCCGCTTCGATCCGGTCAAGCACTGTCGCGCCCTGGACCAGGGCCACCAGCAGCTTGGTTCCACCCAGATCAACGGCCAGCGACGGCGCATCCTGCGGTCCTTGCACGGCAGTGCCGGTTGCGGCCATCGCTTCAACGAACCAGCCGGTCACATGCTCGGTCCGGGTGATCGCCGACCCCGCAACGACGGCATCCGCCCCCGCCAGCAGCGCCTGCGCCGCAAGCGCGGGGCTGTGATAGCGCCCTTCGGCAATCACGAAAGCACCCGTCTTGCGCAAGGCTGCCACCAGATGCAGATCCGGGGCCTGCGGAACCGGCCCACCGGTATAACCCGACAGGGTGGACCCAAGCACCGCAACCCCCAGCGCATGGGCAGCGATGCCATCCTCGGGAAAGGCACAATCGGCCATTGCCAGGCGCCCCGCGCCGTGGATCGCCGCCACAAGGTCGGCCTGCGGCACCGGACGATCCCGGTCGGTCGCGTCAAAGGCGATGATGTCTGCGCCCGCTTCAGCCAGGGTCCGGACATCGTCCAGCAACGGCGTAATCCGCACGAAACTGCCCGGCATGTCGCGCTTTACCAAGCCGATGATCGGCACTGATGTCAGCCTTCGCACTGCCCGCAGATTTTCGACCCCTTCGATGCGCAATCCGGCAGCCCCGCCCGCCAGGGCTGCAAGAGCAAAGGCGGCGACAATCTCGGGCCGGTCCATCGGCCCTCCGGGCACCGGCTGGCACGACACAACAAGCCTGCCCCGCATCGTGTCGAGAAGTGCCGGCATGATTCCCTCCGCTTGGGCCAAGGTGCTTGCCTGCCGACTGGTATGCAACAGAATCACAACTGGTATGTACCGCCTAGCGGCCGATATCCGTCAGGAAATCATACAACGCGCCGTTATAGCGGGTTTCGGTAAACTCGACTGCCCGGCCATCCGCCAGACAGCAGCGCCGATCAATGATCAAAAGCGGCGCACCCGGTTCAGCCTCAAGGAACTCGGCCTCAACGGGCGACATCAGGCCGGCACGGATGCGCTGGGTGCCCTGCACCGGACCGCAGCCAAGGGCCCGCAGCGCCGCGTAAAGCGAGGCCTCGACCAGGTCGCCTGACGGCAGGATTGCCTGCGGCACCGTTGCCCGCTCGATGGCCAGCGGTCGGCTGTCTGCGGTGCGGATTCTGACCAGTCGAACGACCAGATCGACGGTGGACAGGCCCAGCGCCATAGCCTCGGTCGGCGTGGGCAGCACGGTCTGCCGCGAGATCCAGCGATGCCCCGGCACGCTGCCCCGTGCCTTCAACTCGTCGGAAAAGCCGGTCACGGTGGACAGGGACTTCTGAACCCGCTCCACCACCCGTGTCTGCGCGCCGTGCTGGCGCTGCAAGCGCCCCTCGCGCGACAGAAGCTCCAGCGCGCGGCGCACCGTGACGCGGCTGATCCGCAGTTCCACGGAAAGGCGTCGCTCACCGGGCAGGGTTTGCCCCCCGGCAATGTTGCCGACAGTCATCGCATCCAGCAGAGCCGCCGACAGCCTCTGGTACAGAGGGGCGTCTGCCGGCATCTTTCCCAAGACCATGTGCACATGGTCGATCAGAGTTGCTGTTTCTGACACGGGTGGCCCCGCCCCCCTCAACTGGTAGCTACCAGTTAAGGGGGGTCGGCAAGACAGGCAATCCGGTATCTGTCCCGGACAGGGTCCTTCCCCGTGGTTGCAGGACGGGCGCCCTGGCTGATGCTTGCCAGGGTCAGGGCCGGGGTCTGCGACAGCCACTTCGCCCGCTTGCCCTTGCCCTGGAATGCCGTCAGACCATATTCCGCCCGATGCTGGATGCCGACGGCGCGGATCAGATCAATGGCCCCTTTCCGTGACTCTCGGGGGTTCCTTTTGGACCGGCGCTGTCAATTTCTTCCACCCAAGCATGGACGTCCGGATGGCGCTTGCGATCACGCGAAGGGTTGTGTCGGCGCGAGAGCTTCGGGGGGCGGCGAAGGCGAAGGAGTCCGATGCGGCGCATGTTTGCAATCGCAAAGGTGCCGGAAGGGGTGAACCGCAAAACCGCCGCCGAACGGCAGTCCGGCACCACACCAGCGCCCTTCGGGCCGCAAGCGGGAGGTGGTCAGGCAGAACCGCCAGTCCGCAGGCACTGTGTCACCGCTGCGCCCATCCGACTGGCCTGCGTGCATTGTCACGCGGTGATGAAGGTCCGCACGAAGGGGGTGGCTGGCCTGGCGCGGATGTCCTGCGGCTTGCCGATCTGTTCGATCCGGCCCATCGACATCACGACCACCAGATCGGCCAGTTCCATCGCCTCTTCCTGGTCATGGGTGACGAAGACGGTCGTCAGGCCTGTCGTGTCGTGGATATCGCGCAGGCCCTGGCGCAGTTCGCGGCGGACCTTGGCGTCGAGCGCGCCGAAGGGTTCGTCCAGAAGCAGCATCCGGGGTTCGATGGCCAGCGCGCGCGCCAGCGCCACCCGCTGGCGCTGACCGCCCGACAACTGGCTGGGATAGCGGGAACCGATGTCGGGAAGCTGGATCAGGTCGAGCAGTTTGGTGACACGCCGCGCGATCTCGGCCTTCTGCGGCCGGGTCGCGCGCGGCCGCGCGTTCAGGCCATAGGCGATGTTGTCGAAGACCGTCATGTGGCGGAACAGGGCATAGCTCTGGAACACGAAGCCCGCGCGACGTTCCTGCACGGTCACACCGGTCGCATCCTGTCCATCGAACAGGACACGACCGGAAGTGGGAAACTCCAGCCCGCCCAGGATGCGCAGGAGCGTCGTCTTGCCGGACCCGGACGGGCCCAGCAGCGCCACGAGCGCGCCCGAAGGCAGCGCCAGCGACACCGGATGCAGCGCCGCCGTCGTGCCGAACTGCTTGGAGATCTCGTCGATTTCGATGTGCATGGACGTTACCCTAGGGTCGGTGCGTGGCGGCAAGCTGATCGGCATGACGGATTTCCAGCGCGGTCTTGAGCAGAAGCGTGACAAGGGCGAGGAGGGCAAGGACGGCCGCCAGACTGAAGGCCGCGACCGACAGATATTCCTGATATAGCATTTCGATGGTTGTGGGCATGGTGGCGGTCTGGCCACGGATCTTGCCAGATACCACGGCCACGGCCCCGAATTCGCCCATCGCGCGGGCGTTGCACAGCAGAACGCCATACAGCAGCGCCCAGCGGATGTTGGGCAGCGTGACCGTCCAGAATACCCGCCAGCCCGAGGCACCCAGCGTCAGCCCGGCCTCTTCCTCGGCCCGGCCCTGTTCGATCATCACGGGGATCAGTTCGCGGGCGACGAAGGGGAAGGTCACGAACATGGTGGCCAGGATGATACCCGGCATGGCGAAGACGATGGGAAAGCCGTTGGCCACCAGCCAGCCGCCAAGTGCCGAATTGGCCCCGAACATCAGCACGATGCACAGGCCCGCGACGACCGGCGAGACCGAGAACGGCAGGTCGATCAGCGTGATGAGGAAGGCCTTGCCGCGAAAGTCGAACTTGGTGATGAACCAGGCGGCGGCGATGCCGAAGGCCGCGTTCAGCGGCACCGAGATGGCCGCGATGGTGAGTGTCAGACGGATCGCGTCCCGCGCATCGCGGCTGGCAAGGCTTTCCAGCGACGCGGCAACACCATCTGCCAGTGCCACGACGAACACCGCGATAAGGGGCGCGAAGACGAGGATCGCGAGGCCCGTGAAGGCAACGGCAATCAGTGCCCAGCGGGTGCCAGCGCTTTCCCCGGTGGCGGAGCGAAAGCGGGGGGGTGTTCTGACAAGGGAGACGTCAGACATAACCGATCCTCCGGCGGCTCCAGACCTGGATGAGGTTGATCACCAGGAGCATCGCAAAGCTGATCAGCAGCATGGCGATGCCGATGGCGGCGGCAGCGTCGTAGTTGAATTCCTCCAGCTGGATGATGATCAGAAGCGGCGCGATTTCGGTGACCAGCGGGATGTTGCCGGCGATGAAGATGACCGATCCGTATTCCCCGACCGCCCGGGCCAGTGCCAGGGCAAAGCCCGTCAGTGCCGCCGGGGTCAGCATCGGCAGGATGACATGGCGGAGGGTGTGCAGGCGGGTTGCGCCCAGGGTGGCCGATACTTCTTCGACCTCGCGCTCGATCTCTTCCACCACCGGCTGCACGGTGCGCGTCACAAAGGGCAGGCCGACAAAGACCAGAGCGATGAAGATGCCCCATTGGGTATAGGCGATCTTCCAGCCGATCTCTGCCGCCAGTTGGCCGAAGACGCCCTTCGGGGCGTAAAGCGCGGTCAGCGAAATGCCTGCCACGGCGGTCGGCAGGGCAAAGGGCAGGTCTACGGCGGCATCGAGGATACGTCGGCCGGGAAAGCGGTAGCGGACCAGCACCCAGGCCAGAAGGACGCCGAAGACAAGGTTGAAGATCGCGGCCAGAAGCGACAGGCGGAACGACAGATAAAGTGCTGCCCAGACACGCTCGCGGTTCACGGTTTCCCAGATCCCTGCCAGACCGTAGTTGGCGCCCTTCAGAAGAAGGGCGCCGATGGGCAGAAGGACGATAATGCAGAGCATCGTCAGGGTGATCCCCATGCTCAGGCCCAGCCCGGGCATGGGGGATCGGTGGATCAGGGGTCTGCCCATCAGGTGTCCTTACTTCGGCACGTAGATCTGGTCGAAAATACCGCCGTCGGCGAAGTGCTCGGGCTGCACCTTGGCCCAGCCGCCAAAGCTGGCGATGTCAACCAGTTCCAGTTTCGGGAAGCGTGCCACATCATCGGGATTGGCTTTCGACGTGTCCCAGCCGCGGTAGAAGTTCTTGAAGATGATTGCCTGACCTTCGGGGCTGTACAGATAGTTCAGATAGGCCTCGGCCAGTTTGCGCTGCGCATCGCTGGTGATGTTGGCCTCGACGATGGCCACCGGCGGTTCGGCCAGCACCGAGAGCGACGGCACCACGATGTCGAACTGATCCTCGCCCAACTCCTTCAGCGCCAGATAGGCCTCATTCTCCCAGGCCAGCAGCACGTCGCCGATGCCGTTCTGCGCGAAGGTGGTGGTCGACCCGCGCGCCGCGTTGTCCAGAACGGGGACGTTCCTGTAAAGCTTGCCGACGAATTCCTTCGGGTCCTGCCCGTTCTTTTCAGCCCAGGCCCAGGCGGCGAGGTAGTTCCACCGCGCCCCGCCCGAGGTTTTCGGGTTCGGGGTAATCACCTGCACGCCGTCGGCCACCAGATCACCCCAGTCCTTCAGCCCTTTTGGGTTGCCTTCGCGCACCAGAAACACGATGGTCGAGGTGTAGGGGGCCGAGTTGTGCGGCAGTTTCGACTGCCAGTCTGCGGGCAGTTGCCCGGCCTTGGCGACGCGGTCGATGTCACCCGCCAGTGCCAGTGTCACCACCTGTGCCTTCAGGCCGTCGCTGACCGCGCGCGACTGGCTGCCCGAGCCGCCATGGCTGACCTCAAGGGTCGGCGCCTCATTGCCCTGCGCCACCCACCAGGTGCCAAAAGCCTCGTTGAACTCGCGGTACAGCTCGCGCGTCGGGTCATAGCTGACGTTCAGCAGGGTTTCGGCCTGAACCGGCAATGGCGCGGCTCCGAAGGCCAGCGCCCCGAGCACGATGGCCGACAGGGCACCGCGCAGGCTGCACCCGAACGTCCGGCCTGTCGGCCCGGCAAGGCCGGGACGCAGGCTAGCCGCTTTGGCATGTTGCGCAATGGCCAGTTCCGTCGTGCGGGCGGTATCGACAAGAATATAGGTGTCGAACATGGTCTTCTCCTGCAGGCTCCGCGCCGGACGCGGCGGGAGCGGGCTATGGGGGGCAAGCCCCGGATTGGTGCGGGAAACGGGCATCAGGCGCGCCCCGGTACGATGGTGTCAGCCGCGCCGATGGGTTCTACCCGGGCTTCCCAGACCGAGGCGTCGCGGTCGTCAAGCAACTCGGCTGCGGCTACGTCCGGGGTTCTGGAGAACAGCACCAGTGGCCGGCCGTTGATCCGATGGCTTTGCCCGGTGCGGCGGTCGATCAGGTGGACGGCACAGGCGGTCGGGCTGACGACAGGGGCCTGCATTCTCCTGGCGGTCTTTGCGATCCATGACGGGAAGGCGGCATGGGAAAAGGCATCTGTGCTCATCTTCTGTCTCCGTTACGGCCCGGCGGGTCGAACCCCATCCATAACGGTAATAACGACAGAGTTAGTCGTTTAATACAAACGAAAATATACGCTTATCTTTGTCGTCTTTGGAGAACATTCTTCTCGCGCTGCCTCGGGCCCGTCGGCCCGCAGAACGTCCGGAAACATTGTTACTTCAGGGTTTTACGCGTCCTGCGCCCGCCCCGGGACTTCGGCGGCCTCCATGCCGGACCGCAGCATGTCCTGCAGGGTCAGCGACTCGATCATGACCAGATAGGACCAGAACACTTCGGCGAAAATCCTCCTGATCCGGCAGGTGGACTCATCCGCGCAATCCTCGCAGCGCTGATAGGCCCGGCGCGACAGGCAAGGCAGGGGGGCGATCGGGCCGTCGATGGTCCTGAGCAATTCCGAGATCGAGATCTCCTGCGGCTTCTTGATCAGGACATAGCCGCCGGAGCGCCCCCGAATCGACCCGATCACACCGGCATTGCGCACCTCCAGCAGGATGTGCTCCAGAAACCGTTTCGGGGTGCCGGACCTCCTGGCGATCTCTTCAATCGTCAGGGGATGCTGTATGCCGCCGTCGACCTCGTCGGCAAGGGCAAGCAGGGCCTTCAGGGCGTATTTCATCTTCTGCGTGATCATTCATCCGACGTAGGACCTGACATGACGGGAATCAACATCACGATCAGCGCGTCGTGGTGCCCGCTGCCGGACGTTGCCGGGAATCATCACCGCAACCGGCCTGGAACCCCCGGAGTGGAAAACTGCCGATACACGATAACAACAGTAGACTTTATGCGTTTTTCCGGCATGTTTCCGCAAAGGCCCGCGTGCCGGGCCGGAAAGGACGCTGCACATGACCCAACTTGACCTGATCGACCGCAAGATACTTGCCGAACTGATGCGGGATGCAACGATGCCCATCGCCCAGATCGCCGACAAGGCCGGCCTGTCGCAGACCCCCTGCTGGAAACGCATCCAGAAGCTTGAGGCGAACGGGGTGGTGACAGGGCGGGTGGCGATGGTCGATCCCGACAGGCTGGGCTTCGGGCTGACGGTCTTTGTCGGCATCCAGGCCCCTGACCATACCACCGAATGGCGCGATGCCTTCGCCAGGGCCGCCGGAGCCATCCCCGAGATCATGGAAATCTACCGGATGGCCGGCGAGATGGACTATCTGCTGCGGGTGGCCATTTCGGACATGCGGGCCTTCGATAACCTCTACAAGCGTCTGACAGACGCCGTGCCGATCAAGAATGTCACCAGCCATTTCTCGATGGAGCGCATGAAGTTCACCACGGCCTATCCGGTGGATACGCTGTCGCGCTGAGGCTGAGAACGGTCTTCTGCCCGGCCCGCCATCTTCGGGACCGAGGATCACGACATGCTTGAGAGGCACCCCGGTTTTCACCTTGAGCTGCCCCCCCCCCGAGGATCGGACCGTGACGGAAGCTGCGCTTTGAAGTCTGCTGGTCTCAAAGCCCGGTAAGAACAGGACATCTCGAAACGCAGGAACCAGGATGCGGCGTTCAAGGCGCGGGTGGCGCTGGAAGCCGTGAAGGGGGGAGCGCAGGGTGCCGGAGTTGGCCGCCGGATACGGCGTGCATCCGGCGATGATCCATGCAATGGAAGCGGTCGCGGGTGGAGGGTGCGGCAGGCATCTTCGAATCTCGCGGCAAGGCTGCGGCGGCGTAAGTCTGCGCGCCCCACAAGCGCGAGCGGCCCTTTATCCTTGCCATCCGCGAGGAAGACGGGCTGGCCAACCGGGTGGAGCGAACGCGGCTGCGGTCAGACCTTCCGTTGCCCCTGCCGAGATCTTTTGTTCATCACGCCGCTGTAGCGGCCCCAGACGCACAAGCCCGGATGTGCGGCTACATTGCCGGTGTTGCGCCAATCGGCGGCGTTCGGGGGGGCGGGGTTGCCCGCCCCCCCGCAGGATCACTTTGGCAAAAGCACGCGGTCGATGCGGTGGATTACGCCGTTCGAGGCGATGATGTCGGCCTGGGTGACGCGGGCGTTGTTCACACGCACGCCGTCGATCCCGTTCACCCTGACCGTCTGGCCCTCGACTGTCGCCACATCCATGCGCTGACCGGCAAGCTGGTCCGAGGTCACGGCACCGGGAACGACGTGATAGGTCAGAATCTTGATCAGCTGATCCTTGTTCTCGGGCCTGAGCAGGCTTTCAACCGTGCCGGCAGGCAGGGCTGCGAAGGCCGCGTTTGTCGGGGCGAAGACGGTGAAAGGGCCGTCGCCTTCCAGCGTGTCCACAAGACCGGCGGCCGAGACGGCGGCCACCAGCGTGCTGAACTGCTCGTTCTCTGACAGGATTTCGACAATGTCCGGGGTACCAGACATCGGCGAGCAGGCAGCGATTGTCAGGGCAACGGCTGTGCCGCCCATCAGGCTGAAAAGGGTACGTCTGTTCATTTCATGTCCTTTGCTGAGAAGCGCGAAGAAGCGTGCGGGCAACCCGCACGCCCTGTCACGTCATGGATCACATGGGCGGAAGGATGACCGCGTCAATGACATGGATCACGCCGTTCGATGCCGCAACGTCGGGCGCAGAGATGACGGCACCGTTCACTTTCGGCCCGCCTTCCAGCGTGATGGTCACTTCACCGCCCTGAACGGTCTTGGCGACCAGGCCTTCGGACAGATCGGTCGACATCACCTTGCCGGGCACGACGTGGTAGGTCAGGACGGCAACCAGCTGATCCTTGTTTTCCGGCTTCAGCAGGTTCTCGACAGTGCCGGCCGGCAGGGCCGCAAAGGCCGCGTCGGTGGGCGCGAAGACGGTGAACGGGCCTTCGCCCTTCAGCGTTTCGACAAGACCGGCGGCCTGCACGGCGGCGACCAGCGTGGTGAAGCTGCCTGCGGCAACGGCAGTATCGACAATGTCCTTGTCCTGCGCGAAGGCGGGCATGGCGATGAAGCTTGCAGCGGCGATCGAAAGGAAGGTGCGACGGATCATGGGTATCTCCCGTTAATGGTTCACCAAATCGGCTTTGGTGCAGGGAAAACGGCTGTCGGCGGCAACCGGATGCAGAGCAAAACTGCGTCAGCCGGGCTTGCCGCGCCCCGGCCCCGCGCTAAGCCCGGCGATCCGGCGACATCAAATCAATAACCTGTGAGCATGATTTACCGGATGTGATCGGGGCCGCCGGAGGCTGCGGCACTTTTTCAGCGTCTTGCCGGGGTTGTGAGATAAGTTTCTTTGGAAATCCGGCCGGTCTACGCCATGTTTGGGCCGCAACAACAGCGGAGGCGACAGTGCGCAAGGGTTTCAGGACGGACCTCAGATGGTCGGACGTTACGCCGAAACAGCAGTGGCTGAACCGCCGGCAGCTGATGGCCGGGGTCGCGGCTCTGGCGCTGGCCCCCCGGGCGCTGGCGCAAGGTGCCGCGGCCCCAAGCCGCTATTCCACCGACGAGCCCCCGACTTCGCTGGAAGATATTTCCGGGTACAACAACTTTTACGAATTCGGCTATGACAAGGAAGACCCGGCGCGCTTCGCGCAGGGGCTTACGATTGATCCGTGGCCGGTCGTGATCGACGGGCTGGTCGACAGGCCCGGCACCTACGCGCTGGACGATCTGCTGTCCGGGATGACGCTGGAAGAACGCATCTACCGTTTTCGTTGTGTCGAAGCCTGGTCGATGGTGGTGCCCTGGGTCGGGTTCGAGCTTGCCGCGCTGCTCGGCCGTGTGGGCGTGCAGCCGGGTGCAAGATATGTGGCCTTCGAGACGCTTCTGCGCCCCGAGGAGATGCCGGGCCAGCGCGGCGGCATGATCGAATGGCCCTATCGCGAAGGGCTGCGTCTGGACGAGGCGATGCACCCGCTGACCCTTCTGGCGACCGGGATCTACAACGAGCCCTTGCCAAAACAGAACGGTGCGCCGATCCGTCTGGTGGTGCCGTGGAAGTACGGCTTCAAATCGATCAAAAGCATCGTCCGGATCACCCTGGTGGCCGACCGGCCCCAAAGCACCTGGAACATGCTGCAGCCCAATGAATACGGCTTTTATTCCAATGTGAACCCGCAGGTCGATCATCCCCGCTGGAGCCAGGCCAGCGAGCGGCGCGTGGGCGGCGGGCTGTTCGCGCCGCGCATCGATACGCTGATGTTCAACGGCTATGCCGACGAGGTGGCACCGCTTTACGCCGGGATGGACCTGGCCCGGGACTTCTGATGGATGTTGCGGCATCCCTGAACGGCGCGCTGCGGCGGGTGCCAACCTGGGCCGTCTATGGTCTGGGGCTGGTGCCGCTGGCGGTGCTGGTCTGGCGGGCCTTGTCCGGCGGGCTGGGCATCGATCCGGTGAAGACGCTGGAACATCAATTGGGCCTTACCGCGCTGCAGCTGTTGTTGGCCGGCCTTCTGGTGACACCGCTGCGGCGCTGGACGGGGGTAAACCTGATCCGTTACCGCCGCGCCATCGGGTTGCTCGCCTTTCTTTATGCTGCGCTGCATCTGCTGGTCTGGCTGCTGCTTGACCTGCAGCTGCGCTGGTCGGAAATCGGCGCGGATTTGGTGAAACGCCCCTATGTGATTGCAGGCATGCTGGGTTTCGCCTGTCTGGTGCCGCTGGCCCTGACCTCGAACGGCTGGTCTGTGCACCGCCTGGGGGCGGCGGCCTGGCAAAGGCTGCACCGGCTGACCTATGTGGCGGCACTGCTGGCCGCACTGCATTATCTGCTTCTGGTCAAGGTCTGGTCGGCAGAGCCGGTGCTTTATGCGCTTGCGGCCGCCGGGCTGGTCGCACTGCGCTGGCTCTGGCGGCGCGGCAGGTCCGGAACGGTCCGCGCCTGATCACTGCGGCGGGGTGTTTGCAGGCACCGCAGCGGGGATGCTTGTGGCGAAGATTGCGCAGACCGCTATATCTTGACGACGCAGTCTGCATTGTGAAAAAATTGTCATTTACCTGTCTTTTTCCTCTTGCGGGCTGCGGCGTCCCTTCGTAAATAGCGCGTCAGTCGAAGGGGTTGACGCTGCGACAGTCGCTTGTGGAAGCACCTGCGAAAGCTTCTGGGGACGTTTTTGGTTGGTTGCACCTTTTTTTGGTGTATCTGGCTGATTTTGTTTCTGTGTTCTTTGAAGATGTGGAAGTAGAAGGGATATGCGGGCGGTTTGGTCGTTTCGGCGGCGGATCGTTGCATATCGGCCTGCTAGGGGTGCA
>JADCEN010000061.1 GCA_020250175.1 Rhodobacter sp.
CCAATTGCCAAAGATCGCCGAGCGTCGTCCTCCGGCCTGCATCCGTTCACTCACATGTCCCAGCAACGAAAGACCGGCGTCCCCCCCAGAGGCAGCGCCCCACAAGATGTAGCAACCCCGGCATCAACGGGATAAGCCTTTCACGTGATACTGCTCAGTTTCTAATCTCGCGAGGTGATGCATTTGTGGGGGAAAGGGCTCAAGATATTGACGTATCTGACAATACGAAACTGCACTTTCTGATCTATGAATTTGTTAAGCCGCCACAGGATGAAGCAAAACAGCTAGGCGAAGGCAGGCTGTTGGCTGAGAAACACTTGCAATCGTCTGGCCTTGCGGCCAGACTCAACATGCTACGCGCAGGGGTTAAATGAATGGCTGACAATAAAAGAGTAGAGTTTGTCACCCTAGAGAGCGCTCGGTGGAGATTGGCGCGCATATGGTTCGGTTTTGGGGCTATCGTTCTGTTGGTGCTCATCGGCCAGTCGATCGGAAATGTATATGGCGAAGACATGATGCGGGTGTGGGGATGGGCTTTGCCAAACTTCGTGCCGCAACTTGCGCTTATGGCTAGTGTGTTTGCGGCTGATGCGCTCAAGCCAGTAGGTCGTGGTATTCCAAGAGTGCGTGCAAATTTTCTTGCTCTTTCGACATATGCTTCGCTGTTCTATCTGTTGGTTTTTTTCTTTACGGTTGTATCCCCACCACTTGTGCTGGTTTTGCGTGGTTTGCCAGAAGAACGCCCGATCGATCTTCTGGAGTTGTCAAATCTTTGGTTGACACCAACTCAAGGGATCGTGATTGGCTTGCTTGGTGTGCTGTTTTTTCTTAAGGATGAGGATCCCTCCCATCCTCAATGAGCGCCACCGGCGTAGCCTTTGATCGCAGATCACAGGGTGATTTGGCGAAGTGTGCTCTTGAGTTGCGCGTTCTGTTTGTGGTCAACCGGTCACGTCGAACGCCGAGGGATTGGCCAGCCAGTTGTGAAACACTGACTGGCTATCTTCAAAGATCCTAATAGCGCGGTAACTTAGAAATTTAGTCCCGCGCTCCCCGCCACCACCACCCAGTACCACACCCCATCCCTGCCCGTCCGCGTCACCTCGCCCCGTGCCAGCAGGTGGTTCAGATGGGCCACCGACTCCACCAGTGCCAGGCCGTGTTCGGCGGGGCCGATCTGGCGTTTGAACAGGGGGGTGAAGCAGTCGGTGGCGGTGCGGGGTTCGGCAAGGTGGTCACGCAAGCGGGCGAGGGCGCTGTGGTGGTTGTCGGTCATCTGGGCCAGCCGCGCGGGCAGGCCGGTGTAGGGCAGTTTGTGGCCGGGCAGGACGAGGTGATTGTCGTGGGCCAGGGCCTGGAAGGCGTGGCAGCTGTCAATCCATTCGCCGAGCGGGTCAGACTCCGGCTCTGTCGCGTAGACCCCGATATTGGGCGAGATGGAGGGCAGCAGCTGATCGCCGCCCAGCACCAGGTCATCCTCCAGGCTGAACAGCACCGCATGTTCGGGGGCGTGGCCGTGGCCGACATGCACCTGCCAGCGCCGCCCGGCGATGGTCAGCACATCGCCTGCGGCGATACGCGTATAGCCGATGGGCATGGCCGCCACACAATCGGCAAAGTTGAAGGGGCGTTCCTGTGACTTTGCGGCAAGCTGATCCGCGTCCATTCCCGCGGCGCGCCAGAAGGCGATCTGTTCCGCCGTGGGCAGGGCCTGTTCATCCAGCACCAGCATCCGCGACAAGAGCCATGCGGTGCGGGTCATCAGCAGGCTGGCCCCGTTTGACTGGAACCATCCGGCCAAACCCACGTGATCCGGGTGGTGGTGGGTGACGATCACGCGCGTCACAGGCCTCCCGGCCAGCGGCCCGTCCAGCAGCCCCTGCCAGATCGCGCGGCTGCGGCGGCTGTCCATGCCGGTGTCGATGATGGTCCAGCCGGTGCCATCATCCAGCGCATAGATATTCACATGGTCCAAGGCCATCGGCAGCGGCAGGCGCAGCCACAGGACCCCTTGCGCCACCTCGATACCCTCACCCTCTGCCGGGGGTGACGGGAACGGATGACGAATCTCCCCTGTGGCAGGCATCACGCTGCAAGATCGCCGGGCGAGACATCGAACAGCCCCGCCGCCCCTTCCCGCGCCTGTGCCAGAAGGCCGATATGTTCCGGCATCAGGCGGCGGATCGCCACCCGTGCCAGCGGCTGGCGGGCGGCGTCCGCCAGCGCGGCACGCAGATGCAGATGCCCGCCCAGAACCCGCGCAAAGGCGCGCAGATAGGGGACCGATCCGGCAAACCGGTCTTCCATTTCTTGCGCCACCATCCATTCCGTGGTTTCGCGCAGGCTTTCCGCCGCCGTCCAGACATCGCCCGCCAGATCGGGCAGGGTCGGGCGGGCGGCCTCGGCACCTGCCTGCACCTCGTGCAGCAGACGGAAGGCGGCTTCGCCCCCGTCCATCATCTTGCGGCCCACCAGATCCATCGCCTGAATGCCGTTGGTGCCTTCGTAGATCGTCGTCACCCGCACATCGCGCAGGTATTGCGCCGCACCGGTGTCCTCGATGAAGCCCATGCCGCCATGCACCTGGATGCCCATCGATGCCATGTCCACGCCCGTGTCGGTGCCGAAGGCTTTGGCAATCGGGGTCAGCAGGGCCGCCCGCGCCTGCCAGTCTTGCGTGCCCGTGGCGCGGGCCATGTCGCTGGCAACGGCACAGGACAGCGCGATGGCGCGGGCCGAAAACACCTCGGCCTTCATGGTGGCCAGCATCCGGCGCACATCGGCATGGTCGATGATCGTGCCTGTCCCCCCCTGCACCCGGCCCATGGCATAATGGACCGCCGCCTGGGTGGCGGCATCGGCAATGCCGACGCCTTGCGCGCCCACAGCCAGACGGGCGTTGTTCATCATCGTGAACATCGCGGCCATGCCCTTGTTCGGCGCGCCCACCATCCAGCCCGTTGCCCCCTCATACTGCATCACGGCGGTGGGAGAGCCGTGCAGGCCCAGCTTGTGTTCCAGCCGGACAACCTGCAGCGCATTGCGCTGCCCCGGGTTGCCGGCCGCGTCGGGCAGGAATTTCGGAACCAGAAACAGGCTGATGCCCCGGGTGCCTTGGGGTGCGTCGGGCAGGCGGGCCAGCACCAGATGACAGGTGTTCGCCGTGAAATCATTGTCGGCCCAGGTGATGTAGATCTTCTGACCGGTGATGGCATAGGTGCCGTCGTTCCGTGCTTCGGCGCGGGTCCGCAGCGCGCCCAGATCGCTGCCGGCCTGGGGTTCGGTCAGGTTCATCGTTCCCAGCCATTCACCCGAAACAAGGCGCGGCAGATACAGCGCCTTGACCGCGTCACTGGCATGGTGCTCCAGCGCCGCGATCTGTCCCTGGGTCAAAAGGTTGCACAGATGCAGGGCCATGCAGGCCCCCGACATCATGTCGTTCACCGCCGTGGCCAGGGTTACCGGCAGCCCCATGCCGCCAAAGGCCGGATCGGCCGCCACGGAAAGCCAGCCGCCTTCGGCCATGGCGCGGTAGCCACCGGCAAAGCCCGGCGGGGTGCGGACGATGCCATTGTCCAGCCGGGCTGGGTGTGTGTCGCCCACAGTCTGCAGGGGGGCCAGCACCTCTTCCGAAAGGCGGGCGGCCCCGGTCAGGATCGCCTCGACCGTCTCATCAGTGGCCTCGGCGAAGCGGGCGGTTTCGGCAACGCGGGCAAAGCCCGTCACATGGGCCAGCAGGAAGCGAAAATCGGCAATGGGCGCGCGGTAGGGCATTGGCATCTCCGGGCACCTTGGCAAGGGGCGGGGGCGGGCGTATGGGTCACTATGCGGCAAAGGTGATGCCTGGGGCCGTTCCGATCAAGGTCAACGCTGCGTCACATCATGCCAGTCACCCAATGTCTTGCCCCCACGCCGGACGGACTTGCGCAGCTGGCCGACCTGTTGCGGACGGGCGGGCTTGTCGCCTTTCCGACCGAGACGGTTTACGGACTTGGCGGTGACGCCCGGTCTGACCTTGCCGTGGCCCAGATTTTCGAGGCCAAGGGTCGGCCCCGCTTCAACCCGCTGATCGTGCATCTGCCCGATGCCGCGGCGGCGCGCGCGCTGGCCGTCTTTGACGGGCGGGCCGAGGCGCTGGCGGCGGCCTTCTGGCCGGGGCCGCTGACGCTGGTTCTGCCACTGCGCGCCGGGTCCGGCCTGTCCGATCTGGTGACGGCGGGTCTGCCGACCGTGGCGCTGCGGATTCCGGCCCATCCCGTGGCGCGCGCGCTGCTGCAGGTCTTCGGCGGGCCGCTGGCGGCACCCTCGGCCAACCCTTCGGGCCGGATCAGCCCGACGCGCGCCGCCCATGTGATGGAAGGTCTGGGCGGGCGGATCGACGCCGTGATTGATGGTGGCGCCTGCGCGGTGGGCGTGGAATCGACCATTGTCGGGCTGGAGGGCGCGGCCCGGCTGCTGCGCCCCGGCGGCGTCCCGGTGGAAGCGCTGGAGACAGCCCTGGGCCTGCCGCTGCTGCCGCCCGAAGCGGGGCAGATCACCGCACCCGGGCAGCTTGCCGCGCATTATGCGCCAGGCGCGCCGGTGCGCCTTGATGCCGTCGCGGCGCGGCCAAATGAGGTGTGGATCGGTTTCGGCCCGCAGTCTGCAGGGGCCGCGCTGACCCTGTCCGAAGCGGGCGACCTTGTCGAGGCGGCGGCGCGCCTGTTTCACAGCCTGCGCGAGGCGGACCGTCTGGCAGGCCCCGGCGGTGCAATTGCCGTGGCCCCGGTCCCCGAAACGGGACTGGGCCGCGCCATAAACGACCGTCTGCGGCGGGCGGCGGCCCCGAGGGGGTAGTGCCGGGGCGGATCGTCCTGCCTTCCCGCGCTTCACACCCGTAAGCCGCAGGGGGGCTGGCCTGCCCCCTTCGTCTTGCCGCCCCTGGTCTTCAGAAATACCGCTGACAAACCCCTTTGTTCTGGATAAGTCTTGACGGCTTTGTGCAAAAGCGCAGGGCGAATTGGCCGGCACGGCCACAAAGCAACAAGGGAACGGGTGGATATGCTCAACGAATTCAAGACGTTCATCGCGCGGGGCAACGTCCTTGATCTGGCGGTGGGGATCATCATCGGGGCGGCGTTCACCGCCATCGTCAATTCCATGGTGGCCGATCTGATCAATCCGATCATCGGCGTCATCATCGGCGGCATCGACTTCAACAACATGTATCTGGTCCTCAGCGGCAACCCGCCCGAAGGGGCAAGCCTGCAGGCTGCGCGCGACAGCGGTGCGGCGGTTTTTGCCTATGGGGCCTTCATCATGGCGCTGCTGAACTTTCTGATCATCGCCTGGGTGGTCTTTCTTCTGGTCAAGGCCATGAACCGGGCCAAGACGACGCTGATCAAGGAAAAGGCCGTGGCCGAAGCGGCCAAGGGGCCGACCCAGGAAGAGCTTCTGACCGATATCCGCGACCTGCTGAAGTCGCGCGCCTGATCCCGGGCAGCCTGCGCCCGGGTGGCCCCCGCCCGGGCAGGTGTGCTGACTGGAAACCTACCAGCGGATGCCGTAACGCAAGGCATCGTAGATGCCTGCATGGATGTTGCGCGACGCCACTGCATCGCCGATCCGGTAGATCTGGAAGCGGCCGGATGCGTTGCTGTCCGGAAAGACCGCACCTTCGCCGGTCAGCGCGCCATGATCGACGGCCCCCAGATTGCGGCTGTGCGGCTTCAGCGCCAGATAGAGCGCGTCCAGCGGCGCGGTGCCATGTTCCACCACCACCTGATCAACGCGCCGTTCCTCGGCAAAGCCGGGCGCGAAATCTGATCCCAGCACCGCGATCAGGGCATTGCCGTCCCGGCGCACCGATGTCACGCGGGTGGCCACGGTCACGCGCACCCCGTTTTCCTGAAAGGCGCGCATGTAGGGGACGTGGTTCATCCCCCCCACTTCGGGCGCGAAGAACCGCTCGGGGCTGATGAGTTCCACCTTCGCGCCGCTGCGGGCCAGAACCTCGGCCGCGCTCATGCCGGGATGTGCCCCATTGTCGTCATAGACCAGCACGCGGTCTGCCGCCTTCACCGCCCCCGACAGGATGTCCCAGCTGGACACGGTCAGCTCCGTCCCCGCCATCCGGGGCGGTTGCGGCAGGCCGCCGGTGGCGATCACCACCATTTCGGGGTCCAGGGCAAGCACATCGGCGGGTTCGGCGAAAAGGTTGCAGCGCAGGTCAACGCCCATCCGCGCCAGTTCCGCCAGCCGCCAGTCGATGATGCCGATCATCTCGCGCCGGCGCGGGTTCTGCACCAGCAGGTTGATCTGCCCGCCCGCCCGGTCCGACGCCTCCAGCACTGTCACATGGTGCCCCCGCTCGCCCGCCACCCGCGCGGCCTCCAGTCCCGCAGGGCCAGCCCCTACGATGACCACGCGTCGGGGTATGTCGGCGCGGGCAATCACATGCGGCATCCGCGCCTCGCGGCCGGTGGCGGCATTGTGGATGCACAGCGCCTCGCCGCCTTCGTAGATCCGGTCAAGGCAATAGGTCGCCCCGACGCAGGGGCGGATGCGGTCTTCGCTGCCCGCACGCACCTTGGCCACGATATGGGGGTCCGCCAGATGGGCGCGGGTCATGCCCACCATATCCAGCTTGCCTGACGAGATGGCATGGCGGGCCGTTGCCGCATCGGGGATGCGCGCGGCGTGGAACACCGGGAACTTCGTGGCCGCCCGCACCTCGCCCGCGAAATCAAGATGCGGGGCCGACCGCATGCCCTGGATCGGAATGACTGCGGTCAGGGCGACATCGGTGTCGATATGGCCCCGGATCAGGTTCAGGAAATCAATCTTGCCGCTGGCCGACAGGCGGCGGGCAATCTCCATCCCTTCGGCTTTCGACAGCCCCCTGTCCCAGTCTTCATCGGCCACCAGCCGCAGGCCGACAATGAAATCGGGGCCGACCAGGGCGCGGACTGCATCCAGCACCCGGTGGGTAAAGCGCAGGCGGTTGTCCAGCGATCCGCCATACTCATCGGTGCGGCAGTTGGTGGCGGGCGACCAGAAGCCGTCCATCAGATGGCCGTAAGCCTCGAATTCGATCCCGTCCAGCCCGGCGGCCTGCATGCGCTGCGCCGCTGCGGCATAATCGGCGACGATCCGGTCCAGGTCCCAATCCTCGGCCTCTTTCGGAAAGGCGCGGTGTGCGGGTTCGCGCACCGGCGACGGGGCCAGCACCGGCAGCCAGTCGCCCTTGTTCCACCCGGTGCGCCGGCCCAGATGCGTAAGCTGGATCATCACCGCCGAACCTTCTTCGTGGCAGGCATCGGTCAGTTCGGCCAGCCAGGGCACGATGGCGTCATCCCAGGCATGCAGGTTGCCAAAGGCCTGGGGGCTGTCGCGGCTGACCACGGCCGAGCCTGCCGTCATCGTCAGGGCCACACCGCCGCGCGCCTTTTCCAGGTGGTACAGCCGGTAGCGGGCCTTTGGCATGCCGTCTTCGGAATAGGCCGGCTCGTGCGAGGTGGACATCACCCGGTTGCGCAGCGTCAGATGTTTCAGCCGGTAGGGCTGCAACAGGGGATCGGTCGTCATCGGTCGGGCCTTTCCTTGGCACGCCGCCCCTTCGCCGGGGGCAGGATCAGGGCAGAAGACGCTGACCTGCGGCGATGTGCAAGTCTTGCCGGATGCGGTCGTCCGGCAGGGACGCAATCCCTCTGGTATTGGCGCGGCGGATTTGAAATCAACAGAAGCGATGCAGAAGGGGGACGGCATGGGTCTGATTGCGGAACTGACGGCGTGCCTTGGGGCGGGGCATGTGCTTGGCGGGGCCGATACGGCACGCTATGCCAGCGACTGGACAGGCAAGTACACAGCCACCCCCCTGGCCGTGGTACGGCCGGGGTCGACCGCCGAGGTCGCGCAAACGCTGCGTCTGGCGGTCGGGCACGGCATCCCGGTGGTTCCCCTGGGGGGCGGGACCGGCCTGGTCGGCGGGTCGATGACCGAAGGCGGGCTGATGCTGAGCCTCGAGCGGCTGAACCGCATCCGCGAGCTGCGCCCCGACGCGCGCCTGGCGGTTGTTGAAGCCGGTGTCGTGCTGTCGCGGCTGCACGATGCCGCCGATGCGGCGGGGCTGAATTTTCCGCTGTGGTTCGGGGCGCGCGGATCGGCGATGATCGGCGGGGTGCTTTCGACCAATGCCGGGGGATCGAACGTGCTGCGGTATGGCTCCACCCGCGGGCTGTGCCTGGGGCTGGAGGTGGTTCTGGCCGATGGCCGCGTGCTGAACCTGATGAGCGAACTGCACAAGGACAACTCGGGCTATGATCTGAAATCGCTGTTCATCGGGGCGGAAGGAACACTGGGCATCATCACCGCCGCCGTGATGAAGCTGGTGCCAAAGGCCCGCGCCCATGCCACCGCCACGCTGGCGCTGCGCAGCCTGCCCGATGCGCTGGTCCTGCTGAACCGCCTGCAGGAAGCAAGCGGCGGGCTGGTGGAAGCCTTTGAATTCATGCCGCGCACCTACATGAACCGCCTGTCGGCGGTACGGCCGGACCTGGGGCAGCCCTTCGGCACGGTGCATGAGGTGACGCTTCTTGCCGAACTGGGATCAACATCGCCGCGCGATACCGCACCGGGGCCGGACGGCAGCCTGCCGCTGGTCACGCTGATGGAAGACACGCTGGATGCGATGATGCAGCAGGGTATCGTTCTTGACGCCGTCCTTGCCACCACCGAGGCGCAGCGCCGCAGCATGTGGGCGCGGCGCGAGGCGGCGGCAGAGCTGACGCAGGGCTGGCTTCCCGCGATCGATACCGATGTCGCCGTGCCCCTGACGGCGGTTGAGGATTTCATGCGGCAGGCCCTGGCACGCCTGCGCGACATCGACCCGGGGGCGCAAACCCTGACGGTCGCGCATCTGGGCGATGGCAACCTGCATTTCACCGTCTTTCCGACAGGCGACGATCCGGTGCTGGCCGATGCGATCCTGACCGCGATCGAAGATGTGGTCCAGGACCTTGGCGGCAGCTTTTCGGCGGAACATGGCGTGGGCCTGTCAAAGCGGGCATCAATGGCGCGGCGCAAGGACCCCGTGGCACTTGACGTCATGCGCAGCCTCAAGGCGGTGCTGGACCCCGGCAATCTGCTGAACCCCGGCAAGATTCTGCCGTGACAGCCTCGCTTGTCCTGATTTGGCGTGATCCGACGCTGCGGCTGATCGCCGGGCTGATGGTGCTTTTCGGGGCCGTCAACGCCTCGCTTTTTCCCTATCAGTCCTATGTGGCGATCAACCGCATCGGCCTGTCTGATGCCGGGTTCGCCCTGGTGCTGCTGCTGGCTTCGGTGCTGGCGGTGGGGGCCTCGGTTTCGGCGGGGATCATCACCGATCAAAGGGCGAACCGCAGGCAGGTGGCCCTGGTCACGGCGGCGGCGGCGGTGGTCGGGCCGGTTCTGATGCTGGCGGCCCCCTCTCCGCTCAGCCTCGTGCTGTGCCACGGAATTCTGATTCCGGTCTCGGGCACGCTGTTCGGTCAGGGGTTTGCGCTGGCACGGCTGGCCTGCGCCGACCGTCCCGGTCAGCGCGATGCCATCCTGTCGGGTCTGCGCGCCCTGCTGTCGCTGACCTTTCTTGTGGTTCTGCCGCTGTGGTCCCTGGCCTTTGCGGCGGGAACGGATGTGATGGCGATCTACGGCCTTGCCGCCGCCTGCGGCGCGCTGCTTTTGCTGCTGACATGGCGGCAATGGCCTGTGGATGGCACCACCGCCTGGGCCGACCCGCCGTCGGGCCTTGGCCTGACCCAGTCGCTGCGGGAAATCGCCAAGGGCCGCGTCCTGCTGCGTCTGGGCCTGCTGGGGGCAATCACGGCGGCGGCGGCCCTTTACATGGTGCTGATCTCGCTGGTTTTCGCGGCCACGCCCGGGCGGACCGCCGGCGACGTGGCCCTGTTCGTGGCGCTGGTGGCCGGGTTCGAGGTGCCGTTCATGCTGCTGCTGCCGCGCCTGCTGCGCTTTGCCTCGCGCAGCGTGCTGATCGCGGCGGGCGGCGTGCTTTATGCCTGTTTCCTTGCACTGATACCGGTTCTGGCGGCATCGCCGCTGGTCTGGCTTTTGCCGGTGCTGGCAGGCCTGTCGGGCGCTGCCACCCTGACCCTGCCCATCGCCTATCTTCAGGACCTGATGGCGGATCGCCCCGGCGCGGGATCCTCGCTTCTGGCCGTGCAGAAGGTTGCGGCCGATTCCATCTGTGCCGCTGTCTTTGCCGCAGGGATGACAGCCGGCGGATATGGGATGACGGCCCTGGCCGGGGCGCTGATTGCCGCCGCAGGGTCGATCGCGCTGCTGCTGGCGGACCGCCGCCGTCAGCGCGTGGACGCCGCATAGCAGGGCGCCGAAAAAGCATCCCCGCCGCCTGCGGGACGGGAGCCATGCTGATCCGCAGGAAAGGCGGTTACCGGTCCGGGTGGACAGGGAAACGCACCGCCTTTCCCCGCCCGCTGTGCAATTACCGCCCAGCAGGACCGTTCGGCCAAGCACCACGCAGGCCAGCGCCCGCCGGGGGCTGTGGCCCCCGGCTCGCAGAAGGCGACGTTGTGGCGTGGCAAAGGCGATGGCCTTTGCCATGATGGCGGGGGGCCGGGGGGAAATGCATGGCACCAGCTTTTACCCCCTCTCCAGGCGGGGCCAGGAAACGCACCGCGTTTCCCCGGCCCCTGCGCGACGGTGCGGCAACGACCCTCGTACCCCGCACCACGAAAGGCCAGCCGCCCGACCCGGCGCGCGTGCTGCACGCCCACCGCAGGGCCAGGGCGATGGCCCCGGCCAGGCCGCACGGGGCGCAGGTGGACGAGCCTCCTGCGTTCCGTTCCGGCAGCCCCTGCGGTCGGTATCTTCCCGGAACCCCGCTAATTCCAGCAGGCGACACGCACCGTCATCTCCCGTGCCCGGCGGTTCAGATCCTCGGGCGGAAGCGTGCCCTGTGCGGGGGGCGTCCGCAGCACGATCCCCTCTGCTGCCAGCCGCTGTTGGATGCGCGAAGCTGCCAGGGCGAAAGAGACATCGGGCGGCAACTGCCGCGCGCCATCCTGTGCGCGGGGCAGCATCATGCCGATCACCGCCCCGGCGCCATCCACAACCGGCCCGCCCGCATCGCCCGCCAGGGCCGGCAGGCTGAGCCGCTTCAGGCCCGTTTCGCCGTCCAGACCCTCCAGCGCCTCAAGAAAGCCGAAGGTCAGCGTGGGCGAGGTCAGGCGGTCCTCATAGGGGTATCCGGCCACGGCAACCTCGGTTCCGATCCGCTGCGGCGTGGTCTGAATGGCCGCAACACCGGGCGGTGCCAGCGGGGTCTGGGGCACAAGCACCGCCAGCCCGGTTTGCGCATCCGACAGGGCCACAGACATCGGCAGATCGCCGTCAATGGTGACACGCGCGCAGGATTGCAGCAGATCGACGGTGGTCAGCACCGTTCCGGTTGGCGTGATGAAGAAGCCTGATCGCGACAGCGCCGGGCGGCGCACCTCAAGCCCGGTCAGCATCCCGTCGCGCGCGGCGGCATCCATCAGGGCCAGTCCCGGGTCCAGGGCCCGGTCCCCGACCGGGCGGAAGCTGGCCTTCATCGCCTTCAGCACCCGCTCCATCCTGGCACCATCCGTCACCGGCCAGACCAGCGCAAAGCCCTTGATCAGCCCGCCGGACAGTTCGGCATAGGCATAGGTTTCGATGCGCCCGTTGCGCCCCGTGATCTCGAAGCTGTCTTCGCCGATGCTGCGCTGTCCGGCCGGGGGCACGATTTCAAGCGTTTGCAGCAGATCAAACAGGCCAAACAGCGCCGTTATATCGCCCTGCCGACTGATCAGAAGCGCCGTCACGCCGCTGCCGTCCACTTCGGCATAGCGCACGAAGGGCGGCTCGTAGCGATCAAACCGGGTCATCGCCAGCGGCAGGTCAATCTCGATACCGGCGTCGGTTTCCATCACCCGCTGCAGGCCCAGTTCCGCCAGGGCATCCCGGTAACCGGACAGCAGCGCATACCGCTGCGCCGTGGTCAGGATGCCGGTCGCCGGCAGTGCATTGACCGCCTGCCAGTCTGCCATGGCGTTGCGCGTCGCCGGGCCGAAAGCGCCGTCGATCACGGCACTGTAAAGACCGAACCATTGCAGCGCGGCCTGCAGCTCTTTCCGCTCTGGCGCGGTCAGTGCCGCCTCGGCGGCGCGGGCTTCGTCCGGCGTCTCGGTGTCCGGAACCGGTGTTTGTGGCAAAGGCGTGGCATCGGGGTCCAGTGGTGCGGCTGCCGTGACCGGGTCCGGGTCGGGCAGGGGGGCGACCGATCCCGCTCCGTCCGGCCAGTAGCGGTCAAGGAAGTTCCGGCCGTCGGCCAGGAAACTGTCGGGCGCGATCAGCCCTTCGCCGCGCAGGTCCCGCAGGATCATTGCCGCTTCGTCCCTGCCGTAGGGGCCAAGAACGATGCCATACCACCCCGAGCGCAGCGCATATCCCGTCACCTCGGGAAAGACGGCCGCATAGGCGCGAGCGCGGTCCATTGCCTCGGCCCGCGTCGGCTGTGCCTCGATCTGCACCCAGGCCCGATCCTGCGCCCGGGCGACCCCGCCCAGCAGAAGGGCCACCACCACGGCCAGCCATGCCAGGCGGCCAGCATTCGTCTTCGTCACGTAGATCCCCGTCCCGGTCTGGGCCTGTCGCAAATGTAGCCGGATGCTAGCAGAGCATCCGGCAGATGCACGTCAAATCCGACCTGGGCGCAAGGGGCGGCGCATTGACCCTATCGCCCGCCTTGCCTATGCAGGGGGCGCTTTGCAGGAGATGCGACGATGTCTGCCCCACCGCGCAGTTTTCAGGACATCCTGATGCGGCTTCAGGCCTATTGGGCAGCGCAGGGCTGCGCCATCCTGCAGCCCTATGACATGGAAGTGGGGGCGGGCACCTTTCACCCGGCCACCACCCTGCGCGCCCTTGGCACGCGACCCTGGGCGGCGGCCTATGTGCAGCCGTCACGTCGGCCCACCGACGGGCGCTATGGTGAAAACCCGAACCGACTGCAGCATTACTACCAGTTCCAGGTGCTGATCAAACCCTCGCCGCCCGAAATGCAGGAGCTTTATCTTGGCTCGCTGGCTGCCATTGGCATCGATGCCGCCCTGCACGACATCCGCTTTGTCGAGGATGACTGGGAAAGCCCCACCCTGGGCGCCTGGGGGCTGGGCTGGGAAGTGTGGTGCGACGGCATGGAAGTGTCGCAGTTCACCTATTTCCAGCAGGTCGGCGGGCATGACTGCCGCCCGGTCTCGGGCGAGCTGACCTATGGGCTGGAACGTCTGGCGATGTATGTGCTGGGGGTGGGCCATGTCATGGACATGCCCTTCAACGACCCGCAGTCGCCCATCGCGCTGAGCTATGGCGATGTCTTCCGGCAGACTGAACAGGAATACAGCCGCTGGAACTTCGATCAGGCCGATACGGACATGCTGTTTCAGCATTTCAAGGATGCCGAGGCCGAATGTGACCGCATCCTGACCGCCCCCCAGCCCGACAAGGCGGGGCGCACCATCGTCATGGCGCACCCGGCCTATGACCAGTGCATCAAGGCCAGCCACCTGTTCAACCTGCTCGATGCGCGCGGCGTCATCAGCGTGACGGAACGGCAGGCCTATATCGCACGGGTGCGGGCGCTGGCGAAACGCTGCGCGGATGCCTTTGTGATGACCGAGGCGGGCACATGAACGGTCTGGTTGACATGTTACAATCAGTACACTATTTTCTGCGCAAGCGGCTGGGAGGATTGCCTATTTGCGATCCGCAGGGACATGGCTCCCGCCCGGCTGCCTTTTGACAGATGTATCCTCTGTATCTTGATGATGCTGGAACAGTTGCCGCGACGGATCAGCGGCACTTTGTGCTTTCCGGCATATGTCTGTTCGAGCGTCAGGTACATTATCTGTCTTCCGCACTCGAAGGGCTTGCAGCGGAATTCTGCCCCGAAGAACCTGACCGGCTTGAGTTTCATGGCAGCCATATGCTTCCCGGCAAGGGATTCTGGCGGTCGATCAAAGACAGGTCCGCACGCCGGACCGCCATTTGCAACGCTCTTGCAACCTCCCATGATCTCAAAGGACATTGGGCCTTGTTCGGTGTGGTGGTCGAAAAGGCCGCCATTGCCGGGAATGACCCGGTAGAGTTTGCGTTCGAGCAGATCGTGTCACGGTTTGATACCTTCCTTAAACGTCAATTCCACAAGGGAAACCCGCAGCGGGGCCTTATCATTCTGGACAAATCCACTCTGGAAACCCGGCTTCAGACCCTTGCCCGTGATTTCCGCAAGAATGGTCATCGCTGGGGGGTCATTGCGAACCTCGCTGATGTTCCCATGTTTGTCGATTCGGCCGCAACACGGGCAGTGCAGTTCGCTGACCTTGTTTCCTACTCACTTTGGCAACGATTTGAGCGTGGGGATACGGAATTCTTTGATGTCATCAGGCACTCTTTCGATGCGGAAGGAGGGGTGGTTCATGGCTTGCTGCACAAGGCGCTGCCGGGTACAGCTTGCGACTGCCCCTATTGTCGGACACGCACACGACAAGAGGACAAAGAATGAATGGCAAGCTGGTCGCAGGGGGTATCGTACTGACGGGGCTGGTCGCCGGCATTGCGATGTACTGGCTGCAGGTCCATGCCTTCTATTCGCCGGTGTCCTTTGCCCCCGGCGCGGAAATCACGCTGGTTCCCATCGGGGGCGATGTGCCCCGGCCCATCGCGGTGGAGACGGCCGAAGGCATCGATGCAAACTCGTCTCCGCTGCGGTTCCGGGCCTGCTTCACCACGCCCCTGACCCAGGACAGCCTGAGGCAAACCTACCGGCCCTATGACAGGCCCACCCCGCTGACAGCACCCGGCTGGTTCGACTGCTTTGATGCCGATGCCATCGGCGAGGCGCTGGAACGCGGCGAGGCCCTGGCCTTTCTGTCGCAGGCCAATATCGCCAGGGGTGTGGACCGCGTGGTTGCCGTCTTCCCCGATGGCCGGGCCTTTGCCTGGCACCAGCTGAACGACACATACAAAGAGTAAGGCCATGCCCGATCTGCTGCTGGAACTGTTCTCGGAAGAAATCCCTGCGCGCATGCAGGCCAGGGCGCGCGAGGATCTGCGCCGAATGGTGACGGATGGTCTGGTCGGGGCCGGGTTAACCTATGCCAGCGCCGGGGCCTTTTCCACCCCGCGCCGCCTTGTGCTGACGCTGGAGGGGCTGAGCGCCCAAAGCCGCCCCGCGCGCGAAGAGCGTAGAGGCCCTTCGACAGATGCTCCCCGTGCAGCCCTTGAGGGGTTCCTCAAGTCATTTGGCCTGAATCACCCCACCGCAACAGCACATCTTGATTCCCTTGCGTTGCCCGGCCTCGGCGGCTCGGTCGAATTGAATGGAGTGAAGTTTGAGAACCGCGACGTAAAGGGTAAGCAGTTTTACTTTGCAAGCTGGGAAAAACCCGGCCGCCCGGCGGCTGCGATTGTGGCCGAGGTGGTGGAAACCACCATCCGCAACTTCCCCTGGCCAAAGTCGATGCGCTGGGGCGACGGGTCGCTGCGCTGGGTGCGCCCGCTGCATTCGATCCTGTGCCTGCTGAGCGATGAGGGCGGGGCCGAGGTTGTGCCGCTGACCGTTGACGGGATTGTCGCGGCCAATACCACCGCCGGGCACCGCTTCATGGCCCCGGCGCGCTTTGCGGTTTCCTCCTTCGACGATTACCGCGCCAGGCTGCAACGGGCCTTCGTGATGCTGGACCCGGCCGAGCGCGAGGCGCAGATCTGGCACGATGCCACCACCGCCGCCTTCGCCCAGGGGCTGGAGGTGGTGCCGGATGCCGCCCTGCTGGCCGAGGTGGCGGGGCTGGTGGAATGGCCCGTGGTGCTGATGGGGTCCATCGGGGCCGGTTTCCTTGGCCTGCCGCCGGAAGTGCTGCAAACCAGCATGAAGGAACACCAGAAGTTCTTTTCGGTTCGCAATCCGGCGATGGGGCGGATTGAGAAATTCGTGACCGTCGCCAACCGCGAGACGGCAGACCAAGGGGCGACCATTCTGGCGGGCAACCAGAAGGTGCTCGCGGCAAGGCTGTCTGATGCGAAGTTCTTCTGGGAGAATGACCTGCGGGTGGTGCAGAGCATCGGCCTTGAAGGCATGGCGGCCGGGCTTTCGAACGTGACCTTCCACAACAAACTGGGCAGCCAGGCCGCCCGCATCGCGCGGATCGAGGCTTTGGCACGCGAGATTGCCCCGCTGGTCGGCGCTTCGCCCGATCTGGCCGCTGAAGCCGCCCGCGTCGCCAAGGCCGATCTGCAATCGGCGATGGTCGGCGAATTCCCTGAATTGCAGGGCACGATGGGCGGCTACTACGCCCGCGCCGTCGGCCTGCCGGAAGCGGTGGCAGCCGCCTGCAAGGCGCATTACTCGCCACTGGGCCCCTCGGATGATGTGCCGACTGACCCGGTTTCGGTGGCCGTGGCGCTGGCCGACAAGATTGATACGCTTGCGGGCTTCTGGGCGATTGATCAGAAACCGACGGGCAGCAAGGACCCGTTTGCGCTGCGAAGGGCAGCGTTGGGGGTGATCCGGTTGGTGCCGCAAGGCTCAAGAATTTGGCTGCTTCCGATCTTCAAAGAAAGGATTCTGGATATTCTGGAAGAGGCGCGGTTTGTTGAACACGTAGAGGCTGCCAACCGCCTCACAGATCTCAATGAAGACTTGGCCAAGAACAAGAGTGTGGTGAGTGTTGCGCCGGAATTTAGTTATCTTATAACGCAAACTGAAGAAAAACTTGCCATACAATCACGACTTGTAGCCTCCCTCAAAGAAGTGACGGCTGGAGAAGTGGTTGAGAATGACAGCACTAGGCTCGCGATTGACCTCCTCTCCTTCCTCCACGACCGCCTCAAGGTATACCTGCGCGATCAGGGCATCCGCCATGATGTCATCGACGCCTGCCTTGCCATGCCCGGCAATGATGACCTGACCCTGCTGGTCAACCGGGCCAAAGCCCTGTCGGCGGTGCTGAACACCGAAGACGGGGCCAATCTGCTGGCGGGTTTCCGCCGCGCCAGCAACATCCTGACCCAGGCCGAAGAAAAGGACGGTGTCGAATACTCCTATGGCGCTGATCCGAAGTTTGCCGAAACCGAGACCGAACGCGCCCTGTTCACCGCCCTCGACCAGGCCGAAAGCACCATCACGCCGGCGTTGAAAACCGAAGACTTCGCCACCGCCATGGCCGCCATGGCCGCCCTGCGCGCGCCTATCGACGCCTTTTTCACCGATGTGCAGGTCAACAGCGACAACCCGATCCTCCGCCGCAACCGCCTGAACCTTTTGCACCGCATCCGGTCGGTCTGCGGCCAGGTGGCGGACCTGATAAGAATCGAAGGCTAGCGGCTTCTTTTCGGCACAAATACCCCACGGGGGGTGCGGGGGGTGTGAAACCCCCCGCTGCAACGCTTGCGCCGCACCGCAACAGGCGTATGCTGCGCCCAAGCAAGGAATGCCGCGGTGCAGAAACACGACCCCATCCTCGACTTCACGCCAGTGACCCCCTCGGCGCGGATCGCGACGCTGACGCATGGCTGGCGGGCGAAATGCCTGCAGCGGCTGGTGCGGCTGGACATGCCGGTGCCGCAAACCGTGGCGCTGCCCGCAGGCACGGTGCGGGCCATCGCCCAGGGGGCCAGCGTTGACAGTGACGCCATTCTGGCGCTGTTCGGCCCGGCCCCGCTTGTGTCGGTGCGCCCCAGCCCGGAAAACCCCGATTGGGGCGGGCCGGCCACGGTGCTGAACATCGGGCTGAACGCGGCGCGCCACCGGGCGCTTGTTGCCACGCACGGGGTCGAGGCGGCCGATACGCTTTATCTGCGCTTCATCCAAAGCTATGCCACCCATGTGGCGCGGCTGGACCCGGACATGTTCGATGCGCCTGTCCCCTCGGCAGAAGCCATCCGCGATGCCCTGCGCGCCTATGAGGCGGAAATGGAAGACCCCTTTCCGGAAGACCCCGCAAGGCAGCTGTCCGAAGTGCTGCGGTCCATGGCCCGCGCCTGGGAAGGCACCTCGGCCCGGCTGTTGCGCCAGGCCAAGGGCGCGCCCGACAATGGCGGGCTGGGCCTTGTGGTGCAGGCCATGGCCCAGGGCATCGGGCTGGGCATCTCCGGCTCTGGCGTGATCCAGTTCGTCGATCCGGTCACCGGCCTGCCACAGGTCACCGGGCGCTATCTGGAGCAAAGCCAGGGCCGCGATGCCCTGCGCCGCGACGGCGCGATCTACCTGACGCGCGATCCGCGCGGCCTGTCGCTGCAAGAGGTGGCACCCGGGGTCTTCGCGCAGCTGCTGGGCTATGGCACGGTCTGCCGCACCCGGCTGCGCGAAGAGATGCAGATCGAATTCACCATCGAGGATGGCCGTCTGGCGGTGCTGGATGCCATCAAGGTGGCGCGGTCATCGCGTGCCGGGCTGCGCATCGCGGTGTCGCTGGCCGAAGACGGCATCATCAGCCGCAACGAGGCCGTGCTGCGGGTGGAGCCGGGGTCGCTGCCCGAGCTTTTGCACCACCAGGTTGACCCGCGTGGGCCCCGCGACTGTTTCGTGCGCGGCATTGCCGCCTCGCCGGGGGCGGCCACGGGGCGGATCGTGTTTTCATCCGATTCGGCGCAGGCCAGTGCGGCGCGGGGCGAAGCCTGCATCCTGGTGCGCCGCGAAACCGCCCCCGAAGACATCCGCGGCATGCATTCCGCCGCCGCCGTGCTGACCGAACGCGGCGGCATGACCAGCCATGCGGCGGTCATTGCGCGCGGCATCGGCCTTCCTTGCGTGGTGGGGGCGTCCGATCTGCGGCTTGATACCCGCGACAGGCGTCTTGTGGCCCCCGATGGCCGGATATTCGCCGAGGGCGATATCATCACCATCGACGGAACCGCGGGCGAGGCGCTGGCCGGGGCCGCCGAAATGCTGGCCCCGGCGCTAGACGATGCCTTCCGCCAGGTGCTGTCCTGGGCCGATGCGGTGCGCGACATCGGCGTGCGGGCCAATGCCGATACCCCCGCCGATGCCCAGACCGCGCGCAATTTTGCCGCGCAGGGCATTGGGCTGTGCCGCACCGAACATATGTTCTTCGAAGAAGACCGTCTGGTGGTGATGCGCGAGATGATCTTTGCCGACACCGCAAAAGACCGGGCTGCGGCCCTTGCACGGCTGCTGCCGATGCAGCGCGAGGATTTCATCCAGCTCTTTGACATCATGCAGGGCCTGCCGGTCTGCATCCGCCTTTTTGACCCGCCGCTGCATGAATTCCTGCCCCGCAGCCGGGAAGGCCTGCGCGACCTGGCCGAGGCGCTGGACATTCCCCTGTCCGCCGTCACCCGCCGCGCCGAGGCCCTGTCCGAGGTGAACCCGATGCTGGGCATGCGCGGCGTCCGCCTGGGCGTGGTGCTGCCCGAAATCTATGCCATGCAGGCGCAGGCGATTTTCGAGGCGACGGTCGAGGTCGGCCGGCGCGGGGCCGCCGTGGTGCCGGAAATCATGATTCCGCTGGTGTCGGCCCGGCGCGAGGTGGAACTGGTCAAAAGCCATGTCGATGCCGTTGCCGCCACCGTGCGCATCCGCACCGGGCGCAGTTTTGACTACAGGCTGGGCGTCATGGTGGAAACGCCGCGCGCCGCCCTGCGCGCGGGCGAGATTGCGCAACATGCCAGCTTCCTGTCCTTTGGCACCAATGACCTGACGCAGATGACCTATGGCCTGTCGCGCGACGATGCCGGGCGGTTCATGAACACCTATGTCCGGCAGGGGGTTTTCGCGGAAGACCCGTTCCACATCCTTGATGTCGATGGTGTGGGGGAATTGCTGCTGATCGGGGCCGGCCGGGGCCGGGCCACGCGGCCGGACCTGACCCTGTCGATCTGCGGCGAACATGGCGGCAACCCCGAATCCATCGCCTTTTGCCGCAAGGCCGGGTTCGATTACGTCTCCTGCTCGCCCTACCGCGTTCCCCAGGCCCGCCTCGCCGCCGCGCATCTGGCCCTGCTGGACCGGGACCGCGCCGATGCCGGCTGATACGCCGATCCGGGGCCACGCCGCCCCCTGGCCGAACCCGGCGTGACCCGCCCGTCGCAAGGAAGGGAACGCGCCAGCGGCAGGTTCGGGACCCCGCCCCTGCCGGCGCGGGACCGGCGGCGCAGGCCCGCCGGTTCGGCGGGATGTCGCGGCCCTTGCCTTGGCTGCCGCGCCTGGGATAGGGGCCACGCACCGGGGATGCTACCCGTGCAGCGCCTGCGGGAGACGCCATGACAACCGACATCCGCCTTGCCTTTGCCCATCCCGAAGAGCGGGCCGAGGCCAGTGCCAGCGCTGATCCGCGCGACAGGATCAGTCTGCGCGACCATGTGGTCGAGGTGGACATCGGCGCCTTCCAGCAGGAACGCGGGCAGCGCCAGCGGGTGCGCTTTGATGTGGTGGTCGAGGTGCGCCCCCATACCGCCCCGCTGCAGGATGATGTCGACCGCATCCTGTCTTATGACCGCATCACCGAAGCCATCGCGGCAGAACTGGCATCCGAACGCCTGAACCTGCTGGAAACGCTGGCCGAACGGATCGCCGAGCGCATCCTTGCCGAACCCCGGGCCATGCGCGCCTTCGTGCGGATCGAAAAGCTGGACCGGGGGCCGGGCGCGCTGGGGGTGGAGATTGCCCGCGCGCGCGCCGGGGTGCCGGTGCGTGCGGCTGACGGCGGGGCGGCCCTGCACCCGGTTGTGGTGTTTCTTGACAATGCCAGCCTGGCCATGCCCGACCTGTCCACCCGGCTGGATGCTCTGCAGCAGCGCGGCGCGCCGGTGATCCTGACTGTCGGCCTGCCGGACACGGCCCGCCTTCGGACCGGGCACCGGCCCACGCAGCGGCGGATCGACCTGCTGGCAATCGAACAGAACGCCTGGGTGCTGGCCGCGCGTGATCCGCGCTGCGTCGTGGTGGCGACGCGGACCGAGATCGACTGGGCGATGAAGAACGGGCGCATGATTGTCTGGGCACCGTCCAAGCTGGTGCTTGATGCGGTGGACGGGCCCAAGGGCAGCGACCCGGTGGCTTTGGCGCTGTGGCTGGCCGAACATCTGGCGGCGCAATGCCTGGTGCTTCACGGCTCTGCAACAGGTCCGGCAGGAAGCCGCGTGCCCGTCGAACGCGGCTGAGCGCCTGTCTTGCCAAGCGGCCCCGACCGGGGCATGGCTGCACCATGACATATTACCGCCCCATCGCAATGACCGACACCGCCCGTCCGGCGCAGGCCTTTGCGCTTGCCGGGGGCCGGTGCTGGTTTGCCCATGCCGAGGTTCTGGAGCGGGGCCGCCCGGCGCGGCTGGCCCCGGTGTCCGAGGTGCCGGACGCGGTGCTGGCCCGCCTGACGGCACCGCGCGCGCCCCTGGCCGGGCTGGCGATGGACCGCCCGCAGATCATGGGCATCCTGAACGTCACACCCGACAGCTTTTCTGACGGCGGGCGCTTTCTTGACCCTGCGGCAGCCCTGGCGCAGGCACGGCTCCTGGCGGCCGAAGGCGCGGCCCTGCTGGACATCGGCGGCGAAAGCACCCGGCCAGGTGCCGCCGAAGTGCAGGTGCCCGAGGAGGTTGCCCGCACCGCGCCGGTGATCGCGGCGCTGCGGGACGCGGGCCTGCCCCTGTCGATCGACACGCGCAAGGCCGGGGTGGCACGCAGGGCGCTGGCGGCGGGGGCGCGGATGGTGAACGATGTCTCGGCGCTGACCTTTGACGCCGGTCTGGCCGCGGTGGTGGCGGCGGCAGGCGTGCCGCTGGTGCTGATGCATGCGCAAGGTACGCCCGCGACGATGCAGGACGCCCCGGCCTATGACGATGTGCTGCTGGACGTCTACGACTGGCTTGAGCATCGCATCGCGGTGGCCGAGGGTGCGGGCATTGCGCGCGCGCGGATCGTGGTGGACCCCGGCATCGGCTTTGGCAAGACGGCGGCGCATAATCTGGCGCTGATCCGGGGGCTGTCGCTGTTTCACGGGCTGGGCTGCCCGGTGCTGCTGGGGGCCTCGCGCAAGCGGTTCATCGGGACGATCAGCGGCGAAGAGCGGGCCGACCGGCGCGTGGCCGGATCGCTGGCGGTGGCGCTGGCGGCGGCGGCGCAGGGGGTGCAGCTGCTGCGGGTGCATGACGTGGCCGAAACCCGCGCGGCGCTGGCCCTGTGGCAGGCGATTCTGGCAGGAGATCGGACATGACGCGGAAACTGTTCGGAACCGACGGCGTGCGCGGCACCGCCAATACCCATCCGATGACCGCCGGGATGGCGCTGCGGCTGGGCGAGGCGGCGGGGCGGTATTTCCGGCGCGACGGCTCCGGCGCACACCGGGTGGTGATCGGCAAGGACACGCGGCTGTCGGGCTACATGCTGGAAAATGCGCTGACGGCGGGGCTGACCGGCACGGGCATGAATGTGCTGCTGCTGGGGCCGGTGCCGACGCCGGCCGTGGGGTTTCTGACGCGGTCGATGCGGGCCGACCTTGGCGTGATGATCTCGGCCAGCCACAATCCGCACCAGGACAATGGCATCAAATTCTTCGGCCCCGACGGGTTCAAGCTGTCGGACGAGGCCGAGGCCGGAATCGAGGCGCTGGTGGAAGGGGACCTGGCGCTGGCCCCGCCGGACCAGATCGGGCGCGCGAAGCGCATCGACGACGGGCGCGGGCGCTACCAGGAATATGCCAAGACCACCTTCCCGACGGGGCTGCGGCTGGACGGGCTGCGCGTGGTGATCGACTGTGCGAACGGGGCGGCCTATCGCGCGGCCCCGGAGGTGCTGTGGGAACTGGGGGCAGAGGTGATCCCGGTGGGGGTGGCCCCCAACGGCACCAACATCAACCTGAACTGCGGCTCCACCCATACCGACACGGCGGCGCAGGCGGTGGTGGCGCATGGCGCGGATGTGGGCATCTGCCTCGATGGCGATGCCGACCGGGTGATGATCCTGGATCAGACCGGCCGGGTGGCCGATGGCGATCAGATCATGGCGCTGCTGGCGGCCCGCTGGGCCGACGAGGGGCGGCTGAACGGCGGCACGCTGGTGGCCAGCGTGATGTCGAACCTCGGGCTGGAGCGGTTCCTGTCCGGGCGCGGCCTGCGGCTGGAACGCACGCCGGTGGGTGACCGGTACGTGGTCGAGGCGATGCGGCGGGGGGGCTGGAACCTGGGGGGTGAGCAATCGGGCCATATCGTGATGACCGATTATGCCACCACGGGCGACGGGCTGATTGCCGGCTTGCAATTCCTGGCGGAAATGGCCCGCACCGGCCAGCCCGCCAGCGCACTGGTGCAGAGTTTCGAGGTGGTGCCGCAGATGCTGAAGAATGTCCGCTATGGCGCAGGGGCCGAGCCGCTGGCATCGCCTGCTGTGCAGGTCGTGATCAAGGACGCCGAGGCCCGGCTGACCGGGCGGGGACGGTTGCTGATAAGGAAATCCGGGACGGAACCGCTGATCCGGGTCATGGCGGAATGCGAGGATGAGGCGATGCTGGTGGAGGTGGTGGAGGGGATCGTGGCGGCGGTACGGGCGGCGGTGTGAGGGGGTCTGCGCTGAGGGATGGGGGGTGGAGTAAGGGATATCAAGGGGTTACGGGGGGGTAGGGGGGCGATGGGCGTTGGGAAATCAGTAGGCTCAAGCTCAAGAAGTAACTCCTCCTGATACCGGTGCATCGAATCCTATGTACCTTTGGCTCTTGCAAGATCTTAGCGCCCAGAAGCGGCGCAACGCGATTGGCAGACTATTCCTAGCAGGCATGTTGGTACAAAATCAGTTATACGACAGAGTGTGAATTTCAAATCCATACAAAAGAACGAGATGCAAATCTTGAAGTGCTCCCACAAGAGTGCCCTCCACTTTGTATATGTTGCATCAACAGCGATTTCAGTTTACAAAGAAGCCCAACGAATTCTCTTTTTGCGATAAAGGACTGCGATGCGACTTCGGGAAATCAGGATAAAGAATTTTAAGGCCATTGACGACACCACGTTGGTCCTTAAGGATTTCAGTTTGATCGTCGGGACCAATGGCTCCGGTAAAAGTTCCGTCCTGCAAGCGCTGCATTGGATGTTTCAATCTGGTCGTAATCCAAGTATTGCGGCAACTAGAGACAAGAGCAAAGGTGCAACTTTGTCGGAGAAAGATGCTACCTTCATGCCAACTCCCGACTATAGAAATGCAGGTCATGGAATTGAGTATGGCAATAAGCTAGGTACTCCACAGCTCGATCTCTTAATTGAGGCTGTGGAAGGGGTGGATACCGAAGTATCAGCGGAGATGTGGATTAAGTCTGCACGCAACGAAGGCATCACGGTGCACGTTCCCTCGGCCAATGCCATAACCGCAGCAGTTCGAGATCAAACCCGTGAGTTTAGTGCGTATATCCCTGGCCTCGCGGGAATTCCCTTGACTGAAGAAAAGCGATCAAAACTAATTGTTCAAAGGCTTGCCGCGGCAGGTGATGCCAACACCGTACTGCGAAACGTACTTGATCTGCTTCGAGGAATTGAGGTCGAAGGCAGGGACGGTCTTGCAGTTGTTCAGGAGTATGTTTCTCGCATTATGGGCGGATTTGCAATTGAAGTTGATTTCGACGATAACAAGCATGCACGTATTCTGGCCCGCTTTCAGACACAAGAAATGAAGGCAGTTGATGGTAAGCGCTTCAAGCCATTAGAGTTGGCTGGAATTGGATTCTTACAAGTTATCCAAATTTTCGCCTACCTTGTATACTTTCGACCCGTTCTATTGCTTGTGGACGAACCCGACGCTCACTTGCACCCAATGGCTCAGGATAGGCTGGTAACAGTGCTTGCCGAAGCAGCTGAACACTTTGGCACACAGATCATCATGACGACGCATAGCCCTTCAGTTGTTCGCGCCTTGCCTTCCGAGGCGTGCGTTATTTGGATGAAGGATGGCAAAGTTCAGCCAGATGATGATACTCGGGCTCGCAATCTAATGGGATGGGGGCTCCTTGATCGCCGCATTCTGTTGATGACCGAAGACGCGAATTCCAGTATGCTTCGCGCCATTTTGGCGCAGTGGCCGGATCTTGAAAGGATCACTGCTATCTGGCCTTATCACGGTGCCGGTAAGCTACCGCCTGCTGAAACTATTCGTGGACTCGGGAATTTACTTGGTGATCACATGAAGATTGTCATCCATCGAGATAGAGATTTCATGATGCCGGAAGAAGTTGATGCACTCCAAGAACCATATAAGGATCGGGGAATGCAGTTGTGGATTACGAGATGTTCGGATATTGAGTCTTATTGGGCTGAGAATTGCATAATTGCTTCGCATTTTAGCATTGATTTAAAGAAGGCGGAGTTAATCCTTAAGAATGCAGTGAATGCGGCTAGCGCCGATGATGCAGCGGTAATAAAGAGACGGATGAAGCGCATTGAGGCTACTCAAAAGATTGAGAACGCCAAGAAAGGGGCCATAAGACAATTTGGTGATAAGGAAGTCGAAGCGGAAGCCCAACTGCATGGTTTTCAACATGCTGTGCTTGGCAAAATACTTGCTACAGAAATAAGAAAAGCGGCGCAGTTCGAAAAAATGGGGAATACTTCCTCGTTTGGAAAGAAGGTTCCATCTGGCCTTCAGATATCGATTGCGGATGATTTACAGGTATTGCTAAAGGAACAAGCGCATTAGGTTGCATGCTAGAGAGCTTTAATTGTATTTGGTGGACATGAATGTAGGAAAGTCTACTCAAATTATTCTTGATTTGGGGCAATTTATTTGGAGAGGTTGATTCATCGTCAAATTAACGCGCACACCCCCGTAAACCATCGTCCACAAACAGATGCGTCCCGTTCACAAAACTCGCCTCATCCGAGGCCAGGAACAGCACCGCCAGCCACACCTCCACCGGTTTGCCGATGCGGCCCTGGGCCATGGCGATGGCGGCGTCTGACACGCCCGCGCCAAGGGCTTGCAGGTCGGCCACCTCCCTCAACCCATGCGGGGGTTCGATGAAGCCGGGGCAGAGGGCGTTGCAGCGGATGCCCCGGTTGTGGAATTCCACGGCGATGGCGCGGGCGAACCTGTGGACCGCGCCCTTGGTGATGTCATGAAGCACCTCCATCGGGGTGGCGGCCACGGCCGGGATTGACGGGGTGCACAGGATGGACCCGCCGCCTGCGGCGATCATGCCGGGCAGCACCGCCCCGGTCATCAGGAACATCGAATCGACGGTGACGGCATGCAGCCAGTCCCACTCCTCTGCGGTCATCTCCAGAAACGGTTTGATCACGATGGTGCCCGTGTGGTTGAAGGGCACAGTGATCGGGCCAAGTTCGGCTGCGGCCTGCGGCACGGCGGCGCTGACCTGGCCTGCGTCCGGCACATCGGCGGCAATGGTGATGGCCCCCCGGCAGCGGTGATTTCGGCCGCCCGCGCCTGCGCCTGAACCAGGTTGCGGTCCACAATCGCCAGCGCCGCCCCTTCGGCGGCAAACAGCGTGGACGCCGCCCCGCCAAGGCCCGTCGCCCTGCCCGAAATCAGCGCCACCTTGCCCTCCGCATGGTTCCCCTGCGCTTTTGGCAGCAGGCTACCGCTTTCTCGTTTCAGGATGACCATGTCATTCACAAAGCGCGGCGACACCCGAGAGCGTCGTGCGGCCTCTCTGTGCTCGTACTCCTCCTCAACAAAGGCGATGACCCGGCTGCGAAGGTCCACAGGATGTGCCTTGCGCAATCTTGCCCCCTGTATCCGGCACGAACAGAGGATCAGAGATCGCCAGACTTGGGACTCCGGAACCAGAAGGGATGCGGCACGCTCCAGAAGGCTGCTGAAACAGGCTTCCGTATGTGCTGCGGCGAAAACTGTTCCTGTTTCGACCCAAAACAGCCAGGATTCGCGCTCTTCCGGCTGTTTCTGGGCGGAGTCTCCGGTTTCTGGCACCCGGTCGGGGCGCTTCTGCATGTTTTCAGCAGCCTGTTGGCGCTGCACCCTGCGCAAGCTGATCTCAGAATACGCTGGACAGCACGTTGATCACCAGCGCCAGAATTCCAAGGTTGAACAGAAAGGCCAGCAGGGCGTGCAGTGTTACCGTGCGGCGCATGTTGCGGCTTTCGATGTTCACATCCGACACGGCCGAGGTCATGCCGATGCAGAAGGCGAAATAGCAGAAGTCGGCGAAAACGGGATCATCCCCGCCGGGAAAGGCCAGCCCGCCGGTATCGCCATGATCCTTCTGGTCGTAATACATGTGCCCGTAGTGATGCGCATAGATCAGGTTCACGAACAGCCAGGCCAGGATCAGCGTGGCGATGACCTGCAGCAGGTCCGGCATGGTCAGGGCCTCGCGCGTCTGGATCATGCGGGCCAGCGAGGCGACGACGGCGGCCAGGACAACGGTCGAGGACAGCAGAAGAAAGACGCGCCCCCCATCGTCCCGCGCGCCGCGCCGCCGCAGATCTTCGGGTTGATCCTGCAGGAACAAGGGGATGCTGGCCGCGATGAAGCCAAGCGCGGCGATGTTGAAACCAGCCACAACCGCTTCTTCCGGCTTCATGAAGCCCGAGGCCCCGGCAATGCCGCAAAACAGCAGGGCCAGAAACAGAAAGAACCGGGGGTGCGGAATCGCCCTTATCCGCCGCACGGGCCGGCCTGCGGGCGTGATCGCCCGTCCTGTGGGGGGGTGGTCTGCATGTGCGGTGCCTTTCCTTGTCTGATGTCCTTGTCTGACCCTGACCATGGCGGTGCAGACAGGGTGCCGTCAACACGGGCGCGCCGCCATCCTTCCTTGATCCTGTTCGCGGGGCGGCCTAATTTGATCATATCCGCAGGCAGGGCCAGGATGACCGTGCAGGACCGCAAGATACCGACACATGAGCTTACCTATGCCCGGCTGCGGGACATGGTGCTGTTCGGGCATCTTCAG
>JADCEN010000062.1 GCA_020250175.1 Rhodobacter sp.
ATCCCGCCAGCCCGCAGGGACGGTGGCCACCGTCCCTGCGGGCCAACCCCATCAAACGACAGGGCCTGCGAAAATCATAGAGACAAGCGCCCGCCCCGCCCCCGGCGGGCGCTTCTCGCCCGCCGGGCCGGGTGCTGGCCTGCGTTGCGCTTGGACCTGCCGGTCTGTAGGGCACCGTCGCGTGCGGGCGGGGAAACGCGGTGCGTTTCCTGTTCTCGCCCGAAGCGGCGGTGGAAGGCCAGCCCCCGCTGCCTTGGCAGCGGCCATGTCCCCGGACCGGGAAGCTCTTTTCGGCGGGCAAGCGGCCGGGGTGCCGCTTCAGCACCCCGCCTGCTCCGACCGCCGCCTTTCCTGCCAAAAGAACCAGACAGCGGCAGGAAAAGGGCCGCCTTGTCAGGCGGCAGAGCCACCCACGGTCAGGCCGCTGATGTGAAGCGTCGGCTGGCCCACGCCGACCGGCACCCATTGGCCCGCCTTGCCGCAGTTGCCGATGCCGGGGTCCAGCGCCAGGTCATTGCCGATGGCGCGCACATGGCGCAGCGCGGTGGGGCCGTCGCCGATCAGCGTCGCCCCCTTGACCGGCGCGCCGACCTTGCCGTTCTGCACCCGGTAGGCTTCGGTGCAGCTGAACACGAACTTGCCGTTGGTGATATCCACCTGACCGCCACCGAAGCCCACGGCATAGATGCCGTCCTTCAGGTCCGCCAGGATCTCTGCCGGGTCGGCGCTGCCGGCCAGCATGTAGGTGTTGGTCATGCGCGGCATCGGGATATGGGCAAAGCTTTGGCGGCGGCCGTTCCCGGTCGGGGCCACGCCCATCAGGCGCGCATTCTGGCGGTCCTGCATGTAGCCCACAAGAATGCCGTCCTCGATCAGCACGTTGCGGCCCGATGGCGTGCCTTCGTCATCGACGCTGATCGTCCCGCGCCGGTCGGGCAGGGTACCGTCATCCAGCACCGTCACGCCGGGGGCCGCCACGCGGCTGCCCAGCAGCCCGGCGAAGGCCGAGGTCTTCTTGCGGTTGAAATCGCCTTCCAGCCCGTGGCCGATGGCCTCGTGCAGCAGGATGCCGGGCCAGCCCGGCCCAAGGACCACATCCATGGTACCCGCCGGGGCCGCGACAGCCTCCAGATTGACCAGCGCGATGCGCAGGGCTTCGCGGGCCAGGCCCTGCCAGTGGTCCCGCTCCATCAGACGGGCCAGGCCGAACCGTCCACCCCCGCCGGTGCCGCCGCTTTCCCGGCGGCCGTTCGATTCCACGATGACCGAGATGTTCAGGCGGCACATCGGCCGCACATCCGACAGGCGCAGGCCTTCGGGGCGCAGAATCTCCACCTCCTGCAGACCGGCGGCAAGGGTGGCTGACACCTGCACCACGCGGGAATCCAGCGCGCGGGCATAGGCATCGATCTCGCGCAGCATGTCGATCTTCACCGCAAAGGCCGCGTCCGTCATCGGATCGGCATCGCCGTACAGCCGCAGGTTGGTGCCTGCGGGGGGCGCGGCCAGGGTGCCGCCGCCACTGCCCACGGCCAGACGCGCGGTTTCCGCCGCCCGGCGCAGCGCCCGTTCGGAAATTTCGGTGGCATGGGCATAGCCTGCCACCTCGCCCTTCACGGCGCGCAGACCGAAGCCTTCCGAGGCATCGTAGCTTGCCGTCTTGATCCGGCCATCGTCCAGAACCAGCGACTCAGAGCGGCTGCGCTCCAGGAATAATTCGCCATCTTCGGCACCAAGGGTTGCCGCCCGCAGGACCGACAGCGCCGCCGCCTCGTCCAGACGGGTTTCAAAGGGGCGGAAAGGGGCATCTGTCATGGCTTGTCCTTGTTCCGGATCAGCGGCGTCTCTTTGCCGCAATCGTTTTGCTTGTCGATCTGCCCCTAATATGGTTTCAGGGGGTCGCGAAACAACGGGATTCCGGCCAGGACGAAGCCGGGACCGCCAGCGGCCCGAAAGGGCCGTGCCAGAACAGGAATTGAAGATGCGACTTACCTCTCGTTCGGGCCTTGTGGCCGGCATTGCGGCAAGCGTTGCAGCCCAGGCTGCGCAGGCGCAGGACAGGCTTGAAATTGTCGGACGCCCGGTGAACGGCGAGACGGGATTTCAGTTCGCCGCAACCGAACTGGCGCGTGACCTGCAGAACCTGGATTTCATGTTGCTGGTGATCATCGGGTGTATCACCATCTTCGTGACCGTTCTGCTGGCAATCGCCATCCTGCGGTTCAACCGCCGGGCCAATCCCAACCCGGCAAGCTTTACCCACAACTCGCCGGTTGAAGTGGCCTGGACGGTCATCCCGATTTTGATCCTTGTGTTCATCGGGGCCTATTCGCTGCCGGTCCTGTTCAAGCAGCAGGAAATACCGGTGGGTGACGTCACCATCAAGGTCACCGGCTACCAGTGGTACTGGGGCTATGAATATGTGGACGAAGGCGTTGAATTTGCAAGTTTCCTTGTCGACGGATCGACCAAGGTGGATTCGCTTGGCGACGATCAGCCAATGGGTCAGCCGCAAATCCTGGACGATATTGCGGTGATGAAGCTGGAGGCGCTGGGCTATACGCGCGACGATTTCCTGCTGGCAACCGACACGGCGGTCGTCGTGCCGGTGGACAAGACCATCGTGATGCAGGTGACCGGATCGGACGTGATCCATTCCTGGACGATCCCGGCCTTCGGCGTGAAGCAGGATGCCATTCCCGGCCGCATCGGACAGCTGTGGTTCAAGGCCGAGCGTGAGGGCATCTATTTCGGACAATGTTCGGAACTGTGCGGCAAGAGCCATGCCTACATGCCGATCACCGTCAAGGTCGTGTCCGAGGCCGCCTATGCGCAATGGCTGGAATCGGCAAAGGCCGGCAATCCGCAGCTGTCGTCGCTGGCGGTTCCAGCTGCCGGACTGGAAGTGGCTTCGGCAGACTGACCTCGGCGGCAGGCCGCAGGTCAGGCCCTGCGTCCGGGAGAGAATGATGAGCGACATCCAGGCCCTTGAACAGACCATCTCGCAGCCCGGCGAGGCCGGATTTGGCGACTATGTGGCGCTGCTCAAGCCGCGCGTCATGTCGCTTGTCGTCTTCACGGCGCTGGTCGGCCTGTTGGTTGCGCCGGTTCCGGTGCATCCGGTGGTGGCGCTTGCCTCGATCCTGTTCATTGCGCTGGGGGCGGGGGCCTCGGGTGCGCTGAACATGTGGTGGGATGCCGACATCGACGCGGTGATGCGCCGCACGTCCCGGCGTCCGGTGCCTGCGGGCATCGTTGCCGGGGGCGAGGCGCTGGGCCTTGGCCTGGCGCTGTCGGGCATCGCCGTGGTGATGCTGGGACTGGCGTCGAACCTGCTGGCGGCGGGTCTGCTGGCCTTCACGATCTTTTTTTATGCCGTGGTCTATTCGATGTGGCTGAAACGCCTGACACCGCAGAACATCGTGATCGGCGGGGCCGCCGGGGCATTTCCGCCGATGATCGGCTGGGCGGTGGCGACGGGCGGCGTGTCGATTGAAAGCGCGCTGATGTTTGCGCTGATCTTCATGTGGACCCCGCCGCACTTCTGGGCGCTGGCCCTGTTCATGAAGGATGACTATTCCAGGGCCGGGGTTCCGATGCTGACGGTCACACATGGCCGGAAGGCGACCCGGGCGCATGTGCTGGCGTATACCATCCTTCTGGTTCCGGTTGCGCTGGGGGCGGCCTTCACCTCGATCGGCGGGCCAGTGTATCTGGCAGTTTCGGCGGCGCTGAACGCGGCTTTCCTCTATGGGGCATGGCGTATCTGGCAGCGGGACGAGGTTCAGGCCGAGGCGGACGGCTACCGGGTGGAAAAGCAGCTGTTCCGATTTTCGCTGTATTATCTGTTCCTGCATTTCGGGGCCTTCCTTCTGGAGGCGGCCCTGCGCAGCTTCGGCCTGGGGGGATGGTGATGTCGTTCCGTCCGGATCATGAGATTCACAAGCGCCGTCTGGGGCGCAATGTCGGCCTTGGGCTGACGCTGGTGGCCTTTGCCGCCGTCATCTTCGGGCTGACGGTTGTGAAGGTTGCCGAAAGCGGGCCGATCCAGGGCTATGACCATGTGGTGCAGCCCGGCCTTGTTCCAAAGGCGGTGACGGAATGAGGCTGCTGCCGCGTCTGACCGGCGTGAACCGCACGGCGGCAAAGCTGGCCTGTGTGGCGCTGCTGATGGTGTCGCTGTCCTTTGCGGCGGTGCCCTTTTACGACTGGTTCTGCCGTGTCACGGGCTATGGCGGCACGACGGGCGTGGCGGAGGCCGAATCGGACGTGATCCTGGACCGCACGATCAAGGTGCGGTTCGATGCCTCGGTTGAACGCGGCATGCCGTGGGAATTCACCCCGGTCGAGCGCGAGATGACGCTGCGCATCGGCGAGACGGGCCTTGCCTTTTACGAGGCGTACAACCCTACCGACCGCGTCGTGGCGGGCACCGCCAGCTACAACGTGGCCCCGGATTCCGCCGGTGCCTATTTCGAGAAGATCGCCTGCTTCTGCTTCGAGATGCAGGTGCTGCAGCCGGGTGAGCGGGTGCAGATGCCGGTCACCTTCTTTGTTGATCCTGCGATCGTCTCGGGCAGGGACAGCCGCTTTGTGAAAGAAATCACGCTGTCCTACACTTTTTACGAAACCGAACTGCCCGACGAACAGGCGGCCCTTGCCCCCGGCGTTCAGGCCCCGGTAAACTGACATCAGGCCCGGCAGCCGTCAGGACCGGGACACGAGAGAATACGAAGGAACGCCGAATGGCCCATGCCAAGAACCACGACTACCATGTCCTGCCGCCATCGGTCTGGCCGTTCCTCGGCGCGGTCGGGGCCTTCATCATGCTGTTCGGCGCGGTGCTGTGGATGCACGGTTCCGGCCCATGGCTGGGCCTGATCGGGTTCGCGCTGGTCCTTTATGTGATGTTCGCCTGGTGGAGCGATGTGATCGTGGAAAGCCATGCGGGCGATCACACGCCGGTGGTGGTGATTGGCCTGCGCTATGGCTTTCTGCTGTTCATCCTGTCCGAGGTGATGTTCTTTTCCGCCTGGTTCTGGTCCTTCTTCAAGCATGCGCTGTACCCGATGGGGCCGCTCAGCCCGCTGGTTGACGGGGTCTGGCCGCCGGAAGGGATCGAAACCTTCGATCCCTGGCACCTGCCGCTGATCAATACGCTGATCCTGCTGTGGTCGGGTGCTGCAGCGACCTGGGCGCACCACGCGCTGGTGCATGAAAACAACCGCAAGGACCTGAAGAACGGTCTGATCCTGGCAATCGCGCTGGGTGTCATCTTCACGATCTTCCAAGCCTATGAATACACCCATGCCGGTTTTGGCTTCGCGGGCAATATCTATGGTGCGAATTTCTTCATGGCGACGGGCTTTCACGGCTTTCACGTTATCGTCGGCACCATCTTTCTGACGGTCTGCCTGTTCCGGGTGATGAAGGGTCATTTCACGCCCGAGCGCCACGTCGGGTTTGAGGCTGCCGCCTGGTACTGGCATTTCGTGGATGTGGTCTGGCTGTTCCTGTTTGCATCGATCTATATCTGGGGCCGCTGACCGCAGCCCGGTTCGCGGAGCACTGCCCCGCCGCCGCCTGATCCCTGTCCGGGCAGGCGCGGGCCACGGGGCCGCGCGCCTGCCCAGTGCCGCACAAGGCTGTGCCATGACTCGCCGCATGATCCTGCCCCTGCTTTTCGGCCTTGTCGGCTGTGCGATCCTTATCGCACTGGGAACCTGGCAGGTGCAGCGGCTGGCCTGGAAGCAGGGCATCCTGGCCGAGATCTCGGCCCGGCTGGCCGACCTCCCGGTGAGCTTGCCGGCGGTGCCCGACCCGGTGCGTGACAGGTATCTTCCGGTCCGCATTGCGGGCCGTTTTACCGGGCCCGGCATCGACGTTCTGGCCAGCCTGAAAGGGGTCGGCGCGGGATACCGCGTGATCGCGGCCTTCCAGACGGAGGACGGGCGCAGGATTCTGGTGGACCGGGGGTTTCTGCCCGAGGATCAGCGGTCACAGCCACGCATTGCCACTGCCGCGCGATTCTCGGGCACCCTGCACTGGCCGGACGAGGTCGACAGCTTCACCCCGCCGCCCGATGCCGCCCGCGCGATCTGGTTCGCGCGCGACGTGCCCGCCATGGCGGCCGCACTGCAGACCGAGCCGGTTCTGGTCGTGGCGCGCGAGGCGACGGGCGATGGCATAACACCGTTGCCTGTCGACACGCAGGGCATTCCAAACAACCACCTGAATTATGCGGTGACGTGGTTTTCCCTTGCGGCGGTCTGGGCGGGGATGACAGGGCTGTTGCTCTGGCGTATCAGGCAAAGGACGGGCTGAGACGGGGACGGATATGCACTACATCTCGACCAGGGGTGCCGCACCTGTTCTGCGCTTTGACGAGGCGATGATGACCGGGCTTGCGCGCGACGGCGGGCTGTATGTGCCCGACGCTGTTCCGGTGTTGCCGCAGGCCGAAATCGCAGGCCTGGCCGGTCTGAGCTACGAGCAGACCGCCTTTCGCGTGATGCGCCCCTTTCTGGGCGGCACCTTCGGCGATGACGAATTCCGCCGGCTGATCGCCGCTGCCTATGCCGGTTTCGGCCATGCCGCCCGCGCGCCGCTGGTGCAGCTGGACAGCAATCATTTCCTGCTGGAACTGTTTCATGGCCCGACGCTGGCCTTCAAGGATTTTGCCATGCAGCTGATCGGCCAGCTGTTCCAGGCGGCGCTGGCGCGGTCGGGCGACCGGGTGACGATCGTGGGTGCAACCAGCGGCGATACCGGATCGGCGGCGATCGAGGCCTTTCGCGGTCTTGCCAATGTCGATGTCTTCATCCTGTACCCGCATGGCCGCGTGTCCGACGTGCAGCGCCGCCAGATGACGACACCGGTCGAATCCAACGTGCATGCCATTGCCATGTCAGGCGATTTTGACGATTGCCAGGCCCGCGTGAAGGACATGTTCAACGATTTCGCCTTCCGCGACGAGGTGCGGCTGGCGGGTGTCAACAGCATCAACTGGGCGCGGGTTCTGGCGCAGGTGGTCTATTACTTCTATGCCGCCGTCGCCCTGGGGGCACCTGCGCGTCCTGTCAGCTTCACCGTGCCCACGGGCAATTTCGGCGACATCTTTGCAGGCTCCATCGCCCGTCAGATGGGCCTGCCGATTGACAGGCTGGTGATTGCCACCAACCAGAACGACATTCTTGACCGGGCAATGCGCACTGGCGACTATCTGACCCGGGGCGTCCGGCCGTCGATCAGCCCGTCGATGGACATTCAGGTCTCGTCAAACTTCGAGCGCGCCCTGTTCGATGCCTGTGGCCGCGACGGGTCCGCTGTGACTGCGCTTATGTCGGACCTCAAACGGGGCGGGTTCCACATCAGCCCGGATGCCATGGCCGTCTTGCGCGCACAATTCGCCTCGGGCCGCTGCAGCGAAGAGGAAACGGCAGAGACGATCCGGCGGACCTTTGCGCAAACCGGGGAAATTCTGTGTCCGCACAGCGCCGTGGGCGTGAAAGTGGCCGAAGGGCATCTGGGCGCAGTGCCGATGATCACACTGGCCACGGCGCATCCGGCGAAGTTTCCCGACGCGGTAGAGGCCGCGACGGGCCAGCGCCCGGCACTGCCGCCGCGCCTGGCACACCTGTTCGACCGCCCCGAAAGGGTGACGCGCGCCCCCGATGATCTTGCCGCGCTCGAGGCCCTTATCCGCGAAAGGACCGGCCGTTGACCCTTCGACTGACAACCCTGCCGAACGGCTTTCGTATCGTGACCGAAGACATGCCGGGGCTGAAAAGCGCCTCGATCGGGGTCTGGGTGACGGCCGGCGGGCGGCACGAGCGCCCCGAGCAGAACGGGATCGCGCATTTCCTGGAACATATGGCGTTCAAGGGCACCGGGACCCGCAGCGCGCTGCAGATCGCCGAAGCAATCGAGGATGTGGGCGGCTTTATCAACGCCTATACCAGCCGCGAGATGACCGCCTATTTCGCCCGCGTGTTGCAGGATGACGTGTCGCTGGCGCTGGAGGTGATTTCCGACATCGTGCTGAACCCGGTGTTCGACAGCAAGGAAATCGAGGTGGAGCGTCATGTCATCCTGCAGGAAATCGGCCAGGCCCTGGACACGCCCGACGATGTGATCTTCGACTGGCTGCAGGAAGCCAGCTATCCCGGCCAGGCCTTTGGCCGTACCATTCTGGGGCCGTCCGAACGGGTGTCGTCCTTTGGGCGCGAGGACCTGACGCGCTTCGTGGCCCAGCATTACGGGCCGGACCAGATGATCCTGTCCGCCGTGGGCGGGGTGGACCATGACCGGATCGTGGCCGAGGCCAGGGCCATCTTTGGCGGGCTGAAGCCGGTCGGGGCAGCGCCGGTCCAGCCCGCCGATTTCCGGGGCGGCGAGCGGCGCGAAGTGAAGAACCTGGAGCAGGTGCATTTCGCCCTGGCCTTCGAGGCACCGGGATACCGCGCGCCGGATGTCTATACCGCGCAGGTCTATGCCATGGCCCTGGGGGGTAGCATGTCATCGCGCCTGTTCCAGAAAATCCGCGAAGAGCGCGGCCTGTGCTATTCGATCTTCGCGCAATCGGCGGCCTATGAGGATACCGGCCAGATCACGCTTTATGCCGGCACCTCCGAAGAAGAGATCGGCGAGCTGACCCGCCTGACGCTGGAGGAATTGAAGCGGTCTGCCGAAGACATGACCGAAGTCGAGGTCGCCCGCGCCCGCGCGCAGCTGAAGGCGGGGCTGCTGATGGGGCTGGAAAGCCCGTCAAGCCGCGCCGAGCGCGCGGCCCGGCTGCTGACCATCTGGGGCCGCGTGCCCGATCTGGACGAGTCCGTGGCCAGGATCGATGCCGTGTCGCTGGGCGATGTGCGCGGCTATGCGGGCGCGATGACGCAGGCAAGGTCGGCGTTGGCGCTTTATGGTCCGGTTGCGGGCGCGCCCGGGCTGGAGGCCATCCGCGCGGGGCTGGCCGCCTGATGTTCGGCACGGCGCGGCGGGTCAGGATTGAAACGGAACGCATGACGCTGCGGCTGCCGCAGCATGGCGATTTCCGGGCCTGGACCGTGCTGCGCGACCAAAGCGCGCCGTTCCTGACCCCCTGGGAACCCGTCTGGGCGGCGGATCATCTGTCGCGCAAGGCCTTTACCAGCCGCATCTATTGGGCCAACCGGGCCACCAGCCAGGGCACGGCGCTGCCGCTGCTGTTGACCCGGCGCGAGGATGCCGCCCTTCTTGGGGCAATAACCCTGGACAATATCCGGCGCGGCCCCAGCCAGGCCGGAACGCTGGGCTACTGGATCGGGCAGGCCCATGCCCGGCAGGGCTACATGCGCGAGGCGATCCTGTCAGTGGTCCATCATGCCTTCACCGTGATGGACCTGAGCCGCGTTGAGGCCGCCTGCCTGCCGGAAAACGCCGCCTCGCGCGGTGTGCTGGAGAAATGCGGCTTCAAGTATGAAGGCGTGGCGCAAAGCTATCTGCAGATCGCCGGGCGCTGGCGCAACCATGTGCTTTACGCCAACCTGCGCAACGACCGGCGCGGGCGGACGGATGTGGGCTGAGGGCGGCGGCTGCCCGCTTTGCCTGCAAGGACCGCTTGTGCGACTGGGAAAAGGGGCAGGGCGGCACCTGCCCAAAGGGCGGGCGCGGGATGAACCGGCTGTGGCCCCGGGTCTTGGCACGGCGTCCGCCCGCCCTAGTATCCTTGCGCAGGGAGAACCCTGTCATGCACAAAGCCATTCTGTTTGCCGCCGCCCTGCTGGGCCTGCCCGCCGCCGCGCAGGAACGCATCCCGTCACATTGCATCGCCTTGGCGCAGGGCGTGCCGGGGGTGGAGGTGATCCGCGCGGCATCCTTCGGCGCACCCCTGGCCGAGGGCAGGGTGCGGATCAGCTATGTCGATCATGCGACCTTCCTGATCGAAACGCCGGGCGGGCTGGTGGCGGCGACCGATTACACCGGCTTTCTGGGCACAGCGGATGTGGTTCCTGATGTGGTGACGATGAACAATGCCCATGGCACGCATTGGACCGACAGTCCCGACCCGCGCATTGCGCATGTGCTGCGCGGCTGGGGCGACGGGACCGGCCCGGCGGAGGTTTCCCTTGATCTGGGCGAAATGCTGGTGCGCAACGTGACGACAGATCTGCGCAGCCGCATGGGCGATGGCATCCGGCGCGACGGGAATTCGATTTTCATCTTCGAGGTGGCGGGCCTGTGCATCGGGCATCTGGGGCATCTGCATCAGGTGCCCAGCCCCGAGCAATATGCGATGATCGGGCGGCTGGATGTGGTGATGGTTCCCGTTGACGGTGGCTACACCATGGACACCGCCAGCATGGCCGAGGTGGTCAAGCGCCTGCGGTCATCCCTGGTGCTGCCGATGCACTGGTTTTCCGGGGCCTCGCTCGAGGGGTTTCTGGCCGATATGGACGGTGCCTTTCCGGTCGTTCGGGCGGGGACCAGCAGCCTTGAGGTGGCGCTGACCGACCTGCCGTCGCAGCCGACGATCCTGGTGCTGGAGCCGTCGTGGCTGAACTGAGCCTGTGGAACGGGGGCCGGTTTTGGTCAGCAGGGCCATGGCCCTGATCCCCGCCGGACCTGCCTTTCTGTCCGATCTTGCCGCGCGCCTGCCAGAAGGTACGCTGGCGGCGGTGGAGCCGCGCTTTCTGACCGAACCGCGGGGCCGCTGGACGGGGGTGGGGGCGGCTGTTGCCCGGCCGCGCCGGGTGGAAGAGGTGGCCACCATCGTCCGCGCCTGCGCCGGGGCCGGGGTGGGCATCATCCCCTGGGGCGGCGGAACCGGCCTTGTGGGCGGGCAGGTGATGCAGGGCGGCCCCGCGCCGCTGATCCTGTCGCTGGACCGCATGGCGGCGCTGCGGGCGATCTTCCCGGACGGGAATGCGATGGTGGTCGAAGCCGGGATGACGCTGGCCCAGGCTCAGGCCCATGCGCAGGCCGTGGTCCGGCGGTTTCCGCTGACGCTGGCTTCGCAGGGGTCGGCGTGCGTGGGTGGGGTGCTGTCGACCAATGCGGGCGGGGTCAACGTGCTGCGCTATGGCAATGCACGCGACCTGTGCCTGGGGATCGAGGCGGTCCTGCCGGACGGGTCGGTGCTGCACGGGCTGAAGCGGCTGCGCAAGGACAACAGCGGCTATGACCTGCGGCACCTGCTGATCGGGGCAGAAGGCACGCTGGGCGTGATCACGGCGGCCAGCCTGCGGCTGCATCCGGTGCCTGCCGCTGAGGGGACAGCCTTGTTGGTGGTGCCGGACCCTGCCGCCGCGCTGGCCCTGCTGTCGCGGGCCGAGGCGCGGCTGGGCGGGCTGATTTCTGCCTTCGAGCTGATTGGCGGGACGGGATTGCAGTTTCTGTCCGAGGTGCTGCCAGAGGTGCGCCAGCCCTTTCCCGGCTCGCCGGAGTGGATGGTACTGATTGACCTTGGCTTGCCCGCAGGCTTGTCGCCGGTGACGGCGCTGGAGGAGCTGTTTGCCGAAGGGATGGACGCCGGGCTGGTCACCGACGGGCTGATCGCCACCTCGCAGGCGCAGCGCGATGCGTTCTGGCACCTGCGCGAAATGATCCCCGAGGCGAACCGGCGGATCGGGGCAATCTCCAGCCACGACATTTCGTTGCCGCTGGGGGCGCTGCCCGAGTTCATCGCGCGCGCCGGGCCCGCGCTGCGGGCGCTGGGCGATGTGCGGATCAACTGCTTCGGGCATCTGGGCGACGGCAACCTGCATTACAACGTCTTCCCGCAGCGGGGACGGACCCGCGCCGATGACGCGGCGCTCCGCGAGCCGGTGAAGCGGCTGGTGCATGACATGGTTCATGCCATGGGTGGTTCGGTCAGCGCCGAGCACGGGATCGGCCGGCTGAAGGTGGATGATCTGGAACGCTACGGCGATCCGGCAAAGCTGGCGGCGATGCGCGCGATCAAGGCGGCGCTGGACCCTGCCGACATCATGAACCCCGGTGCCGTGCTGCGCGGCCAAGCGGCAGCGCCGGGGCCGCACAGGTTTGCCCCGCCGGGCTGAATCGGCGGGGACTTGGGGAGTGTGGGGTTACGTCATGGTGCGAGTGTCGTCCGGTGATCTGCCGGACCCCGCCAGAGCTAGGCCGATTCGATTGCCAAAGTGTTAGCGCGGGACCGGAATTGAGCCTTCAGTGCCCGTCAAAGGCGCACAGCGCATGCACCTCCATCCCCATCGCTTCCAGCCGGGTGCGTCCGCCCAGATCGGGCAGGTCCACCACAAAGGCGCAGCCGATGACCTGCGCCCCCAGCCGTTCGATCAGGCGGATGCCGGCCTCGGCGGTGCCGCCGGTGGCCAGCAGGTCATCAACCAGCAGCACGGTTTCGCCGGGCTGCATGGCATCGTCATGAACCTCGACCACCGCCTCGCCATATTCCAGGGTATAGCTTTGCGCGATGGTCCGTCCGGGCAGCTTGCCCTTCTTGCGGATCGGCACGAAGCCGGTCGACAGCTGATGCGCCACCGCCCCGCCAAGGATGAAGCCGCGCGCCTCGAGCCCGGCCACCTTGTCAATCCGCAGCCCGGCATAGGGGGTGAGCAACTGATCGATTGCCATGCGAAAGCCGCGTGCATCGGAAAACAGTGTGGTCACGTCGCGGAACAGGATTCCGTCATGGGGGAAATCGACGATGGTGCGGATATAGTCTTTCACGGTCTTCTTCATGGGTCGGTCTTTGCCTTATTCAACAGCGGAAAAGGGGGCGCGCAGGGGGACAGACGCGGGCGCGCTATCCCAGCACGCGGCCCGCCACGGCATCCAGCTTTGCCAGCAGCGCCGGATCGCGCCGGTCGGGCGCGGTCATCAGGGCAAAGTCCAGCGCGCGGTCGCAGCCATGCGGGCAGGGGGCGCGGTCAGGCCCAAGCAGGGCGGGCAGGCGTGCCACCATACCGCTTGCGCGGGCGGCATTGCCGGTCAGCACGGCGATGACCTGCGCCACATCCACCGCGCCATGGCCGGGGTGCCAGCAGTCGTAATCCGTGACCATCGCGACCGACGCGTAGCACAATTCGGCCTCGCGCGCCAGTTTGGCCTCGGGCATGTTGGTCATCCCGATCACGTCGCAGCCCCAGCCGCGATACATCCGCGATTCGGCCAGCGTGGAAAACTGCGGACCTTCCATGCACAGATAGGTCCCACCCTCATGCACGGTGATACCTTCGGCCCGCGCCGCCCCGACGCAGGCCGCGCCGAGGCGGGGGCAGGTGGGATGCGCCAGGCTGACATGGGCAACACAGCCCGTTCCGAAAAAGGATTTCTCGCGGGCGAAGGTGCGGTCGATGAACTGGTCGACAATCACGAAGTCGCCCGGCGCAAAGCCTTCGCGGAAGGAACCGCAGGCCGAGACCGAGATCAGGTCGGTCACGCCCAGGCGTTTCATGGCATCGATATTGGCGCGGTAGGGTACCTCGGTGGGGGAATGGACATGTCCCCTTCCATGGCGCGGCAGGAAGGCCATCGGAACGCCATCAAGACGCCCGACCAGCACCTGGTCCGACGGAGCACCCCAGGGGGTTTCCGCCGTGATCCAGCTTGCGCCTTCCAGCCCTTCGATCCGGTACAGGCCCGATCCGCCGATCACACCGATCATGGTTCCTGTCTGCATGGGCGGCCCCTTGATGTTGCGGGCCAAGACTAGGGGCAGTCGCGCGGATAGGAAAGGCATATGGCAAAAGCTGGCCCGGTCCCTGCATGGGATCGGCTGACAGGGGCGGGCGGCGACGGGTGGTAAGGTGCGGGTCTGGCGGTGACGGCGCGCGCCGCTTCCTGCCCTGTATCCGGGGCGTCGTGGCGACCTGGCGGCGAAACCGGTGATCCTTGATCCGCCGTGATCGATGCGGTGCGCGCGGGCGCGCGCATGCCCTTTGTACGGCGCGCGCGCGGGCGCGCGCCCCGGTGCCTCCGGCGGGGATTTTTTTGAACAGATAATGGGGCGTCAGCGCTCGCCGGGGCGGGCAAGGGCGAACACCTCGCGCACGATGGTATAGTCTTGGTAGCCCAGGCGGGCGACGGGGTGAAAGCGCGTCACATCGAATCGTCCGTCCACGACACAGTCGTCGCGCAGATGGATGCCCGTCACCTCGCCCAGGATCAGGATATTGTCGGTGCCGCGCAACGCAATCTCCTGCACAAGGGTGCATTCCAGCGCGGCAGGCGCGCCGTCAAGCCGCGGGCAGGGGATGGTGGTGCAGGGCTGCTTGCGCAGACCGTTCAGGGCGAATTCATCTGCATCGCGCGGCACGCCGGCCGAGGTTTCGTTCATCGGGCGCAGCATCGCCTCTTCGACGATGTTCACGCAGAAGACACCCGTCTGCCGGATATTGAGGACTGAATCCTTGATGCCGGTCGAGGCGAACATCACCTGCGGCGGCACATAGGCCACGGCGTTGAAGAATGAATAGGGTGCCAGATTGTCGCCCAGCGTCCCGGTTGTGGACAGCCAGGCGATCGGGCGCGGGGTGATGATGGCATTGAACGGGTTGTGCCGCAGGCCGTGCCCTTCGGCGGGGCGGTAGAACATGGGGGACCTCATCGGGGTTTGCCCCCTGATTAGCCCCATGTTACCCGCGCATCCAGAAGATTCGGGATAGGCTGCCGTGTACCGCCTGGAAGAGGAAACCGCCGACGACTGGTGGGAGGTTGAGGCCCTTCTGGACCTGTGCTTCGCGCCGGGGCGCACCGCGCTGTCATCCTACCGGCTGCGCGACGGGGTGCCGAAGGTGGCGGACCTGTGCCATGTCCTGCGCGATGCCGACGGCGTGCTGGCGGCGGCGATCCGGTTCTGGCCGGTTCAGGTGGCCGGGCAGCCCGCGCTGCTGCTGGGGCCGGTGGCTGTGCACCCGACACGGCAGGGCGAAGGGCTGGGCGGGTTTCTGATCCACGAATGCCTGACAGAGGCGCGCCGCCTGGGCTGGAGCCGGGTGATGCTGGTGGGGGATGCGCCCTATTACGGGCGCTTTGGCTTTCGCCGCCTGCCGGATGTGATCATGCCGCCGCCCACGAATCCGGCGCGGGTGCTGGGGATTGATCTGGTTCCGGGGGCCTGGGCCGGGGTCAGCGGGCCGGTGGGGAAAGCCGCCGTTGAATAGGGCATTGCGCAGGGGGCCGGGGCTTCCTACCTTTGGGCCATGAACAGGACCGACACTGCCCCGCTTCCCGCCGTCAGGTCCGATCCGTCGGTCGAGATTGCACGGCTGGCCGCGCGTTACCGGCGGGCCAACGGCCCGGTGATTGCGCTGATGAACCGACTTGGCGGGCGGATCGAAGACAGGCTTGGGGGTTTGCCGCCCGAGGTCCGTGCGCGGATTGACAGCGTCACGCGCAGCGCGCTGGAGAAGGCCTATCATCTGGCCGCCAGCGGCCGGCACGCGCCCGACCTTGGTCCGCGCGGGCCGATGGCGCTGGCGGCGCTGACCGGGGCTGCGGGCGGGGCGGGCGGGCTTGCCACCTCGATCGCCGAACTGCCGGTGACGATTGCGGTGATCCTGCATGCGATCCGGCGCGCGGCCGCCGAGGAAGGGTTTGATCCCGATGATCCGGCGATCCGGCTAGAGGCGCTGCGTGTCTTTGCCGCCGGAAGCCCGCTGGCAACGGACGACGGGGTGAACACCGGGTTTCTTGGGGCCCGGATGGTGGTGACGGGGCCCGCGCTGCAGCGCGTGCTGGCGGGCGTGGCACCGCGCCTGGCCACGGCGCTGGGGCAAAAGCTGATGGCGCAGGCGGTGCCGGTGCTGGGGGCGGTTGCCGGGGCCGGGCTGAACGCGGCCTTTCTGGGCTATTACCGCGAAGTGGCGCATGTGCGCTTTGGATTGCTGCGGCTTTGCGAAGGCCACGGCACCGAACAGGTGATCGCAGCCTTCGGCAAGGCGGTGCAGCCGGTGCGGGTGACGCGGATCTGATCGCCCCCGCGCGGGTTGGCGGCGGGCCCCGGGGGGCGGCTGCAATGGGCTTCTTTTTGCGGTTTCATGCACAGATTCGTCCCGCTGACGTGCCGCTGGCCCTCCGCATGGCAGGGTGCCACGGGCGGGCAGGGCGATGCGTCACTCCGGCTGATCCGCCAGCCAGTCCATCACCTGCGGGCGCACCGATTGCGCGCCCGAGGCCATGGCGGCGTCGATCACGCCGCGCACTTCGGCCAGATTCATCCGGCGCAGCAGGCTTTTCACCGGCCCGACCGAGGCGGGGCGCATCGACAGCATGCGCAGGCCCATGGCGGCCAGGCACAGCGCCTCGACCGGCCGGCCGGCATCTTCGCCGCAGAACGACAGGGGTGTTCCGGCGTTGGTGCAGCGCTGCACGATATGGCCGAGGAACTGCAGAAAGCCACTGTTGAGCGTGTCATAGCGCCGCCGCACCAGCTCGTTCTCGCGGTCGGCGGCAAAGAAGAACTGCTTGAGGTCATTGCCCCCGATCGAGATGAAATCCACCATCTTGAAGAACCTGTCGGGGGCAAAGGCCAGCGAAGGCGTTTCCAGCATCGCGCCCACCTCGACGCTTTGCGGAACCGCATGACCCAGGGCTGCCTCACGCTCCAGCTCGCGCATCAGATGGGCGCGGGCGGTGGCAAACTCGTCCGGCTGGGCGATGAAGGGGAACATCACTGTCAGCTTGCGCCCCTTGGCGGCGCGGATCAGCGCCTGCAGCTGCATGCGCAGCACGCCGGGCTTGTCCAGCCCCACCCGGATTGCCCGCCAGCCCATGGCCGGGTTCGGCTCGTCCTGCGGCTTCATGTAAGGAAGGACCTTGTCCGACCCGATGTCCAGCGTGCGAAAGGCGACGCGGCGGCCCTTGGCCGCATCCATCACCCGCGCATAGATTCCGGCCAGTTCGCTGCGCTTCGGCATCTGGCTGCGCACCAGAAACTGCAATTCGGTGCGGAACAACCCCACCCCTTCGGCACCCGAGCCTTCCAGGCTGGGCAGATCGGCCATGAGCCCTGCGTTCATGTGCAGCGCCGTGACCGTGCCGCATTTCGACTGTGCCGGCAAACCCCGGAAAGAGGCATAGCGTACCAGCGCCTCTGCCTGCATGGCGATCTTTTCGCGGAAGGCGTGGGTCACCGTCTCGTCCGGGCGCAGATGCGCGATGCCCTGATCCCCGTCCACCAGGATGGGGTCGCCGTTTAGCGCCTCGGACGTGATCCGTTCGGCATGGATGACCAGCGGAATCGCCAGCGCGCGGGCAACGATGGCGGCATGGCTGCCGACCGAGCCTTCTTCCAGCACCACGCCGCGCAGCTTGCGCCCGTATTCCAGCAACTCGCCCGGGCCGATGTTACGGGCGACCAGCACCGGGTTTTCCGGCATCGCCGCCCCGGTATCCCTGCCCTGCCCGGTCAGGATGCGCAGCAGGCGATTGGACAGATCATCCAGATCATGCAGCCGCTCGCGCAGATAGGCGTCGCCCACCTGTTCCAGGCGGCTGCGGGCGGTGGACTGTTCCTTTTCCACCGCCGCCTCGGCCGAGAGGCCCGCCGCCACATCTTCCTCCATCCGCCTGACCCAGCCGCGCGAATGGGCGAACATGCGATAGGCTTCCAGCACCGCGACCTGTTCCTTGTCCAGCGTTTCCACCGACAGCAGGTCATCGACCGACACGCGCAACTGCCCCACGGCGGCGCGCAGCCGTTCGGTTTCCGCCACCGGATCATCGGCCACCGGGTTTGTCACCACCACGCGCGGCTCGTGCAGCCAGACGCGCCCTTCGGTCGCCCCTTCCTGCCCGGCGGCACCGCGGAACAGCACCGGCTGCTTGTGCTTGGCCGACATCGCCTCGCCTTCGCCGGTAAAGGCGCCCAGTTCGGTCATTTCGGCCAGCACCATGGCCACCACTTCCAGGGCATAGACCTCGTCTTCGGAAAACTGGCGGGCGGTCCTGGACTGCACCACCAGCACGCCCAGCCGTTCGCCCACACGCTGGATCGGCACGCCAAGGAAGCTGGAGTAAATCTCTTCCCCGGTTTCCGGCATGAAGCGGAAGCCGCGTTCAGCAGGGGCGTTGCCGGTGTTGACCGGGGTGGCGGTGCGCGCCACGCGCCCCACCAGCCCTTCGCCCAGCTTCATGCGGGTCTTGTGAACCGCGCCGCGCTTCAGGCCTTCGGTGGCGCAAAGCTCCAGCGTCTCGGGATCGCGGAAGAGATAGATGGAACAAACCTCGGTGCCGATGGAATCCGCGATCAGATGGGTGATCCGGTCAAGCCGCTCCTGCCCCTGACCGCGTTCGGCCAGGGTATCGCGCAGGCGGCGCAACAGCTTGCGGCTTTCGGTTTCCGTACGTTCGGGCATCTGACCTTCTGTCGGGCGTGGCGGCATTCACCGGCATTGGGGCAACTCTAGATCACATCCTGCGGAAAGGAAACGCAGGTTCGCCCGCACACACCGGTTGCTGCAACGCAAGGCATGTGCTGACAGGCACCCTCTGCGGCGACGGGTTGGCAGGACAGTGCGTGCCTGATCCCGCCGGGCGAGGGGGGTTGAACCGCGCCGGGTGTGCCGGAGGCTCCAACACCTGAGTTGGATGGAGCATGATGAGCAAGACAACGAACAGGTTTTCCCCCGAAGTGCGCGAACGGGCGGCGCGGCTGGTCCTCGACACCGGGGGTCAGCGCGGGTCGCGCTGGCAGGCGATCCTGTCGGTCCCGGCGAAGATCGGCTGTTCGGGACATGCCCTGAACGAGGGGGTCAGGAAGGCCGAGGGCGATAGCGACAAGAGGGCGGGCGTCTCCAGCGAGATGGCCGGGAGGGCTTCGATGTCGCGCGATGCCCGGTGGCCCGGCTGATGAAGAGCATTGGGATTCAGGGTGTTATCCGCAGAAAACCGCACAGGACGACGATCCCGGACAGAAAGGCGCCCTGTCCGCCCGGACGGATCTCACCTTTCCCGGACTCGGGAAGATGTTCCCGCCCGGCAGGTGATCGAACTCTCTTGCAGCAGCAGGTCAACCGCTGATACCGGCCCAGCCCTCGATCAGCCGGGATTGCAGGCCGCGCGCGCGCCTGGCCCAGGCGGCCGCGCCGGCAGGCTGTTCGCGCTCTGCCAGGGGAACCGCATCCCGGCGCGCGGAGTCAGCCGCATGGATCGCAAAGACAAGGGTGCGCCCGTCCGGCGCAGCGATGTATCCGCACAGCCCCGAGACGAAGTTCAGCGTGCCGGTCTTGGCCACAACCTTGACCGGGCTGCCTGTCTGCTTCAGCCCCTTCGCATCGCGCAGCGCAAAGGGCTTCAGCAGCGCAGGCAGCGGCCCGTCCTTTGCCCGGACCAGCGCCGCCACCATGTCTGCGGCGGCGGCCCGGCTGTCAGCCCCCAGGCCGGAATGGTCGACAAACCGCCCTGCCCGGCCAAAGCGCTGTGCGGCCCAGACACTCATGCGACCGGCCGAGGCGGCAAGCGTCTTGACGCCTCCACCCGTCGCGGTCAGCCCCACGACTTCGGCGGTCAGATTGGTGGAATACTTCAGCATGTCTTGCAGAACTGCGGGCAGCGGCTCGCTGGCCGCCTGGACCAGCACGGCCCCTTCGGGGCGGCTGCGCACCAGCGCGGGCGGGGGCAGATCAATATCATGTGACCGGGCAAGGCTATGAAACACATCGCCCGCATAGGCACCGGGCTGGCGCACCGGAAGCCAGCGGCTGCCCCCCTTGCCCAGGGCGGCACTGGCCACCGTCCAGGTGTCGATACCGTCCTGTTCGGAAAAGGTGTAGACCGGCAGGTCGCGGGGAACGACCGTCATTCGGGCCATGCGGACGGGGGGCACATAAAGGTCGGATCGGGCATCCATGGCCACATCCCAGCCTTGCCCGGCGCGGCGCCATTCAAAATGCACGCGGTTGAAATTCAGGTTCAGGCCCGAGATGGACGGGTTGTAGCCGACATGATCGGGCTGGTCAGCATCGATCTGCGGCAGGCTCGGCAGGGCGGCCTCGTTCACCAGAAACCGGCCGGACACGCTGCGAACACCCGCCGCCCGCAGATCGGCAGCCATCGCGGCCAGCATATCGGTCGACAGCGTCGGATCGCCGGACCCCGCCAGCAGCAGATCCCCCATGATCTGCCCGCCGTTGACCGGGCCGGTTGCCATCAGCCGCGTGCCAAAGCGGAAGCCGGGGCCAAGCCTTTCCCAGGCATAAAGGGTAGTGATCACCTTGGCTGTCGAGGCCGGGGGCAGCGGAACGTCGGGATCCAGGGCATCCACCACCTCGCCCGTCACGGCATCGACCGCCAGATAGCCGACCTGCCCGCCCAGCACGGCTGCAGCGACGGCCGCCTGCCCGGACGCCGCCGCGCGGACCAGCGGCGCGCCGGGCGCGCCCGGTCGGGCAGGCGGGCGCGGTGCTGTCAGCGGGGCTTCGGCCAGAACCGGCGCGGCAGCGCCCGCCATCAGGCCTGCAATCACCCAGCGCCGCGTGACCATTCCGCCCCCCCCAAAAATGCCGCACCTCTGCCAAGGCTACAAGCCACCCGCGCCGTCGGCAAGCAGGCAGCGCATCGCCGGAACCGGGGGCATCCGGCCCGCGCCCCCCATCCGCCGGGACGCGGGGTGCCGGTCCCAGCGCCGCCGCAGTGGCTTGACACGACAGGTCCGGCCCGCGTCAGACAGGACGCAGGCTGCGCGCCGCCTGGCCGTGCCACCCGCCCCGCGCGCGGATGGCGCTGGAGGACAGATCGACCAGCGGCACATCGACAAAGGCCCAGGCGGGCGGCGCGCGCAGGCCAAGCCCCCGGGGCGGCACTTGCGCGGCGCGGAACATCCGCGCCGCCACAGACCGGCGCGCCGCAATGCCATAGCCGGGCCGGGCCAGAACCCCCACGGGCACACGGGCCAGGATGCTGTGCCAGCGGTCCCAGCGGTGAAACTGCACCAGATTGTCGGCCCCCATCAGCCAGACAAAGCGGACCCCCGGATAAAGTGCTGTCAGCCGGTCCAGCAGGGCGGCGGTATGGCGGGTGCCCAGACGCGCCTCCAGCCCGGTGATGACCACCCTGGGGTCGCCGATCGCGGACCTTGCCTGCGCGATCCGCGCCGCCAGCGGGGCCGGACCTTCGGCTTTCAGCGGGTTGCCGGGGCTGACCAGCCACCACACCCGGTCCAGCCCGAACCGCATGAGCGCCTGATGCGTGATATGGGCATGCCCGGCATGGGCCGGATCGAACGACCCGCCCAGCAGGCCAATCACCATGCCCGGCATTGCGGTGGGAAAGCCTTGCCTCATATGGTGCCTTCTGTCCGGTTGACCCTTTGCAGAAGTAACAAGTTGCGCCTTACGCCGCCAGAACCCGACTTCACGCCCAGAGACAAAAGCTTTGATGACAAGGATGCCACCGGACTTCGCTATGACCTGCTTGATCGCAAGGCGGCGGGGAGGCGACTGTCCGACCTGGTCGAGCGTACTGAGGAACCGCTTGTGATCGCCCGTGATGGCGACTGGGGCAGCGGCAAGTCACATTTCCTCAGGTTGTGGACAGGCGCGCACCGAAAAGAAAACGATGGGCGGGCGAGGGTCATTTACTTCGATGCCTTTGAACAAGACTATCTTGATGACCCGCTCGTTGGCCTTGTCGGGGCGATCCTGCAGGAACCAGCAGGGGAGTCGCGTTTGGGACTTGGCCTGATCTGACGGCTCTTGCGGTTTTCGGGGGGATGGATTCCGGGGTGGGGAACCGCCGTTTTGGAGCCCGTTCCCCGCATGGACATGTTCCTCGCCGCCTTCGATGACATCCCCGATCCGCGTGCAGACAACGCGCGGCATGACCTCTGCGACCTGCTGGTCGCAGGCCTCGTCGCGGTTCTCTGCGGGGCAAGCAGCTGTGCTGAGATGGCAGATTTTGGTCGGGCAAAAGAACATGTTTTCAGGGGCTTCCTGAAGCCCAGGCATTCCATCCCCTCACAGGATACCGTTTTCACGGTGGTCCGGATGATCGATCCGAAGGCGCTGGATGCGGCCTTCGGCCGGGGTCTGGCGCAGATCGCGGTGCTGCCCGGCAATGGGGATGTGATCGTGATCGAAGGCAAGGCCCTGCGCGGTGCGCGCGACACGGGCCAGAGTGCGGGCCAGAGTGCGCGGTCCAGGATGATGGTCCCATCCTGCGCCGCCGCGCCCTCGACCTTGCCCGACGCGACACCTCCAAGGGGTCGCTCTTGGTCAAACTCAAGCGCGCAGGTCGGAACGATGCGTTTCTTCTCAGCCTTTTCAATACGTAAACCAAGAGATAGCTCAAACGCGATAGCCCTGCCCGCAAGACCCTCGGGTAGAAAACACGCGAAGAAGCAATGGCCGAAGAACGCGCGGCCTTCAAATCAACCGTTGCACTTGAAACTTGAAACCTGGCTTTGACGGGTCCTGAAAACCCAGGTCTTGCCATCCGCAGGCTCCCGGCTTTCTGCGATTTCCGGCACAAGGTTTCCGTCCGGCGCAATCCTGATCAGGCAGTTGTGACGCGCGGCGGCAAAGGCATGGCCATCCCGCTTCTCAGCAGCCCGCAGCGGGTCATTCGGCGCGGAAAAGCCGAGTTGGTCATGGTTTTCCGTCCTTGATGTAAAGCGCGCCGTAGGCGCTTGGTCGGAAGCTTTCAAGTGCGGCATCCGTGTGGACGGACCGGTCAAGCCAGGCGGGGTTGATCTCTACCCCCCAGCCCGGCAGGTCGGTTACGGTAACCTGGCCCTCTGCAACCGCATAGGGCTGCCCCAGAAACAAATCCCGCTGCCACGGATAGTAATCGTCGCCCTCGATCGACAATTCAAGATACTTGCCCGCATTCGGAATCGCGGTCAGCAGATGCATCGTACACATCGTGACCAGGGACAGGTTCGCGGCGTGGGGCGTGCAGGGCAAACCTGCCGCCGCCGCCATCCGCGCCACCTCAAGCGTAAGGTACAATCCACCCATATACATGACGTCCGGCTGCACGACATCGACGGCGCGCATGTCGATCATGCGCTTCCAGGTTGCCATGTCACAGTCCTGCTCGCCCCCCGTCACGTCCAGGTCCAGCGCGGCGGTCACGGCACGTGTCGCATCGAGGTCCCAGTAGGGCACCGGCTCTTCGTAATGCACGATGCCGTGATCCTGCAGCAGTCGGCCCACGGCAATCGCACGCGGAACCGAGAACCCGGAATTCGCATCCACCAGCTTGTCGATCCCGTCGCCCAGGGCGCGGGCCATGACGGGGATGATCTCTTCCGTGCGGCCCGGCCACTGATCAACATCTTCGCCGCATTCGGCCCCGACGCGCCACTTGACCGCGCTGAAGCCCTTCTCGGCGCAAAGCCGCGTCAGGCGTTCCGCCTCATCCCTGGGGGTGATGTCGCGCTTCATCGAACTGGCATAGGCGCGGATTTGTCCCGGCCCGCCCCCCAGAAGGCTGGCGACAGGCTTGCCCGCACGCCTTCCCGCCATATCCCACAATGCGGTATCCAGCCCCGCAAGCGCCCGCGCGCGGTAACTGCCGGGAAACTTGTGCTCGCGGCGTCCGATCAGGTGAACAAGTGCGCCGATGTCCGACGGGTCCGCCCCCAGGGCCCAGGGCACGATCTGGCGATGAAACACCTGCGCCGTGATGTCAGCGTTGTAGGTTGATGTCTGGCCCCAACCAAAAGCCCCATCGTCTGCCGTCGCGCGGACAAAGCAGACAAACTCGTCGTGAAACGTCTCCAGTCGAACGATACGGCTCATCGGACCCTTCATCTGCAGGCGGACCGGTCGGTCCTGTTGAGGCAGCATTTCCTGATTGCCCGCGCAGGGCAAGCATCCAAATGCGGTCCTTTGGCCGACCGGGCATCCAGCATGCCACAGCCCGTGATCACAGCGTCCTGCCGCGATGCCGCACCCTGCCCGCAGTCCGGTGCCGGGTGACAGGCAGACGCGGGTTGCAGATGGCAAGCGCCCGCCATGCGCACAGCCCGGCGTCAGCGCGCCGCCCTGTCAAGCGCCACGCGCAGCAAGGCCGCAACGAGAGCCAGGCCAACGGTGGAACCGGAGCCAAGGCCGATCAGCTCTTCTTCATCGCTGTCCCGGTTCTCGCGCAGGGAACAGTGCCAGTGCCCGTCCGGTCCGGTCGCCTCGCCGGTCAGCCGGATTGACCAGGCGGGCAGAAGCCCGTGAACCAAACGCAGAACCTGCTCGACCAGATCCGCAGATGCCGCAAGCGGCAGGGTCGCATGCGGAAAGGCCCGATGCAGGACATCGGCGGCGCGTGCCAGCATGGCGTGGTCCAGCGACGCTGCGGATCGACGATCTGCCGAAGACCAGAACACAGATCATGCTGAACATGGCCAATCCTTCGGCCGCCTTTCGCTGGTGGCGGCTGCCCTGTGACGGCGTCGGTCTGGCGCGGATGGAGTTTGTGATCAACTCTGCGATCAAGGTGCATCCGATGGCCATGGTGCATTTCGACCGGCTGACAGACCAGGCCGCCAAGGCGGATATCGCCAGGATGACCAAAGGCCATGCCGACAAGACCGGGTTCTTTGTCGATGGCCTAGCGCGGGGCCTGTCGCAGATCGCGGCGGTCGTCTACCCCAGACCGGTGATCGTGCGGATGAGCGATTTCAAGACCAACGAATATGCCGATCTTCTGGGTGGGCGCGAGTTTGAACCACACGAGGAAAACCCGATGATCGGCCTGCGCGGGGCGTCGCGCTATTACTCGCCGCGTTACGAGGAAGGCTTCGCGCTGGAATGCAAGGCGATCCTGCGCCTGCGAAAGAAGATGGGTTTTGACAATGTCGTGGTGATGATCCCGTTCTGCCGCACCCCGCTTGAGGCTGACCGGGTGCTGCAGGTGATGGAAAAGCACGGGCTGAAGCGCGGCTTGGACGGGCTTGAGGTTTATGTGATGGGCGCGATTCCGGCCAATGTCATTCTGGCGGAAGACTTCGCCAGGCGGTTCGACGGGTTTTCGATCGGGTCGAACGACCTGACGCAACTGACCCTGGGGGTTGACCGCGACTCAGAGGAACTGGCAGCCCTTTTCGACGAATCCGATCCGGCGGTGCTGTGGATGATCGAAAGCCTGATCGCGCGCGGCCACAGCGCCGGTGCCAAGGTGGGGCTGTGCGGTCAGGCGCGCCGGCGAAGCAGGGCGGTGGCGGGGCCGGCGGCAGGTGGCACGGCCGGCTGCGCCGGGATGGGGACCTGTCAGTATTTCCGCCTGTGGACGGGTATGGTGGGCAGGATCGGATATCCCATCAGTCCCCGCGCAAAACGCCTGCGATACCGAACGATCTTCCCGACCGGTTGCCAGCGGGTGGTGCCGCCAGCGTGGCGTCTGATACGGGCGACCTGCTGGATCCGCTGAAGAACGCTGGCCCGCTGCGCATTACCCTGCTGCGCGGCGAGGTCGGGCGCGGTGATGTGGCGGCTTTGCCGGCTGTGGCCCCGCGAACCGCACGAGCCACGATCAAGGCCCTTCCTGATGATGGCGTGGTGCGGCCCGAAACCCTGCGGGGACCCTTGATGCCTGGCTTTTCCGGCAAGACCCGTGACGCGCTTTTTCCGCGACCCTTTGATATGGCCTGCGTCTGGCGTCCAGAACCAGGTTTCGGCCTTCGCGGCTGAGCCTGCGTTCATGGCGGCACTGGCGGCCCCGGGATTGATCAGCAGCATCGGCTGACCATCCGGGTCCCTTGGGGGACAGAATGTTCCTTCAGCCATTCCGGCAGGTACTTCAGCCTGCCGGGGTTCGTCCTGATCACCGGGACGGCGGGGCGGCTGCAATGACCGATCAGGCTGGTGTTCGTATCTGCCTGGCCGTGTTGAAGGCGCGCAGAATGTTGGCAAGCAGGTTCAAGACAGCGCGCCCCGGTCATCGGCCTGGCCCATGCGGCGGCGTTCAGCCCCGGACCGGTTCGGTTCGTCTGTCAGACCGGCGCGCCGGGGATTGACCGGCGCGGCTGCGGGGTGTTTCGCTGCGCCGATGCCGATCCAGACCCGCCCGCCGGATTCCACGCTTGCCGAACATGACCGGCTGTACCGCGCCTTGCGGGTGCAGGTGATGCATGGCGAGGTGCCCCCCGGTCAGGCGCTGACCCTGCGCGGGCTGGCCAGAAGCTTTGACGTCTCGATGACGCCCGCGCGCGAGGCGGTGCGGCGGCTGGTTGCCGAAGGCGCCTTCACCATGTCGTCGTCCGGGCGCATCTCCACCCCCGAACTGACGGCGGAGCGGATCGAGGAACTGGCGTCGATCCGCGCGCTGCTGGAACCCGAACTGGCCTCGCGCGCCCTGCCGCGCGCCCATTTCGCGCTGATCGAGCGGCTGAAGACCATCAACGCCGCCAATGCCGAGGCTGTCGCCAGGCAGGATGCCGTGGCCTATATCCGCACCAATCTGGAATTCCACCGCACGCTTTACCTGCGCGCCCAGGCACCTGCGATGCTGGCGATGACGGAAACGGTCTGGCTGCAACTGGGGCCGACCATGCGCGCCCTTTACGCCCGGCTGCGCCGCAACGAGCCGCCGCACCACCACCGCGTCATCCTTGCCGCCCTCAGGGCGGGGGATGAGCCTGGCCTGCGCCTGGCTGTGCGCACCGATGTCACCCAGGGGCTGCGCCACCTGGCGGGATAGCGCGCCCTGGCCCCGGGTGCCCTTTCCCATTGCCCTTGCCGTCCTGCCCGCCATTGATCGGGCATTCCGACCGACACAGCTTCTTGCGGCATCCATCAGATCCGGTTCGCTGGCGTTCCGCCGGATTGCGGTTTCGGCCGACTTTGCGGGAACCAATTCCAGGGCTGTCATGCTTGCAACCGCGCCGGTCGGGGGCGGCACAGCGCGGGTCCGGGGCTGAACCGCAGCCTTCCCTTGATCGTGCCGTTCTCCGGCATCGACCGGTCCGGCCTGGTCCGGGCGCGGTCTGGCCGTGCCGTCTGCGCGCTGCTTCCGGCGGCCTGACACCGGTCAGGCGTGGATCGCCCCGTCGCCGCAGGCGAGTGCTGCTTCGCGCATCGCTTCGGAAAAGGTCGGGTGCGCATGGCAGGTCAGCGCCAAGTCTTGTGCGGAGGCCCCGAATTCCATCGCAACGCAAACCTCATGGATCAGATCGCCCGCCGCCGGGCCGATCAGGTGGCAGCCCAGAATGCGATCGGTGTCCTTATCCGCCAAAAGCTTGACGAAGCCGTCGCCCTGGAACACCGCCTTGGCGCGGGCATTGCCCATGAAGCTGAACTTGCCGACCTTGTAGGCGCGGCCTTCGGCCTTCAGCTGGTCTTCGGTTGCGCCGACACTGGCGACTTCGGGGGTGGTATAGATCACGCCGGGGATCACGCCATAATTCACATGGCCCGCCTTTCCGGCAAGGATTTCGGCCAGCGCCATGCCTTCATCTTCGGCCTTGTGGGCCAGCATCGGGCCGGGAATGGCATCGCCGATGGCATAGATGCCGGGCACGGTAGTGGCAAAATGACCGTCGGTTTTCACATGACCGCGTGGCAGCACCTCGACCCCCAGCGCCTCCAGCCCCAGACCGGCGGTATAGGGCCTGCGGCCCGTGGCCAAAAGCACGACATCGGCCTTCTGGCTGCCCGCGCTGTTGTCCTTTTTCAGCGTCCAGCGCACGGTGGCCCCGCCCTTGGCCACGTCCACGCCCTGCACGGCGGCACCCAGGACAAAGGTCAGGCCCTGCCTGGTCATGATACGCTGGAAGGCCCTGGCGATTTCGGCGTCCATGCCGGGTGTGATGGCATCCAGGTATTCGACGACCGTCACTTCGCTGCCCAGCCGGGCATAGACCGACCCCATTTCCAGCCCGATCACCCCCGCCCCGATCACGACCATGGTCTTGGGAATTTTCCCCAGCGTCAGCGCGCCGGTCGAGGTGACGACGGTCGTCTCATCCACCGTCACGCCGGGCAGGCTGGAGGGTTCCGACCCGGTGGCGATGACGATGGATTTCGCCTGATGCACCTCTTCCCCCACCTTGACCTGGCCTGCGGCAGGGATGCTGCCCCAGCCCTTCAGCCAGGTGATCTTGTTCTTCTTGAACAGGAATTCGACGCCCTTGGTGTTCTGGCCCACCACATCATCCTTGTAGCCCTGCATCCTGACCCAATCCACCTTGGGGCTGGCGGTCATCAGGCCCATCTTCTCAAAGTTCTCCTGCGCCTCGTGCAGCATGTGACTGGCGTGCAGCAGGGCTTTGGACGGGATGCAGCCGATGTTCAGGCAGGTGCCGCCTAGGGTATCGCGCCCCTCGACCACGGCAACCTTCAGGCCAAGCTGGGCGCAGCGGATGGCGCAGACATAACCGCCGGGACCGGCACCGAGGATGATCACGTCAAAGCTGGCCATTGGGGGCTCCTTTCCGGCGTTGCGTTGGGTGAGGGGGCGAAGGGGGGCTGTCTGCCCCCCGTCGCGGCGTTGCCGCAACTCCCCCCGAGGATATTTGTGCCAAGAAGAAACGGCATGTCAGATCAGGCTTGCCACGATCATCGCCATGGTGGCGAGGAAGCCTGTGGCCCAGATCAGCGAGCGCCAGGGGACAAGGCCCATGGCATAGGCGGGGATGTAAAGGACGCGGGCGGCAAGGTAGACCCAGGCGCAGGCGGCGGTGAAGGCGGTGGACTGATTGGACAGGGTAACAACGGTGACGGCGAGGGTAAAGAGGATCAGCGCCTCGAAATGGTTGTTCAGCGCGCGGATGAGGCGGCCGGTGCGGGGCGAAACCTGGTCGATAAGCGGCTTGCCCAGCCGGTCGGGGTCGCGCGGCGACAGGGTTTTGGCGATGCCGAGTTCCAGGTTGGCGGGGACGGCCATGAGGACGTACTGGACGCCCTGGAGCAGACCGGCGAGGGCAAGGACGGTGAGTTCGGGGGTCATGGGGTTCCGGTCACATACTCAGGAAAGCGATTACTAGTGAGCATATCGCGATCATCGCCCCGATTATCCATTTCCACTCTCTTCCGATGAAATCCACGACAGCATGTGCAGCGTTGGAAGTCCAATGCCGGCGCATTGTCGACGTTATGATAGTCAAACCGGGCGCGCCCTCCGGTTCGTACGGTACACCCCGCCACCACCGGACAATTGCAACGTTGACGGAACGCAAGCCAGAACTCTCCCACACTCAATTAGAGGGTACGAACCCGTGCCCCCCTCACAAATCCATCAACAACCGCCTCGGGTCCTCCAGCGCCTCTTTCACCCGGACAAGGAAGGTCACCGCCCCCTTCCCATCCACAACCCTGTGGTCATAGCTCAGGGCCAGGTACATCATCGGGCGGATCACGATCTGGCCGCCCACGACCACGGGGCGGTCCTGGATCTTGTGCATGCCCAGGATGCCCGATTGCGGCGGGTTCAGGATGGGCGAGGACATCAGGCTGCCATAGACGCCGCCGTTGGAGATGGTGAAGCTGCCGCCCTGCATTTCGGCCATGCTCAGCTTGCCGTCGCGGGCACGCAGGCCAAGTTCGGCGATCTTCTTTTCGATGGCGGCAAAGCTCATGCGGTCGGCATCGCGCACCACGGGCACGACAAGGCCCGAAGGCGTGCCCACGGCCACGCCCATATGGACGTAGTTCTTGTAGACCACATCGGTGCCGTCGATTTCCGCGTTCACTTCCGGCACTTCGACCAGGGCATGGCAGCAGGCTTTGACGAAGAAGGACATGAAGCCCAGCTTCACGCCGTGCTTTTTCTCGAACACATCCTTGTATTCGTTGCGCAGCGCCATGATGGCCGACATGTCGGCCTCGTTATAGGTCGTCAGCATTGCGGCGGTGTTCTGGGCATCCTTCAGGCGGCGGGCGATGGTCTGGCGAAGGCGGGTCATCTTCACCCGTTCCTCGCGCGCCGCATCATCGGCGGGCACCGGGGCGCGGGGGGCGGCGGGGACCGCAGCCGGGGCCGTTGCCGCAGCGGCGGCAACGGCGCGGGCGACATCATCTTTCATGACGCGCCCGTCGCGACCGGTGCCGGTGACGGCATCGCGGCTGATCGCGGCCTCGGCCATGGCTTTTTTGGCCGCTGGCGCATCTTCCACATCTTTCGCCGGGGCGGCGACCGGCGCAACAGGGGCGGTGGCGGCGGGGGCGGCTGGGGCGGCGGCTTTTGCATCGGTGGAGATCACGGCAAGCCGGGCATTCGCGGCCACCGTGGCCCCTTCGGCGGCGAAGATTTCCGCCAGAACCCCGGCGGCGGGCGCGGGCACCTCGACCGAGACCTTGTCGGTCTCAAGCTCGCACAGCATTTCATCCTGTGCCACGCTGTCGCCCGGCTTCTTGAACCAGGTCGACACGGTTGCCTCGGACACGCTTTCGCCCAGCGCCGGAACCATCACATCGATCATCTTGCCCTCTTTCGCGCCGGGCTTGGCCGCGGCGTCCCTGGTTTTCTCAATCCGGCCCGGGGCCGCAGCCCCTTCGCCCACCTGCGCCAGAAGGGCCGCGACACCTACGGTCGTGCCTTCGGCGGCGACAATTTCCACAAGGTGCCCGGCCACCGGGCTTGGCACCTCGACCGTGACCTTGTCGGTCTCCAGTTCGCACAGCATCTCGTCCACCGCGACGGGATCGCCCACCTTCTTGTACCAGGTGGCGACGGTTGCCTCGGTAACGCTTTCGCCCAGCGCGGGAACGCGGATCTCAACCGCCATCCCTGGCCCCCAACGTCAGCGCATCGTTCACCAGCGCCGCCTGTTCCGCCTTGTGGCGGCTGGCCAGGCCCGTGGCAGGCGAGGCCGAGGCGGCGCGCCCGGCATAGACGGCGCGGCCATGCCTGGCACCGATGCGCCCCAGCACCCATTCCAGGTTCGGCTCCAGAAAGCTCCAGGCGCCCTGATTCTTCGGTTCTTCCTGGCACCAGACGATTTCGGCCCCCTTGAAGCGTTCCAGTTCCTTGACAAGGCTGAGCGCGGGGAAGGGATAGAACTGTTCGATCCGCAGCAGATACACATCGTCCAGCCCCCGCGCATCGCGTTCCGCCAGCAAATCGTAATAGACCTTGCCCGAGCACATCACGACGCGCCGGATCGCGGCATCCGGCTTCAGCACCGTTTCGGAATGGCCCTTTTCGGCATCATCCCACAAGACGCGGTGAAAGCTGGACCCGGTGGTGAAATCATCCGCATCCGAAACGCAAAGCGGATGGCGCAGCAGCGATTTCGGCGTCATCAGCACCAGCGGCTTGCGGAAGGTGCGGTGAATCTGGCGGCGCAGGATGTGAAAGTAATTGGCGGGCGTCGTGCAATTGGCAACAATCCAATTGTCATTTGACGACATTTGCAGGAACCGTTCCAGACGCGCGCTGGAATGTTCCGGCCCCTGCCCTTCGTACCCGTGGGGCAGCAGGCAGACAAGGCCCGACATCCGCAACCATTTGGATTCGCCGGAATTGATGAACTGATCGAACATGATCTGCGCGCCATTGGCAAAATCGCCAAACTGCGCTTCCCACATCACCAGCGTGTTCGGTTCCGCCAGCGAATAGCCATATTCGAACCCGAGCACCGCATATTCCGACAGCATCGAATCGATCACCTCATACCGGGCCTGTCCGGCGCGGATGTGGTTGAGCGGATACCAGCGGTCTTCGGTGCTTTGATCGACAAAGGCGGAATGCCGCTGGCTGAAGGTGCCGCGCGTGCAATCCTGCCCCGACAGGCGCACCGGGAAGCCTTCGGTCACCAGGCTGCCAAAGGCCAGGGCCTCGGCCGTGGCCCAGTCGAACCCCGTGCCGGTGGCGAACATGGCGGCCTTTGCCTCAAGCTGGCGGGTGACGGTCTTGTGCAGATCAAAGCCGTCGGGAACGCGGGTCAGGGCCGCGCCCACCTCGGCCAGGGTCGCGGGCGAGATGGCGGTTTCGCCGCGCTGGTAGTTTTCAAGGTCCTTGGTGCCAAGGTTCTTCCAGCGCCCGTCCAGCCAGTCTGCCTTGTTGGGCTTGTAGTCCTTGGCAACTTCGAAATCCTCGTTCAGGCGGGCCTGGAAGGCCGCCTTCATGTCTTCGATCTCGCCTTCCGGGATCAGGCCGTCGCGCACCAGGCGTTCGGTGTAAAGCTGCAGCGTGGTCTTCTGCTTGCGGATGCGGGTGTACATCGCCGGGTTGGTGAACATCGGCTCGTCGCCTTCGTTGTGACCGAAGCGGCGATAGCAGAACATGTCAAGCACCACATCCTTGTGGAACTTCTGCCGGAACTCGGTGGCGACGCGGGCGGCATGCACCACCGCCTCGGGATCATCGGCGTTGACGTGGAAAATCGGCGCTTCGACCATCAGCGCGATATCGGTGGGATAGGGCGAGGACCGGCTGAACGACGGGGCCGTGGTAAAGCCGATCTGGTTGTTCACCACGATGTGGATCGTCCCCCCGGTGCGGTGCCCGACCAGGCCCGACAGGCCGAAGCATTCGGCGACAACGCCCTGACCGGCAAAGGCGGCATCGCCGTGCAGCAGCACGGGCAGCACCTGTTCGCGGGCCTTGTCGCCCAGCTGTTCCTGCTTGGCGCGGACCTTGCCCAGCACCACGGGGTTCACCGCCTCGAGGTGGCTGGGATTGGCGGTCAATGACAGGTGAACGGTGTTGCCGTCAAACGTGCGGTCGCTGGAAGCGCCAAGGTGATACTTCACGTCACCCGACCCGTCCACATCCTCGGGTTTGAAGCTGCCGCCCTGGAATTCATTGAAAATCGCGCGGAAGGGCTTCATCATCACATTGGCCAGCACCGAAAGGCGGCCCCGGTGCGGCATGCCGATGACAATCTCCTTCACGCCCAGCGCGCCGCCGCGCTTGATGATCTGTTCCATCGCCGGGATCAGGCTTTCGCCGCCGTCAAGGCCGAAGCGTTTGGTCCCCATGTATTTGACATGCAGGAACTTTTCAAAGCCTTCGGCCTCGACCAGCTTGTTCAGGATCGCCTTGCGGCCTTCGCGGGTAAAGGCAATCTCCTTGCCATAGCCTTCGATGCGCTCCTTCAGCCAGGCGGCCTGTTCGGGGTTGGAAATATGCATGTATTGCAGCGCAAAGGTGCCACAGTAGGTGCGCTTCACAATCTCAAGAATCTGGCGCATCGAGGCGTGTTGCAGGCCCAGCACATTGTCGATGAAGATGGGCCGGTCCATGTCGGCCTCGGTGAAGCCGTAGGATTTCGGATCAAGATCGGGCTGGTTGCTGCGGTCGGTCATCCCCAGCGGATCAAGGTCGGCGGCAAGGTGCCCGCGGATGCGGTAGGCGCGGATCAGCATGATGGCGCGGATGGAGTCGAGCACCGCGCGCTGAATCTGCGCATCGCTGACTGTGACGCCGGTTTCGGCGGCTTTCGCGGCGATCTTGGTGGCGGCGGCGCGGGCGTCTTTCTGTGGGGCCGCCAGTGGCCATTCGCCGGTTAGGGCTGCGGTCAGATCATCGGCGGGCTGCGGCGGCCAGTCGGGGCGCGCCCAGCTGGGGCCATTGGCCTGACGCTTTGCATCAATCTCGCTGTCGCCCAGCGCCTTAAAGAAGGCGGCCCAGGCAGCGTCCACCGATGCCGGATCGGCGGCATGGCGGGCGGCGAGCTGATCGATGTAATCCGCGTTGGTGCCATCCATGAAGGCCTGGGCGTGGAACTGGTCGTTGGGGGAGTGGTCGGTCATTTCAGGTCTCCTGTCGCGCCGAGGCCCCGGATCAGGTCCGGGGCTGCGTTGCGCTTTTCTGCGGGCTGCCGTCCCGGACTTGATCCGGGACCTCGAAGGATGTCGGAGAAGTCACGGAGGTTCACCGCCCCATCGCCTTCATCACCGCCTCACCCAGCCCTGCCGGGCTGTCGGCCACCACGATACCGGCGCGCTTCATCGCCTCGATCTTGCTTTCGGCGTCGCCTTTGCCGCCGGCGACAATGGCCCCGGCGTGGCCCATGCGGCGGCCTTTGGGGGCGGTGCGGCCGGCGATGAAGCCTGCGGTCGGCTTCCAGCGGCCGCGCTTTTTCTCATCGGCCAGGAACTGGGCTGCGTCTTCTTCCGCAGCACCACCGATTTCGCCGATCATGATGATCGACTGCGTTGCGGGATCGGCCAGGAACAGTTCCAGCACGTCGATATGTTCGGTGCCCTTGATCGGGTCGCCGCCGATGCCGACGGCGGTGGACTGGCCCAGGCCCAGGTCAGAGGTCTGCTTGACCGCCTCGTACGTCAGCGTGCCGGAGCGGGATACAACGCCGACCGAGCCGCGGCGGTGGATATGGCCGGGCATGATGCCGATCTTGCAGGCACCGGGCGTGATAACGCCGGGGCAGTTCGGGCCGATCAGGCGCGAGCGTGAGCCTTCCAGCGTGCGCTTGACCTTCATCATGTCCAGCACCGGGATGCCTTCGGTGATGCAGACGATCAGCTCCATCTGCGCATCAATCGCCTCAAGGATCGAGTCGGCGGCGAAGGGCGGCGGCACGTAGATGACGCTGGCATTCGCCCCAGTCACCGCCCGCGCCTCATGCACAGAGTTGAAGACGGGCAGGCCCAGATGATCTGTCCCGCCCTTGCCGGGCGTCACGCCGCCGACCATCTGCGTACCATAGGCGATGGCCTGTTCGGTGTGGAACGTGCCCTGGCTGCCGGTGATGCCCTGGCAGATGACCTTTGTGCGTTCGTTGACAAGGATGGACATGGTGCTTCCCTAGGCTTGTATCATGGCGTGATACGGAATTTGCTGGACGGATGTATCATGGCGTGATACAGGTGACGCATGATCGTGTCGGTGAAGGATAAACGGATAGCTGAGATCATGTCGGGCCGGGTTCCGCCGCGCTTTCCGCCTGACCTGATGCGGTCGGCACAGAAGGCTGTGCGGGCCCTGGAAGCCGCAGAGCGGATCGAAGACCTGCGGTTGCCGCCGTCCAACCGTTTGGAGGCGCTGCGGGGAAATCGAGCAGGCCAATGGTCGATCCGCATCAACCTGCAATGGCGGCTGTGTTTCCGGTGGGGCGAAGGCGGGGCTGAAGAAGTTGAAATCGTGGACTATCATTGAGGGCAAAAGATGATCGAATTTCATTCCAATCCACCGATCCATCCCGGCGAAATGCTGCGGACGGAGTTTATGGAACCGCTTGGGCTGACGTCCGGCAAGATTGCGCGGGCTGTGGGCGTCCCGCGCACACGCATCGAACGGCTGGTGCGCGAAGAAACCGGGCTGACGGCGGATACCGCGATACGGCTCGCACGGTATTTCCGTATGTCCGAAGGGTACTGGCTGAACCTGCAGAAACGGTATGAGGCGGATTGTGTTCATGCTGACACCGCCCGGATTACGGAGATCGACGCGATCACGCCGCTGGAGCGACCGGATTTGGAGGATGCTGCGGCTTAGGGTTACGGCAGAAGGATGTTGCATGGGTTTTCCATGGAATTGTCCGAAACTGCGGCGCGGTCAGTCGCGCTGTGGCGGTGGCCGGTCATTCCCTGACCGAAAGCATGCGCAGGTTATGGGCGAAGGGGCCGTCAGCGCCGGAACCAAGGTTCTGGAAGACATAGACCACGGGGATGTTTCCTTCGAGGATGCTCATCGGGCCAAGGGGTGAATCCTGAAAAGGGCCCAGTATCGGCAATGCACCGGCGACGAGTTCAGGCGAGTCGCGGGTTATGAAAACCATGGAACAGGATTTGCCCATGCCGGGACCTTCGACGATCCTGAAAGACAGGTCTTCGGTTTCGCTGTAGACCGATCCGGTTTCCGCGTTTTTCTTCGTCACCCCGACCTGGGCCATGGCAGCTTCGGCATCGGCAAAGTCGCGATCCGCGCTTTCCTTGCAGACCGACAGGAACACCGACGCGGCCCGGTCAGCATCGATCATTGCCCCCAGATCGGTTGTTTGGGCCTGGGATGTGTTGGTGGCAAGGAATGCCGCCCCTGCGGCAAGAAGCCAGACTTTCAACTTTGCACTCATTTCGCAGGTCCCTTGTTGTCGGTTTCCCGGCGGCGGTGCCATCCCCGCCCTTCTTTCGCGACATTGTCCGCAGCAATCATGTTCGGGCCGGACTTGTGGAGGATGTTAAGGCCCGGCTCCAAGGTAGTGCCTTCCAGCCGCACCCCTGCCGACGCTGTCAGCCCCACTGCCCGGATCGCAGCATCACACCCCTTGCACGCAATGAGATGGAGCAACAAGCGTGCCAGATTGTGCTTTGAGGCAGCGCGCATCAGGTTATGCCCTTTGCGCCTGCATGGTTTCCATAATGGTGCCCCTGCTTTCCGTCATTCTGCCGACCATCCCGATCGAGTACCGATGGCCTGTTCGGTGTGGAACGTGCCCTGGCGGCCGGTTATGCCCTCACAGATGACGCGGGTTTGTTCGTTGACGACAAAAGACATGACTTCGTTCCTTGTTTTAGAGGAAGACCCAAATATTGCACTTTAGATCGCGACTATCATTGCTCCTCCAAGTTTCTTGCCTTCTGAACTGCCACGTCCGCTGTATATTCTCCTATGCACTTCGAAGATTTTCTCATTGTTCTGCCAAACGACAACTGTATCAATCTGCGCCTTGCGCAGAGATTTTTCAATTTCTGTACAAGCAGAAAGTGGATCAGCAAAGTTTCCCAGCTCTCTGTAGGTATTGCCTGACTGCCGCAATAGTATCGCGCAGACTGGTCCCTGTCGCAGAAGACATGTCTCATGCAGCTCTCTAAGGACAATTGATCGCTTCCCACGATATGACTTCTTAGGAAAAAGGAAGAATGAAAGGAGTCCCGCCAATCCACCAATCGCGAGTGCATAGAGCATTTCCTACCCCCGCACCGCCTTCACCACCTTTTCCGCCGCATCGCTCAGGTCATTGGCGGCGATCACGTTCAGGCCCGAGTTGCGGATGATGTCGCGGCCCAGTTCCACGTTGGTGCCTTCCAGCCGCACCACCAGCGGCACTTTCAGGCCCACATCCCTGACGGCGGCGATGACACCTTCGGCGATGATGTCGCAGCGCATGATGCCGCCGAAGATGTTCACAAGGATGCCCTTCACGTTCGGGTCCGAGGTGATGATCTTGAACGCTTCGGTCACCTTTTCCTTGGTGGCACCGCCGCCCACGTCAAGAAAGTTGGCAGGCTCGGCCCCGTAAAGCTTGATGATGTCCATCGTCGCCATCGCCAGGCCCGCGCCGTTCACCATGCAGCCGATCTCGCCATCGAGTGCTATGTAGTTCAGGTCGAACTTGCTCGCCGCCAGTTCCTTGGGGTCCTCTTCCGTCTCGTCGCGCAGGGCGGCGATGTCGGGGTGGCGGTAGATCGCGTTGCCGTCAAAGCCCATCTTCGCATCAAGAAGCTTCAGCGTTCCGTCCTTCAGGACGCAGAACGGGTTGATCTCCAGCATGTCCATGTCTTTTTCGGTGAACAGCCGATACAGGTTCTTCACGATGCCGACGCATTGCTTGACCTGCCCACCGGTCAGCCCCAGCGCAAAGGCCACCCGGCGGCCGTGGAAATCCTGCAGGCCGGTGGCGGGATCGATGGTGAAGGTGTGAATCTTCTCGGGCGTGTCATGGGCCACATCCTCGATCGACATCCCGCCCTCGGTCGAGGCAACGATCGAGATGCGCGAGGTCTGACGGTCGATCAGCAGGGCAAGGTAGAACTCGCGGTCGATGTCCGAGCCGTCCTCGATGTAGATGCGGTTGACCTGCTTGCCGGCGGGTCCGGTCTGAATCGTCACCAGGGTGCGGCCCAGCATCTGCCGGGCAAACTCGGCCGCTTCGCCCACGCTGCGGGCCAGGCGCACCCCGCCCTTCTCGCCGGCCTCAGCCTCTATGAAGTGGCCCTTGCCGCGGCCGCCCGCGTGAATCTGCGCCTTGACGACCCAGAGCGGACCGTCGAGTTCCCCGGCGGCGGTCTTGGCCTCTTCGGCCTTCAGCACGACCCGCCCGTCAGAAACCGGGACCCCGAAACTGCGCAGCAGTGCCTTGGCCTGATACTCGTGGATGTGCATGGTGGCGTCCCGTCGGTTGATTTCTTGCGGGCCTGATGCCACAGAAACCGGCGGGCGCAAAACGCCAACTGACGGATCGCCGCTTGCGGGGCCGGAATAATGGATTTTGTGATCACACCTTGGAAAGCTGTGATCACATTTCAGCATTCATTAACCTGGGCTGCCCCGGCAAGGCGACTCAGTTCAGGAAAATCGCGAAAAGCCCGCTGTTGCCGCTTACCATGTCGTCAAAGGCCATCACCTGCTCGCCGGTGGCAACCCTGCCCTTTTCCAGATAGGGCAGGGCATCAGCCCCCTGAATCCAGCCCGCCACGTCGATGGGGCGCGGGTCGGAGAACAGGCGGGCAAGGTTCAGCCCTGCATCTGGCCCAAGGCGCCAGAAGGGAAGCAGCACCTCACCCTTCAGGATCGTTTCAACATCGCCCAGCACCGCAAGCCAGGCCGCCCCGGTGCCCTGCGGCAACACAAGGCCCGTGGCCGATGCCTGCCGGTCATTGGGCACCCATTCCGCGTTATCATCCGTCTCTGCCGCAACCCGCGCCCAGAAGACGCGGTTCTGCGCGATCATCGCCAGGAAATTGCCATGGGCCTGCGCCGCGCGGGCGGTATCGGGCGTCTGGTCCAGCATGCGCAGCAGAACGGAGATTGCGTCAACATCGTTGGTCGGGAAAAAGGCCATGACCTCATCCGGCAGCGGCGACAGATCGGCAAAGGCCGCCCGGCTGTCCATAACGGTGCGGATCGCCTCGGTCGGGTCATAGGCCAGCACGGTGTCGGCAAGGCCGCCCACCAGATGGGTATAGGCGGCAAGCCAGGCCGCATCGGCCACGTCAAAGCGCACCACCGGCGCGGGTGTTGCCGGATCACGCTCGGCCCATTCCCAACCCATGACGACCGGCCCGGCGATGTCCACCACAGACTCCACCTCCCCCCGTTTGCCGTCGGCATTCAGATCAAACCACAGGTCGGCAAAGTCGATGGTCAGGCCAAAGTCCGACCCTTCGGCGATCTGTTGCAAGGGTTCGCGCGCCTTTGCCATGCTGTCTGACAGGTCGCGCAGCAGCCTGGCAAAAGCCGCCGGATCGGGCGGGCTGGTGGGCGGGCTTTCTGCCAGCGGCAGGGGCAGCATGGGCACCATCGCGGTGGCGGGCATGCCAGCCGCGTATTGCACCTGCGCGCCCCGCTCCAGCGCGGCCAGAAACCGAACGGCCCCCAGTGCGAAGCGGTCTTCGTCGGCAGGCGCGGGCAGGGCAGCCAGCCGAAGCTCTGTCGCGGCAAGACCATTCGTCCCGATTTCGGCGGAAAGGGTCGTCTGGGCAAAGGCAGACCCCGCGACAAGGGCAAAGGCACAGGCAAGTCGGCAAATGGTCATGCTGATCCCCGCTGGGAAACCGGGCCCTCTGGGCCTGCCGAAGCAAGATGCGCGCCCGGAGGCGCGCCTGCAACCCTGGACATAACCGACGAAAGGTCAGGCCAGTTGCGGGTCGATGGCCTTGCAGGCCGCGATCAGACCCTTCACCGAGTCCACCGATTTCTGGAACATGGCTGTTTCGTCCCTGTTCAGCCTGATCTCGATGACCTTCTCGATCCCGTGCGCGCCGATGACGGTGGGCACGCCCACATACATGCCGTTCAGCCCGTACTGGCCTTCGCACCAGGCGGCGCAGGGCAGGACGCGCTTTTGGTCCCTGAGGTAGCTTTCCGCCATTTCGATGGCCGCGGTTGCGGGCGCGTAATAGGCCGACCCGGTTTTCAGCAGCCCCACAATCTCTGCCCCGCCATCGCGCGTGCGCTGGATGATCGCATCCAGCTTTTCCCTGGTGGTCCAGCCCATGTCAACCAGATCGGGCAGTGGAATGCCCGCCACGGTGGAATAGCGGGCCAGGGGTACCATCGTGTCGCCATGGCCGCCCAGGACGAAGGCCGTCACATCGCGCATCGACACGCCGAATTCCAGGCTGAGGAAATGGCGAAAGCGGGCCGAATCCAGCACGCCGGCCATGCCGGCCACGCGGTTTGCGGGCAGGCCCGAGTATTTCTGCAACGCCCAGACCATCGCATCCAGCGGGTTGGTGATGCAGATGACAAAGGCGTTCGGTGCGTGCTTCTTGATGCCTTCGCCGACCGACTTCATCACCTTGAGGTTGATGCCTAGAAGATCGTCGCGGCTCATCCCCGGCTTGCGCGGCACGCCGGCGGTCACAATGCAGACATCGGCGCGGCGCAGAAAGGCATAGTCGTTTGTGCCTGTCATCTCGGCGTCGAACCCGGCAGAGGGGCCGGACTGCGCGATATCCAGCGCCTTGCCCTGCGGCGTGCCTTCGGCGATGTCGAAAAGCACGACATCGCCAAGTTCCCTGAGCGCTGCAAGATGCGCAAGCGTGCCGCCGATCTGTCCTGCACCGATCAGTGCAATCTTGGGTCTGGCCATTGTTCCGTTCTCCGGGTCGGGTTGCATGACAGGGATGGGTAGTCTCTTGGGGCGCGACTCGCAAGCATGCTGCATTGCAGCGCCAGCGCTGGCCGTCACTTTGGCCATCTTTGCGCCAAACCACGCCGACCGGGCACACCCCGGCAGGACAACCGGTGCCGAAGCGATTCGGCCGGGGTCAAGGCAATCCGGGGACGGGCGCACGCCATGCGGTGCGACGGGCAGCCCCCCGGTCCAGCCCGGCAGGCTTGCCGTTGCCAGTTTCGCCTTTACCCAAATCGTAGCCACTGCCGCCGCCTGCCGCCCGATCGAGGATGCCGATCTGGCCCGGACCGCCGCGCAGGGCGTAGTTGCCAGGGTGGATGCAAAGATCGTAGAAGACCTGCATGTCGTCGCCCTGCGGGTGCTGATTGCCAGGGTCGGCGCGATTGCCGCAGCATTGTCATGCCAACGGGGGAACCCAATGTTTTTTCTGATCACCGGCGTCCTGCTGTGGTGGGCCGCGCATCTGTTCAAACGGCTTGCCCCCGATGCCCGCGCCGGCATGGGGGACAGGGGCAAGGGCCTTGTGGCGCTGGTGCTGGTCGTTTCGGTGATCCTGATGATCGTCGGATATCGCCGTGCGGATGTCATCGCGCTGTACGCGCCCTTGGCGGGCATGGGGCATCTGAACAATCTGGCCATGCTGGCGGCAGTCTTCCTGTTCGGGGTCGGCGGCACCAAGGGCACCCTTTACACCCGGATGCGTCACCCGATGCTGTGGGGAACCGTGATCTGGGCCGGGTCGCATCTGCTGGTGAACGGTGATCTGGCGTCGGTCATCCTGTTTGGCGGTATCGGCGCATGGGCGCTGGTTACAATGGCGGCGATCAACCGCGCCGGACCATGGGAGCGGCCTGTGGCGGGGCGCGGGATCAAGGGCGATGCGATGAACCTTGTGGGCACGCTTGTGGTCTACGGCCTGATTGCCGCCATCCATTCCTGGCTTGGCCACAACCCGTTCATGGGAACCTACGGATGAAACTTTACCGCTTTCTGTCGGATGATGACACGTCCGCCTTCTGCCACAAGGTGACCGCCGCCCTGAACAAGGGATGGGAGCTGCACGGCGGGCCGACCTATGCCTTTGACGGCGCCAATGGCGTGATGCGCTGCGGGCAGGCAGTGGTGAAAGAGGTGCAGGGCACCTACACGCCCGACATCAAGCTGTCGGACCATTGACAAAGGGCGGTTCGGGCGAATTCCCCAAAGAGTACCGGCGTGGCGAAACCGTCGTCCATCCGCTTCCGCCCTGGTGTCGGCGGCGACCGGGTGCCGAGGTGCGCGCTTTACCGGCCCCCTGTCCGCCCTGTGTTCGCCCGGCGCACGCGCCCGGTCCTGCGGCCTGATGGGCGGCGGCTGCATCATCGGGGGGAATGAGTTCAACCTGTGAAGGAGGAACAGCAAGTATTCCCCCTTCAAGTGCGTGGAAGGTCCGGGCAGGCGGTTTCCCCGATGATGCGCCGAAGAAAGGCAGACGCGCTTGCGGCGATGCCAGGGCGTGTGTGATCACGCGGCAAAAACATGTGATCACAAACTTCATTTTTCTGCGCGCTTTCGCTGCCCTGCAGCAAATGCGCGGTTTGTCGCGCGTGACTTGGCGGAAAAAACCGTTATTCATCGTTTCAAAGCCTGCCTTGGGGCAGTCTCCTAGGGTCGGGCAAAGAAGGAACCTGCAATGGCCGATGTCAACCGGGGCAACCGCCCGCTTTCGCCGCATCTGCAGATTTACCGTCCGCAGCTGACCTCGATCACCTCGATCCTGACGCGCATCACCGGCAATGGCCTGATCCTGGCCGTCCTGCTGATTGTCTGGTGGCTGCTGGCGGCCGCAACCGGGCCTGAGCATTTCGCAATCGCTGATGGCGTGCTGCGGTCCTGGTTTGGGAAGCTGGTGATGGCCGGGTCGATCTGGGCGCTGTGGTATCACACGCTGGCCGGGCTGCGGCACCTGTGGTTCGACTCGGGGCGCGGTCTGGACATTCCGACGGCAGAAAAGCTGGGCTGGGGCATCATTGCCGGTTCGGTTCTGCTGACCTTTGCAACCATCATCCTGTTCTGACGGAGGCAGGCATGGCATATCTGACCGACCGCAAGCGCGCTGACGGGCTGGGGTCTTCCAAATCCGGAACAGAGCATTTCTGGAACATGCAGGTGTCCAGCGTGGCGCTGGCAATACTGATCCCGTTGTTTGTGATCACTTTCGGACGCATTCTGGGCGCGCCCTACCCCGAAGTGCTGGCGTATTTTGCCCGGCCCTTTCCGGCGATCATCACCGGGTTGACGCTGGTCGTGGGCCTTGTCCATTTCAAGAACGGTACCCGGGTGATGATCGAGGATTATGCCCGGGGCACCACGCGCAAGGCGCTGATCATCGGTGCCACCTGCCTCAGCTATGCCTGCATTGCGGCGGGGCTCTTTGCCCTTGTCCGGCTGGCACTTTGACCCCACAGGAAAGATCAATGGCTTACGCTTACGAGACGCATGATTACGATGTGGTGGTGGTGGGGGCCGGGGGTTCTGGCCTGCGCGCGACGCTGGGCATGGCCGAACAGGGCCTGCGCACCGCCTGCGTGACCAAGGTTTTCCCCACCCGGTCGCATACCGTGGCGGCGCAGGGCGGCATCGCGGCCAGCCTGGGCAACATGGGCCCCGACAGCTGGCAGTGGCACATGTACGACACAGTGAAGGGGTCTGACTGGCTGGGCGATGTCGACGCGATGGAATATCTGGCCCGCGAGGCCCCCAAGGCGGTGTACGAGCTGGAGCATTACGGCGTGCCCTTCAGCCGCACCGAAGACGGGCGCATCTATCAGCGCCCCTTTGGCGGCCACACGACCGACTTCGGCGAAGGCCCGCCGGTGCAGCGCACCTGTGCCGCCGCCGACCGCACGGGCCATGCCATTCTGCACACCCTCTATGGCCAAAGCCTGAAGCACAATGCGGAATTCTTCATCGAATATTTCGCGATCGACCTGATCATGTCCGAAGACGGGCAGTGCCAGGGCGTGGTCGCCTGGAAGCTGGACGATGGCACCATCCATGTGTTCAACGCCAAGATGACCGTGCTGGCGACCGGCGGCTATGGGCGCGCCTATTTCAGCGCGACGTCGGCCCATACCTGTACCGGTGATGGTGGCGGCATGGTGGCCCGTGCGGGCCTGCCGCTGCAGGATATGGAATTCGTGCAGTTCCACCCGACCGGCATCTATGGCTCGGGCTGCCTGATCACCGAAGGGGCGCGCGGCGAGGGCGGCTATCTGACCAATTCCGAAGGCGAGCGGTTCATGGAACGCTATGCCCCCACCTACAAGGACCTGGCCAGCCGCGACGTTGTCAGCCGCTGCATGACCATCGAGATTCGCGAAGGGCGTGGCGTGGGGCCGAACAAGGACCACATCCACCTGAACCTGAACCACCTGCCCAAGGAAACGCTGGACCTGCGCCTGCCGGGCATCAGCGAATCCGCCCGGATTTTCGCAGGCGTTGACCTGCAGAAAGAACCGATCCCGGTGCTGCCGACCGTACATTACAACATGGGCGGCATCCCGACGAATTACTGGGGCGAAGTTCTGAACCCCAGGCCCGGCAATCCCGACGCAATCTCGCCCGGCCTGATGGCGGTGGGCGAGGCGGGCTGCGCGTCGGTCCATGGCGCGAACCGGCTGGGGTCGAACAGCCTGATCGACCTTGTGGTGTTCGGCCGCGCGGCGGCGATCAGGGCAGGCAGAATGGTCGATCCGGCCACACCCAATCCGGTGCTGAACAAGGCCGGCATCGACAAGGCGCTGGACCGGTTCGACCGGCTGCGTCATGCCGATGGCACAATGCCCACGGCGCAGCTGCGGCTGGAAATGCAGCGCACCATGCAGGCCGATGCGGCCGTGTTCCGCACCGACAGGACGCTGGCCGAAGGTGTGGCGAAGATGGCGGCGCTTGCCGCCAGGATGGACGACATCAAGGTGTCGGACCGCAGCCTGATCTGGAACTCGGACCTGATGGAAACGCTGGAATTGGCGAATCTGATGCCGAACGCCCTTGCCACCATCGTCGCCGCCGAGGCGCGCAAGGAATCGCGCGGGGCCCATGCGCAGGAAGATTACCCCGCGCGCGATGACGTGAACTGGCGGGTTCATAGCCTGGCTTGGGTCGATGGCAACAAGGTCACGCTCGGACACAGGCCGGTGCACCTTGATCCGCTGACCAGGGCCGAAGACGGCGGCATCGACCTGAAGAAAATCGCGCCGAAGGCAAGGGTCTATTGATGATACCGCGCACAGCGATGATGCCGTCTGCGACAGTTTCCACATCGGGCTGCTGGGGGCTTATCCTTTGTGACCGCTTCCGCAGCCGGGGCAAGGATGTGACCGGGCGCAGCATGGCGAACCGGGACCCCAAGCCGAACGGCGCCGATGCGGCCCGGACACTGGCGCTGCCTGCCATCAGCGATGTGCCCCCGGTGACCGCCAGCGCGGCGGCCTGTCTTGCGGCCCTGCCCGGAACGGGGCCTGTGCAATGAAATCCCTGGCGGGGCTGATGGTCATGGCTTTGGTGCTTGCGGCCTGTTCGCCGGATGTGCTGGCCACCGATGTAACGCGCCGCGCGGCCAAGACGGTGGTGCTGCCTGTTCTGCGCGATGCGGCGTCGCCGCCCGCCGACACCCTTGCCACGGAATGCATCCTGAACAACGCGACGAATGCCGAGTTGAACGTGCTTGCCCGCAATGTCGGCAACAGTGCCGGCACGCTGACCGTCCAGACCATCCGGACCATCGCCGAACGCCCGGCGACCCGCGACTGCATCGCGGGCAAGGGTCTGCCGCCGCTGGTGCTGTAGCATGGTCAGGGTCCGCCTGCGCCTGTGCCTGACCGGGATGCTGCTCTGCGGGGCCGTTGCCGCCTGCGGGCCGGTTCCGGTGGACCAGGCGGAAGAGCAATGCTTCACGCCCGCCCTGCAGGCCCGCAATCCGCTGACCGGTACCAATATCGGCGTGGGATCGGATGGTCTGACGGGCGAGTTGGAGTTGACGGTCACGTCCGATTTCGTTCAGGGACGCGATCCTGCCGCAGTCTATAACGCCTGTGTCTACCGCAAATCCGGGCAAATGCCCCGGCAGCCGCTTTATGCGCGTCCCGATTGGAGGGGATAAATGGTTCAGTTCACACTTCCGAAGAACTCCAGAATCCGTACCGGCAAGACCTGGCCAAAGCCGCAGGGTACCAATCTGCGCAAGTTTCAGGTCTATCGCTGGAACCCGGACGACGGGCAGAATCCGCGCGTCGACACTTATTTCGTCGATCTGGATAGCTGCGGCCCGATGGTTCTGGATGCGCTGGTCAAGATCAAGACCGAGATTGACCCGACGCTGACCTTCCGCCGGTCGTGCCGCGAAGGCATCTGCGGGTCCTGCGCCATGAACATCGACGGCATCAATACGCTGGCCTGCATCTATGGTCTGGATGAGGTGCAGGGGGATGTGCGGATCTATCCTCTGCCGCATATGCCGGTGATCAAGGACCTGATCCCGGACCTGACACATTTCTACGCCCAGCACGCCAGCATCATGCCCTGGCTGGAAACCGGCACGAACGAACCTGCAAAGGAATGGAAGCAATCCATCGAAGACAGGGCAAAGCTGGACGGGCTGTATGAATGCGTCATGTGCGCCTGCTGTTCCACCTCCTGCCCGTCTTACTGGTGGAACGGCGACCGGTACCTTGGCCCGGCTGCGCTTCTGCATGCCTATCGCTGGATCATCGACAGCCGGGATGAGGCGACGGGCGAACGGCTGGACAATCTGGAAGACCCGTTCAAGCTGTACCGCTGCCACACCATCATGAACTGCGCCAAGACCTGCCCAAAGGGGCTGAACCCGGCCAAGGCGATTGCCGAGATCAAGCAGCTGATGGTGGAACGGGTGGTGTAGGGGGTGGGCCCTTCATTGTGCCTGCCCCGGATGTTGGGTTCGCTTCCTTGACAATACCGACGGGGTGTCAGCCGGTACGTTCTGCGGGTGAGGTCGGCGCAGGTCGCGTGCAACAGGCGGATTTGTTCGCTTGGCAGTTCAAATTGCACGCCCCCCGAACAACAGGAAGCCCGCCATGACGATCACCGTTGAAACCCTTGTCCACGCGCCCCTCGCCGAAGTGTGGCGGGCCTACACCACGCCTGCGGACATCCTGCACTGGAATGCCGCCTCGGACGACTGGCATACGACACGGGCAACGGTTGATCTGCGCCCCGGCGGGACGTTCCTGTCACGGATGGAAGCCAAAGACGGCAGCTTCGGCTTTGATTTTGCCGGGACCTATACCGCAATCGTGCCGCTGGAGCGGATCGGATACACCTTTGGCGACCGTGCCTGCATTGTGGAGTTTATTGCAGGGGAAAGCGGCGTGACCGTGCGTGTCACGTTTGATGCCGAAACAGAGCATACGGAAGATCAGCAGCGGCAGGGCTGGCAGGCCATTCTGGACCGTTTCGCGGCGCATGTGGAACGAAACAGCCAGCCCATGGCCTGAGGGGTGGTCCAGACTGTCCGCCCCGCCTTGACAGGGCCGCGCCGTGACGACACCGTCTGACCGGCCACGCCTTGTGCCCAGTCAGGAGCTTGCCCGTTGAAACCTGAGCGCCCCGTTCATCCGGCCCCAGCCGACGCCGGGGCGCGCAAGGCCGCGCGCCCGGTCATCTGTTACCCGGTTGATGCGCTGCCAAAGCCCGACCTTGCGGCCCTGCGGGCGGCGCGCGACGGGTGGGTCAAGACCGGGGAAACCCTGGTGCCGCCGCGCGATGCCGCCGCGTTCCGCGTTCCGGCGGGGCATTTCTTTCGCATCGTCAGCGTGGAGGGGCCGCAGGTGGGCGATCTGAACCTGTGGAATGCCGCCGACCTGTCCGAACGGTTCTATTCCGGCAAGACGCGCGCGCTGCATGGCACGCATCTGTCCTCCGGGGATCGGATGTGGTCATCCTTCCCGCATCTGCGCCCCCTGGCGACAATCACGGACGACACGCTGGACTGGTACGGCTTCGACAGCTTCGGCGGGGCGGTGCATGATGTGATCGGCACGCGCTGCGACCCCTACACGCATAACCTGCTGTCCCACGGCGGGCAGTATCACCATTGCTGCCATTCCAACCTGACCCGCGCGCTGGCGGCGGCAACCGGCCTGCCGCTGCATCAGGCGGAAGGCCATGTGCATGATGTGCTGAATGTCTTCATGTGCACCGGGTTCACCCGCGATACCGGGCAATACTTCATGAAGGCCAGCCCGGTGCGCCCCGGCGATTACATCGAATTCTTTGCCGAGATCGATCTGCTGGGCGCGCTTTCGGCCTGTCCCGGGGGCGATTGTTCGACCGAACATTCATCGGATGTGGCGGCCTGCCATCCGCTGCTGGTCAAGGTGTTTGCGCCCCCGTCCCCGCCACAGGGCTGGGTCAGGCCTGCACGCAACGGATATGACCGCACGCATGGGGTCTGAGGCGCGCGGCCCGCGCCGTCAGCAATAGCGTTCTACCATCGCGGCCTGATCGGGCCCGTAGCGGTCGCCATGGGCAAAGCCCACCGGCAAAAGGCGGTCAATCTCGGCCCGGTCTTCGTCCGTGAAGGCGATCCGGTCGGCGGTGATCCAGGCCATCAGGTTTTCCGCCCTGCGGGTGCCGGGAATCGGGATCAGGTGCGGACCCCGGTCCAGCACCCAGGCCAGGGCAGCGGCAGGAACATTCCAGCCGCGTTCCTGTGCAAAGGCGCGGAAACCGGCGATCTGCGCGGTGTTGAGCGACCAGTCCGGTTCGTGAAAGCGCGGAATCTGCAGGCGGAAATCACCGGGCGGCAGGGCGCGCGGATCAACCGGCGGGTCACCGAAGACGCCGCGCGCCAGCGGAGAGAAGGGCACGAAGGCCACGCCAAGCCCGGCGCAGGTCTGGATCAGCCCCAGGTCCGGCTGGCGGGACCACAGCGAATATTCGTTCTGTACGGCGCGGCAGGGCCGCACCGCATGGGCGCGGCGCAGCGTGCCGGGCGAAACCTCGGACAGGCCATAGCCGCCGATCTTGCCCTGGTCGATCAGGCGGCCCAGGGTTTCGGCCACCTCTTCGATCGGGCGCGCCTCTTCCCGGCGGTGGATGTAGAACAGGTCCACTTGGTCTACCCCCAGCCGTTGCAGCGACGCGTCCAGTTCGGCACGAAGATAGGGTTCCGAATTGTCGAACCGCCGGTTCGGGCCGCTGACGATCCCGGCCTTGGTGGCGATCTTTACATCGGCGCGGCGGCGCTTCAGGAACCGGCCCACAACGCTTTCCGACAGGCCCATGCCGTAGATATTGGCGATGTCGAGAAAATCGATGCCATGGTCAATCGCGGCGTCCAGGCAGCGCTGGCTTGCAGCTTCGTCGGTTGGCCCGAAGATGCCGCCAAAGCTCATGCAGCCCAGCCCGATGGCAGAAACCTGCGGGCCGCCCGTGCCCAACTGGCGGCGCTTCATGCGAAGGCCGCCGTCAGGGCGATCTGCACCATATCGCCAAAGCTGCGCTCGCGGTCGGCCGCTGGCAGCGCCTCCTGCGTCAGCAGGTGGTCGGAAATGGTCAGCACTGCCAGGGCGCGCCGGCCGTAGCGGGCGGCAAGCGCATAAAGCTCAGCGGCTTCCATTTCGACACAGAGGATGCCGTGGCGCTGCAACTGGTCGTTCAGGTCGGGGCGTTCGTCATAAAACACATCCGACGAATAGATGCCGCCCGCATGGGCAGGAATACCCCTGTCGCGCGCAGCCTGCCAGGCCGCGTGCAGCAGCCCGAAATCGGCGGTGGGGGCGAAGTTCAACTCGCGGAAGATGCCGCGTGACGGGGTGGACAGGGTGGTGGCGGACATGGCCAGCACGATATCCCGGACCTTGACCTGCGGCTGCATCCCCCCGGCAGAGCCGATGCGGATCAGGGTTTTCGCGCCGAAATCGCGGATCAGCTCGTTCACATAGATCGACAGCGACGGCATGCCCATGCCGGTGCCGTGGATCGTCACCGGATGCCCCTGCCAGGTGCCGGTATAGCCCAGCATCCCGCGCACCTCGTTCACCAGACGCGGGTTATCCAGGAATGTCTCCGCCGCCCAACGCGCCCGGTAGGGGTCGCCGGGCAGCAGGACGGTTTCGGCGATGTCGCCGGGTTTGGCACCGATATGGGGGGTCACTTGCAGGCTCCGTCGAAAACTCCGCGCCCTGCCTACCCCGCCCGGCAGGGAGTTGCCAATAGCTGCGCGCTGTTCGGGGGTTTCTCGGTTTGGAATTTCCAGTTCTGCCTTGGTATGGCCTTGTTGCAGAAGTCTTTGGTTTGAGGACTCCCTTGACCAATCCAGTTGGTTGGACGGCCGTCATGAGCAAGCCACAACGCCCCGCCACCGTACCACCAACTGGCCGGCGCAGAACCGCGCGCTTGAGCGCCAAGGGTCGATGTTGATCCTGATCGATCCACAGATGCAGTGGCGCGCGGGGTCTGCCGGGAAGATGGGCAGGCCTGTGGTTTTGCCGGACACGGCGATCCGGCTGTGCCTGCCGGTCAAGGTCCCGGTCAAGTTGCCGCTCCCGACCGCAACGCGACTGCCATCATCCCGATCCGCAAGAACGGGCGGCGCTGGCGCGAGGATTGCCCGGCCGCGGCCGCACGCAACACGATCCTGCGCGACATTCGCCAAGACGGCCGCGCAGGAT